>NZ_JBIUZD010000008.1:0-300397 GCF_044744885.1 Streptomyces sp. NPDC087215
GGCCCGGGGAATACACCCGGGCCATATGATCACCCAAAGGCCGGTACGACAGACCCAGCGCCACAACCAACGCCACAAGCTGGAGCACCCCAGCAAGAACCGGACTCATCAGCGTACTCAGAACCTCTCGGGCTTGACGAGGGCCAGGACGAGATAGCCCAGCAGAGCGACCGCCACCACCAGACCGACAACATTCTCGGCACTCACAGCTTGGCCACCCCCTTGGCAATGAACGCCACCAGCGCGAAAACCGCGACCACAGTGACGACGAAGGCCAGATCGGCCATCGTGAGCTCCCGGTGAGAAAAGACGAGGAACGGTTCCTCGGACAGGATGAGGAAACCGTCCCCGGGGCCGTCCACCGCCGCCGTTGACGGGCCCCTAACGCCGTACGGGCCCGTCTTGACGCATCCCCTACGAGGGAGCGCCCCGCCGCCGCCTCGCCAGTGGCCGGGAACACACCTGTCTTCGGCCCAGAGCCATCGGCCGGGATGCCGTCAGTGCGGCCCGGCCACCTCGGCCCCCAGCCACACGGCGAGGAGTCCGGCGGTCAGGCTCCCGGCCACGTTGAGCGCCGCGTACGCCTTCGCCCCGCCCTCGTACAGCTTCAGCGTCTCGTACGAGAACGTCGAGTACGTCGTCAGGGCTCCGCACAGTCCGGTGCCGAGCAGGGCGTACGTGTGGGCGGAGGCGACGCCGCCGAGCAGCCCGAGCACGAACGAGCCGACGACGTTCACCACGAACGTGCCCCAGGGGAACACCGAGTCGGTCCGGGCGCGGACCGCCTGGTCCGTGAGGTAGCGCAGCGGGGCGCCGACGGCGGCGCCCACGACGACGAGCAGCCAGTTCACTCCCGCGTCTCCCCGCCCCCGGAACCGTCCCCGTCGCGGCCCGCGTACCGGACGACCTCGCAGGCGTCGAGGAGGACCAGACCCTCCGTCACCAGTTCGTCCAGCTGGGGGAGGAAGGCGCGGACCCGTTCCTCCGTGTCGACGATCAGGACCGCCACCGGCAGGTCCTCGCTCAGCGACAGGATGCGGGAGGTGTGGATGCGGGAGGAGGCGCCGAAGCCCTCGACGCCCCGGAAGACGGAGGCGCCCGCGAGACCGGCCGCGTGGGCCCGGTGCACGATCTCGGTGGAGAGCGGCTTGTGGTGCCAGGTGTCGTTCTCGCCGACGAGGACCGTCAGGCGCAGTGCCCTGCCCGTGAGCCGGGTCATCGTGCTCCCCTCTCTCCGGTGCGCGCCGCCACTGTCCGGGCGGCGGTGACGCCCGCCCAGACGGCGGCGAGCGCGGTGACGGCGGTGCCGCCGAGGTAGAGCACGGCGCGCTCCGTCTCCCCGGTGGCCAACAGCCGCTGGGTGTCGAGACCGTAGGTGGAGAAGGTGGTGTAGCCGCCGCAGAACCCGGTCCCGAGGAAGGGCCGCAGCAGGGGGTGCGGGGCGGTCATGGTCTCGGTGAGCAGCACCATGAGCACGCCGAGGAGGGCGCAGCCGGAGACGTTGACGGCGAAGGTCGTCCAGGGGAAGGCGTCCGTGGCTGTGGGCCAGGCGAGCGAGGCGGCGTACCGGGCGACCGCTCCGAGGGCTCCGCCCGCGGCCACGACCCCGACGACGGGCAGCCGGCCGCGGAGATCCATGCCTCAAGGGTACGAGGACGTCGAGGCGAGGCGCACAGGCGCGGCACCCGGCCTGGGGCATTTAACCGGGGTCCGGCCCGTGCAGCCTCGCTCTGCGATGGTCCGGCCACGCCCCGCGACCGGTCAAAGGGGCGTCGGAGAGTCTGTCAGATCCCCCCGTGGGGTATTCGGGGCGCTCCGGGCAGGGCCGGGGGCGGGTGCCGCGGAGGCGGCTGGACGGTGTTCCGCCACCCTCGGAAGGCACCCTTCTGACCTGCGACGACACGGCGAGGGGTGGCCGGACCACCATCCGGCGGCCGATTCGGGTGCCGGGTACACCTCGTCCCCGGGGGTGGTTCCGGGTGACCTTGGTGGAGCAGCGGGAGGGAGCTGCGCAACCTGAGGGCAGGAGTGTCGTGAGTACATCCGTCGCAACCAAGCGCAGGACCGCCGCCGGGCTCGTTCCGCCGGCCGCGCCCCTGGGCGTCGTCAGGTCAGCGGGCGCGGGGGGTTCGCGCGAGGACGTCTACGCCGAGCTGTGTGCCGCGCTGTTCTCCGGCTTCCCGCGCCGTGACCAGCGGTTGAAGGCCGAGCAGTATCTGCGGGGTCTGCTCACCGCGCAGGGCCGCAAGTCGATCCGGAACATCGCCGCGCAGATCGGGGGGCCCGCCGCCGAGCAGAGCCTGCACCACTTCGTGTCGAGTTCCACCTGGGACTGGCTGCCGATGCGGGCGGCGCTCGCCCGGCACCTGGAGCGGACGAGCTGTCCGCAGGCGTGGGTGGTGCGGCCGATGCCGATCCCGAAGGCCGGGGAGCACTCGGTGGGTGTGGACCGGCGGTTCGACCCGGAGCGCGGGCAGGTCTTCCACGGCCAGCAGGCGTTCGGGGTGTGGTTCGCAGGTGAGGAGCTGAGCGTTCCGGTCAACTGGCGGCTGTTCCTGCCGGACCCCTGGGTGAACGACCGCACGCGGCGCGACCGCGCGGAGGTTCCCCAGGAGGCGGGCGAGGAGACGCTTGAGGAGTGTGCGGTGGCGGTGGCGCTGGACGCGGCCCGCTGGCCGGACGTGGCCCGCAAGCCGGTGCTGCTCGACATCCGGGGCGGTGCGGGGCGGGCGGCCCTGACGCGGCTCGCGGGGGCGGGGGTGCCGGTGGTGGCGCGGATCGGTCCCGGCTCGCGGCTGGCGATCGCGGACCGTTCGCTGCCGGGCTTCGGCGCGGGTCCGCTGTCCGCCGTGCAGATCCTGGAGTCCCTCAAGGGGCTGCGGAGGCCGGTGAGCTGGGTGGACACGGTGGCGGGTGCGCGGACCTCGCGGACCTCGCTGGCGACGGCGGTCCGGGTGGCGCTGCCCACGCCGGGCGGGGAGCGGATGCGTCCGCTGGTGCTGCTCGGTGAGTGGGACGACCCCCGGCGGGCTCCGTCGCGGGTGTGGATCAGCGATCTGACCGGGTCGCCGGTGGGTTCCCTGCTGCGGCTGACGAAGCTGGCGCGCCGGGTGGAGCGGGACTTCGTGGAGATCGGCGAGGGGGCGGGGCTGCGGGACTTCGTGGGCCGCTCGTACCGGGGCTGGCACCGGCACATCACGCTGGCGTCGGCGGCGCACGCGGCGACGGCGCTGTCCAGCGCCGACTGGGACTCGGGCTACCGGTCGGGGCGTACGGCGAGCTGAGCGCCGGGCGCGGTGCTTCCCCGGCGGGCCTCGGGCCCCGCCGGGGATGCCTTGTGTCCGGTGGCGGGTCCCGGCCCTCCGGTGGCTCGGGCGTTGCCGCGGTGAGGGCGCGCGGGGCGCCGTCGGGGTGGTCCCGGCCTCCGGTGGTTCGGGCGGGCGTCGCGCTCAGGCGTTGCGCTCCGGCGGGCCGGGCGGCCTGCGGTGCGGGTCGGTGGCGGCGCGGCCCCGGGCGAGGACCTCGCGGGTGCGCTGGAGGCGGAGCGCGAGCTGGACCTCCAGGACCTGGCCGGGCTTCTGCCATTCGGGGCCGAGGAGTTCGCCGATGCGTTCCAGGCGGCGGGAGACCGTGTTGGGGTGGACGTGCAGGGCCTCGGCCGCGTTGGTGGGGCTGCCGCCGGAGGCGAAGTAGGCCTCCAGGGTGTGGGTGAGGTCGGTGAACCGTTCGGCGTCGTAGTCGAGGACGGGTCCGATGGCCGCCTCGACGAAGCCGTCGACGTCGTTGTCGTCGGAGAGCAGCAGCCCGAGGAAGCCGAGGTCCTGTACGGACGCGGCGGAGCCGGTGCCGCCGAGCGCGCTCATCGCGTCGAGGCAGCGGCCGGCCTCCTGGTGGAGCCGTCCGACGCCGTCGGGGCTCCAGCCGGGTCCGGCGGCGGCGACGGAGACGGGGTGCCCGAGCAGCGGGGACAGTTCGGCGGCGACGGCCTTGGCGGCGGCCGAGGCGTCGATGCCGGGGAGCAGCAGCACGATGCAGCCGCCCTGCACGGTCTTCAGTCCGGAGAGCCGGTACGCGTACGAGGACGCCCAGACCACGGCCCTGCCCTGCTCGCCGCCCTCCGGCCGGGCGAGCACGAGGACGTGGGCCTTGCGCAGGTCCACGCCGAGGCGGCGGGCGCGCTGGGCGATCTGCTGGGGGGCGTGCGGCGGGTCGGCGATGAGGTCGTCGAGGAGTTCGTCGCGGACGGGCCCTTCGGCGACGGCGGTGGAGCGGCGCATCAGGAGGAGGAAGGCGATGGACTGGGCGGCGAGTTCGAGGAGGCGTTCGTCCTCGCCGGTGAGTCCGCCCGCGGTCCGGACGACGAGGACGCCGAGGTCTTCGGAGCCCGCGATGACGGGGGCGACCCAGGTGTCGTCGGCGGCCGGGACGGGGCGGCGGCGGGCGTGCGCGTCGAGCGAGGCCTTGGCGACGGCCTTCTCGTCGAGTGCGGGGACGTCCCCGGCGGTGGCGAGGCAGCGGCCGCCCTGGTCGCGGACCATGACGGTCGCGTCGAGGGCGTCGGCGGCGGCCTTGGCCACGTTGCACAGGTCGCCGCCCGCGAGGACGAGGTTCATGATGCGGCTGTGGGCCTCGCTGACGTGCCGCATCCGGGTGAGGCTGGTGCGGACGCGGGCGCTGTCCCGTTCGAGTTCGGAGACCTCGGTGCGGGTGCGGTCGAGGAGTCCGGCCTTCTCCACGCCGAGGGCGGCGAGGTCGGCGAGGGCGGCGAGGAGCCCGACCTCTTCCGGCGTGTGGTGGCGGACGCGCCGGTCGGCGCCGTACAGGGCGCCGATCACGGTGTCGCCGCTGCGGAGCGGCGCCGCCATGACGGCGTGCAGGCCCTCGGCGCGCAGGGCGGCCTCCGCGGCCTCGTCGAAGGCCGGGGAGTGGATGCCGGTGCCGGTCCTGGCCGTGGGAGCGAAGCGTTCGTCGGCGAGGTGGTCGGCGGTCCAGACGGGTTCGCCGAGGAGCTGGACGAAGCCGCCGACGCCGTATCCCTCGGCGAACCGGAGGCCGGGGGCGAGCCGGGGGGCGCCCTCCCGGCCGACGGGGTGGTCGGCGAGGGCGCCGTCGGTGGTGTGGACGTAGCAGGCGCCGTGCGGGCCGCGCAGCGTCACGTACGCGAGGTCGAGGCCGAGGAGCAGCCGGGCGCGGTGGGTGATGACCCGCAGCAGGCCGTCGAGGTCGTACGAGGAGGTGAGGTCGCGGGCGGTGTCGGTGAGGGCGATGAGTCCGGCCTCGTGGCGGGGGTCGCGGCCCTGTCCGGCGCGGACCACTCCGGCGAGGGCGACGGCCCGTTCGAGCCGGTCGAGCGTGTCACCGTCGAGGCCGGTGGTGCGGGCCTCGGCGAGGAGGGCGTCGAACCGGGCGGGCGGTGCCTGGGCCGCGAGCAGTTCGAGGACCGTGAGCAGCGCGTGGGCACCACCGGCTCCGTCCGCGCCGTACAAGCTCATGGTCCCTACTCCCGTGATCGAGCGAAATCGGGCACCTGGGAGGAAACCCGTACTGCTCGCCGAAAATAATTCGGCTTCGGGAGTCGGTCAACGGTGAGCTGCCGGACTTCATTCCCCACCGGTAACTGTCGGCGGGCGGCTCTGGTTCCCGGGCGTCAGCCGACCGAGGAGCCGACGGGGACGAGACGTCCCCGGGTGGGGCTGAACTGGGTGGGCACGCGGGGCACGTACACGGGGAGGCCGGCGGTGTCCCGGACGGCGAGGACCGAGCGGCGGAGGCGGCGCAGCCGCGCGGAGGGTTCCATGCCGGTCTCGGCGAGGAGCGTGGCGTGGAGCCGGTCGAAGACGGCGAGGGCCTCGTCGTGCTGTCCGCAGCGCAGCAGGGCGACCATGTAGTGGGCGTGGAGGGGTTCGTTGGTGCGGTAGCGGGCGGTGAGGCCGGAGAGCTCGGGGACGAGTTCGGCGTGTCCGCCGAGGCCGAGCTGTGCCTCGGTCCACTGGTCGAGGACGCTGAGCCGGGAGGTCTCCAGGCGCTCGATCTCCCGGCGGAGGCGGGGTCCGGCGGCGACGCCCGCGTAGGGTTCGCCGCGCCAGAGGGCGAGGGCCTCGCCGAGGCGGAGGGCGGCGCGCGGGAGGTCTCCCGCTTCCATGGCCCGGTAGCCCGCTCCGGCCGCGCGCTCGAACTGCCAGACGTCGTTGGTGCCGCCGCCGGTGTCGAGGCGGTAGCCGCCGGGCTGGGAGACGAGGATCGCGTCGGCGGTGCGCCGGTCCGACCAGCCGGGCCGGGGTTCGGCCGGGGTGGCGCCGCGCAGCGCGCCCGCGATGAGGGCGCGCAACCCGGCTATGTGGGACTGGAGTTCGGCGCGGGCCCCGTGCGGGGCGCCGGACGGCCACAGTTCCTCGGTGAGGACCGTCACGGGGACGACCTGGTCGGCGCTGGCCGTGAGCAGGGCGAGGAGCTGACGGGGCGCCGCTGCGGTCGGGGTGATCGACACCCCGTGCTCGCGCACCGAAAGTCCCCCCAGAATCCGGACGTCCACCTTGCCCCCTCAGTGCCTGTGCGGTGTCTGTGTGCGGGATGACTCCCGATGATTAGAAAAGACCCCCGTAGGCATGTCAATAAGAAACCGGAGGGTACGGAATCCCGACCCCTGATATCGTGGTGATTCACCCTCTTTGTCCGGTTATTGAGGCGTAGTGATTTCGTCATTGGCGGGGACCGCACCCATGAAGGAAGGCTGTTTCCGGACTCACAGGTACGCTTTCGGGGGTCCTCGCAGCTGACAACGGGGTTCACACCTGCGATTTCCGGCCAGAAACCGGCCGCCGGGTACGGTCCGGAACAAGGCCCTCCTCACCCGACCGCTGCGGCGGTCAGCAGACCGAACGCGATGACCACCAGGGCCGTACGGATCCGGTGGAAGCCGTTCCAGCGCCGCTCGAAGGCGGCGCGCACGGCCGCCGGGTCGTCGCCGGGGCCTTCGGGGGCGGCCAGCGCGTTGTTGAGCGGGACGTTGCCGCCGACGGTGACCACGTGGTTGAGCAGCGCGCACACCAGTCCCGCGAGCACGAGCCACTTCTGGGCGTCCGTTCGCCCGCCGGCGGGCACGAGGAACGCGGCGACGGGGAAGGCGGCCACTCCGAGGAAGACCGTCATGAAGACGGCCCTCGGCACCGCTTCGTTGATCCGGCGCATCACCGTGACGAACTCGGCGTCCTCCAGCCGGGCGAGCGCGGGCATGATCCCGGTCTGGAAGACCAGCAGGAAACCGGCGTACAGACCGGTGCATCCGACGGCGAGGGCGAGCAGCAGGGAGGCCATGCGTCATTCTGACCGCCCACCGGCCCACCCGGGAGCCTTACGGGACCACAAGTGACACGTGTGACACGGGAGATGGGGGCGGATCGAGTCCGGCGTGGGGATGGAGAGACAGATGAGACGGGAGGGGGCCGGGGTGGGTCCAGTGCGGGGTCCGGTGCGGGGTCCGGGTGCCGGGACGGGTCCGGGGCGACCGGCCGGTGGCCTCACGGATGAGGGTACGGGTGCCGGAGTGACCGGCGGTTGGCCTCACGGGCGGGGGTACGGCGCCGGAACGCCCGATCACCGGCCCTACGAGTGGGGGCACGGGTGCCGGGGGCGCGAGCCGCTGGCCCCATGGGTACGGACGGGGAGGCCGGAGGGACCGGCGAGTGGCCCCCACCGGCACGGGACGGATGCCGGAAATGACCGGCCGTCGGCCCCGCGCGCAAGGGGTACGAGCGGCGGACCACTGGACTGACGGGTACGGGCGCCGGTACGGGTACGGGCGCCGGAACAGCGAGCCGTCGGCCCTACGCGTGAGGGGCGCGAGTCCCGGAATGAGCGGCCGAGGGCGCTACCGGCGAGGGGCAGCCGTGCGGATCGTCGGCAGCCGGGTCCCGGCCGCGCCGAAGGCGACGAGGGCGCCCTCGAGTCGTCGTCGCGGAGTCCGGAGTCCCTCGTCGAGCAGGTCAGGGAGCTCCTTGACGGGTCCGGGGCGACCGGGCTCGGCCGGGTGACCGGAGACGTCGGCGATGGGAGTGGGCGCGACGGCCGGGCGCGGGGCATGACGGTCCGTGTCCCGGGTGACGCGCCCGACCCGCGCCAGGGACCGGCCGTCACATCGACCGGCGTGCGCCCCTTCGAAGACCACCCCGGAACCGTTGCCTGCGGGGCGCGGGCGGTCGGGGCCGAAGCCGTCGACGAACGTCTCGGGGCGCACGGTCGCCGGATCGGGGCCACCTCCCGTCGAAGGGGTGACTGGCGTAGCCGCAGGAGGCGGTGTCGGCGCCGAGGGTGAAGGGGAGGGCGGGGGCGGACAGGTGGTCGGCGGGGCGGGACGCTCGCGCCCGTCTCCGGCCGGGGCTCCGGCCGGACGGACCGGGGGCGCCCCGCCCTCCGCTGCCACCCCAACCCCCGCCGTCGCCAACTCGGTCGGGGCACGGGGGAACAGCTGTGCCGGTCCCCCGAAGCGCGGAGACGGAGACGGAGGCGCTTCCGTCGCCGTCCGGGACGCGCGCCCGATCGTCAGTGCGGCGGTGAGGAGCGCGGCGATGGCCGGGAACCGCCTCCGTCTGCGGCGGATTCACCATGGCTCGCGTCGGCGCACATCATCTCCCCTTCTTCGTAAGGCACTTGTGAATGTGACGGTCGGGATGGCCGCGCGGAGCCGTCGGAGGAGTTGCGGATGCATCTCGGTGCGGCGACGGCGACCGGGGTGACGTGAGGTGGCATGGATTCGCCATCCTTCTCAACAGGGGTTGTCACCGTGTGCAGTCACATGCGTACATTGAGTGGACATCGGATGGGCGGGGGTGGTCAGCGGTGGCAGAGAGCGCGGGCTCCGTGATGCTCGCCCGTTCGGCGATGAACCGGGCCGCGACCGAGGGACAGCGGCCCGCGGGGCGACCGGTCCGGGGGGCGCGGCGCATCAGCGCGGCACTCGCCGGGCTGGCCGCTTCCACGCGGTACGAGCTGTTGACCTTCGACGACCCGGTCGCGTCCGCGGGCTGCGCGATCCCCGAGCCGTTCCTGGAGTTGGCGGGAGCGTGTATGCGGGCCGCGGCGGAGCGGGCCGGCGAGGTCAGACGGATCGTGCCTCGGCACGCGCTGTCCCGGATCGAGGACGGACTCCGGCTCCCCGGCCGGGCCCGGCTGGTCGAGGCGATCCCGTTCAAGCTGATCGTGGTCGACCGGACGGTGGCGGCGGTGCCGCTCGACCTCGAACTGCTCTACAACGGGCTGCTGCTGATCCGGGACCCGGTGATCGTGCAGGCCCTCGTCCGGACCCATCACGCCTGCTGGGCGGCGGCGGAGGAGCTGACGTACGTACCGCCGCCACCGCCACCGCCCCGCGATCTGCCTCCGCAGTTGCGTCCGGTGCTCGACGCCCTCCTGTCGGGGCTCACGGACGAGACGGCGGCGACCAGGCTCGGCATGTCGGCACGGACGTACAGCCGCCGGGTCGGGGAGCTGATGACGGCCCTCGGCACGACGAGCCGCTTCCGCGCGGGCGCGGAAGCGGCTCGAAGGGGGTGGCTGTGAGTGACCGACCGCCCGGGACCCGGCCCCTGACCCGGACCCCGGGCGGTCGGGTCGGCCCGGTGCGGGTCCGGTCGCCCGGGGCAGGTCCGGACGGGCCCGGGACGGGTGCCGGTCGGCCGGATGTAGTCCGGGCGGGTCTCCTCGGTCTAGGACACGATGTCCTTGCGGGCGAAGCCCCGGAAGGCTAGGGCGAAGAGGACCAGGGCGTACGTGAGGGAGATCGCCGTGCCCTTCACCATGCCGCCCCATTCCAGCTGCGGCTGGAGCGCGTCGATCCAGGCGAACTGCCAGTGCGCCGGAAGGTACTCGCGCCAGTCACCGAGAGCGGTCACCGCGTCGAGGACATTGCCCACGATGGTCAGACCGACCGCGCCGCCGACCGCGCCCAGCGGGGCGTCGGTGCGGGTGGAGAGCCAGAACGCGAGTCCGGCCGTGACCAGTTGGGACGCGAAGACGAACGCGACGGCGACCGCGAGCCGGAACAGGGCGTCCCCGGCGGGCACCGCGCCGCCGGTGGGGAGCAGCAGCGGCCCCCAGCCGTAGGCGACCGTGCCCGCCGCCAGGGCCACGACCGGCAGCAGCACCATCGCGGCGGCGCTGTAGCCGAGGGCGACGGCCAGCTTGGAGGCGAGCAGCCGGGACCGGGGCACGGGCGCGGCGAGGAGATAGCGCAGCGAGGACCAGCTCGCCTCGGAGGCGACGGTGTCCCCGCAGAACAGGGCCACGGGAATGACGAGGAGGAATCCGGCCGAGACGAAGAGGCAGGTCGCCGCGAAGTTGGCGCCGGAGGCCGTCGCCGTGTCCATCAGGGTGATGCGTCCGCTGCCGCCCTCCCGGTCGCCGCCGACCGCGAACGCGATGATCAGGACGAACGGCAGGGCGACCAGGATGCCGCCCATGACCAGGGTGCGGCGGCGCTTCCACTGGCGGAGGGCCTCGACGCGCAGCGGCAGGGTGCGCCCGGCGCGGTAGCCGGGTGCGGATTCCACGGGGGCCGTGGGGGTGTCGGGCAGCACGCTCATGCGGCACCTCCTCCGATCAGGGTCAGGAACGCGTCTTCGAGGCGCCGGTGCGGTCCGACGCCGGTCAGCGGCACGTCCAGGGCGACGAGTTCGCCGATGAGCAGGGTGGGTGCGATCCCGTCGAGCCGGACGAGGATGCCGCCGTCGGTACGGGTCGCCCCGGCCACGCCCGGAAGCGCGCCGATCTTCTCCACGAGGACGTCGTCGACGGGTCCTCCGAGCGTCACCAGGAGGGTGTCGCCGGAGCCGGTGATCTCCGCGACCGGGCCCGCCTGCACCAGTTGTCCCCGGTCCATGACGACGAGATGGGTGCAGGACTGCTCGACCTCGGCGAGGAGGTGGCTGGAGACGATGACGGTACGGCCGTCGGCCGCGTACCGGATCATGACCTCGCGCATCTCGCGGATCTGCGGCGGGTCGAGTCCGTTGGTGGGCTCGTCCAGGATCAGCAGGTCCGGCAGGCCGAGCATGGCCTGGGCGAGGGCGAGGCGCTGGCGCATCCCCTGTGAGTAGGTGCGGACCGCGCGTTCGAGGGCGCCGCCGAGGTTCGCGATGCGCAGGGCCTCGTCGACGTGGGCGTCCTCGGCGGGGCGGCCGGTGGCCTTCCAGTACAGGTCCAGGTTCTCCCGGCCGGAGAGGTGCGGCAGGAATCCGGCGCCCTCCACGAAGGCGCCGACCCGGGAGAGGACCGGGGCGCCGGGGCGGATCGCCTGGCCGAAGACCCGGATCTCGCCCTCGTCGGGGGCGATCAGGCCCATCAGCATCCGCAGGGTGGTGGTCTTGCCCGCGCCGTTCGGCCCGAGGAGACCCAGGACCTGGCCCTGTTCGACGCGGAACGACAGGTCCCGGACGCTGTACCGGTCGCCGCCCTTGTACTTCTTGGAGAGTCCGGTGATCACCAGGGGCACGGTGGCGAGGCCGGGGTCCGGTGCGGGGGCGCCGGTGCGGCGGCGGGCGGTGAGCAGCAGTCCGGCGGCGACGGCGAGGCCCAGGAGCGGCAGGCCCCAGACCCACCAGGGCAGGGTGACGGCCTGGGTGTCGAGACCGGGGGCGGTCGGGACGGTGAGCGGGCCGTCGACGGCGACGGTGTATCCGGCGGGGACGAGCGGGGAGGCGTAGCCGAGGTCGGTGGCGGCGACCACGAGCCGCAGCCGGTGCCCGGACTCCACCTCGTGGTCGATCGCGGGCAGGGTGAGCGTGACGGTCCGGCCGGAAGTGGCGTCCGCGACGCGGACGGGCGCGACGAGCTGGGCGGGCAGCACCTGCTGGCGCCCGTCGGGCCCGACGTCGTACACCTTGGCGAAGAGGACGGCGGAGCCGTCCGCGGCGGTGGAGGTCACCTTGACGCGGACGGTCGGGGTGCCGGTGATCCGGAGCTGTCCGGTCAGCGGTGCGCTGTCGAAGCGGGCGTACTGGCCGGGGAAGTCGAGGGAGAGGCCGACGCCGAGGGAGGAGAGGCCGGAGAGGCCGCCGCCGAGTCCGGGGACGGCGGAGACGGCGGGCGGTGTGGCGCCCGCGGGGTTGGTGAAGCTCTGCGGCCCTCCGGTGAGGGTGATGCCGGTGGGGCCCGCGGTGAGTCCGGGGTAGCGGTCGGCGGTGGCGGCGCGCAGGGTGGCCCGCCCGTCGGTGGAGTCGACGCCTCCGGTACGGCTGACGCGGAAGGCGGGGCCGGTGTCGACGGAGGTGTCGCGCTTCAGCCAGCGGTCGAACCAGGTGTTGACGCGCTGTTCGACGCGGTCGGTCTCGCGGTCGCCGCCGTCGTGGCCGCCGGAGATCCAGTCGACGGCGACGGGGGCGCCGTTGGCGGTGAGGGCGCGGGCCGCGGCGTCGGACTGGGCGAGGGTGAAGAGGGAGTCCGACTGGCCCTGGACGAGGAGGGTGGGCACCTTGATCCGGTCGGCGACGGCGGAGGGGCTCCGGGCTTCGAGGAGGGCGCGGGCGGCGGCGTCGGGCTTCCCCGCGACGGCGACGCGCTGGTAGAGGCCGCAGAGTTCGGGGGTGAAGCGGCCGCAGGCGGACCCGGCCCGCTGCCCCGGCCCCTCGGGACGGTCTCCGGTGGAGAAGAAGATCCCGGCCCAGAGCTTCTTGAAGACACCGTCGGGGAACAGCGCGTCGGCGAGGTTCCAGTAGGTGATCCGGGGGGCGACGGCGTCGACGCGCGGATCGTGTCCGGCGGCCAGCAGCGAGATCGCGCCGCCGTAGGAGGCGCCGGTGACGCCGACGCGCGGATCACCGGGCTTGTCGAGGAGGACCTCGGGGCGGTCGGCGAGCCAGTCGATCAGCTTCCGGACGTCCTTGACCTCGTGCTCGGGGTCGTTGAGTCCGATCTCGCCGGTGGAGGCGCCGAAACCACGGGCGGACCAGGTGAGGACGGCGTAGCCGTCGCGGGCCAGCCCTTCGGCCTGGGCGCGCACGTCGTCCTTGGAGCCGCCGAAGCCGTGGCCGAGGAGGACGGCGGGGCGGCGCCCGGCGCCGTCGCCGGTGAAGTAGGAGGTGTCGAGCCGGACGCCGTCGAGGTCGAGCGTCCGGTCCGCGCGGTGCACGGGGGCCGGATCGTCCGAGGCGACGGCGGTCCAGGTGCCGGCGCCCGCGAGAACGGCGAGGACGGCGGTGACCGCGGCCCACCGGGGAATTCGGAGTCGCATGGCATCGAGCCTAAGCGGGCCGCCTGTGTGCCGGAGCTGCCCGGGGGCGGAGCCGTCTCCCCTCCTGGAGTCGTACGCGCCCCGGGGGCGTACCACGGGCGCGGTACGCGGAGCGGTCGGACCCGGCGGGCGGGGCGGGTCGGTCGTCACCGGTCCGGATACGGCTCCGGGCCCCCCGGGGCGCGGTCGTTCGCGTCTCGGGGGCCCGGTCCGCCCGGGGTGGATCAGTGGTTGCGGGGGAAGCCCAGGTCGACGCCCGACGGGGCGTCGGACGGGTCCGGCCAGCGGGTGGTGACGACCTTGCCTCGGGTGTAGAAGTGCACGCCGTCGGTGCCGTAGATGTGGTGGTCGCCGAAGAGCGAGTCCTTCCAGCCACCGAACGAGTGGTAGCCGACGGGGACCGGGATCGGCACGTTGACGCCGACCATGCCCGCCTCGACCTCCAGCTGGAAGCGGCGGGCGGCGCCGCCGTCACGGGTGAAGATCGCGGTGCCGTTGCCGAACCGCGAGGCGTTGATGAGGGCGAGGCCCTCCTCGTACGTGTCGGCGCGCAGCACGCAGAGCACCGGGCCGAAGATCTCGTCCTGGTAGGCGGCGGCCGTGGTCGGCACGTGGTCCAGGAGGGACAGGCCGATCCAGTGGCCGTTCTCGTGGCCCTCGACCGTGTAGCCGGTGCCGTCGAGGACGACCTCGCAGCCCTCGGCCGCCGCGCCGGTGACGTAGGAGGCGACCTTGTCGCGGTGGACGGCCGTGATGAGCGGGCCCATCTCGGAGGTGGGGTCGTTGCCGGGGCCGATCTTGATCTGCTCGGCGCGCTCGCGGATCTTGCCCACCAGCTCGTCGCCGATGGAGCCGACGGCGACGACCGCGGAGATCGCCATGCAGCGCTCACCGGCGGAGCCGTACGCCGCCGAGACGGCCGCGTCGGCCGCCGCGTCGAGGTCGGCGTCCGGGAGGACCAGCATGTGGTTCTTCGCGCCGCCGAGCGCCTGGACGCGCTTGCCGTTGGCGGAGGCCGTGGTGTGGATGTGACGGGCGATCGGGGTCGAGCCCACGAAGGAGATCGCGGCGACGTCCGGGTGCTCAAGGAGGCGGTCCACGGAGACCTTGTCACCGTTCAGGACGTTGAAGACACCGTCCGGGAGACCCGCCTCGGCGAACAGCTCGGCGAGCTTGAGGGCCGTCGAGGGGTCCTTCTCGCTCGGCTTGAGGACGAAGGTGTTGCCGGTCGCGATGGCGATCGGGAACATCCACATCGGGACCATGGCCGGGAAGTTGAAGGGCGTGATGCCCGCGACGACACCCACCGGCTGGCGGATCGAGGCCACGTCCACGCGGTTGGCGACCTGGGTGGACAGCTCGCCCTTGAGCTGGGTGGTGATGCCGCAGGCCAGGTCGACGATCTCCAGACCGCGGGCGACCTCGCCGAGGGCGTCGGAGTGGACCTTGCCGTGCTCGGCGACGATCAGCTCGGCGATGGCGTCCCGGTTGGCGTCGAGCAGCGCGCGGAACTTGAAGAGGATCGTGGTGCGCTGGGCGAGCGAGGAGGTGCCCCAGGTCGCGAAGGCGTCCTTGGCGGCGCCGACGGCGGCGTCCACCTCCTCGACGGAGGCGAGGGCGACACGGGTGGTCACGGCGCCGGTGGCCGGGTCGGTGACCGGGCCCCAGTTGCCCGACGTGCCCTCGACGGTCTTGCCACCGATCCAGTGGTTGACGGTCTTGACGGTGTTCGTCATGACGAAATGCTCCTTCAGAGATGGCGGCGTCGGGCGGTGACGTGCCGGTCGTACTCCTCCCGGGCCTTGACCGCCGACGGGCGGGTCGAGGTCTCGGCCACGGGCACATCCCACCACGCCTGGGCCGGGGGCGGGCCCGACACAGTGTCGGGCGTTTCGGTCTCGACGTAGACACATGTGGGAACCGTCGCCGCCCGCGCGTCCGCGAGGGCTTCTCGCAGGTCACGCACGGTGCGGGGGCGGAGCACCCGCATCCCGAGGGAGGCCGCGTTGGCACCGAGATCGACGGGGAGCGGGGGTCCGGTGAAGCCGCCGTCGGCGTCCCGGTGGCGGTAGTCGGTGCCGTACCGCTCGGCCCCGACGGACTCGGAGAGCCCGCCGATGGAGGCGTAGCCGTGGTTCTGGAGGACGATCAGCCGCAGCGGCAGGCGTTCCTGCACGGCGGTGACGATTTCGGTGGGGTTCATCAGATACGTACCGTCGCCGACGAGGGCCCAGACGGGCCGGTCGGGCGCGGCGAGCAGGACGCCGAGGGCGGCGGGGATCTCGTAGCCCATGCAGGAGTAGCCGTACTCGACGTGGTACTGGTCGGACGAACGGCTCCGCCACAGCCGGTGGAGGTCGCCGGGGAGCGATCCGGCGGCGTTGACCAGGATGTCGCGGGCGTCGACCAGAGTGTCGAGTACGCCGAGGACCTGGGTCTGGGTGGGGCGGGCGTTCTCGTCGGGGACCGCGTAGGCGGCGTCGACGCGTTCCTGCCAGCGCCGCTTGGAGAAGGTCCACCGGACGAGGTCCTGGCGGTGGTCGCCGAGCGCCTCGGTGAGGGCGGTGAGGCCCTCCCGGGCGTCGGCGACGAGCGGCCGGGCGCCGAGCTTGTGGGCGTCGAAGGAGGCGATGTTGAGGTTGAGGAAGCGGGTGCCGTCCCGGAAGAGGGTGCCGGACGCGGTGGTGAAGTCGGTGTAGCGGGTGCCGACGCCGATGACCAGGTCGCTGGTGCCGGCGAGTTCGTTGCCGGTGGCGCTGCCGGTGTGGCCGATGCCGCCCGCCTCGCAGCGGTGGTCGTACGGCAGGACGCCCTTGCCCGCCTGGGTGGTGACGACGGGCAGGTCGGCCCGCTCGGCGAGGATCCGCAGCGCCTCCTCGGCACGGCTGTGCCTCACCCCTCCCCCGGCGACCACCAGCGGACGCCGGGCGGTCCTGATCGCCCGTACGGCGGCGTCGAGTTCGGCCGTGTCGGGGCGGGGGCGGCGGACGTACCAGATCCGTTCGGCGAAGAACTCCTCCGGCCAGTCGTACGCCTCCGCCTGGACGTCCTGGGGCAGCGCGAGCGTCACCGCGCCGGTCTCCACGGGGTCGCTGAGGACCCGGACGGCGGCGAGGGCGGCGGGGATCAGGGCCTCGGGGCGGCCGACCCGGTCGAAGTACTTCGAGACGGGGCGGAGGCAGTCGTTGACCGAGACGTCTCCCGCGTACGGGACTTCGAGCTGCTGGAGCACCGGGTCGGCGGGGCGGCCCGCGAAGGTGTCGCCGGGCAGCAGCAGCACGGGGAGGTGGTTGACGGTGGCGAGGGCGGCGCCGGTGACGAGGTTGGTGGCGCCGGGACCGATGGAGGTGGTGACGGCGTGCGCGGAGAGCCGGTTCGACTGGCGGGCGTAGCCGACGGCGGCGTGCACCATGGCCTGCTCGTTGCGGCCCTGGTGGAAGGGCATGAGCCGGGGGTCCTCGACGAGTGCCTGGCCGATCCCGGCGACGTTCCCGTGGCCGAAGATGCCCCAGGTGGCGGTGATCAGACGCTGCCGGACGCCGTCGCGTTCGGTGTGCTGGGCGGCGAGGAAGCGGATCAGCGCCTGGGCGACGGTCAGCCGGATGGTCATGCGTATCCCTCGGTGTGGTCCGGGTGGAAGCTGATCCGCCAGGCGCGCTCGGCGCCGGGGCCCGCCATGACGTTGAGGTAGTACAGGGCGTGGCCCGGCTGGGCGACGGAGGGGCCGTGCCAGCCGTCCGGCACCAGGACGACGTCGCCGTCGGCGACTTCGGCGAGGAGATCGGCGCCGCCGGGCCGGGAGGGCGAGATCCGCTGGTAGGCGAGGCCGTGGGGGCCCTCGATCTCGTAGTAGTAGATCTCTTCGAGGACGGACTCGGTGCCGGGGCGGTGCTCGTCGTGCTTGTGCGGCGGGTAGGAGGACCAGTTGCCGCCGGGGGTGACGACCTCGACGGCGATGAGCCGGTCGCAGGCGAAGGCGTCGGCGGAGCCGAAGTTCCGCACCTCGCGGGCGCGGTTGCCGCTGCCCCGGGTCTCGACGGGAACCTCCGGCGCGGGGCCGTAGCGGGCGGGGAGTCGTCGCTCGCACTTCGCTCCTGCCAAAGCGAAGCGGCCTCCCGCGCCGGAGGCGATCTGGGCGTGGGCGTCGCGCGGTACGTAGACGAAGTCGGTCACTCCGTCGAACACGCCGGTGCGGCCCTGGAGTTCGAAGATCTCTCCGTCGACGCGCACGCTACAGGCCCCGGAGAGGGGAAGCACGGCCCATTCACAATCCCCGCTCTCGAACGAGTGGATCCCGCCAGGCCCGAGGGTGAGGACGCGCAGGGCGGAGTACTCCCATCCGGCCCGCGCGGGATCGACGTCGACGGCGTACGGCCCCCGGGCGGCGGTCCCGGCGGGCAGATGGAGCGAGGGGAACGACCCGTGGGCCGGTACGGGGGCGGGGCCCGCGGCACCGCCCGGACCGGGGGCGGGGGCGGAGGTGGCACGCGGACCGGGGGCGGAGCCGGGGCCGGGGGCGGGACGCGGACCAGGGGCGGAGCCGGGACCTGCGGCGCGGGCGGGGCTCGAACCAGGTCTCGGGGCGGTGCCGGTGCCGGGGCCGGGACTCGGCCGAGAGGCGGGGCCGGGGGCTGCGGCACGACCCGGCCCGGCGCTCGCGCCGGGGCGCGCGCCAGGGCTGGGATCGGGGATCGGACCGCTGATCGGACCGGGGCTCCGACCAGGATTCGGTTCGGCGTTCGGCTCAGGAAGCATGGCGCATCCCTACCCCTTCCCCGCGATCGTCCCCGCGCCGGAGTCCGCGCCGGTCTCCGCGCCGGAGTCCGGTGTCGCGGGCGTACGGGTTCCCCCGCTCGGCCGCGACACCGGAGCCGTGGCCGGGTCCGTACGGTCGGCGACCGGGCGCCCGGGGAACGGGCCCGGGGCGGTGGCGGGGTCCGCGCCCGCGCGAGGGGCCGGGTCCGAGCCCTGGTCCGAGTCCACGTCCGAGCCCCGGTCCCGGTCCCGGTCCCGGTCCCGGTCCCGTCCGAGCGTGCCCGTGCCCGTCGTCAGCGCCTCGGTGATCTCGGGGGCGTACGGCATCGCCGACGAGCAGGCGAGACGGCCCGCGACGATCGCCCCGGCGGCGTTGGCCCGGCGCAGGACGGTCCCGATGTCCAGACCGGCCAGCAGCCCGTCCACGAGCGCCCCGCCGAACGCGTCGCCCGCGCCGAGCCCGTTGACGACCTCCACCGGCAGCGGCGGGACCTCCGCGCCGGTCCCGTCGGCGGCGAGCGCGAGGACTCCCCCCGGGCCCTGCTTCACCACGGCCAGCCGCAGCGCCCCGCCCGCCGCGTCGAACAGCGCGCGGGCCGCCGCCCGGGGGTCGCGCTCCCCGGTCGCCACCTCGCACTCGTCGAGGTTGCCGACGGCGACGGTGGCGTGCCGCAGCGCCTCGGCGTAGTGGGGCCGGGCCTCCGCCGGGTCCGCCCAGAACATCGGCCGCCAGTCCAGGTCGAGGACGGTCACCTCGCGGCCGGATCTGGCCCGTAGCGCCGCGAGGGTCGCGGTCCGGCTCGGCTCGGCGCACAGGCCGGTGCCGGTGGCCCAGAAGACCCGGGCGGCGCGGATCGCGTCGAGGTCCAGCGCGTCCGCGCGGATCTCCAGATCGGGGGCCTTGGGGCGCCGGTAGAAGTACAGCGGGAAGTCGTCGGGCGGGAACAGCTCGCAGAAGGTGACGGGCGTCGGGTGCTCCGCGGCCTCGGTCACCCAGCGGTCGTCCACCCCGAACTCCCGCAGCGCCCGGTGGAGATAGACGCCGAAGGGGTCGGCCCCGGTACGGGAGACGAGGGCGGTGCGGCGGCCGAGCCGGGCGGCGGCCACGGCCACGTTGGCCGGGGAACCGCCGAGGAACTTGGCGAAGGTCTCGGCCCGGTCGAGGCCCACCCCCGTCTGGAGCGGGTAGAGGTCCACGCCCAGGCGGCCCATCGTGATCAGGTCGTACGGCTCCGACTCCACCCGCGCCACCTCTCGCGTCCGGCTTTCCGTCCCGGTCCGGCCCTCCCGGGTCCAGTCGTCCCAGGTCTAGCCGTCCGCCGGGAGGCGTGTCAACGATATGTCCGGACATTCGGACGACGTGACGGACCGGGTCCGCCTCCTTGACGGTGCTCAGGGGCCCCGGTCAAGGTGGCGGACATGACGAAGCCGTCCCCGCAGTCGTCGCCGTCCCGCATCCGGATCGGGTCCGCCCCGGACTCCTGGGGGGTGTGGTTCTCCGACGATCCCCGCCAGGTGCCCTGGCAGCGTTTCCTCGACGAGGTGTCCGGCGCGGGGTACGGGTGGATCGAACTGGGCCCGTACGGCTATCTGCCGACCGATCCGGCCGTCCTGGCCGAGGAGACCGCGCGGCGCGGTCTGCGGGTCTCGGCGGGAACGGTCTTCACCGGGCTCCACCAGGGGCCGGACGTCTGGGAGCGGACGTGGGCGCACGTCGCCGAGAACGCCGCCCTCGCGCAGGCCGTCGGCGCGGGCCATCTGGTGGTCATCCCGTCGTTCTGGCGGGACGACCGCACCGGCGAGGTCCTGGAGGACCGGACGCTCACGGCGGGCCAGTGGCGGGACCTGACCCGGCTCACCGAACGGCTGGGCCGGGAGGTCCGCGAGCGGTACGGGCTGCGGATCGTGGTCCACCCGCACGCCGACACCCATCTCGACGGCGAGGAGAGCGTGAGCAGGTTCCTCGACGCCACCGACCCGGACGCGGTCGCGCTCTGCCTGGACACCGGGCACTACGCCTACGCGGGCGGCGACAGCGTCAAGCTGATCGAGACCTACGGCGAGCGGATCGGCTATCTGCACCTCAAGCAGGTGGATCCGGAGATCCTGGCCGGGGTGGTGGCCGAGGGGGTGCCGTTCGGGCCCGCGGTGGCCCGGGGCGTGATGTGCGAGCCGCCGTCCGGGGTGCCCGCCCTGGAACCGGTGCTCGCCGCCGCGGCGGCCCTGGACGTCGACCTGTTCGCGATCGTCGAACAGGACATGTACCCCTGCGAGCCGGACACGCCCTATCCGATCGCCCTGCGCACCCGGGACTTCCTCCGCTCCTGCGGGGTGTGACGCCCCGCCGGGCCTCCTGCTTCCCGGCCCCTGTCCGGGAGCGAGGACACGCCGGGGTCCGGTTGCTCCTTTTCCGTCACGCGCGTCCGCTCTTCGTCACACATGTCTCCATTACGCGGGTCTTCCGTCACAGACGCTCTACAGCCGGGCCCCTCCTGCCCGGGGAACCGTTGCAGGGGGCACAGGCTCAGTGATCGCCAACGCACGTCCGCAGCGCCTCCGAACGGCACCCCCGCCGCCGCTGCGCGGCGCGCAGGGAGGTACCAGGCATGACGGACAGAAGGCTCTGGTCGTACAAGGACATCGCCGCACACATCCGGGTGCAGCCGGACACGGTCCGCTCCTACCGGAAGCACGGACTCCTTCCCGCTCCCGACCTCGTCGAGTCGGGCAAGCCCTACTGGTACGCGGACACGATCCGCTCCTGGGTCGCCAGCCGCCCCGGCAACCGGGGCCGCCGCGACTGACCCCGTGCGGACGGCGCCGGGCCCGGAGTTCCTCCCGGGCCCGGCGTCACCACGTGGGGGGGGGGGACGGGGAGCGCCTCGTCCCGGCGCCTCAGAAGATCAGGTCGTAGATGTTCCAGCCGTTGCCGACCGGGGTGCGGACCGGCCCCGGCACGATGGCATCGCTCTTGCGGACCCCCTGGTAGAGCCAGAGCTTGCCGCTCCGGTCCCGGGCCACGACATCATCGAAGTAGTCACGCGGTCCGAGGTCGGCCGTGCCCGCGACGGCCGTGTAGATGTTCCAGCCGCCGCCGACCTTGAAGGGCCACCGGAAGGGGTAGCCCTCGGGGCCCAGGGGGCCGTCGCTGGTCTCGTCGTACTTCCAGAGGACACCGGCCTTGTCCCGCGCCAGCGGCCCGCCCCCGTAGCCGATCACGCTGTTGTAGATGTTCCAGCCGCCGCCGACCTTCTTGCGGGGGATGAACGGGACCCTGCCGCTTTGGTCCCGCTCGTAGTTCCACAGGACGCCGCTCTTGTCCCGGGCGACCAGGGCGCCGTTGCTCCGGCCGACCAGCGAGGTGTAGATGTCCCACCCGGCGCCGACGCGGACCCTCGGCGCGAAGGGTGCTTCGGGGTTGTTCGTGCCCTTGTAGTACCAGAGGACACCCGCCTTGTCCCGGGCCACGAGCTCCCCCGTGCCGTCTCCCCGGGGACTGATGATCGGGACGACCGCCGTGTAGACGTTCCAGCCGCCTCCCACCTTCTTGCGGGGGAAGAAGGGCCGGTCGGTGTGGCCGGTGCCGTCGTACCGCCAGAGCACGCCGTTCTTGTCACGGGCGTGCAGGGCCCCGATGTACCGCCCTTCCGGGGTACCGAGGCCGAAGTCGAGACCGGCGGTGCCCGTCGCCACCACGGCGCCGGTGGAGTCCTTCAGCTGCACCGGGGCGTCGAGGGGACCGACCCACGCCTGGTCCGAGGAGGTGTCGATGGTGACCTGGTAGGTGAGGGTCGGCGCGGCCTCCGTGACCGGCAGCTTCAGCCGTACCGGGTACGGGTAGTCCTCGCCGTCGAGCCACGGCGGGTCCCATTCGCAGGTCGAGAACGCCCCGCCGTTGACCGCGCAGGTGGAGTGCAGCGCCGCCGCCAGCCGGTGCGGGCTGGGACCGGCGGGCGGGAAGGACCGCACGGGCAGGCCGATGTCGGCCCGCACCGGGCCGGTGACCCCGGCCGGCAGCGTGACCTTGAGCCGCAGGGTGACCGGCCCCTCGATGCCCGCCGGGACTCTGAGGCGGCCCCCCTCCTGGACGACCGTGCCCACTTCGGCCGCCGATGCCGGCACGGCGGTCGATGCCGTGCGGGCCACCGGGGCGGCGGCGGCCACCCCTCCCCCTATCGACGAGGTCAAGCCGACGACGAGTGTCGTCGCCAGGACCAAGGTCGCTCGTGTGCGCTCCACAATTCCCCCTGATGTTCTTCTCAAGCACGCGACGAAGCGGCTTCCCGCCGCTTCTCGTACACCCCTTGGACATCCGGGGCCGGGGAATGGTTGCGCCCGTCCGACTCACTGATTCCGAAGCGGTCGTGGAAGCGGCGCAGCGGGCCGGGGGCCCACCAGGTGAGGCGGCCGGTGAGCTTCATGACGGCGGGGACGAGGAGGCTGCGGACCACCATGGCGTCCATGAGGACGGCGAGGGCCACGCCGAGGCCGAGCATCTTGGTGTTGGTGACCCGGGAGGTCCCTATCGCGACCATGACGACGGCGAGGATGACGGCGGCGGCGGTGATGAGCCCGCCGGTGCGGCTCAGTCCGAAGCGGATGGAGTGCTCGTGGTCGCCGGTGGCGTCGTACTCCTCCTTGACGCGGGAGAGCAGGAACACCCCGTAGTCCATGGAGAGTCCGAAGGCGACGCAGAACATGAGGACGGGCAGGGTGGTCTCTATGTCGCCGGTCGGGGTGAAGCCGAGGAGTCCGGCGAGGTGTCCGTCCTGGAAGACCCAGACGACCGCGCCGAACATCGCGGTGAGGCTGAGCGCGTTGAGGACGACGGCCTGGACGGGGACGAGGACGCTTCCGGTGAGCAGGAAGACCAGCAGCAGGGTGACGACCACGATGATGCCCGCCGCCCAGGGCAGCCGCTCGGCGAGGGCGTCCTTGGAGTCGACGAGGGCGGCGGCCTGTCCGGTCACGGAGGTGTCGAACGGGGCCGGTGCGGCGCGCAGTTCGGCCACGGTCCGCTGGGCCCCGGCCCCGACGCCCTCCCCTTCGGGCACGACGGTGAAGAAGGCGTGTCCCGGGCCCGCCGTCACGGGTCCCTCGGCCCGTGCGACCCCGTCGAGGGCGGCGATCCGCTCGCGGTAGGCGGTGTACTGCGCGGGGGTGGCAGGGCCCTCGGCGAGGACGGTGAGTCCGCCGCCCGGGTTCCCCGGGAAGCCGTGCCGCAGTTCGTCCTGGACGATCCGGGAGGAGGCGGTGGCGGGGAGCTGGCGGTCGTCGGCGGTGCCGAACTCCACGCCGAGGAAGGGCAGTCCGAGGAGGACGAGTCCGGCGGTGGTGAGGACGGCGAAGACCGGTGCCCTGCGCATCACGAGCGCGGCGGTCCGTGCCCAGCCCGCGCCCTCCGCGCTCCGCCCCGGGGCGTCCGGGCGGGGCGCGCGGCCCCGGCGCAGGAGGCGTCGCAGGTCCAGTGCGTTCACCCGGTCGCCGAGCAGCACCAGGGCCGCCGGGAGCAGGGCGAGCGCGGCGACCGCCGCGAGCAGGACGACCGCGATCCCCGCGTACGCGAAGGAGCGCAGGAAGTACTGCGGGAAGACGAGCATCGCGGAGAGCGAGGCGGCGACGGTCAGGGCGGAGAAGAGGACGGTCCGTCCCGCGGTGCGCAGGGTGGCGCGGACGGCGGTGCGCGGGTCGGCGCCCGTGGCCAGTTCCTCGCGGTGGCGGCGGACGATGAACAGGGCGTAGTCGATGGCGAGTCCGAGGCCGAGGGCGGTCGTCAGGTTCTGCGCGAAGACGGAGACGTCGGTGAACTCGGTGATGCCGCGCAGGACGGCGTTGGCACCCAGGATGGCGACGATGCCGACGCCGAGCGGGAGGAGGGCGGCGACGGCGCTGCCGAAGACCATGACGAGCAGGACGAGGGTGAGCGGCAGGGCGATGAGCTCGGCCCGCAGCAGGTCCTCCTCGATGGTCTTCTGCATCTCGTGGCGGACCGCGAGCCCGCCGCCGAGGGAGACCTCGACCGGCCCGTGGGTACCCCGGTAGGAGGGGGCGATCCGGTCGAGCACGGCGGCGGCGGCCTTCTCCTCGCCGCCGATCCTGGCGGCGATCACGGCCTTCCGGCCGTCCTCGGAGCGGAGGGCGGGCGAGCCGGTGGACCAGTAGGAGCCGACGCCTTCGACGCCCGGCTCGGCGTCGAGCCGGGCGGCGAGCCCACGGGCCTCGGCGGCGGCGGCCGGGGCGTCGACGCCCTCGGGTCCGGCGTCCACGAGGAGCAGCAGATTGGGCTGGGAACCGGGGAAGCGGTCTTCCAGGACCCCGGTCGCGTAGGTGGATTCGGCGG
This sequence comes from Streptomyces sp. NPDC087215, assembly GCF_044744885.1. NCBI lineage: Bacteria > Bacillati > Actinomycetota > Actinomycetes > Kitasatosporales > Streptomycetaceae > Streptomyces > Streptomyces sp. NPDC087215. The sequence goes on from NZ_JBIUZD010000008.1 coordinate 24,318, forward strand.
CCGGGTCCTCCCAGCCCCCGCTGCCCATCCGGTCGGCGACGCCGCTGCCCGCGAGGACGGCGAGGGCCGTCAGGACGAGGGCCACCAGGAGCGTGAGCCGTGGGCGTACGGTGACGAACCTCGTCCATCCCCCGGCCTCCGGGCCCCGCCCCGGCCCGCCCCCGCGCGCTGTTTTCTTGACTTCGGCCATGACGAGGTGTCCCCTTCACCTGACCCGTGCACTCGCTTCCGGGCAGGTCACACAGGTCACCCGTTGCCATAGACTGGCAAACACGAGCGACCGCTCGCGTTCCCCCAAGAATGCGAGCGACCACTCGTGTTTGTCAATCGCGTTGAGGAAAGCTGGGGACAGCCATGTCCGAGGACGTGCCCGACGACCTGTCCGGAGGCAGCTCCGGAGAACCGCGACCGCGCCGCCGCCAGGCACGCGGCGAGCGCCGTATCGCCCAGTTGCTCCAGGCCGCCGCGAACGCCTTCTGCGCCAACGGCTACACGGCGACCAGCACCAACGCGATCGCCCGTGAGGCCCGGGTCTCGCCCGGCACGCTCTACCAGTACTTCCCGAACAAGGAAGCCATCGCGATCGAGCTCGGCGGGCTCCTCCTGCACCGGATGCGCGAGGCCCACGGCCAGGCGTTCACCCCGGAGAACCTCGACCTGCCGCTGCCCGCGCTGATCGACGCGGTGATCGACCCCATGGTCGAGTTCAACTGCGCCAACCCGGCCTTCCTCGCCCTGATGCACGGCTCCGAGGTCCCCGGCCGCATCGCCGAGGAGCACGACGAGCTGCACGACTCGCTGCTCTCCCGCGCCCGCGAGTTCATCGCCCACAAGGCCCCCCGCCTTCCCGTGGACGAGCAGACCCGGATCGCCGCCATGTCCTTCTCCGTGGTCAAGGGCGGCCTGGCGCTGGTCCTCGCCTCCCCCGAGGGCCCCGAGCGGGACGCGACGATCGCCGAGCTGAAGAAGGTCCTCCTGCGCTATCTGGCCCCGGTGGCCGAGTCCTCGCCCACACCCTGACCCGGCGAGGCGGGCGGGACGCCGGGGGCGGCCCGGCGGAGAAGACCCCGCCGGAGAAGACCCCGGCGGAGAAGGCCGACGGAGAAGACCCGACCCGCCGCCCGGCCCCTCACCCAGCCCCCTCACTCAGCCCCTCCCACCCCCTCACCACGCCTCCGAGCCCCCGCCCCGGTCGGCGGGCAGCGCCTCCTTCCCCGCCTCCGCCCGCGCCTTCAGGGCGAACAGCGGGAAGAGGAGCACCGAGAACATTCCCGCCCCGACCAGCGCCGCCGCCTCGCCCGCCGTCATCGTCCCGTCGTCCACCCCGATGGTGGTGATGGCGACGACGAGCGGCAGCGCGGTGGAGCCGTACAGGACGAGCCCGCCCCGGTCCTTCAGGCCGAGGTCGCGCGGGGCCAGGAACCAGATCGGCCCGCCGCGCACCACGAGGAACAGCAGCAGGAAGACCGGCAGCAGGAGCAGGCTCCGGCCGCCGTCGAGCAGCGAGCCGAGATCGAACTCGATCCCGGTGACGACGAAGAAGACGGGCACGAGGAAGCCGAAGCCGACCGCCTCGACCTTCTCCAGGATCTGCGGCCCGTACGCGGGCGCCGCCCCGGCCAGCACGAGCCGGGTGATCAGTCCCGCCGCGAAGGCGCCGAGCAGCACGTCGAGCCCGAGGGCCTCCGAGGCGCCCAGCATCAGGGCGAGCAGCAGGAAGACGAACCGCACCGCGAACTGGCCGCTGCTGTGCAGGGTCCTGGCGATCACCCGGGAGAACCACGGCGGGCGGGGCCGCAGCGCCCACAGCACGGCCCCCGCGGTGAGCGCGGCGAAGACCGCGAGGAGCACGGTCGACTCGCCCGCGCCGCGCCCGCTGAGCAGCAGCGCCATCGCGATGATCGGGCCGAACTCGCCGACCGCGCCGAAGGCCATGACGACGGTGAGGAAGATCAGCATGGTGAGGCCGAGTTCCGAGAGTCCGTCGACGAGTTCGCTCGGGCGGGCCCAGTCGAGGACGGCGGGGCCGACGAGGATGCCGAGCAGGATCTCGAAGATGGCGAGGGGGACGGGGAGCCTGCGGCTGACCCCGTAGGCGAGCAGCGGCGCCAGGACGGCGATCGCCATGATCAGGACGAGCGTGGTCCCCGAATGCGACATATCGGGTGTTTACCATAGGCTCCGGTCAGACGGACCGCAGGCGGAGGGACTTGGAGGATTTCCCGTGCACGACTACCCGCCCGGCACACGCACACCGGCACCCGCGCCGCCGCCCCCGGCGGCGCCCCCCGTCCCGCCACCGCGCCCCGGCCTGTGGAAGCGCTGCCTCTGGGGCGGTCTGGCGCTCTGGGTGCTGACGGCGATCGTCACCTACGTCACCGAGAACACCACCCTTCTCCCCACCCTCATCCTGCTCGGCAGTTTCCTCGTCCCGGCGGTCTTCGTGCTCTGGGCGTACGAGCGGCACGGCCGGGACCTCGGGGTGCCGGTGATCCTGGGCTGCTGCGTCACCGGCGGCGTCCTGGGGGTGCTGGGCGCCTCGGTCATGGAGTACTACCTGCTCCACCCGTCCCTGTGGATGTTCGTCGGGGTGGGCCTGATCGAGGAGGCCGTGAAGCTGGCGGCGCTGATGTTCGTGCTGCGCCACCGCCCCGGAGTGCGGGGCGTCCGCGCCGGGCTCGTGCTCGGCGGCGCGGTCGGCTTCGGCTTCGCCGCCTTCGAGAGCGCCGGGTACGCGTTCAACGCCGCCGTCACCATGGACGGCATCGACCTGCGCTCGCTCCTGGAGACGGAGATCCTGCGCGGGCTGCTCGCCCCCTTCGGGCACGGCCTGTGGACGGCGATCGCGGGCGGGGTCCTGCTGGCCCACCGCCGCCCCGACGGCCGCTTCCGCTTCGCGGGCCCGGTCATCGGGACGTACCTCGGCGTGGCGGCGCTGCACGCGCTCTGGGACTCGATGCACGGCATCGCGCTCTGGCTGGTGCTCCAGCTGACCACCACCGGCCTGGACCGCTCGCTCTTCGCGCAGGGGTACATCCCCCGGCCCACGGCCCAGCAGGAACACCTCTTCACCCTGTTCTCGGTGGGCGGTCTCGTCCTGGTGACCCTGGCCGGACTCCTCTGGCTGAGATCGCTGGCGCGGTCCGAACGGGACCCTGGTGGAATTTATACCCCCTAGGGGTATAATCTGGCGATGTACGGACCTGAACCCACGAGGAGATCCCGATGTCCGCAGAGACGCAGACCGAGCTGACCACCGCCTACCAGGTCAAGGGCATGACCTGCGGCCACTGCGAAGGCGCCGTCACCGGTGAGATCTCCGCACTGCCGGGCGTCTCCTCCGTCACCGCCGTCGCCGCCACCGGAGAGGTCACCGTCGTGTCCGTCGCCCCCCTCGACGTGGAGGCCGTCCGCGCCGCCGTCGACGAGGCCGGGTACGAGCTGGTCTGACCCCGCACCGCCGCCGTCCCCCCGGGGCCGTACCGTCACCGGGTACGGCCCCGCTCCCGTTGGGAATCGCCCATGACGACGTCCACGACCACCGAGCTGACGATCGGCGGCATGACCTGTGCCTCCTGCGCCGCCCGCGTCGAGAAGAAGCTCAACCGGATCGACGGGGTGACCGCCACGGTCAACTACGCCACCGAGAAGGCCCGCGTCGAACATCCGCCGGACATCGGGGTCGACGAGCTGATCGCCACCGTCGAGAGGACCGGCTACACCGCCGAGGAACCCCCGCCGCCGGAGCCCGCGCCCACCGCCGGGGCCGGGTCCGGTGACGGGTCCGGGTCCGGTGACGCGGACACGCGGGACCCCGAGCTCGCCGCCCTCCGGCAGCGCCTCACCGTCTCCGCGCTCCTCTCCGCCCCCGTCGTCCTTCTCGCCATGGTCCCCGCGCTCCAGTTCGACGACTGGCAGTGGCTCTCCCTGACCCTCGCCGCCCCCGTCGTCGTCTGGGGCGGCCTGCCCTTCCACCGGGCCGCCTGGACCAACCTCCGGCACGGCGCCGCCACCATGGACACCCTGGTCTCCATCGGCACCCTCGCCGCCTTCGGCTGGTCCCTCTGGGCCCTCTTCCTCGGCGACGCGGGCGAGCCCGGGATGCGGCACGGCTTCGACCTCACCGTCGACCACTCCACCGGCTCCTCCGCGATCTATCTGGAGGTCGCGGCGGGCGTCATCACCTTCATCCTGCTCGGCCGCTGTCTGGAGGCCCGCGCCAAGCGCAAGGCGGGCGCGGCGCTGCGGGCCCTGATGGAACTCGGCGCCAAGGACGTCGCCGTCCTCCGCGACGGCACCGAGGTACGCGTACCGGTCACCGAGCTGCGGACCGGCGACCTCTTCGTCGTACGCCCCGGGGAGAAGATCGCCACCGACGGGACCGTCGCCGAGGGCTCCTCCGCCGTCGACGCCTCCCTCCTCACCGGCGAGTCCCTGCCCCTCGACGTCACCGAGGGCGACACCGTCACCGGCGGCTGCGTCAACGTCTCCGGGCGGCTCGTCGTCCGCGCCACCCGCGTCGGCGCCGACACCCGGCTCGCCCGGATGGCGAGGCTCGTGGAGGACGCCCAGAACGGCAAGGCCGAGGTCCAGCGGCTCGCCGACCGGATATCCGCCGTCTTCGTCCCCGTCGTCCTGCTCATCGCCCTCGGCACCCTCGTCACCTGGCTGCTCGTCACCGACGACCCCACGGCCGCCTTCACCGCCGCCGTCGCCGTCCTGATCATCGCCTGCCCCTGCGCCCTCGGCCTCGCCACGCCCACCGCCCTCCTCGTGGGCACCGGCCGGGGCGCCCAGCTCGGCATCCTCATCAAGGGTCCCGAAGTCCTGGAGTCCACCAGCCGGATCGACACGATCGTCCTCGACAAGACCGGCACCGTCACCACCGGCCGGATGTCCCTGACGGACCTCCACGTGTACGAGGACGCGGGCACCGACGAGGACACCCTCCTGCGTCTCGCCGGGGCCCTCGAAGACGCCTCCGAGCACCCGGTGGCCCGCGCCGTCGCCGCCGGGGCCGCCGAACGCCTCGGCCCCCTGCCCACCCCCAAGTCCTTCGAGAACGTCCCCGGGCTCGGCGTCCGGGGCTCCGTCGACGGCCGTCTCGTCCTCGTCGGACGCGCCGCCCTGCTCACCGCCGAGGGCGTCGAGGTCCCGGAACGGACCGGCCCCGGCGCCGTCCACGTCGCCTGGGACGGGATCGCCCGGGGCACCCTGACCGTCGCCGACACCGTCAAGGACACCAGCGCCGAGGCGGTCACCCGGCTGCGCGCGCTCGGACTGCGCCCGGTGCTGCTCACCGGCGACCACCGGGCGGCGGCCGAGGCCGTGGCCGCCGAGGTCGGCATCGACGAGGTGATCGCGGAGGTCCTGCCCGAGGAGAAGGCCGGGGTGGTCCGGCGGCTCCAGGAGGAGGGCCGGACCGTCGCCATGGTCGGCGACGGCGTCAACGACGCGGCGGCCCTCGCCACCGCCGACCTGGGCCTGGCCATGGGAACGGGCACCGACGCGGCCATCGAGGCCGGCGATCTGACCCTGGTACGGGGGGACCTGCGGGTCGCGGCCGACGCGATCCGGCTCTCCCGCCGGACCCTCGCCACCATCAAGGGCAACCTCGGATGGGCCTTCGGCTACAACGTGGCGGCGCTGCCGCTCGCCGCGGCCGGACTGCTCAACCCGATGATCGCGGGCCTCGCCATGGCCTTTTCGTCCGTCTTCGTCGTCTCCAACAGCCTGCGGCTGCGCAGGTTCATGTGATTTCACCTACGTGTGACGCACAGGACCTTCACAACGAGACCTAGATCACAGATATTGGGGGGTAACCATCTGGGCTGTTCGCGAGTCTAAGTGGGCGATGCCGAAGAACGTCTTGGGGGACGTTCGGTGGGACGTCTTGGGGGATGTCCCACAGGCAAGCTGTTGGCCGGGGCACGTGCACCGGGGAGCTTTGAGCGGCCCTCCCGTACGTACCCCGGCAGACCGCGTCGCGCCCGACCCGCGTAGCCTCTGCTGACACGCAGACGCCCGGCCCGGATCCCGTGGGGGGAATCCGCTCCGGGACATGGGAAGCGCCCCGCTCGTCGACCCGTGGGGGGATCGACGGCGCGGGGCGCTTCTCTTTTTCGTCCGGCCCGGCCCACCCGCCGGGGCGCTTCGGCCGGTGGCGGGCGGGGGCGGGACGCGGACGCGCCCCGCCGGCCTGCCTGGCCGCGGGGCGCGTCGCTCACCTCAGGGGGGGAGGTCCCGTTCAGCGGGCCTCGACCGGGACGAAGTCGCGCAGGACCTCACCGGTGTAGATCTGGCGCGGGCGGCCGATGCGGGAACCCGGCTCCTTGATCATCTCGTGCCACTGGGCGATCCAGCCCGGCAGGCGGCCGAGCGCGAACAGCACGGTGAACATCTCCGTCGGGAAGCCCATCGCGCGGTAGATCAGACCCGTGTAGAAGTCCACGTTCGGGTAGAGGTTGCGCGAGACGAAGTACTCGTCGGAGAGCGCGTGCTCCTCCAGCTTCAGCGCGATGTCCAGCAGCTCGTCGGACTTGCCGAGGGCCGACAGGACATCGTGCGCCGCCGCCTTGATGATCTTGGCGCGCGGGTCGAAGGACTTGTACACCCGGTGGCCGAAGCCCATCAGGCGGACGCCGTCCTCCTTGTTCTTCACCTTGCGGATGAAGGAGTCGACATCGCCGCCGTTGGCCTGGATGCCTTCCAGCATCTCCAGGACCGACTGGTTGGCGCCGCCGTGCAGGGGGCCCCAGAGGGCCGAGATGCCCGCGGAGATCGAGGCGAACATGTTCGCCTGCGAGGAGCCGACCAGACGCACGGTGGACGTCGAGCAGTTCTGCTCGTGGTCCGCGTGCAGGATGAGCAGCTTGTCGAGGGCGGCGACGACGACCGGGTCCAGGTCGTACTCCTGCGCCGGCACCGAGAAGGTCATCCGCAGGAAGTTCTCGACGTAGCCGAGGTCGTTGCGCGGGTAGACGAACGGGTGACCGATCGACTTCTTGTACGCGTACGCGGCGATCGTCGGCAGCTTCGCGAGCAGCCGGATCGTGGAGAGGTGGCGCTGCTCCTCGTCGAACGGGTTGTGGCTGTCCTGGTAGAAGGTGGACAGCGCGGAGACCACCGAGGACAGCATCGCCATCGGGTGGGCGTCCCGGGGGAACCCACGGAAGAAGTTCTTGACGTCCTCGTGGACCAGCGTGTGCTGCGTGATCTCGTTCTTGAAGGTCGCCAGCTCGTCGACCTTCGGCAGATCGCCGTTGATCAGCAGGTACGCCACCTCAAGGAAGGTGGAGCGCTCGGCCAGCTGCTCGATCGGGTAACCGCGGTACCGGAGGATCCCCTGCTCTCCGTCGAGATAGGTGATCGCGGATTTATAGGCGGCGGTGTTGCCGTATCCGCTGTCCAGGGTGACCAGACCGGTCTGGGCTCGGAGTTTCCCGATGTCGAAGCCCTTGTCACCGACGGTGCTCTCGACCACCGGGTAGGTGTATTCACCGTCCGCGTACCGCAGTACTACAGAGTTGTCGCTCACGTCATCCCTCACCGACGTAGTGCCTCTTTTCGAGGTGCCCTGACTGTCTCTACCATCCCCCATTTGGCTCAGGAGAGTGCACTCGGGGTCGACCATTGGGCCAATTGGCGGCACTCAGTGCCGCCAACCTTCACATCCTGCCCCGTTCGCCCCGGTTCCGGAAGCCCTCCGTGATCTTTCACACCAGGGCGCCACCTGTGAGCCGGTGGGCCAGTGCGGTAAAGCGCCGCCCCGCCGAGACCGTACGGACCGCCTGGGCGATGGCCCGGCGCGAACCGACGAGGACGACGAGCTTCCGGGCCCGCGTCACGGCCGTGTAGAGCAGGTTCCGCTGAAGCATCATCCAGGCACTCATGGTGACCGGAATGACCACCGCCGGATACTCGCTGCCCTGCGAGCGGTGGATGGTGACCGCGTACGCGTGGGCGAGTTCGTCCAGCTCGTCGAAGTCGTACGGCACCTCCTCGTCCTCGTCCGTGCGCACGGTCAGCCGCTGCTCGTCGGCGTCCAGGGCCGTGACGACGCCGACCGTACCGTTGAAGACCCCGTTGGCCCCCTTCTCATAGTTGTTGCGAATCTGGGTGACCTTGTCGCCGACCCGGAAGACCCGGCCGCCGAAGCGCTTCTCCGGAAGGTCCGGACGGGCCGGGGTGATCGCCTGCTGGAGCAGCCCGTTGAGCGCGCCCGCGCCCGCCGGACCCCGGTGCATGGGGGCCAGGACCTGGATGTCCCGGCGCGGGTCGAGGCCGAACTTGGCCGGAATGCGCCGGGCCGCGACCTCGACGGCGACCCTGGCGGCGTCCTCCGTCTCCTCCTCCGCGAAGAGGAAGAAGTCCGGCAGTCCGGTGGTCTGCGGCGGGGTGCCCGCGTTGATCCGGTGCGCGTTGAGCACCACCCCGGACTCCCGGGCCTGCCGGAAGATCCGGGTCAGCCGCACCGCCGGTACGGGGCTCCCGGGGGCGAGCAGATCCCCCAGGACCTCCCCGGCACCGACCGAGGGGAGCTGGTCCACGTCCCCCACGAGCAGCAGATGGGCACCCGGTGCCACCGCCTTGGCCAGCTTGTTCGCCAGGAGCAGGTCGAGCATGGAGGCTTCGTCCACCACCACCAGATCGGCGTCGAGCGGCCGGTCCCGGTCGTAGGCCGCGTCCCCGCCCGGCTTCAGCTCCAGGAGCCGGTGGACCGTGGACGCCTCGGCGCCGGTCAGCTCGGCGAGCCGCTTGGCCGCCCGGCCGGTGGGCGCGGCGAGGACGACCTTGGCCTTCCTCGCGCGGGCCAGCTCCACCACGGACCGGACCGTGAAGGACTTGCCGCAGCCGGGCCCGCCGGTGAGGACGGCGACCTTCTGGGTCAGGGCGAGCCGTACCGCCTCCTCCTGCTCGGGGGCGAGGGAGGCCCCGGTGCGGTCGGCGAGCCAGCCGAGGGCCTTGTCCCAGGCCACGTCCCGGAAGCCCGGCATCCGGTCCTCCTCGGCTCGCAGCAGCCGCCGCAGCTGCCCGGCGAGGGACAGCTCGGCCCGGTGGAAGGGGATCAGGTACACGGCGGTGACGGGCGTCCCCTCCGGGCCCGGCACGGTCTCCCGTACGACCCCCTCGGGGTCCTCGGCCAGCTCGGCGAGGCACTCGATGACGAGCCCGGTGTCCACCTGGAGGAGCTTCACGGCGTCGGCGATCAGCCGCTCCTCGGGCAGGAAGCAGTGGCCCTGGTCGCTGGACTGCGACAGGGCGTACTGGAGCCCGGCCTTGACCCGGTCGGGGCTGTCGTGGGGGATGCCGACGGCCTGGGCGATCTTGTCGGCGGTGAGGAAGCCGATGCCCCACACGTCGGCGGCGAGCCGGTAGGGCTGGTTCCGCACGACGGAGATGGAGGCGTCCCCGTACTTCTTGTAGATGCGGACCGCGATGGACGTGGAGACGCCGACGCCCTGGAGGAAGACCATGACCTCCTTGATGGCCTTCTGCTCCTCCCAGGCGGCGGTGATGTTCTTCGTCCGCTTGGGGCCCAGGCCCGGCACCTCGATCAGCCGGGCCGGGGCCTCCTCCAGGACGTCGAGGGTGTCGAGCCCGAAGTGCTGGGTGATGCGGTCGGCGAAGACCGGCCCGATGCCCTTGACCAGACCGGAGCCGAGATAGCGGCGGATGCCCTGGATGGTGGCGGGCAGCACCGTCGTGTAGTTGTCGACGGTGAACTGCTTGCCGTACTGCGGATGGGAGCCCCAGCGGCCCTCCATCCGCAGCGACTCCCCCGGCTGCGCGCCGAGCAGCGAACCGACCACGGTGAGCAGGTCCCCGGCCCCGCGCCCGGTGTCGACGCGGGCGACCGTGTACCCGTTCTCCTCGTTGGCGTAGGTGATGCGCTCCAGCACCCCTTCGAGCACCGCCGGCCCCGGACCACGACCCTCATTGGACATGCCCCGACGGTAGCGAAGGGCTCGGACAGTGCGGCGGCCCGCCTGTCCGGATCGTCAGCGCTCCCGCCGTACGAGCTGTCCTCCCCGGCTGTCCGCGACCCGTTTCACGTCTCTCAGCGCCCCGGTCAGGCAGCGCGCGAGGTAGCGCAGTTCACCGCTGGACGCCCGGCTGTCCGCGAGCAGTTCGGCGGCGTGGGCGAGGAGGTCACCGGCCATCCCGAGCTGGAGGGCCTCGATGTCGTCGGCGAGCCGGGTCACCCTGCCGGTGCCGTCGGACACCAGGTAGCAGGGGCGGCCGTCCTCCCCCGTCCAGGGCAGCAGCCGTCCGGCGTTCACCAGATCACCCCGGACGGGAGCACCGGTGGCGTACGGAGCTCCGCTCCCGGCCGGGGGATCCCGAGAAGGCCCCTGACCGGGCCCTGGACGTACACGCAGGAGTACGGGTGGGCGGCCCGGGACGGGACCGGCCGGAGGCACGCCGCCCTCCATCGGGAGGGACGGAGGCACCGGGCGAGCGCCTCCGTCAGCTGTGCGAGGCGAGAGGACATGGGGACCCGCTTTCGTCGCTTTGTGTGTCGAATCCCTCACAGAGTGGGGTCACCTCTGGCTACGCTTCCAGGGGAAGAGCCTTGACAGCGCATCGGTCAGGTCGGGGAGTCGCACGCATGGAACAGGGACGCAAACCGCGTACACAGCGTCAGAAGTACGGGGAGGAGCTGAGGCTGCGGCGGATCGCCGCCGGTCTCACCCAGGAGGCGCTGGGCGACCTCGTCGTCTGTTCGCCCACGCTGATCAGCCACTTCGAGGCGGGGCGGCGGCTGCCGAGCATCGAGGACGCACGGCGGATCGACCACGCGCTGGGAACGGACGGGTTCTTCACACGGTGGCTGGAGGATCTGGAGTCGAAGTACGCGGACCATTTCGCGGCGGCGGCAGAACTGGAGCAACAGGCATCTTTGATCCAGCAGTTCGCCCTCTCTCTGGTCCCTGGGGTGCTCCAGACCGACGACTACGCGCGCGCTCTCTTCCGCGCCTACCACCCGAACCATACGGCCGAGCAGCTTGACGAGGCCGTTGTCATCCGAACAAAGCGCCGGAAGCTGCTCGACCAGCCGACGCACCCTGTTGTGTGGACGCTGCTCGACGAGGCGGTACTGCGGCGCAAGGTCGGCAGCCCGGACATCATGACGGAACAACTGCGCAAGATCGCGAACATGGCCGAATCGGGTCGGCTGCGCCTGCACGTCATTCCGTACGCCGTCGGGGCGCACGCGCTTCTGGAGAGCTATCTCACCCTCATGAGCTTCGAGGATTCCGCCCCCTTGGCTTACGTCGAAGGCTTCCTCACCGGGAACTTGATGGATGATCCGGCGCTGGTGAACGCCAGCCAGACGTCCTACGCTCTGGCTTTGAGCGACGCGTTGTCGCAGCAGGAGTCACTGGCCCTCGTCAGGGCGGCAGCCGAGGAGCACGCACATGGACCGCAGTGAGCACACCGTCCCCGACTCGTCCTCCCTCACCGGATGGTTCAAGTCCAGCTACAGCGGCGGCGGTCAGGGCGACTGCGTCGAGGTCGCCCGTGGCCACGTCGGCGCGCCCGTCCGGGACAGCAAGACCGCGACCGGCCCCGCCCTCGTCTTCTCGGCCAGCGGCTGGTCCACCTTCGTCACCGCCGTCAGGGACGGACGCTTCCCCGCCTGACCCAGCAGAGGAGTACGCACATGGACCGCAGTGAGCACATCGTCCCCGACTCGTCCTCCCTCACCGGATGGTTCAAGTCCAGCTACAGCGGCGGTGATCAGGGCGAATGCCTCGAACTCGCCCGTGGCCACATCGGCGCACCCGTCCGGGACAGCAAGACCGCGACCGGCCCCGCCCTCGTCTTCTCGGCCGACGGCTGGTCCACCTTCGTCACCGCCGTCAGGGACGGACGCTTCTCCGCCTGAGCCGCCGGGACCCGAAGGGCCGGAGACCAGCGGCAGAAGGGGTCACGACCGGTTCAGGAAACCCTCGCGGAGCTGCGGATCGCGCAGAAGGGCCAGTACATCGCCCTCACCCGCGAAGAGCGCCTCGGCCGCGGGGTGCCCGGACTGGTGGAACATCGCGACGAGCACGTCGGCGAGCGGGCGGTTCCAGGAGACCTGGACGATCTCCCTCGCCTTGTCGTGCCGCCCCTTGTCCGTGACGACGCGCCACAGTTCCAGGGCGTGCCGGGACGTCGCGTAGGCGTCCACTCGTCCCTTGACCAGGACCGGTCTGCTGTTCAGCCCGAACACGTCGATGCACGCCTGGCCCTGTGGCGTCCTCGCCCTGTACTCACCGAGGGGAAGCACCAGACGCAGGTGGTCCAGCGGATCCCCCGAGGTGGGGTCGAGCAGGAGCGGGGCACCGTCTCCGTCGGTCGGGAACAGGTCCCGCTTCTGGTTGCTGTTGCAGTACGAGCAGGCCAGCAGATGGTTGGGCCAGTCGAAGGTACGGAGCGGAGTACGGCTCTTCGGGTCGAAGTGATCGATGTCCGTCCCCTGGCTGTCACCGCAGTACATGCACCGCGCATGGCCGGGCGCCATCTCCGTGAGCGCGGCGAGGAGCACGGGACGTACGCTCCGCCGGGCGCCCCAGAGGCACCTGGCCTTGTCCTTACGGGCCTTCTCCGTCGCCTCTGCCGCGATCTTCTCGGTGTACTCCCCCAGTCGCGTCACCGTCTCCGGCGGCAGCGCGGTACGCCGAAGCCGGATCATCGCGCGCCTCCCTCCGCGATCTCGTGCGAGAGCCGCTGGAGACGGGCGGACATCTCGTCCAGACGGGCCGTCGGTGAACTGGTGAGCAGGCCCTTCAGCTCCTCGTAGCGGGAGAGGGTCTCCTCCGACGTGTCACCGTCGTAGACGCTCGCCTCCAGCTCCACGAGCTCGGCCCGCAGCCGCTCGGCCCGTTCGGAGTACGGGGTGTCCAGGCCGAACAGCTCGGAGAGGACCGCGTCGTCCCCGCTGCCGAAGACCACGCGCTCGTACAGGTCCCGCGTCACCACTTCCGGCGCGGCCTCCTCGTCCACTCCGGGGAGACGGATCAGACCGCCGGGGTCGGCCGCCTGACAGATGTACGGGCTGTGCGTGGTGACGACGAACTGGATGCGGGGGAAGCGCGAGGTCAGCCACGGCCCGATGCGACGCTGCCAGCTGACGTGGAGGTGGGCGTCGATCTCGTCGATGATCACGACTCCGGGGACGCGGACCGTCCGGAGGCCCTCGCCGTCCCCGGGGAACGCCGCCTCACCGAACGCGTCGTGGATCTGCTTGAGCAGATCGACGACGAGGGAGGCGACCGTACGGAACCCGTCGCTCATCTCGCGCAGGGGGAAACGCTGTCCGTCGCGGGTGACCCAGAGCCCCTCGGAGTCCACGTCGTCCACGCGGTATCCGTCCGGCAGGAGCCCGTCTCCCAGGATGGACAGGGCCGCCCTCTTCAGGGCTTCGGCGCCTTCCTTGCCCTCCAGCGCGCGCAGGTGCTGCTCGATCAGCCAGGCGACGCCCTCGGCGAGGGAGGCGTCCTCGTGGAACAGGCTGGCCTGGCGGGCGACCGGGCCGGAGGCCAGCATCAGCCGCTGTACGTCTCCGGAGCCGCCCGCCATCCGCCGGAACGGCCCGTACGCGGCGCAGAACCAGCCCGTGGGGTTGTCGGCCCACGGGCCGCGCCGGGCCGGTGTGGTTGCCGGTGCCTTCCTGTACCGGACTTCCTCCAGCGCGGGCCGCGCGCCACGGCGGACACCGCTCGCCTCGCCCGGCGCGGTCCACTGGACCCCGGTCCAGAACTCGTCCACGGTCCTTCCCCCGGAACTGAACCTGTCGAAGCTCCGGTCTCTCACGATCTCCGCCTCGGCCAGGCCGACCCCCGTCCCCCGGGCGATCCAGTTCTCGAAGCCCTGGACGAGTCCGCGCGCCGCCACCGGGCCGCTCAGGGCCAGGGCCAGGGCACGCAGCAGGGTCGTCTTGCCCGATCCGTTGCGGCCCGCGAGCACCGTCCACCCGGCGTGACTGCCGTCGGGCCGGGTCAGCTCCAGGTCGACCGTGCGGGGCCCGTGGAACGACTTGATGTTCTCGATGTGGATCCTGCTGACGTACATGGAGTCGTGTCCGTTCGCTCGGTCCTGAAGGCGGAACCAGGGCAGGAGACGACCTGCCGACCCGGACGGCCGATTCTACGGAAGGCGGTGGGGATCTCCCGGGCCCGCGCGGCCGCGCCGGGACGGCCCCGCCCCCGAGGCCCCCGGGGGCTCGACGTGCCGACCCGCCCCACCCGTCATAGCGTGGTCCGCATGAGCGACGGATCTTTCCAGGACGACGTCCTGAACGAGCTGGGCGACGATCGGCTCCAGGAGATCGCCGGGGTGCTCGGCACGGACGCCGCCGGAGCCCGGGAGGTCGTGGGCAGTTCGGTCGCCGAGCTGTCCGGCGAGCTGCGCCTGGCCGCCTCCGAACCGGGCGAGGCGGACGAGGTCCGCGCCGCCGTCGACGAGGTCGCCTCCTCCGAACCCCCGCTCCGGGGCGTCGCCGCGTTCGGCGGGCTGATGGGCGGCGGCCTGATGGCCGGGCTCCTCACCCGGCTGGCCCGACCCGCGGCGAGCGCCGTGGCCAAGCGCACCGGCATCCCCCCGGCCACCGCCGACCGCGCGGTCCAGCTCCTCGTCCCGGTCGTCCTGGCGGTCCTCACCAAGCGCGCGGCCGGGAAGAAGAAGGGTGGTCTCGGGGACCTGCTGGGCGGGCCGAAGAAGTAGCCCCCGGCGTACGGCCCGCCCGGCGACTGCGGACGGGCCGCGCCGGGCGGTGGCGGGCGGTGGCGGGCCCCGACCGGCGCGGGCCGTACGGGCGGAGTCCGCCGCGCCCCGGGGGTCAGATCTTCAGGAACGCCTCCAGCGTCTCCTCCAGGACCTCCACGCCGTCCCTCGCCCACAGGTCCTCGTTGAAGATCTCCACCTCCACCGGGGCCGTCCAGCCCGCCTTCCCCGTCAGGTCGCACCAGGCGCGGAGGTCGATCGCGCCGGTGCCCAACTGGCCCCTGCCGGTGAGGACGCCCGCCGGGAGCGGGGTCGTCCAGTCGGCGAGCTGGAAGGAGTGGAGGCGGCCCGTCCGGCCCGCGCGTTCCACCGCCGCCGGGGCCCGGTCGTCCCACCACAGGTGGTACGTGTCGACCACCACGCCCACCTGCTCCGCCGGGAAGCGCTCCGCGATGTCCAGGGCCTGGTCCAGGGTGGAGACCGCGCACCGGTCGGCCGCGTACATCGGGTGGAGGGGCTCCACCGCGAGGCGGACCCCGCGCTCCCCCGCGTACGGGGCGAGTTCGCCGATGGCCTCGGTGACGCGGGCGCGCGCCGAGGGCAGGTCCGGGCAGTCGGGGGTGAGTCCGCCGGAGACCAGGACGAGGGTGTCGGTGCCGAGCGTCACGGCCTCGTCGATCGCCGCCCGGTTCTCCGCGAGCCAGCCGTCCGAGGTGAAGAAGCCGCCGCGGCACAGGGTGGTGACGGTGAGGCCCGCGTCCCGCACGAGTTCGGCCGCCGCCGCCACCCCGTACTCCTGGACCGGTTCGCGCCACAGGCCGACGGCGCCGATCCCGAGGCGGACGCAGTGCGACACCAGCTCGGGCAGGGCGAGCTGCCTGACCGTCATCTGGTTGACGCTGAGACGGCCGGGGTTCACCGGATGCCCCCGTGGACGGCGAGCAGGGACCTCATGCGGTCCTCCGCGAGGCCCGGATCGGGGAACAGGCCCAGCTGGTCGGCGAGTTCGTAGGCGCGCGCGAGGTGCGGCAGGGAGCGGGCGGACTGGAGGCCGCCGACCATCGTGAAGTGCTCCTGGTGCCCGGCCAGCCAGGCGAGGAGGACCACGCCCGTCTTGTAGAAGCGGGTCGGGGCCTCGAAGAGGTGGCGGGACAGCTCCACCGTGGGGTCGAGGAGCGCCCGGAAGCCCTCCGTGTCACCGGTGTCCAGGGTCCGCACCGCGTGCGCCGCCAGCGGCCCCAGCGGGTCGAAGATCCCCAGCAGGGCGTGGCTGAAGCCCCGGTCGTCGCCCGCGATCAGCTCGGGGTAGTGGAAGTCGTCGCCGGTGTAGCAGCGGACGCCCTCCGGGAGACGGCGGCGCAGTTCGACCTCGCGCCGGGCGTCGAGGAGGGAGACCTTGATGCCGTCGACCTTGTCGGGGTGGGCGGCGACGACCTCCAGGAAGGTCTCCGTCGCCGCGTCCAGATCGGCCGAGCCCCAGTAGCCGTCGAGCGCCGGGTCGAACATCGGGCCGAGCCAGTGCAGGATCACCGGCTCGGTCGACTGGCGCAGGAGGTGGCCGTACAGGTCGAGGTAGTCGTCCGGGCCCCGCGCGGCGGAGGCGAGCGCGCGGGAGGCCATCAGGACGGCCCGGGAGCCGGTCTCCTCGACGAGCGCGAGCTGCTCCTCGTACGCCTCGCGGACGGCCGGCAGACCGGCGGGGCCGGTGAGCCGGTCGGTGCCGGTGAGCTGGTCGGTGCCGACGCCGCAGGCGATCCGGCCGCCGACGGCCTTCGCCTCGGCGGCCGAGCGGCGGATCAGCTCGGCCGCGCCCGCCCAGTCGAGGCCCATGCCGCGCTGGGCGGTGTCCATGGCCTCGGCGACCCCGAGGCCGTGGGACCAGAGGTGGCGGCGGAAGGCGAGGGTGGCGTCCCAGTCGACGGCCGCGGGGGCGTCGGGAGCGGTGCGGGCGAAGGGGTCGGCGACCACGTGGGCGGCGGCGAAGACCGTGCGGGAGGCCGGGGGGCCGGCCGGGGCGAGGGCGAGGGGCGCGGTGCGGGGCTCGTGCTCCCGGGTTCCGCCGTCGGGTCCGGGGAGCCGGATCACAGGGTCACCTCGGGGACGTCGAGGCGGCGGCCCTCGGCGGCTGAGCGCAGGCCGAGTTCGGCGAGCTGGACGCCCCGGGCGCCCGCGAGGAGGTCCCAGTGGTAGGGCTCGCCGAGGACGACGTGCCGCAGGAACAGCTCCCACTGGGCCTTGAAGCCGTTGTCGAACTCGGCGTTGTCGGGGACCTCCTGCCACTGGTCGCGGAAGGACTCGGTGGCCGGGATGTCGGGGTTCCAGACGGGCTTGGGGGTGGCCGAGCGGTGCTGGACGCGGCAGCCGCGCAGTCCGGCGACGGCGGAGCCGTGGGTGCCGTCGACCTGGAACTCGACGAGTTCGTCGCGGTGGACGCGGACGGCCCAGGAGGAGTTGATCTGGGCGACGGCGCCGCCCTCCAGCTCGAAGACGCCGTAGGCGGCGTCGTCGGCGGTCGCCTCGTACGGCTTGCCGTCCTCGTCCCAGCGGCGCGGGACGTGGGTGGAGACATGGGCGCTGACGGAGGTGACGCGGCCGAACAGCTCGTGGAGCACGTACTCCCAGTGCGGGAACATGTCGACGACGATGCCGCCGCCGTCCTCGGCGCGGTAGTTCCAGCTGGGGCGCTGGGCGTCCTGCCAGTCGCCCTCGAAGACCCAGTAGCCGAACTCGCCGCGCACGGAGAGGATCTCGCCGAAGAAGCCGCCGTCGACGAGGCGCTTCAGCTTGCGGAGTCCCGGCAGGAAGAGCTTGTCCTGGACGACGCCGTGGCGGACGCCCCTGGCCTCGGCGAGGCGGGCGAGTTCGAGGGCGCCCGCGAGGCCGGTGGCGGTGGGCTTCTCGGTGTAGATGTGCTTCCCGGCTCCGATGGCCCGGGTGAGGGCGTCGGCGCGGGCGGAGGTGACCTGGGCGTCGAAGTAGATGTCGACGGTGTCGTCGGCGAGGACGGCGTCGAGGTCGGTGGACCACTCGGTGAGGCCGTGGCGCTCGGCGAGGGCGCGCAGGGCGGGTTCGCGGCGGCCGACGAGGACGGGCTCGGGCCAGAGGGTCTCGCCGTTCCCGAGGTCCAGGCCGCCCTGTTCGCGGAGGGCGAGGATCGAGCGGACGAGGTGCTGGCGGTGTCCCATGCGTCCGGTGACGCCGTTCATGGCGATGCGGACTGTCCTGCGTGTCACGAAAGGTTCCTCTCCCCGGCGTTCCGCGCCCCGATAGAAAGCGCTTTCCATCGCCGATGACGCTAGCCTGCCGACATCGCCGTCGACAAGGCCCCGGAGGTACGCACCCGATGACCGTCACCCTGGCGGACGTGGCCGCCCGCGCACGGGTCTCCCCCGCCACCGTCTCCCGCGTCCTCAACGGCAACTACCCGGTCGCCGCGACCACCCGCGACCGGGTCCTGCAGGCCGTCGACGAGCTGGACTACGTCCTCAACGGACCCGCCAGTTCGCTCGCCGCCGCCACTTCCGACCTGGTCGGCGTCCTCGTCAACGACATCGCCGACCCCTTCTTCGGGATCATGGCCGGGGCCGCGCAGAGCGCCATAGGCGAGACCGGTTCCGGGCGCGGCGGCGGCGAGAAGCTCGCCGTCGTCTGCAACACCGGCGGGTCCGCCACCCGCGAACTGACCTACCTCACCCTGCTCCAGCGGCAGCGGGCCGCCGCCGTCATCCTGATGGGCGGCTCCCTGGAGGACCCCGAGCACCTGGCGGCCACCACGGTGAAGCTCGCGAAGCTCGCGGAGGCCGGGACCAGGGTCGTGCTGTGCGGGCGCCCGCCCGCGCCCGGCGACACGCCCACCGCCGCGCTCGCCTTCGACAACCGGACCGGCGCGCGGCTCCTCACCGAGCACCTGCTCGGTCTCGGCCACCGGCGCGTCGGGTACGCGGCGGGCCCGGTCGACCGCACGACGACCCGGCACCGGCTCGAAGGACACCGGGAGGCGCTCGCGGCGGCGGGGGTCCCGGAGGGGCCGACGGTCCACGGGGCGTACGACCGGCGGGCCGGATACGACGCCACGGCCGAGCTGCTCGCCCGTGACCCCGGGCTCACGGCGGTGGTCGCCGCCAACGACACGGTGGCGCTGGGCGTCTGCGCGGCGCTGCGCGAGCGGGGCCTGTCCGTCCCCGGGGACGTGTCCGTCGCGGGCTTCGACGACCTGCCGTTCTCGATCGACGCGGTGCCGTCCCTGACGACGGTCCGCCTCCCGCTGTACGAGACGGGCGTACGGGCGGGCCGCCTGGCCATGGGCACGGAGACCCCGTCGGGGGACGGCCCGGAGACGGTCCCGGCGGAGCTGGTCGTACGGGGGTCGACGGGGGCGCCACGGGGGTGAGGGGGCCCGGCGGGCGGCGGACGCGGTGCGGCCCGACGGGCCGGACGGCACAGGTGCGGTACGGGACGGCCCGGGGCCCGTACGAGCTCGGCCCGGTACGTCCCGGGAGTCCGGGCTTCGGCCCGGCGCGGGTGAGCGGCTGGCTCCCGGCTCGGTGCGGGAGGCGGTGAACCGTCGGGCCTTCCCGGTGCGATGCCCCCGGTGCGACGTCCCCGTGGGCGGGCCGGGCGGCGGCCCCGGGCGGGGCGAGCCCGGCCGAGGTCGGCCGCGCCGGGCATCGGGGCCGTACGGTCGGCCCAGGGCTGTCGGGCCGGGGGCCCCGGACTCAAGGGCACGAGGGCACGAGGGCAGGCGGTCAGGCCCGGGGTCCAGGGCCGTACGGCCGCGCCCCCAGGCTCAGGGCCGTACGGCCGCGCGCCCCCCGCTCAGGGTCGTAGCCCCGTGGCCGTCAGGACCGCGTCCACCGTCTCCTCCACCGTCAGGTCCGCGTTGTCGAGCCAGACGCCCTCGTCCGCGAGTTCCGCGCGCATCGCCTCGTCCAGGAACGCCCAGTTCGTCGTCAGGCGCTTGTCGCGGGCGTTGTTCCGTTCCCATGCCTTCTCCGGGCCCGGGGCCAGGATCACCGTGTGGAGCGGGGTCCGCCCGCTGTGGGCCCGGTAGAAGTCCAGGTGGGAGCGGCGCACCACCACGTCGTCGATGACCGGGAGGAAACCGGCGGCGGCGAAGCTGTCCGCGAGGAGGGTCGCGTTGCGGGCGCGCAGCAGGATCTGCCGGTCCGCCTCCGGGTCGCCTTCGGGGGTGGGCCACCGGCAGCCGCTCACGACGAGGGACTGGAGGGCGTCCACCTCGATGTGCGCGGCGCGGGCGAAGCGGGCCGCGAGGGCCGCCGCGACGGTCGACTTGCCGCTGCCGGGGATGCCCGCGAGGAGGACCGCTCCGGGCACGGGCACGGGGGCGTCGACGGTGAGGTGCTCGAAGGTCATACGGGCCTTTCCTCGTGGGCGGGACCCGAGGAGGCTACGGGGACGGGCGCCTCCTGCGCCACGGGGTTCCCGGGCTCGGGCCGCCGCTTCCGGCCGGGGGCGAGAGATTTCCCGCCGGGGGCGGGCAACTTCCGGCCGGGATCGGGGGACTTCCGGCCGGGGGCGAAGGAGGTGAGGGCCACCCCGCCGACGAGCAGCGCCGCCGCGCACCAGCGGGCCGGGCCCACCCCCTCGCCGAGGAAGAACGCCGCCGAGGACATGCCGAAGACGGGCACGAGGAGGGAGAAGGGGGCCACGGAGGAGGCGGGATACCGGCGCAGCAGCCAGCCCCAGGCGCCGAAGCCGAAGACGGTGGTGATCCAGGCGACGTAGACGATGACCCCGGCACCGGCCGGGTCGAGCGCGCGCAGCGCGGCGAGGTCCCGCTCGGGCCCTTCGAGGAGGAGGGAGAGGGCGAGCAGCGGCAGCACGGGCACGGTGCTGACCCAGACCATGAAGTTGAGCGCGTCGGGCGGGGCCGCCTTGCGGGTCAGGACGTTGGAGACGCCCCAGCAGGCCGCCGCCGCGATCACCAGGCCGAAGCCGAGGAACGATCCGGCGGCGCCCCCTCCGGCCTCGGAGGCGGCGGCGACGCCGATGCCCGCGAGGGCGACGCCCATGCCCGCCAGCTGGCGGGGGCGGGGGCGTTCGCCGAGGGCGGCGAAGGCGAAGAGGGCGGTGAAGACGGCCTGGACCTGGAGGACGAGGGAGGACAGTCCGGCGGGCGCGCCGAGGTCCATGCCGGTGAAGAGCAGCCCGAACTTGGCGACGCCCAGCGCGAGTCCGACGCCCACGATCCACTTCCAGGCCACGGTGGGGCGGCCCACGAAGAAGACGGCGGGCAGGGCGGCGGCGAGGAAGCGGAGGGCGGAGAAGAGCAGCGGCGGGAAGTGGTCGAGGCCGATCTCGATGACGACGAAGTTCACTCCCCAGACGGCGGCGACGAGGGCGGCGAGGGCGAGGTGGGCGGGGCGCATGGCGTCGAGCATGGCCGCCGCCGACCGTGTAGCACCAGCACGGGTTCCTTCATGGTGGGATGTAGCGGTACTACATCCATGGAGGACCGCACCCCCAGGAGGGTTTCCGTGCTGGATCTCGGCCGTCTCCGCGCCCTGCACGCCGTCGCCGTCCACGGCGGCGTCGGCGCCGCCGCCGCCGCGCTCGGCTACACGCCGTCGGCGGTCTCCCAGCAGATCGGGAAGCTGGAGCGGGAGACCCGTACGACCCTGCTTGAACGCAGCGGGCGGGGCATCCGGCTCACCGACGAGGCGCACCAGCTCGCGGGCACGGCACAGCGGCTGCTCGCGCTCGTGGAGGAGGCGGAGGTGCGGCTGGAGGAGCGGCGCGGGCTGCCTTCGGGGCGGCTCTCGATCGCCTGTTTCGCGAGTGCGGCGCGCGGTCTGATGCCCCGGGCGCTCGCGGAGCTGACCCGGCTCCACCCGGACCTGGACGCGCGCCTTTCGGAGGTGGACCCGCACCTCTCGGTCGATCTGGTGGCGCGGGGCGTGGTGGACCTGGCGGTGGCGCACGACTGGGACATCGCGCCGCTGCCCGCGCCGCCGGGGGTCGAGCAGGCGGTGATCGGGGACGACCGGTGCGACCTCCTGGTGCACCGGGAGCATCCGCTGGCGGGCCGGGTGTCGGTGCGGCGGGAGGAGCTGGCGGCGGAGCGGTGGATCTCGCAGCCGCCGGGGACGGTGTGCCACGACTGGCTGACGCGGACGCTGCGGACGACGGGGTTCGAGCCGCTGATCGCGCATCGGGCGGAGGAGAACCACACGCAGGTGGCGCTGGTGGCGGCCGGTCTGGGGATCGCCCTGGTGCCCCGGCTGGGGCGCGGGGCGCTGCCGCCGGAGGTGGTGGCGGTGCGGCTCGACCCGATGCCGACGCGCCGGCTGCACGCCATGTGGCGGACCGGGGCGGCGCGGCGCCCGGCGATCCGGGAGACGGTCCGTACGCTCCAGGAACTCTGGCCCGGGATCGCCGCCGTGGGTGATTCCCGCACGGGTCCTTGACCTGGCAGTTACTTTCGGGCTATCCGTGACTCCGTGGAAGTTTCCTTCACCGGACGCCTCCGCACGAGTCCTCCCCCCGCACGGCCGGAAGGAGCATCAGTGCACCACCGCGCCCCCACCTCCCTCTCCACTCCCACTCCCTCCAGACGCACCCTTCTCACGGTGACCGCCGCCGCCGTCGCGGCGACCGCCACCGGGGCGGGCACCGCCACCGCCCGCACCGCACGCGAACGGCCCGACGACCGGAGGCTCCGGCGGATCGTCGACCGGATGTCCCTGGCGGAGAAGGTCGGCCAGCTCTTCGTGATGCGGGTGTACGGGCATTCCGCGACCGCCCCCGACCAGGCGGACGTGGACGCCAACCTCCGGGAGATCGGCGTACGGACCGCCGCCGAGCTGGTCGAGCGCTACCACGTCGGCGGGATCATCTACTTCACGTGGGCCCACAACACCCGTGACCCGTTCCAGATCGCCGAGCTGTCCAACGGCATCCAGCAGGCGGCGCTCGCCCGGGGCTCCCGGGTCCCGGTGCTGATCTCGACCGACCAGGAGCACGGCATCGTCTGCCGGGTGGGCGAGCCCGCCACCCTGCTGCCCGGGGCGATGGCCCTGGGCGCCGGGGGCTCGCGCGCGGACGCCCGCCGGGCGGCCTGGATCGCGGGCGCCGAACTGGCCGCGATCGGCATCCGGCAGAACTACGCCCCGGTCGCGGACGTCAATGTGAACCCGGCCAACCCGGTCATCGGGGTCCGGTCCTTCGGCTCCGACCCGGCGGCGGTCGCCGGGCTGGTCACCGCGCAGGTCCAGGGCTACCGGCGGGCCGGGGTGGCGGCGACCTCGAAGCACTTCCCCGGACACGGGGACACCGCCGTGGACAGCCACTACGGGCTGCCGACGATCACCCACACCCGGGAGGAGTGGGAGGAGCTGGACGCCCCGCCGTTCCGGGCGGCCGTCGCGGCGGGCATCGACTCCATCATGACCGCGCACATCGTGGTCCCGGCGCTGGACCCGAGCGAGGACCCGGCGACCCTGTCCCGGCCGATCCTCACCGGGGTCCTGCGCGAGCGGCTCGGCTACGACGGGGTGGTGGTGACCGACGCCCTCGGCATGGAGGGGGTGCGCACCAAGTACGGCGACGAGCGCGTCCCGGTGCTCGCCCTGAAGGCGGGCGTGGACCAGCTCCTCAACCCGCCGAAGCTGGACGTGGCCTGGAACGCGGTCCTGAAGGCGGTCGAGGACGGCGAGCTGACGGAACGGCGGCTCGATGAATCGATCCTGCGCGTGCTGCGCCTGAAGGCGGGGCTGGGCCTCCTCCGGAATCCGTACGTGACCCGGGCGGGCGTCGCCCGGGTGGTCGGGAACCCCGCGCACCTCGCCCAGGCCGACCGGATCGCGGAGGCCACCACGACGCTCCTGGTCAACGAGGGCGGCTTCCTGCCGCTGAGCCCGGCACGGCACGGCTCGGTCCTGGTCGTCGGCGCCGATCCGGCGTCCCCGTCCGGGACCACGGGCCCGCCGACCGCGACCCTGGCGACGGCCCTGCGCGAGCTGGGGTTCACCGCGACGGCGCTCTCGACCGGGACCGCTCCGACGGCGGCGCGGATCGAGGAGGCGGTGGCCGCTGCGGCCGGGAAGGACGTCGTCCTGGTGGGGACGTACAACGTCACCGGGGCCAGTGCGCAGCGGACGCTGGTCGCGCGGCTCGCGGCGACCGGGGTGCCGGTGGTGACGCTCGCGATCCGCAACCCGTACGACGTGGCCCGGCTGTCCGGGCAGCGGGCGACGCTCGCCACGTACGCGTGGACCGATGTCGAACTCCGCGCGGCCGTACGGGTGCTGGCGGGCCGGGCCCGGCCGGTGGGACGGCTCCCGGTCCCGGTCCAGAGCGCGGACGACCCGACGAAGGTGCTCTATCCGGTCGGGTACGGGCTGTCGTACCGCTGACGGCACCTCACCCGAACGGTCGGGTACGGGCTGCCGAGGTGCTGACGGCATGTCACCCGGACGACCGGCACGGGCCGTCGAGGCGCTGACGGTGTCCCGCCCCGCCGGGCGGGACACCGGACACGGCACCGGCAGGGGGGCGCGCCGCCGGACGCGCCCCGCTGCCGGTGACCGTGGTCAGCCGGGTGTCACGGCCGCAGGCCGTGCTCCTTCGTCGCGTCCTCGTCGACCGGCTTGTCGATGCGGGCGTCGAAGCGGGCGAGGGGCTGCGCCGCCGCGACCGCGGGGGCGGGGACTCCGGCCCAGGCGAGGATGCGGGCGGTGGCCTTCTCGCGCTCGGCGTCGACCAGACCGGCCACGTTCGCCCCGTGGTTGGCGCCCGGCGCCGTGTACACGTAGCTGTCGCGCGCCTTCTTGCCGAGATGGAACTTCTCCGAGCCCCACGGGTCGTTGCCGCCGTAGACGAAGAGCATCCGGTCCGCGTTGTTGCGGACCCAGTTGTCGACGTCCCGCATGGCGTGCGGCTGGAACTTCATCGGGATCTCGCGCGGCACGAAGTTGCGGGCGGGCTGGTAGCCGTAACGGCTGAGGCCCTTGAGGTGGGGCTGCTTGATGCTGGGCGAGCCGAGCTGGGTGGCCGCCTGGTAGTAGTACGGCGTGTACGGCTCCAGGCCCTGGTCGGTGTAGGCGGACCAGCCGGAGTAGGCGTCGATCGTGTCGTAGACGGTGTCGTCGCTCGCGGTCTTCGCGTCCGGGATCTGGTCGCAGACGTCCTGGCCGTAGTACTGCCAGAAGCCCCACACGAAGTCGAGGACGACGGCCTCGTACGCCTTGTCGACGGTGCCGATCGTGTGGAAGGTGGCGCCCTGCGCCTCGGCCCACGCCTTGTACTTGGCCTGGAGCGGGGCGCGGCGGACGAGGGCCTCGCGCTGCATTCCGTTGAGGCGGTCGCGGCACTCCTTGGTGCCGACGGTCGCGAAGAAGCGGTCGTAGGCCGAGTCCTCCTTGTCGACCACGTCGTTCGGGGCGACGTAGGCGACGACGCCGTCCATGTCACGCGGGTAGAAGCGCTCGAAGTAGGTGGCGGTCATGCCTCCCTTGGAGGCGCCGGTGGAGAGCCACTTCTGGTCGTAGATCTTCTTCAGGGCGGTGAAGATCCGGTGCTGGTCGCTGGCCGCCTGCCAGATGTCGAGCTTCGACCAGTCGGCGGGCTGCGGACGCGACGGCGTGAAGAAGCGGTACTCCATGGAGACCTGGTTGCCGTCGATGATCCGGGTCGGTTCGGCACGGCTCGGGGCGGTGCTGAGCGAGTAACCGCTGGTGCGGAAGACCGTGGGGCGGGCCGTGTCCTTGTGGAGGACGGAGATCCGCTGGTCGAACGTACCGGCCCAGGGGCGGCGGTGGTCGATCGGCTGCTTGTAGTTGAGGACGAAGAAGCGGTAGCCGGCGACCGGCTTCTCCTCGATCAGGCTCATCCCGGGGATCGCCAGGATGCGGTCCTTGATGTCCGTGCTCTGCGAGTCCGCGACGGCCGTGCGGCTCGTGTCGGTGTCCGCGGCGGTGGCCACACCGGTCGAGCCGACGGTGCCTATGAGCAGCGAAAGAGCCGCGGCCCATCTCAGCGACTTGCGCATTCGTCCTCCCCTTGATTCACAACGGTGCCGTGAACCTAGCGGGGGTGACGTGTGGACCGCCAGACCCAGTTGGTCCTTACCCTTGGACTTTCCTTCGCATCAGCACAGGATCCAGCCGGTGGCGGTGCCCCGTCCGGCCACCGAACCTGCCGCGCGGACACAGCGGTTGAGGGCGTGGACGGTGACGGGCCCGGCCTGCCGGTCGAACCGTCCGGACCGGACGGCGGGCCTTGCGCCACGCGGCTGGAGGGAGACGGACATCGCCCGGTGGACGCCGGGCCGTTTGGCGACGGTGACCGCGCAGGCGTAGTGGCGGGTCCGGTAGAGCCGCAGCTCGCCGGTGGAGAAGGAGACGGTCTTGGCGGGCCGCCCCCGGCAGACGCTCGCCGCGTCGGCGGCGTCGGCCCCGGAGAACGGCCCGGCACCGGGCAGGACGAGCAGCATGACGGCGGCGAGCCCGGTCACGAGGACCCGGACCGCCCACCGCCCCGGCCGGACGGCCGCCGTGTCCCTGCCCATGTGACCCCTCTCCGGGAAGATCCGCGTACGGGCGTACGACGCGCCCCGAGGCGGAACGGTTGCCTCCGGGGCTCCCGGGGGCGAGGGACCCCTAAGCTCGGCGGCAAGATCGTTTCAGGACCTTCCGAAGGCCGAGGAGCCCGGACATGGGGATCATGAAGAACCTGGCGAGGACGACGGTGACCGGCGCGGTCGCCCTGGGAGCGGCGCTCGTCCTGCTGCCCGGACAGGCGAGCGCCGACGAACCCGCCTGGTGGTACGACATCCGGAACGTCAACAGCGGGCAGTGCCTGGAGATACCGGGCGGCCAGACCCACAACGGCGCCCCGGCCCAGCAGTGGGGCTGCAACGGGGGCCTCAACCAGCGCTGGATCCACCACGAACGCAGGAACGCGGACGGCTCGGTCTCGGTGCGCTACGAGAACGCCCAGGCGCGCGGCAAGTGCCTGGAGGTCGCCGACTGGCGCACCGACCCGGGCGCACCGCTGCGGGTCTGGGACTGCCACGCGGGCGCGAGCCAGTGGTGGACCGACATCCCGTACACGAACAGCACCGTGCTCCGGAACGACCACAGCGGTCTCGTCGCCGACGTCTCGGGCGACAGCACCGCGTACGGGGCGCCGGTCGCCCAGTGGAACAACAAGGTGTGGGAGTCCCAGAACGCCAACCAGCGCTGGCGCTTCTTCGGCTACTTCTGACGGTCCCGCACGGCGGGGGGCGGCCGGGGACCGGGTCCCGGCTCCCCCGCCGCCTCCCGGGTCACGGGCCGCCCGGCCGGGGCACGGATGGGCCTGCCGGTCCCGCCGCCCCCGGTCACACCCGCTCCGGCTCCCCCTCGTCCACGCTCTCCTCGCCGACGAAGGTGCTCCACAGCGACGCGTACCGGCCGCCGAGCGCCAGGAGTTCCCGGTGGGTGCCGTCCTCCACGATCCGGCCGCGGTCCATGACGACGACCCGGTCGGCGCGGGCCGCCGTGGTCAGCCGGTGGGCCACGACCAGCGTCGTCCGGCGGCCCACGAGCCGCTCGGTGGCCTGGTTGACCTGCGCCTCGGTGGCCAGGTCCAGGGCCGCCGTGGCCTCGTCGAGGAGCAGCACGTCCGGGTCGACCAGCTCGGCGCGGGCCAGGGCGACGAGCTGGCGCTGCCCGGCGGACAGGTCGCGGCCCCGCTCGGCGACCTCGTGCAGATAGCCGCCGTCGAGGGTGGCGATCATGTCGTGGGCGCCGACCGCGCGGGCCGCCGCCTCCACCTCCGCGTCGCTCGCTCCGGGACGCCCGTACGCGATGGCGTCACGGATCGTCCCCGCGAAGAGGTACGCCTCCTGCGGGACGACGCCGAGCCGGTGCCGGTACGCCGTGAGGTCCAGGTCCCGCAGGTCGGTGCCGTCGGCGGTGACCCGGCCGCCCGTCGGGTCGTAGAACCGGGCGACCAGCTTGACCAGGGTGGACTTGCCCGCTCCGGTCTCGCCGACGAACGCGACGGTCTGGCCGGCCGGTATCCGCAGGTCTATGCCGGACAGCGCGGTCTCGTCCTTCGGGGCCCCGTCCTCGCCCCCGTACGCGAAGGAGACGTTCTCGAAGGCGATCTCGCCGCGCAGCGACGGCACGTCGAGGGGGGCGCCGGGGGCGGCGGTGGACGTCGGCTCCCGGAGGAGTTCCTGCATCCGCTTCAGGGAGACGGCGGCCTGCTGGTAGCCGTCGAAGACCTGGGAGAGCTGCTGCACGGGTGCGAAGAACAGGTCGATGTAGAGGAGGTAGGCGACGAGCGCGCCGGTGGTGAGCGTGCCCCCCTCGATCCGGTTCGCGCCGACGATCATGACGGCGGCGGCGGCGGCCGAGGACAGCAGGGTCACGAACGGGAAGTAGACCGATATCAGCCACTGGCCCCGGACGCGGGCCTCGCGGTACGCGTCGCTGCGCTCGGCGAACCGGGCCGTGCCGGACCGCTCGCGGCGGAACGCCTGCACGATCCGGAGCCCCGAGACCGACTCCTGGAGGTCGGCGTTGACCACGCTGATCCGGTCGCGCGCCAGTTCGTAGGCCCGCACGCTGGAGCGGCGGAAGTAGTACGTGGCGACGGCGAGGACCGGCAGGGTGGCGAAGACCACCAGGGCGAGCTGGAGGTCGAGGACGAGCAGCGCCACCATGATCCCGAAGAAGGTGACCACCGAGACGAAGGCGGTGACCAGGCCCGTCTGCAGGAACGAGGACATGGCGTCCACGTCGGTGGTCATCCGGGTCATGATCCGGCCGGTCAGCTCGCGCTCGTAGTAGTCGAGGCCGAGCCGCTGGAGCTGGGCGAAGATCTTCAGCCGCAGCGCGTAGAGGACCCGCTCGCCGGTGCGGCCGGTCATCCGGGTCTCGGCGGTCTGCGCCACCCACTGCACGAGGACCGTCACCAGGGCCAGCGCGGAGGCCGCCCAGACGGCCCCGATCGCGAGCTGGTTCACCCCCTCGTCGATGCCGTGCCGGATCAGGACCGGCAGCAGCAGGCCCGCGCCCGCGTCCATGGCGACCAGGCCCAGGCTGATGAGGAGCGGCACGCCGAAACCGCGCAGCAGCCTGCGGAGCCCGTAGGACTCCTCGGGCGAGACGGCCCGGGTCTCGTCGACGTCCGGCGTGTCCTCGGCGGGCGGCAGGGCCGCGACGGCGGCGAGCAGTTCGGGGGTGGCCCCGGGCACTGTGCTGTCCCGGCTGTCCCGGCTGTCCCGGCTGTCCCGGCTGTCCCGGCTGGGCTTCTCCTCCCGTATCCACAGGGCCGGGGTGATGCCCCGCTCGGCGTCGAACTCCGCGTCCAGCTCGGCCCGCAGGGTGTGGTCCTCGGGCGGTACGACGGCGGTGGGGTGGCCGGGCGAGACCGCGCCCAGTTCCTCGGGGTCGGTGAGGAGGCGGCGGAAGAGCGGGGAGCGGGCCTCCAGCTCGGCGTGGGTGCCGATGTCGGCGAGCCGCCCGTCCTCCAGGACGGCGATGCGGTCGGCGAGGCCGAGGGTGGAGCGGCGGTGGGCGATGAGGAGGGTGGTCCGGCCCGCCATGACCGACCTCAGGGCCTCGTGGATCTCGTGCTCGACCTTGGCGTCGACGGCGGAGGTGGCGTCGTCGAGGAGCAGCAGCCGGGGGTCGGTGAGGATCGCGCGGGCCAGCGCGACCCGCTGGCGCTGGCCGCCGGAGAGGGTGAGGCCGTGCTCGCCGACCTTGGTGTCGTAGCCCTCGGGCAGTTCGGCGATGAACCGGTCGGCGCGGGCGGCACGGGCGGCGGCCTCGATCTGCTCCCGGGTGGCGTCGGGGCGGCCGTAGGCGATGTTCGCGCCGACGGTGTCGGAGAAGAGGAACGAGTCCTCGGGGACGAGTCCGACGGCGGCGCGCAGCGAGTCGAGGGTGAGTTCGCGGACGTCGTGGCCGCCGACGAGGACGGCGCCGCGCGAGACGTCGTAGAAGCGGGACAGGAGCAGGGAGACGGTGGACTTGCCGGAGCCCGAGGCGCCGACGAGGGCGACGGTCTCGCCGGGCCGGATCTCCAGGGAGAAGCCGTCGAGGACCGGGTGGCCGTCCCGGTAGGAGAAGCTCACGTCGTCGAACTCGACGCTGGCGGGGGCGTCGGCCGGGAGTTCCTTGGTGCCGTCCTCGACGAGCGGCTCGGTGTCGATGAGGTCGAGGACCCGGTCGACGCCCGCGCGGGCCTGCTGGCCGACGGTGAGGACCATGGCGAGCATCCGGACCGGGCCGACGAGGGACGCCAGGTACGCGGAGAAGGCGACGAAGGTGCCGAGGGTGATCTGGCCCCGGTAGGCGAGCCAGCCGCCGAGCGCGAGGACGGCGACCTGGCCGAGGGAGGGGACGGCCTGGAGCGCCGGGGTGTAGCGGGAGTTCAGCCGGATCGTACGGAGACGGCCCGCGTAGAGCTTGCGCCCGGCCTCGCGGATCTTGCCGGTCTCCTGGTCCTCCTGGCCGAAGCCCTTGACGACCCGGACGCCGGTCACGGCGCCGTCGACGACCCCGGCGACGGTGGCGGCCTGCTGCTGCGCGTACCAGGTGGCGGGATGGAGCCGGGTACGGCTGCGCCGGGCGATGTACCAGAGGGCGGGCGCCACGGCGAGGGCGACGAGGGTCAGCGGCAGGGACAGCCAGGCCATGACGGCCAGGGATATGAGGAAGAGCAGGACGTTCCCGAGGGTCATCGGGAGCATGAAGAGCAGGCCCTGGATCAGCTGGAGGTCGCTGGTGGCCCGGCCGATGACCTGCCCGGTGGACAGCTCGTCCTGCCGCCGCCCGTCGAGCCGGGTGATCGTCGCGTACATGTCGGTGCGCAGGTCGTGCTGGACGTCGAGCGCGAGGCGTCCGCCGTAGTAGCGGCGGACGTAGGTGAGGGCGTAGACGAGGACGGCGGCGCCGATGAGGAGGCCGGTCCAGACGCCGAGGCCCCGGGTCTTCGTCCCGATGACGTCGTCGATGATCACTTTGGTGACGAGCGGCACCATCGCGAGCACGGCCATGCCGAGCAGCGAGGAGCCGAGCGCGAGCAGTGTGTTGGTCCGGTACCGCCACGCGTATCCGGCGAGCCTGCGCGCCCAGCCCCGCGATTCTTCCCCTTGTTCTTCCCCGACCGCCGCCACGAAGGTCCTCCCGTCCGTCCCGCTGTATCGCCTGCGCCAACACCCCCGACGTGCGATTTCATCCCGCTGTAACAATTCGGCGGAACGTTTCGGGCGCACTCGGGGCGCGCCGGGGGCGCTGCGGGGACGTTCCCGGCGCTCGCCCGGCGCGTTCGTGGGGCCCGTGGGCCGAACGGGGAACGGTGTGGCGAGTGTCCGCCAGGTGTGCGGGTTCGGCGTTCTCGCGGGTAGGAAGGTGGTGACGGAGAGTGACGCCATGGAGGGAGTGCTGTGGGGCGGATCGAGGACGGGAAGCCGTACCGGTGGGGGCAGGTGTACGCGGCACTGCTCGCCGTGAAGGGACTGGCGGAGAGCGGCCGGGTCGAGCCGGTGCCGGAGCGGCGGCTGAGGGCCGCGGCGGGCAGACCGCTGGGCGAGTTCGAGGCGCTGCTCCCGCACCTCGGGCTCCAGATCCTGGCCGCCCGGCAGAAGGGCGGTGCGGTCGCCGGGGCCACGGCGACCGCCGCCGGAGACGTGGCCCGGTTCATGCCGCCGGAGCGGATGGCCTGGAGCGGGCTCGGCCCCGCCGAGGCCGCCGGCTTCCAGCAGGGGTACGAGGAGCGGATCGCCGCCTACCGGAAGGAGTGGGAGGCGCTGGTGAGGTGAGGGGCCCCGGCCCTGGGCGGGGCCGGGCAAGGGGTGGGCCGGGGCGGGGCAGGGCCAGGCAGACCCGGGACGGGGCCGGGGCGGGCCCAGCTCCGGCTCCGGCTCCGGCTCCGGCCCCCGGCTCGGTTCGGTTCGGCTCCGGTTCCGGCCCCGGCTCCTCCCGTCCCTCCGGCGGGCGGACCCCCGGTCAGAGGTGGGTCGGGGCGAACATCCTGAGGAGGGCCGGGAGGACGACGACCGAGGGGCCCGGGGTGGCGAGGGACTTGGTGAGGTCCTCCGTCAGGGTCTCCGGGCTCGTCAGGGCGGCGGGGACCCCGAAGGACTCCGCCAGGGCGACGAAGTCAGGGCGGGCCAGCTCGGTGCCGGTGGCCTCGCCGAACGCGTCGGTCATGTACTCGCGCAGGATGCCGTAGCCGCCGTCGTCGACGATCAGCCAGGTCACGTCCAGGCCGTACTGCCGTGCCGTCGCCAGCTCCGCGATCGAGTACATCGCGCCGCCGTCGCCGGAGACCGCGAGGACCGGGCGGCTCGGGTCCGCCGCGGCGGCGCCGAGGGCTGCGGGGAAGCCGTAGCCGAGGCCGCCCGCGCCCTGGGCGGAGTGCATCGTGTTCGGGTGCCGGGCGTCGAAGGCCGACCAGGCCCAGTAGGCCAGGATCGTCATGTCCCAGAAGCTCGGGGAGCGGTCCGGGAGCGCCTCACGGACGGCCGCGACGAGCCGCTGCTCCAGGCCGAGGTCCTGGGCCTCGATCCGCTCCCGGACCTTGGTGAGGACGGCCGCGACCCGCTCGGGGGCGGTGGGGTCCCGTCGCTCGGGGACGGTCTCCAGGAGGGCCTGGAGGGCGAGGCGGGCGTCGGCGTGGATGCCGAGCGCCGGGTGGTTGGACTCCAGCTTCCCGGCGTCGGCCTCGATCTGGATCACCCGGCCGCGCGGGGCGAAGGTGTGGTAGTTCGAGGACAGTTCGCCGAGACCGGAGCCGATGACGAGGAGGACGTCGGCGTCCTCCAGGAAGTCGGTGGTGTGCCGGTCCTCCAGCCAGGACCGGAGCGAGAGGGGGTGCTCCCAGGGGAAGGCGCCCTTGCCGCCGAAGGTGGTGACGACGGGGATGTCCAGGCGCTCCGCGAGCGCGAGGAGCTTGCCGGAGGCGTCCGAGCGGACCACACCGCCGCCCGCGATGATCGCGGGTCGCTCGGCGCCCGCGAGGAGGTGCGCGGCGAGCGCCGTCAGCTCGGGGCGCGGGACGACGTCCTCGGGGGTGGCGTCCATGGCCGTGACGACCGGCAGGGCGGTCTCCGCGAGGAGCACGTCCTGCGGGATCTCGACCCAGACCGGCCCGTGCGGGGCGGTGAGCGCCGATTCCCAGGCCGCCGCGAGGGCGGAGGGGATCTGGGACTGCGTACGGACGGTGTGGACGGACTTGACGACGTCCCGGAAGGAGGCCCGCTGGTCGCGCAGTTCGTGCAGATAGCCGTGGCGTCCGCCGCCGAGCCCGGCGGCGGGGATCTGGCTGCCGATGGCGAGGACGGGCGCGGAGGCGGCGGCGGCCTCCTGGAGCGCGGCGAGCGACATCAGGGCGCCGGGGCCGGTGGAGAGCAGCAGCGGGGCGGCCTCGCCGGTGATCCGGCCGTAGGCGTCGGCGGCGAAGCCCGCGTTGTTCTCGACGCGGAGGCCGACGTACCGGAGGGCGGAGCGGCGGAGCGCGTCGAACATGCCGAGCGCGTGCTGGCCGGGGAGGCCGAAGACGGTGGTGGCGCCGAGGCCGGTGAGGGTCTCGACGACGAGGTCGCCGCCGGTGCGCCCGGCGGGCGGGTTCAGGGCCGCGGCGGTCTGCGCGGCGGTGGGGCGCAGGACGAGGTCGTGATCGTGGGTCATGGGTCCCTCGGGGCGTGGGTGGGTCTGTCGGTTGCGGCCCGGCGGCCGGGTCGCGCCCTCCACTGTCCCGCCCGGGGGACGGGTGGGCGCGGCCCGGGGGCGGCGCGGGGCCGGGCGCGGTGGGCCCGGCCCCGCCGCCGCCTACTGGGCGTCGCGCGCCGCGGCGATCTGCCGGGACATGATCGTCGTCAGCTCGTACGCGGTGTGCGAGGCGGCGACGGCGGTGATCTCGGCGTGGTCGTAGGCGGGGGCGACCTCGACGACGTCGGCGGAGACCAGGTTGCAGGAGGAGAGGCCGCGGAGGATCTCCAGGAGTTCGCGGGAGGTCATGCCGCCCGCCTCGGGGGTGCCGGTGCCGGGCGCGTGGGCCGGGTCGAGGCAGTCGATGTCGATGGAGATGTACAGCGGGCGGTCGCCGATGCGCTGGCGGAGCTGGTCGGCGACCTCGTCGGCGCCCCGGCGGTAGATGTCGGCGGAGGTGACGATGCCGAAGCCCATCTTCTCGTCGTCGGTGAGGTCCCGCTTGCCGTAGAGGGGGCCGCGGGTGCCGACGTGGGAGAGGGCCTCGGTGTCGAGGATGCCTTCCTCGACGGCCCGGCGGAACGGGGTGCCGTGGGTGTACTCGGCGCCGAAGTAGGTGTCCCAGGTGTCGAGGTGGGCGTCGAAGTGGAGCAGGGCGACGGGGCCGTGCTTCTTGGCGACGGAGCGGAGCAGCGGCAGGGCGATGGTGTGGTCGCCGCCGAGGGTCATCAGGCGGGCGCCGGTGGCGAGCAGGTCGTCGGCGGCGGCCTCGACGGTCTCGACGGCCTCGTTGATGTTGAACGGGTTGGCGGCGATGTCTCCGGCGTCCGCGACCTGGGCGAGGGCGAACGGGGAGGCGTCCTGCGCGGGGTTGTACGGGCGGAGCAGACGGGAGGCCTCGCGGATGGCGTTGCCGCCGAAGCGGGCGCCGGGGCGGTAGGAGACGCCGCTGTCGAAGGGGACGCCGACCACGGCGATGTCGGTGGTGCCGACCTCGTCGAGCCGCGGCAGCCGGGCGAACGTCGCGGGACCGGCGTACCGCGGGACGCGGGACGAGTCGATCGGGCCGCGCGGGGTGTTCTGGTCGCTCATGGCCGGGGTCCTCCTGGGTGGGGTGGGTGAGGGGTGTCCGGACGGGTCCCGTCCGGTGCTTCGGGTGGTTCAGCCGGTGGTCACCGGGGTGGTCGGGGTGACCGGGGTCTCGGCCGGGGAGTCGTCGGGCGTCTCCCGTCCCGCGAGGCGGGCGCGCCAGTGGGCGAGCACGGCGGCGTCCGTCCGAGGGGTGGCCAAGGAAACGATCACATATGCGATGAGCGATGCCAACAAACCACAGTAAACAGGCTCATTTGCCAGGATTCCGAAAGTCCACATCAGGCCGATGACGGACAGGCCGCCGACGGTGACGGCGGCGAGCGCGCCCTGCACGGTGCCGCGGCGCCAGAGCAGCCCGCCGAGGATGGGCACGAGCAGCCCGCCGACCAGCAGGTTGTAGGCGACGGTGAGGGCCTGGACGACGTCGTTGAGCGCGATGGCGATGCCGATCACGGCGACGCCCATGATCAGGATGAAGAGGCGGTTGCCCCTGACCTCGTCGTGGTCGTCACCGCCGCCCGTGCCGGTGGCGCCCCGCAGCCGCGACCAGATGTCGTTGTTGGCGACGGTGGCGCAGGCGATCAGCGCGCCCGAGGAGGTGGACATGACGGCGGCGAGGGCGGCAGCCAGGACCAGACCCCGGACGCCCATCGGCAGTTCGTCCTTGACGATGGTGGCGAAGGCGTCGTCGGCACTGGGCAGGTTCGGGTACATCACCTTGGCGGCGGTGCCGATGACGGCTCCGGCGAGGGCGTAGGCCAGGCAGTAGGTGCCCGCGACGGTGCCGCCCCACCGGGCGACCTTGTCGGTGCGGGCGGTGAAGACCCGCTGCCAGATGTCCTGGCCGATGAGCATTCCGAAGGTGTAGATCAGCACATAGGTGAAGATCGTCTCGCCGCCGATGCCGAAGGGCTCGAAGTACGCGGTGGGCAGCGCCGCCTTCATCTCGGCGAAGCCGCCGGCCTTGACCACGGCGATCGGCAGCAGCAGGAGCAGCACGCCGATGGTCTTCACCACGAACTGCACCATGTCGGTGATGGTGATCGACCACATGCCGCCGAGGGTCGAGTAGGCGACGACGATGGCGCCGCCGAGGACGATCGCGACCGTCCGGGGCAGGTCGAAGAGGACGTCGAAGATCGTGGCGTACGCGATGGTCGAGGTGACCGCGAGCATCAGGGTGTAGGCCCACATGACGATGCCGGAGATCATGCCCGCCCGGCCGCCGTAGCGCAGGTCCAGCATCTCGGAGACGGTGTAGACCTTCAGCCGGGCGATGCGGGCGGAGAAGAAGACGCTGAGGGCGAGCAGACCGAGGCCGATGGCGAAGACCATCCAGGCGCCGGAGAGGCCGTACTTGTAGCCGAGGCCCACGCCACCGATGGTGGACGCGCCGCCGAGGACGATGGCGGCCATCGTCCCGGAGTACATCCAGGGCCCGAGGCGGCGCCCGGCGACCAGGAACTCGCTCTTGGACCTGGCGCGGCGCATACCCCACCAGCCCATCGCGAGCATACCGGCCAAATACAGGACGATCACTGTGTAGTCGACGGCCATGGGGCCCTCCTTCGCGCACCTCGGTGGCGTGTCGTGCGGGGGAAGCTCCCGAAGGGCCGGGCCCGGCGGGAAGGACCCAGAGACGGATCGCGGGGACATCCGCCCGTACCCGCGGCCTCTGGATGCCATGACAGTAGGTGGCCGGAAAGCGACGCAGAAGTGTACGTTTCCTCCACTGTCCGCGCGGGTGATGTACGAAGGGTCCATGCCGATGACCTCTCCGGAGCCCCCCGCGCCGCCCGGCCCCGCGCCTTCCGCGCCGCCCGGCCCCGTGCCGCCCGCCCCGCCCGTCTCGCTCGCCGCGCTGCTCGCCCGCCGGGACCTGGGACTGCGGCTGCTCGCGGGGCCCGGGGACGTCCCCCTGCACTGGGTGCACACCTCGGAGATGGCCGACCCGTACCCGTACCTCCTCGGCGGTGAGCTGCTGATGACGGCGGGCGTGCAGCTCACCGATCCGGCCCGGTACGTGGAGCGGGTGGCGGCGGCCGGGGCGGCGGCGCTCGCCTTCGGCGTCACCCCCGTGTACGACACCGTCCCGGACGGGCTGGCCGAGGCCTGCGAGCGGCACGGGCTGCCGCTGGTCGAGGTGCCGCCGAGGACCCCGTTCACGGCGGTGGCGCGGGCGGTGTGGCGGCTGATGGCCGAGGCCCGGCTGCACGAACTGCGCCGGGTCACGGAGGCCCAGCAGTCCCTGGCGGCGGCCGCCGCCCGCCCGGCGCCGGTGCCCGCCGTGCTCTTCGCGCTGGCCTCGCGCCTCGCCGGGCGGGCGGTGCTCTTCGCGGCGGACGGCACCGAGTCGGCGGCGGCGGGCCGGGACGTTCCGGAGGCGGCGGCGCGGGCGCTGCGCGAACTGGCCGGGGTACTGGGCCCCAGGCCCGGCGGCCCCGCCTCGGCGAGCGGCGAGGGCGGCGGACTGCGGCTCGCCGCGTACGCGCTGGGCGGCGGCGACGGGCTGACCCTCGGGGTGGCGACCGAGCGGCGCGTCCCCGGGGACCGCACGGTGGCGGGCGTGGCGGTCGTCCTGCTGTCCCTGCTGACGGCCCCGCACCGGGGCGCGGACGTGACGGTACGGGACGGGGCCCTGGTCCGGCTGCTCCTCGGCGCGGCCCCGGCGGAGGTGGCCGACGCGCTGGGCCCCGGCCCGTGGACGGTGGTCCACGCCTCGGGCGGCGACGGCACCCCCTTCGCTACGGCGAGCCTGGCGGCGGCCCTGGGAACCCCCCTGGTCGACGCGGGAACCCCCGCGGGGGCGGGCGGGACCCGAAAGGCGGACCCGCGTACGGACGCGGGGCCGGGTCCTCGTACGGAGTCGGCCACGGGAGCCGACCCGCGCACGGGACCGGGACCGGGACCGGGACCGGAAGCGGAAGCGGAAGCGGAAGCGGGACCGGAACCTGAAGCAGGACCGGGACCGGATGGCGGACCGGCCCCCGTCGCCGGTCCGCCATCCGGTCCCGCATCTGGTCCGGCCCCCCGACCGGCGCCCGACCCCGCGCCCGATCCCGCCCCCGTGCGCCTCCTCCTGCCCGCCTCCTCCCCCGCGACGGCCCAGCCGGGCTGGACCCTCGGGGTGTCCGCCCCGGCCGGGGCGGGGGAGCTGGCCGCCGCCGACGCGCAGGCGTCCCGGGCGCTCCGCCGGGCGAAGGCGACCCGGGCGGCGCTCGTCCGGCACCGTCCGGGCGGCCTGGCCGCGCTCGTGGACCCCGGCGAAGCCGCCGTCCACGCCCGCGCCCTCCTCGCCCCGCTGGGCGAACCGCTCCGGGAGACCCTGCGCGTCTGGCTCTCGCTGCACGGCAGCTGGGACCGGACGGCGGTGGCCCTCGGCGTCCACCGCAACACCGTCCGGCAGCGGATCACCCGCTGCTCGGCGCTCCTCGGCCTGGACCCGGACGACCCGGACGTCCGGATGGAGCTGTGGTTCGCGCTCGGCGTCCGGTGACCCCCGCCGGGCCCGTCACCAGAGCTTGGCCACGGCCGTGCGGGTGGTGTCGCGGAAGGCGGTCAGCGGGGCGTCCGGCAGGTCGCCGAGCTGGCCCCACTGGACGTAGGTGACGGTCCGGCCGTCGCGGCCCACCGAGAAGAGGTGGATGTCGGTGCTGCCGACCTGCCGGTCGACGGTGTCCAGGCTGTAGACGTACGCGCCCTCCTCGACCGCGACCGTGCCGTGGGCGCGGCTGACCGCCTCCACGTCCGGCTCCTGCTGTTCGACGCGCTTCCCGCAGCCCGCGAGCGCGGTGCGCACGGCGCCGACGAGCCGGACGGCCTCCGCCTCGGTCGGGGCGACCGTGGTGACCTGGCGGCCGCCGGTGTCGAGTTCCGTACGGAACTCCCGGTGGCGGGTGCCCGCCGCCGGGAGGACGCCGGGCGCGCAGAGGACGCCGTACTCCGGCAGCCCCTGGACGACCGGACCCGCCGTCCAGGGCGTGAGCGAGGGCGGCATCTGGGCGGCCGACAGGAAGGCGGGCTGCGCGGCCACGGCGGTACGGGCGGGCGCCGCCGGGGCGGCGGTGGACGGGACGGCGCCCAGGGCCGTGAGGCCGAGGGCCGCGGTGGTGACGGCGAGCGCGGCCCGGAGCCGGGCGGTGGTGCGGGGCTGTGTGGTGGTGCGGAACGGAGCCATGGCTGGCTATCCCCCAGAAGTTCGTCGGTCGTGTCTTCGTTCGGACTCCCTCAGCCTCCGGGCCGCCCCGGGGCCGGGACAACGGCCCCCGGCGCCCTTCCCGTCCCGGAACCATTCCACCCCCGTTGACGTGGGAGGACGTGGGTGGGACGGGACGTCACGGGGAACGGGGAGGGGAGCTCGCTCATGGCGGAGGCGGGGGACACGGCGGCCGATGAGTTCGCGGCGCGGGTGCGGGCGGTGAAGGAGCGCGGCGGGCGCAGTTACGAGGCGCTGGGACGGCGTCTGAACGTCGCCGCGTCCACCCTGCACCGGTACTGCACCGGTACGACCGTGCCGGAGGACTTCGCGGTCGTCGACCGGCTGGCCCGGCTGTGCGGGGCCGACGAGGAGGAGCTCGGCGCCCTGGAGGAGTCCTGGCGCCGGGCGGACGCGTCCCGCCGCCACCGGACGACGGGTCCGCGCGGGCCCGCCCGGACCGCCCGCCCCTCCCGGATCGCGACGACGGACACCCGGCCCCCGGCCGCCCCCGCTCCGGCGGCGACCGCTCCGGCCCTCCCGGCGGCTCCGGCCCCCACAGCCCCGCCCGCCCCGGCGGCTCCGGCCCTCCCGGTCCCGCCCGCCCCGGCGTCGACGACGGCTGTTCCGGCACCGGCCGGTCCGAACCGTCCGACTGCGGCCTCCTCCGCACCGGCCTCCTCCGCACCGCTCTCCCCCGTACCGGCGGCTCCCGCCCGGCCCGACCGCACGACCGCCATCCCGGCCGCCCCACCGCCCATCTCCCCGTCCTCCCCGTCCATCTCCCCGCCCGTCCCTCTGCCCGCCTCCCCGGCCACGAACGGGACCCGGCCCCCGGCGGCCACCGGAGACGTTCCCCCGCCGGGCCGCCCCGCGCGGTCGGCCCCCGCGCGCCCACTCCGCCCGACTCCCGGTCCGGAAGACCGGCCCACCGCCGGACCGGTCCCGGCGGCCCCCCGCGACGGCGGGACCGGGCCCGGTCCCGGCGGACGCGTCCGTGGCGGGGCCCGGGGCACGCGGGCCCGTGCGGGCCTGGTCCTCGGAGCCGCCCTCGGGGCCGTGACGGCCACCCTCGGAGCCGTACTCCTGCTGGGGAACGCCGGGCCCGGCGGCCGGGGTGGCACGGGCGCCGCCATCGCGGCCCCCGTCACCGCCCCCGTCACTGCTTCCGCCACCGCCACCGCCCCCACTTCCGGCGAAGGGCCCGCTTCCGGCGAAGGGCCCGCCGGGCGCCCCGCCGAGGCCCCCTTGCCGTTCACCCGGGCCGTCGCCTCGCACGTCTGGCAGAACGGCTGCGGGCACACCTACCTCGTCGACCGCGCCCCCTCCGCCGTCGCCGCCCCGCCGCCGCCGGACCGGGCGCGCGCCTGGGCGGGGGCGCACCGGGCCGTGCACGGCGGCGAGACCCTGGTCCGGATCTCGCTCCAGGGGCGGTCCTCGGCCGCCGTCGTCGTCCAGGCGCTGCACGTGCGGGTCACCGGCCGGGCCGCGCCCCTCCCCTGGACGGCGTACCGGATGGACAACGGCTGCGGGGGCGCCCTCACCCCCCGCTCCTTCGCCGTGGACCTCGACCGGCCGCGCCCGCTCGCGAAGCCGGTCGCGGGATACGACGGCACGGGCGAGGGACGGGACATCCCCGCCATCGCCTTCCCCTACACCGTGACCGCCGCCGAGCCGGAGGAACTCCTCGTCTCCGCCCGTACGAAGGGCTGCGACTGCCGCTGGTACCTCCTCCTGGAGTGGAGCTCCGGCGGGCGCACGGGCACCCTGAGGATCACGGACGAGGACGGACTCCCGTTCCGCACCAGCGGAACGGTGGGACGGCCGGTGTTCGGGTACGACTCCCCCGGAGGGCGCTGGATCACAGACGGGGAGTCTGGACAGAGCGGGTGACCGCTGGGTAACTTCGGAGACGACAGGCTGAGCAAGCGCTTAGACAAGTGCTGGGGCCGGACAGGACCGGAGACGAAGGAGGACGGCTCGTGCGCCGTACCGTATTCAACGAGGACCACGAGGCGTTCCGGGAGACCATCCGGGCCTTCATCGAGGCCGAGGTCGTCCCCGTCTACGACGAGTGGTTCGCCGCGGGCCAGGCCCCGCGCGACTTCTACTACAAGCTCGGCGAGCTGGGCATCTTCGGCATCAACGTGCCCGAGGAGTTCGGCGGCGCGGGCCTCGACACCCACAAGTTCGAGGCCGTCCTGTACGAGGAGACCTCCCGCGCGGGCGTCCAGTTCGGCGGCTCCGGCGTCCACGTCCTGCTCGCCCTGCCCTACATCAAGATGCTCGCCACCGGCGACCAGAAGAAGCGCTACCTGCCGAAGTTCGTCTCCGGCGAGGAGATGTGGGCCCTCGCCATGACCGAGCCGGGCACCGGCTCCGACGTCGCGGGCATGAAGACCACCGCCAAGCTCTCCGAGGACGGCACCCACTACGTCCTCAACGGCTCCAAGACCTTCATCACCGGCGGCGTCCACGCCGACCGCGTCATCGTCTGCGCCCGCACCTCCGCCCCCAGCGCCGAGGACCGCCGCTTCGGCATCTCCCTCTTCGCCGTGGACACCACGTCCGAGGGCTACTCGATCGGCCGCAAGCTCGACAAGCTGGGCCTGCGCACCTCCGACACGGCCGAGCTGGCCTTCGTCGACGTGAAGGTGCCCGTCGAGGACCTCCTCGGCGAGGAGGGCAAGGGCTTCTCCTACCTCGGCCACAACCTGGCCTCCGAGCGCTGGGGCATCGCCTTCGGCGCCTACGCCCAGGCCAAGGCCGCCATCCGCTTCGCGCAGGGTTACGTGCAGGAGCGCACCGTCTTCGGCAAGACCGTCGCCTCCTTCCAGAACACCAAGTTCGAGCTGGCCGCCTGCCAGGCCGAGACCGACGCCGCCGAGGCCGTCGCCGACCGCGCCCTGGAGGCCCTGGACGCGGGCGAGCTGACCCCGGCCGAGGCCGCCAGCGCCAAGCTCTTCTGCACCGAGGTCGCCCACCGCGTCATCGACCGCTGCCTCCAGCTGCACGGCGGCTACGGCTACATGAACGAGTACCCGATCGCCCGCCTGTACGCCGACAACCGCGTCAACCGCATCTACGGCGGCACCAGCGAGATCATGAAGTCGATCATCGCGAAGTCGATGGGCCTGTAGGTGCCCGACGAGCGCGGTCCGCTGGACGCCCTGCTCGATCTGCTCGACCTGGAGCGGATCGAGCGGGACATCTTCCGCGGGGAGTCCCGGTCCGCGCTCGTCCCCCGCGTCTTCGGCGGCCAGGTGGCCGCCCAGGCGCTGGTGGCGGCGGGCCGGACCGTGCCCGAGGACCGGCACGCCCACTCGCTGCACGCGTACTTCCTGCGCCCCGGCGACCCCGGCGCGCCGATCGTCTACACCGTCGACCGCATCCGCGACGGCCGCTCCTTCACCACCCGCCGGGTCGTCGCCGTCCAGCACGGGCAGCCGGTCTTCCACCTGTCGGCCTCCTTCCAGACCTACGAGGAAGGGCTCGAACACCAGGCGGACATGCCCGCCGCGCCGGACCCGGAATCGCTGCCGACGGCCGCCGAGACGCTCCCCCGGCACCTGCCGGCCGAGATCGCGGACCGGCTCGTGGAGGCCCGCGCCGCGGTCGACCTGCGGTATGCCGACACCCCGCCGTGGGGCTCGGTCGGCGAGCCGCGCGAGCCGCGCTCCCA
Organism: Streptomyces sp. NPDC087215; assembly: GCF_044744885.1. NCBI lineage: Bacteria > Bacillati > Actinomycetota > Actinomycetes > Kitasatosporales > Streptomycetaceae > Streptomyces > Streptomyces sp. NPDC087215. The sequence goes on from NZ_JBIUZD010000008.1 coordinate 66,673, forward strand.
GGTGTGGTTCCGCGCCGGCGGCAAACTGGCCGACGACCCGCTGCTGCACGTCTGTCTGGCGACGTACGTCTCCGACATGACGCTCCTCGACTCCGTCCTGCTCGCCCACGGGCGCGGCGGCTGGGCCGTCGGGGACGTGGTCGGCGCCTCCCTCGACCACGCGATGTGGTTCCACCGGCCGTTCCGGGCCGACGAATGGCTCCTCTACGACCAGGAGTCGCCGTCCGCGTCGGGCGGGCGGGGCCTCGGCCAGGCCAGGATCTGGACCCGGGACGGGAGGCTGGCGATCTCGGTCGTCCAGGAGGGTGTCGTTCGCGTGCCGCGCGACTGACCGGACATAACGTCCGGTCCATGGCGGACAACGGCGAGAGCACCTTCACCGTGGTCGTGGCGGCGGCGGCCAACCTCGGCATCGCCGTCGCCAAGGCCTTCGCGGGTGTGATCAGCGGATCGAGCGCGATGCTGTCGGAGGCCGCGCACTCGGTCGCCGACACCGTCACCGAGGTCATGCTGCTCACCGCGCTGAAGCGGAGCGAGAAGCCCGCCGACGAGGACCACCCGCTCGGGTACGCGGGCGAGCGGTACGTGTGGGCGATGCTCGCGGCCGTCGCCACCTTCGTCGGCGGCGCGGTCTTCTCCGTCTACGACGGGATCCACACCCTCACCCACGGCGAGGAGCCGGGCGACCCGCTCGTCTCGTACGTGGTCCTCGGCTTCGCCTTCCTCCTGGAGGGCTTCTCCCTGCGGACCGGCGTCCGCCAGGTGAGGGCGGAGGCGGCCCGGTCCCGCACTCCCTTCGCCCGCTATCTGCGGTTCATGCCCGACACCACCGTCAAGGCGGTGGTGATGGAGGACTCCGCAGCCCTCGCCGGACTGCTGCTGGCGGCGGGCGGCCTGCTCGGCGGACAGCTCACCGGCTCCGGCGTCTGGGACGGCGTCGCCTCGGTCCTGATCGGCCTGCTGCTGGTGTACGTGGCCTGGGTGCTGGGCCGGTCCAACGCCGAACTGCTCATCGGCCGCCCGCTGCCGCGCGCGGTGCGGAGACAGATCCGCGAGGAACTGCTCTCCGTCCCGCACGTGGTGGACGTGCTCGAACTGACCACCCTGGTCCAGGGACCCGGGGAGGCCCTGGTCGCGGCGAAGGTCGACTTCCGGGACGTCTCCTCGGCGGCCCAGGTCGAATGGGCCTGCGAGGACGCGGAACAGCAGCTCAGGGAACGCTTCCCGGAGATCCGCCGGGTGTATCTGGACCCGACGCCGGGACTGGGGCAGCGGAGGGACACCGCCGGTCCGGCATGACGGCCGGACCGGTCCGAGGGGAGGGGCCCGTCAGAGGAGACCGGCCGCGTCCAGCGTGTACGCGGTCATCGGCTCGTAGAAGCGCGGGTCGAGGACGTGGTCGTCGAGCGGGATCGTGACCTGCATGGTGCCCTCGGCCTCGCCGAGGAAGAGGGCGGGGTCGTTGCAGTCCGCGTAGCCGACGGAGTCGATGCCGCGCTGGCCCGCGCGCCCGGCCCAGCCGTGGTCGGCGACCACCAGATCGGGGCGCCCCTCGTCGCCGAGCGCGTCGAGGACCGCGTTCATCGGCTCCGGGGAGTGGGTGTGCCAGAGGGTGGCGCCGCGCTCGAACACGGCGACGTCCGCGAACTGCACGACGTACCCCTCGTCGGCGACGAGCCCGCCGGGGATGCGGACGATGTCGCAGCCCCGGGCGCGCAGGGCGGCGGCGACCCGGCTGTGCACGTCGATGAGGGCGCCGGGGTGACCGGTCGCGAAGAGGACGCGTTCCCGTCCGGCGGCGGCCTTGTGGAGCCGGGCGGCCATGCGGTCGAGGCCGTCGACGGTCAGCTGCGGGTCGATGGTGTCCTGGCCGGTGCGGTGGGCCGGATCGTCGACGACCCCGCACCGCTCGGCCATGACGGCGAGCACGTCCTGCTCGTCGGTCCACCGGTCACCCAGCTCAAGACCGAGCCAGTAGTGCCGGTCGCCGTTGGCGAGCTTGCGGTAGTGGGAGAGGTTGTTGTCGCGCGGAGTGGCGACGTCTCCCGCGATCCGGGTACGGACGAGGTGCTCGACGAGGGCGTCACGGCTGAGTATCGGCATGACCCTCATTCTGCGCGAAGGACCGGCGGGACGTCGCGGGTGTTCGGAGTGCGGTCGGCCACGGCCGCCCCGACGACCGGGGGGCCGGGCACCGGGCCTTCCGGGTTCCACCACGGACCGGCCGGGCCGAGGACCTCGCCGGGCCTCCGGAGTGGGCCGCCCAGGTGTCCGAACAGCCCGGGGGCTCATCCTGCGGCTCGCCGCGCCCCGGTCCCCGGACGCGTGGACCGGGCCCTTCGGCACGGTGGTTCCGACGACGACCGGTCAGCATGAAGAAGATCTCGATCGCCACCGGCGGCGTGCTCGCCGCCAGACGCGCCATGGCGCTCGCCCTGGGCCGGGGCCCGTTCGCGCCCGGCACCGTCACCGCGGGCGAGCTCGCCGGGGCGTGGGCGGGGGCGCACGGGGAATCGCTGGAGTTCCGTGAGGACGGGGCCTTCTGCGCCGACGGGTTTCCGGTCGAAAGGTCCCCCGAGCAACGGGTCGACACCTGCGGCCGGTGGAACTTCAGCGATGACCGAGGGCGCGACCAGGGAATCGATCTGGACTTCGACGAACCGTCGCACTCGATGATCGGGACGCTGCGGGTCTCCGGACCGGAAGGGCGGGGAGGGCTCTGACGTCCGCTGGGACGTCGACGACGAGTCCGACCGGCTGGAGCCGCACCGGAAGTCCTGAAGGACACATCGGCGGGTACGCCCCCCTACCCCAGCGCCCCGAACGCCCCGTCCGCCAGCCTCCGCAGCAGGCCTTCCAGGGACGGGCGGGCGACCGTGGCCAGGTGGGGGGTCGAGTTCAGCAGGCCGAAGACGGCGTGGACCGCCGTGCGGGCCTCGCTCTCCGGGGCCGTCGGGTACAGCTCGCGGACCGCCGTCACCCAGACCTCCACGTACTGGCGCTGGAGCTGCCGGACCCGCTTGCGGTCCTCGTCCTTGAGGCGGTCCAGTTCGCGGTCGTGGAGGGTGATCAGCGGGCGGTCGTCGAGGGCGAAGTCGATGTGGCCGTCGATGAGGGAGCCCAGGAGCGCCCGGGGGTCGCCCGGGTGTTCCGCCGCGCGCAGGCGGCCCCCCGACAGGAGGCGGTCACTGATGCCCACCAGCAGCTCGGCCAGCATCGCGTCCTTGCCCGCGAAGTGGCGGTAGAGCCCGGGGCCGCTGATGCCGACCGCCGCGCCGATCTCGTCGACGCCCACCCCGTGGAAGCCGCGCTCGGCGAAGAGCCGGGCGGCCTCCTTGAGGATCTGTTCGCGGCGGGTGGGCGCGTCGACGCGGGTGGTGCCAGTGGTCATGCTTTCGATTGTAGACATCTCCGTTAGCGGTCGTTAACCTGAGCTTCATACGTTAACGCTCATTAACCGAGCAAGGGAGCTCGTGGGATGCAGCAGGCACCTGTGCTGTCGAGTGCGGCGGACCCCGCCTCGCCGGCCTGGCGGGCGAACGAGGCGGCGCACCACGAGCTGGCCGCGACGCTGCGCGCCAAGCTCGCCGCCGCCGCGCTGGGCGGCGGCGAGAAGTCGCGGGCCCGGCACACCGCGCGCGGGAAGCTGCTGCCGCGCGACCGGGTGGACACCCTCCTCGACCCGGGCTCGCCGTTCCTGGAGCTGGCCCCGCTCGCGGCGAACGGGATGTACGGCGACCAGGCACCGGCCGCCGGGGTCATCGCGGGCATCGGCCGGGTCTCCGGCCGCGAGTGCGTGATCGTCGCCAACGACGCGACCGTCAAGGGCGGCACGTACTACCCGATGACGGTGAAGAAGCACCTGAGGGCCCAGGAGGTGGCGCTGGAGAACCGTCTCCCCTGTCTCTACCTGGTCGACTCGGGCGGCGCGTTCCTGCCGATGCAGGACGAGGTGTTCCCGGACCGGGAGCACTTCGGCCGGATCTTCTACAACCAGGCCCGGATGTCCGCCGCGGGCATCCCGCAGATCGCGGCGGTCCTCGGCTCCTGCACCGCGGGTGGCGCCTACGTCCCCGCGATGAGCGACGAGGCGGTGATCGTGCGGAACCAGGGCACGATCTTCCTCGGCGGTCCGCCGCTGGTGAAGGCGGCGACCGGGGAGGTCGTCACGGCGGAGGAGCTGGGCGGCGGCGAGGTCCACTCGCGGATCTCCGGCGTCACCGACCACCTCGCCGAGGACGACGCGCACGCCCTGCGGATCGTCCGGAACATCGTCGCCACCCTCCCCGCGCGCGGCCCGCTGCCCTGGTCGGTGGAGCCCGCCGAGGAGCCGAAGGTGGACCCGGCGGGGCTGTACGGGGCGGTGCCGGTGGACTCCCGCACCCCGTACGACGTGCGCGAGGTGATCGCCCGGGTGGTGGACGCCTCCCGCTTCCAGGAGTTCAAGGCCGAGTACGGGCAGACGCTGGTGACCGGCTTCGCCCGGATCCACGGGCACCCGGTCGGGATCGTCGCCAACAACGGCATCCTGTTCGCCGAGTCCGCCCAGAAGGGCGCCCACTTCATCGAGCTGTGCGACCAGCGGGGCATCCCGCTGGTCTTCCTGCAGAACATCACCGGCTTCATGGTCGGCAAGGCGTACGAGCACGGCGGCATCGCCAAGCACGGCGCCAAGATGGTGACGGCCGTGGCCACCACCCGGGTGCCGAAGCTGACGGTCGTCGTCGGCGGTTCGTACGGCGCGGGCAACTACTCGATGTGCGGCCGGGCGTACTCCCCCCGCTTCCTGTGGATGTGGCCCAACGCCAAGATCTCGGTGATGGGCGGCGAGCAGGCCGCGTCCGTGCTCGCCACCGTCAAGCGCGACCAGCTCGGCGACGCGTGGAGCGCCGAGGAGGAAGCGGCCTTCAAGGCCCCGATCCGCGAGCAGTACGAGACCCAGGGCAGCGCCTACTACGCGACCGCCCGGCTCTGGGACGACGGGGTCATCGACCCGGCGGAGACCCGGCAGGTCCTCGGGCTCGCCCTGACCGCCTGCGCCAACGCGCCCCTGGGAGACCCCCAGTTCGGCGTCTTCCGGATGTGAGGGGCCCCAGGAGATGAACAGCATGTTCGACACCGTCCTCGTGGCCAACCGGGGCGAGATCGCCGTCCGGGTCATCCGCACCCTGCGGGCCCTGGGCGTGCGTTCGGTGGCCGTCTTCAGCGACGCCGACGCCGACGCCCGGCACGTACGGGAGGCGGACACGGCGGTACGGATCGGCCCGCCGCCCGCGGCCGAGTCCTATCTGTCCGTGCCCGCGCTGCTCGACGCCGCCGCCCGCACCGGGGCGCGGGCCGTCCACCCCGGCTACGGCTTCCTCGCCGAGAACGCGGGCTTCGCGCGGGCCTGCGCGGACGCGGGCCTGGTCTTCATCGGCCCGCCCGCCGAGGCCATCGCCCTGATGGGCGACAAGATCCGGGCGAAGGAGACCGTGAAGGCGGCGGGCGTGCCCGTCGTGCCCGGCGCCGCCGATCCCGAACTGGCCGAGGCGGCCCGCGCGCTGGGCGCGCCGGTGCTGCTGAAGCCGAGCGCGGGCGGCGGCGGCAAGGGAATGCGGCTGGTCCGTGACCTGTCGGTCCTGGAGGAGGAGATCGCGGCGGCGCGCCGGGAGGCCCGTGCCTCCTTCGGCGACGACACGCTGCTCGTGGAGCGGTGGATCGACCGGCCCCGGCACATCGAGATCCAGGTCCTCGCGGACACCCACGGGAACGTGCTGCACCTCGGGGAGCGCGAGTGCTCGCTCCAGCGGCGCCACCAGAAGGTGATCGAGGAGGCGCCGAGCGTCCTGCTCACCCCGGAGCTGCGGGCGGCGATGGGCGCGGCGGCGGTCGAGGCGGCGCGGTCCTGCGGCTATGTGGGCGCGGGCACGGTCGAGTTCATCGTGCCGGGCGGTGACCCGTCCGCGTACTGCTTCATGGAGATGAACACCCGGCTCCAGGTCGAGCATCCGGTGACGGAGCTGGTCACCGGCCTGGACCTGGTGGAGTGGCAGCTGCGGGTGGCGGCGGGCGAGCCGTTGCCGCTGACGCAGGACGAGGTCCGGCTCGACGGCTGGGCGATCGAGGCCCGGATCTGCGCGGAGGACCCGGCGCGCGGTTTCCTCCCCTCGGGCGGCACGGTCCTGGCGCTGCGGGAGCCGGAGGGCGACGGGGTGCGGACGGACTCGGGCCTGTCGGCGGGCACGGAGGTGTCGTCGCTGTACGACCCGATGCTGTCGAAGGTGATCGTGCACGCCCCGGACCGTCCGACGGCGCTGCGGCGGCTGCGGGCGGCCCTGGCGGACACGGTGACGCTGGGCGTCCCGACGAACGCGGGCTTCCTGCGCAGGCTGCTGGCCCACGAGGACGTGGTGGCGGGCGCGCTGGACACGGGTCTGGTGGAGCGGGACGCGGCGGAGCTGGTGCCGGAGTCCGTTCCGGCGGAGGTGTACGCGGCGGCGGCGGCCGTCCGGCTGGCGGGGCTGGCCCCGGTGGCGCGGGACGGCTGGACGGACCCGTTCGGCGTGCCGTCGGGCTGGCGGCTCGGCGGGACCCCGGCGCCGCTGTCCTTCCCGGTACGGGTCGCGGGCCGGGAGCCGGTGACGGTGGTGGCACCGCCGGACGGCCGGGTGACGGACGCGTCCGTGACGGTGACCGTGGACGGGGTGGCGCACCGCTTCCACCGGGCGGGGAACTGGCTGGGCCGGGACGGTGACTCCTGGCACGTCCTGGACCACGATCCGGTGGCGGCGGCCCTGTCGGGCGCCCGGCAGGGCGGCGCGGACACGCTGGCCGCGCCGATGCCCGGCACGGTGACCGTGGTGAAGGTGTCGGTCGGCGACGAGGTGGAGGCCGGGCAGAGCCTGCTGGTGGTGGAGGCGATGAAGATGGAGCACGTCATCTCCGCCCCGCACGCCGGAACGGTCACCGAGCTGGACGTCACCCCGGGCACGACCGTCGCCATGGACCAGGTCCTGGCCGTGGTGGCGCCCCGCGAGGAGGAGGAAGCGTGAGCGCCGGACTGCCCATGACCGTGCGGGACCCGGGGCTTCCGGCGCGGGTCCGCATCCACGAGGTCGGCGCCCGGGACGGGCTGCAGAACGAGAAGACGGCCGTCCCGACGGAGGTGAAGGCGGAGTTCGTGCGGCGGCTCGCCGCCGCCGGTCTGGACACCGTCGAGGCGACCAGTTTCGTGCACCCGAAGTGGGTGCCCCAACTGGCCGACGCGGAGGAGCTGTTCCCGCTCGTCCGCGATCTGCCCGTACGGCTCCCGGTGCTCGTGCCGAACGAGCGGGGGCTGGACCGGGCGCTGGCCCTCGGCGCCCGGGAGGTCGCCGTCTTCGCCTCCGCCACGGAGTCCTTCGCGAAGGCCAATCTGAACCGGACCGTCGACGAGTCGCTCGCGCTCTTCGCGCCGACGGTCACCCGGGCCGTAGAGGCGGGGCTGCGGGTCAGGGGCTATCTGTCGATGTGCTTCGGCGACCCCTGGGAGGGCGCCGTGCCGATCGGGCGGGTCGTCCGGGTGGCCCGCGCCCTGGCGGAGATGGGCTGCGACGAGCTGAGCCTCGGGGACACCATCGGGGTCGGCACCCCGGGCCATGTCACGGCCCTGCTCACGGCGTTGAACGAGGCCGGGGTGCCCACCGCGCGGCTCGCCGTGCACTTCCACGACACCTACGGGCAGGCACTGTCCAACACCCTGGCCGCCCTGCGTCACGGGGTGACCACGGTCGACGCCAGTGCGGGCGGCCTCGGCGGCTGCCCGTACGCGAAGAGCGCGACCGGCAATCTCGCCACCGAGGATCTCGTGTGGATGCTCGACGGCCTCGGCATCGAGACCGGGGTCGATCTGGCCGCCCTCACCGTCACGAGCGGGTGGATGGCCGGACACCTGGGCCGACCCAGCCCTTCCCGTACCGTCCGCGCCCTCTCCCACCAGGAGTGACCTCAGCCATGTCCCTCGACCACCGGCTCTCCGCCGAGCACCAGGAACTCCGCCGCACCGTGGAGGCGTTCGCGCACGACGTGGTGGCGCCGAAGATCGGCGACTACTACGAGCGGCACGAGTTCCCGTACGAGATCGTCCGCGAGATGGGCCGCATGGGCCTGTTCGGGCTGCCGTTCCCCGAGGAGTACGGCGGCATGGGCGGCGACTACCTGGCCCTGGGCATCGCCCTGGAGGAGCTGGCCCGGGTGGACTCGTCCGTGGCGATCACCCTGGAGGCGGGCGTCTCGCTCGGCGCGATGCCTCTGCACCTGTTCGGCACGGAGGAGCAGAAGCGGGAGTGGCTGCCGAGGCTCTGCTCGGGCGAGCTGCTCGGCGCCTTCGGCCTGACCGAGCCCGGTGCGGGCAGCGACGCGGGCGGCACCCGCACCACCGCCGTCCGGGACGGCGACGAGTGGGTGATCAGCGGCTCGAAGTGCTTCATCACCAACTCCGGTACGGACATCACGGGCCTGGTGACGGTCACGGCGGTCACCGGCCGCAAGCCGGACGGACGGCCGCTGATCTCCTCGATCATCGTCCCCTCGGGCACGCCGGGCTTCACCGTGGCGGCGCCGTACTCCAAGGTCGGCTGGAACGCCTCGGACACCCGGGAGCTGTCCTTCTCCGACGTCCGGGTGCCCGCCGCGAACCTGCTGGGCGAGGAGGGCCGGGGGTACGCGCAGTTCCTGCGGATCCTGGACGAGGGCCGGGTGGCCATCGCGGCGCTCGCGACGGGGCTGGCGCAGGGCTGTGTGGACGAGTCGGTGAAGTACGCGAAGGAACGTCACGCCTTCGGCCGTCCGATCGGCGACAACCAGGCCATCCAGTTCAAGATCGCGGACATGGAGACCCGGGCGCACATGGCCCGGATCGGCTGGCGGGACGCGGCCTCCCGGCTGGTGCTCGGCGAGCCGTTCAAGAAGGAGGCAGCCATCGCGAAGCTGTACTCCTCGACGGTGGCGGTGGACAACGCGCGGGAGGCGACGCAGATCCACGGCGGCTACGGCTTCATGAACGAGTACCCGGTGGCCCGGATGTGGCGCGACTCGAAGATCCTGGAGATCGGCGAGGGCACCAGCGAGGTCCAGCGGATGCTGATCGCACGGGAGTTGGGGCTCCAGGCCTGACCCCCCGGACGCGTCGGACCCGCCACCCCTCGGGGGCGGCGGGTCCGGTCGTTTCGGGGGTGCGGTCCGGTCGCCTTCCGGGGTGCCGGGTGCGGCGCCTACCGAGGTGCCGGGTGCGGTCGCCTTCCGGGGTGCCGGGTGCGGCGCATTCCGGCGCGGGGCCCGTCGCCCTGGGAGGCGGCGGGTTCCTCCGCTCCCGGGAGCCGCCCCGGTGTGCCCCTGTACGAGTCTCACCGCTCAGGCGCTCCCCCCTGCGGGTCCCGTCGCCTTCGGGGGCGCCGGGTCGGACGCCCCCGGTCCGGGACCCGGCATCCGCCGGTGCGGGCCCTTCGCGGTCCGGCCCGCTCCGGTGCCGGACAGGTGCCGGACAGGTGGCTTCCGGGCATCGGGGCCACCGTCCCTCGGAGCGGCAAGTCCCGGGGTCCTCCGAGGGGTCAGCGCTCCCCCGGCACCCCGGCCCCGGGTCGGCCCCGCTCCTCCATCCCGTCCTCACGGTCAGTCATGAGGTTAGGCTAACCTATCTTCACCTCCCTTCGGAGGGCCCCCGCCCGTACCGCAAAGGTGTCCCGCCCCATGACGCACGCCGCGACCGCGCCCTTCCAGTTCTTCCGCCTCCAGGTGGACCGGACCCGGCGGCTCGGCCCTTCACTGGTCCGGGTCACCTTCACCGGGGAGGAGCTGAAGGGCTTCGCCGCCGGTGGCCGCGACCAGTCGCTCTCGCTCTTCCTGCCGCACCCCGGCCAGGACGCCCCCGTCATGCCCCCGCTGGACGACCCGGACATGTACGCGGTGCTCGGCGCCTGGCGCGCGATGCCCGCCGACGAGCGGGCCGTGATGCGCTCGTACACCGTCCGCGAGCAGCGCGTGGCGCCGGACGGCACCAGCGAGGTGGACATCGACTTCGCGCTCCACGAGGACGGCGGTCCCGCCTGCCGCTGGGCCGGACGGGCGGCGCCCGGCGACCGGGTGGTGGTGCTCGGGCCCGCCGTGGCCGACAACACCGCCGTCCGCTTCCGGCTGCCGGAGGGCGCCGACTCCGTACTGATCTGGGCGGACGAGACGGCCCTGCCCGCCGCCTCGGCGATCCTGGAGTGGCTGCCCGCCGACACCCGCGCCCAGGTGTTCCTGGAGGTGCCCCACTCGGGCGACCGCACGGACCTGGCGACCCGGGCGGACGCCACCGTCACCTGGCTGGTCCGGGAGGAGGGCGCGCCGTCCGGAGTGGAGGCGGTGCCCGGGGCGGAACTGCCCGGGGCGGCGCCGTACGTCTGGCTCGCGGGCGAGTCGGGCTCGGTGAAGGCGCTGCGCCGCCACTTCGTACGGGACCGGGGCCTCGACCGGCGCCGGGTGACGTTCGTGGGCTACTGGCGCAAGGGGCTGTCCGAGGACGCGCTGCGCGAGGTCCCGGACGAGACCCAGGAGGACGCCCTGCGCGAGGTCCCGGACGAGGCGGGGGAAGGCGCGTAACCCCTCGGGCGGGACGGGGGCACCTTCAGGTGCATTTCGGACACCTTGCACGTCAAGTGGGGTGCCTCATGGGGCGCGAGGAACAGATGCGGCCAAAAGTTAGGTTAGGCTAACCTTGTTTTCACCGTGTCGCCCCTCGCCCCCCTTTCCTGTCCGGAGGGCGCGACCGAGCCCCGTACCGGGAGGCCCCCACATGCGCTCTCACCTGCTCAACGACGCCACGGCGGAGAGCTACCGACGCTCCGTCACCGAAGGGGTCGAGCGGGTGGCGGACAAAATCGCCACGACGCGCGGTCCGTTCACCGGCGTGACCCCCGCCGAGCTGGCGCCCGTCATCGACGCCGTCGACCTCGACCGGCCGCTCGGCGACACCACCGCCGCCCTCGACGAGCTGGAGAGCGTCTACCTCCGCGACGCCGTCTACTTCCACCACCCGCGCTACCTGGGCCACCTCAACTGCCCGGTCGTGATCCCCGCCGTCCTCGGCGAGGCCGTCCTCTCGGCGGTCAACTCCTCCCTGGACACCTGGGACCAGAGCGCGGGCGGCACCCTCATCGAGCGCAAGCTCGTCGACTGGACCACCGGCCGCATCGGCCTCGGCCCGGCCGCCGACGGCGTGTTCACCAGCGGCGGCACCCAGTCCAACCTCCAGGCCCTGCTGCTGGCCCGCGAGGAGGCCAAGACCTCCGACCCGGCGAAACTGCGGATCTTCTCCTCGGAGTGCAGCCACTTCAGCGTCCAGAAGTCGGCGACCCTGCTCGGCCTGGGCGCGGACGCCGTCATCTCGATCCCGGTCGACGGGAACAAGCGGATGCAGTCCGTCGTGCTCGCCGCCGAGCTGGCCGCCTGCCGCGCCGAGGGCCTGGTGCCGATGGCGATCGTCGCCACCGCGGGCACCACCGACTTCGGCTCCATCGACCCGCTGACCGAGGTCGCGGCCCTCGCCGACGAGTACGGCGCCTGGATGCACGTGGACGCCGCCTACGGCTGCGGACTGCTCGCCTCCCCGACCCGCCGCCACCTCCTGGACGGCATCGAGCGGGCCGACTCGGTCACGGTCGACTTCCACAAGTCCTTCTTCCAGCCGGTGAGTTCCTCCGCCCTGCTGGTCCGCGACGGGGCCACCCTGCGGCACGCGACCTACCACGCGGACTACCTCAACCCGGCCCGCACGGTCGCCGAGCGGATACCCAACCAGGTCGACAAGTCCCTCCAGACGACCCGCCGCTTCGACGCGCTCAAGCTCTGGATGACCCTGCGCGTGATGGGCGCCGACGGTGTCGGCGGGCTCTTCGACGAGGTCTGCGACCTGGCCGCCGAGGGCCACGCGATGCTCGCCGCCGACCCGCGCTACGACGTCGTGGTCGCCCCGCAGCTCTCCACCCTCGTCTACCGGTACGTCCCGGAGGGCGACGCCTCCCCCGAGGACGTCGACCGGGCCAACCTGCACGCCCGCAAGGCCCTGTTCGCCTCGGGCGAGGCCGTCGTCGCCGGGACCAAGGTAGACGGCCGCCAGTACCTCAAGTTCACCCTGCTCAACCCCGAGACCACCACGGCCGACATCGCGGCCGTCCTCGATCTGATCGCCGGCCACGCCGAGCAGTACCTGGGAGAGAACCTTGTCCACGCCTGAGACGGCTCAGACCCATGACTTCATCGGCATCGGGCTCGGTCCGTTCAACCTCGGGCTCGCCTGCCTGACCGAGCCGATCGACGAGCTGAACGGCGTCTTCCTGGAGTCGAAGCCCGACTTCGAGTGGCACTCGGGGATGTTCCTCGAAGGCGCCCACCTCCAGACCCCGTTCATGTCGGACCTGGTCACGATGGCCGACCCGACCTCTCCCTACTCCTTCCTGAACTACCTGAAGGACAAGGGGCGGCTGTACTCCTTCTACATCCGCGAGAACTTCTACCCGCTGCGGACCGAGTACAACGACTACTGCCGCTGGGCCGCCGCCCGGGTCTCCTCGATCCGCTTCTCGACCACCGTCGCCTCGGTGACCTTCGACGAGACGACCGAGCTGTACGAGGTGACCACCGAGGCCGGGGAGACGTTCCGCTCCGCCCGTCTGGTGCTGGGCACCGGCACCCCCGCGTACGTCCCCGAGAGCTGCCGCGAGCTCGGCGGCGACCTCATCCACAACTCGCGCTACCTGCAGAACAAGGCGGCGCTCCAGAAGAAGAGGTCGATCACGCTGATCGGCAGCGGCCAGAGCGCCGCCGAGATCTACTACGACCTGCTCTCCGAGATCGACGTCCACGGCTACCGGCTGAACTGGGTCACCCGCTCCCCGCGCTTCTTCCCGCTGGAGTACACCAAGCTCACCCTGGAGATGACCTCCCCGGAGTACGTGGACTACTTCCACGCGCTCCCCGAGGACACCCGCTACCGCCTGGAGACCGGCCAGAAGGGCCTCTTCAAGGGCATCGACGGCGAACTGATCGACGCCATCTTCGACCTGCTCTACCAGAAGAACCTCGGCGGCCCCGCCCCCACCCGCCTCCTCACCAACTCCGCCCTGCGCGGCGCGGAGTACCACGAGGCCTCGGGCACGTACAGCCTGGACTTCCGCCAGGAGGAGCAGGGCAAGGACTTCACCCTGGACACCGACGGCCTGATCCTGGCCACCGGCTACAAGTACGAGGTCCCCGCCTTCCTGGAGCCGGTCCGCGACCGCCTCAGGTGGGACTCCCGGGGCCGCTTCGACGTGGCCCGCAACTACGCCGTCGACACCACGGGACACGGTGTGTTCCTGCAGAACGCCGGGGTGCACACGCACTCGATCACCTCGCCGGACCTCGGCATGGGCCCGTACCGCAACGCCTACATCATCGGGGCGATGCTGGGACGCGAGTACTACCCCGTCGAGAAGACCATCGCCTTCCAGGAGTTCGCGGTATGACCGTATCCATACGTCCCTTCGACCCGTCGAAGGACTCCGAGCTGATCCACCCGTGGGTCACCCACCCCAAAGCGGCCTACTGGATGATGCAGGGCGCGAGCCTCCGGGACGTCGAGCGCGAGTACACCGCGATCACCGCCCACCCGCACCACGAGGCCTTCATCGGCCTGGTCGACGGCGTGCCCTCCTTCCTGATGGAGCGCTACGACCCGACCGAGCTGGAACTGGTCGGACTGTACGACCCGCTCCCCGGTGACGTCGGTATGCACTTCCTCGTCGCGCCCACCGACACCCCCGTGCACGGCTTCACCCGGACCGTGATCACCGCCGTCATGGCGGAGCTGTTCGCCGACCCGGCGACCGCCCGGGTGGTCGTCGAGCCCGACGTGGCCAACAAGGCCGTCCACGCGCTCAACGAGGCCGTCGGCTTCGTGGCCGAGCGCGAGATCCAGAAGCCCGAGAAGAAGGCCCTGCTCAGCTTCTGCACCCGTGCGGACTTCGAGGCCGCCGTGGCGGTGGCCGCATGAGCACCGCGCACGGCGCCGAGGCCGTCGCCCACCTCACCCCCGAGCGCTGGGCCGACGCCGACCGCGCCCTGATCCGCAAGGGCCTCGCCGAGTTCGCCCACGAGCGGCTGCTGCACCCCAGGGAACTGGGCGAGAGCCGCTACGAGGTCCTCAGCGACGACGGCACCACCGGCTACCGCTTCACCGCCGACCGCTTCGCCCTCGACCACTGGCAGGTCTACCCCGAGTCGATCAGCCGCCACCGGGGCGAGGAGCGGCTGCCGCTGGACGCGCTCCAGTTCATCACCGAGCTGCGCGGCTCCCTCGGCCTGAGCGACGAGGTCCTCCCGGTCTACCTGGAGGAGATCTCCTCCACCCTCGCCGGTACGGCCTTCAAGTCGACCAAGCCGCCCGTCACCTCCGCCGAGCTGGCCCGCGCGGGCTTCCAGGCGATCGAGACCGGGATGACCGAGGGCCACCCCTGCTTCGTCGCCAACAACGGGCGCCTCGGCTTCGGCGTCGACGAGTTCCGCGCCTACGCCCCCGAGGCCGCCGGCGAGATCCACCTGGTCTGGCTGGCCGCCCGCCGCGACCGCGCCACCTTCACGGCCGGCGCGGACATCGAGTACGAGGCCTTCGTCCGCGCCGAGCTGGGCGACACCGCCGTGGACGGCTTCGCGGCGGTCCTCACCGCGAAGGGCCTCGACCCGGCCGACTACCTGCTGCTGCCCGCCCACCCCTGGCAGTGGTGGAACAAGCTGTCCGTCACCTTCGCCGCCGAGATCGCCCGGCAGCGCCTGGTGTACCTGGGCGAGGGCGACGACGCCTATCTGGCGCAGCAGTCCATCCGGACCTTCTTCAACACCTCGGACCCGTCGAAGCACTATGTGAAGACGGCCATGTCCGTCCTCAACATGGGCTTCATGCGGGGCCTCTCGGCCGCGTACATGGAGGCCACCCCGGCCATCAACGACTGGCTGCACCAGCTGATCGAGTCGGACTCCGTCTTCGCGGCGGCGCGCTTCTCGATCATCCGCGAGCGGGCCGCGATCGGCTACCGGCACCTGGAGTACGAGGCCGCCACCGACCGCTACTCGCCCTACCGGAAGATGCTGGCCGCGCTCTGGCGCGAGTCGCCGGTGCCGGGCATCGCCGAGGGCGAGCGGCTGGCCACGATGGCCTCGCTGCTGCACGTCGACCACACGGGCGCGTCCTTCACCGGCGCGCTGATCGCGGAGTCGGGCCTCGCGCCGACGGTGTGGCTGCGCCGCTACCTGGACGCCTATCTGCTGCCGGTGCTGCACAGCTTCTACGCGTACGACCTGGCGTTCATGCCGCACGGCGAGAACGTGATCCTGGTCCTCGACGAGCGGGGCGCGGTCGTACGGGCGGTGTTCAAGGACATCGCCGAGGAGATCGTCGTCATGGACCCGGCGGCGGTCCTGCCGCCCGCGGTGGAGCGGGTCCGGGCGGACGTCCCGGAGGACATGAAGCTGCTGTCCGTGTTCACGGACGTCTTCGACTGCTTCTTCCGCTTCCTGGCGGCGACCCTCGCGGCGGAGGGCGTCCTCGACGAGGACGCGTTCTGGCGGACGGTCGCGGAGTGCGTGCGCGGCTACGAGGAGTCGAAGCCGGAGCTGGCGGACCGGTTCGCGCGGTACGACATGTTCGCGGAGACCTTCGCGCTGTCGGCCCTCAACCGCCTCCAGCTCCGCGACAACCGGCAGATGGTCGACCTGTCGGACCCGTCGGCGGCCCTCCAGCTGGTCGGCGACCTGGTGAACCCGATCGCGCGGTTCGCCTGACGGACCCGGCGCGGGCCCCGGCGGAGTACGGTCCTCCGCCGGGGCCCGCGCCGTCGTGCGCGCGGTCCGGCTACGGCGCGGGCCAGGGGACCTCGGGCGAGCGGTACCAGTCGATGCCGAGGGCCTCGAAGCGCGGGGCCTGTTCCGCGAGCCTGACCTTGTACGTCTCCCAGTCGTGGGCGGCGGCCGGGGACCAGCCCAGTTCCGCCACGCCCGGCAGGCGCGGGAAGGCCATCACGTCGAGATCGTCGGTGGTGGCCAGGGTCTCCGTCCACAGCGGCGCCTCGACGCCCCGGACGGCGGACGCGGGCGCGCCCGGCAGATAGGTGTCGGGGTTCCAGTCGTAGGAGCGCTTGACCTCGACGTATCCGGCCCAGGAGAGGCCGAGCGGGGTGTCCTTGGTGTACTTCATGTCGAGGTAGCTGCGGTCGGCGGGCGAGAGGATCAGTCCGCTGCCGGCGCGGGCGGCGGCGGCGACCCGCTCCTTCTCGGCGGCGGGGGTGCGGTCGAGGCCCCAGTACTGGACGAGGGCTCCCTCGGCGGGGGTGGTGGCGGTGAGCTGGTGCCAGCCGACGACCTTCTTGCCGTACTTCGCGACGACCGGCTGCACCTTGTCCATGAAGGTCTTGTAGTCGGCCTGGCTGGTGGAGTGCGCCTCGTCGCCGCCGATGTGGACGTACCGGCCGGGGGTGAGGGCGGCGATCTCCCGGATCACGTCGTCGACGAAGTCGTACGTGACGGGCTTGGGGACGCACAGGGAGCTGAAGCCGACCTTGATGCCGGTGTAGAGCGGCGGGGCGACGCCGTCGCAGTTGAGGTCGGCGTAGGAGGCGAGGGCCGCGTTGGTGTGGCCCGGCAGGTCGATCTCGGGGATGACCTCCTGGTAGCGGGAGGCGGCGTACGCGACGATCTCCCGGTACTCGTCCTTGGTGTAGAAGCCGCCGGGGCCGCCGCCGACCTCGGTGGAGCCGCCGTAGGTGGTGAGGCGGGGCCAGGAGTCGACCGCGATGCGCCAGCCCTGGTCGTCGGAGAGGTGCAGGTGGAGGGTGTTCACCTTGTAGAGGGCGAGCTGGTCGATGTACCGCTTGACCTCGTCGACGGTGAAGAAGTGCCGGGCGACGTCGAGCATGGCGCCCCGGTAGCCGTAGCGGGGGGTGTCGGTGACGGTGCCGCCCGCGACCTTCCAGGGGCCGGGCTGGACGCTGTCGCGTTCGACGGCGGCGGGCAGCTGCTGGCGGAGGGTCTGCAGGCCGCGGAAGAGTCCGGCGGGGGCGCGGGCGGTGAGGACGAGGCCGCCGGGCGCGGAGCGCAGCCGGTAGCCCTCGTCGCCGAGGGCGGTGTCGTCGGGGCGCAGGCGCAGGCGGATGCCGCCGGAGGCGGCCCGGTCGTCGACGACGGGCAGCGGGAAGCCGGTGGCGGGGCGCAGGAGTCCGGCGAGGTACTGGCCGAGGGCCTTGGACTCGGCGGAGCCGGTGTCGACGCCGATGCGGGTGGTGCGGGTCAGGGTGTACGGCTCGCCCTTGGGGGAGACGGAGGCGGGTACGGGCACGATCCGGCCGAGCGGGCGGACCTCGGGCTCGACGGCGGACCGGCCGCCGCGCTTGCCGTCGGTGGTGCGGCCGTCTGCGGCGGCCTCGCCGCAGCCGACTCCGGCTGCGGCGACCAGGAGGAGGGATCCGATCAGGCGTGGAATCCTTCGGCGCTGTTTCACGGGCTGGGTCCCCTTCAGGCGTTGGACACGTCTGTGGAGTTCTATATCCGAACCTTCACCATGCGTACCGCTGGAGGTCCGAACGGTCAAGGTCTGGACCAAGCCACGTTTCCCCTGCCTGGATCATGAGCCTCCTGCCCGATATCGGGCAGGATTCTTGCAAAGGGTCTCGTGCACCCCTCAGTATTCACGGGTGCTCGAACGCCGCCCGTCACACGACGACCTCATCGACCACCTGGTGCGCAGCACCGCGCTCCAGCGCGGCGAAGCGGCCCGGGTGATCCTCGACGTGCTGGCGTACTTCGACGAGACGACCGAGGAGTTCGTCCGCCGCCGCCACCGCGAGCTGCAGTCCCGCGGCTCCGTGAACGCCGAGATCTTCGAACGGATCGCGGCGGAACTCCCGCACCGGGCCGTGGCGCCCCAGGAGCTCTCGCTCCGGCAGCTGCGCCGCATCGTCTACGGCTGAGCACACTCGTCAACCTGGAGGGGTTTCACCTTTATGTGCGGAATTGTCGGTTACATCGGTAAGCGTGACGTCGCCCCGCTGCTCCTGGAGGGCCTGCAGCGCCTGGAGTACCGGGGATACGACTCGGCGGGCATCGTCATCACCAGCCCGAAGGCCTCCGGCCTGAAGATGGTGAAGGCCAAGGGCCGGGTCCGCGACCTGGAGGCGAAGGTCCCCAAGCGCTTCACCGGCACCACCGGCATCGCCCACACCCGCTGGGCCACCCACGGCGCGCCGAGCGACGCCAACTCGCACCCGCACCTGGACCCGGAGAACAAGGTCGCCGTCGTCCACAACGGCATCGTCGACAACGCCCAGGAGCTCCGCGCCAAGCTGGAGGCCGAGGGCGTCGTCTTCGCCTCCGAGACGGACACCGAGGTCATCACCCACCTCATCGCCCGCTCGCGGGCCGACTCCCTGGAGGAGAAGGTCCGCGAGGCGCTCAAGGTCATCGAGGGCACCTACGGCATCGCCGTGATGCACGCCGACTTCAACGACCGCATCGTCGTCGCCCGCAACGGCTCCCCGGTCATCCTGGGCATCGGCGAGAAGGAGATGCTCGTCGCCTCCGACGTCGCCGCGCTGATCGCCCACACCCGCCAGGTCGTCACCCTCGACGACGGCGAGATGGCCACCCTCAAGGCCGACGACTTCCGCACCTACACGGTCTCCGGCACCACCACCACCGCCACCCCCGAGACCGTCGAGTGGGAGGCCGCCTCGTACGACATGGGCGGCCACGACACGTACATGCACAAGGAGATCTCCGAGCAGCCCGACGCGGTCGACCGCGTGCTGCGCGGCCGGATCGACGACCGCTTCTCCACCGTGCACCTCGGCGGTCTGAACCTGGACGCCCGCGAGGCCCGCACCATCCGCCGGATCAAGATCCTCGGCTGCGGCACCTCGTACCACGCCGGCCTCATCGGCGCCGGGCTCATCGAGTCCATGGCCCGCATCCCCGCGGACGCCGAGCCCGCCTCGGAGTTCCGGTACCGCAACCCGGTCGTTGACCCCGACACCCTCTACATCGCCGTCTCCCAGTCCGGCGAGACCTACGACGTGCTCGCCGCCGTCCAGGAGCTGAAGCGCAAGGGCGCCCGCGTCCTCGGCGTGGTCAACGTGGTCGGCTCCGCCATCGCCCGGGAGGCCGACGGCGGCGTGTACGTCCACGCCGGCCCCGAGGTCTGCGTCGTCTCCACCAAGTGCTTCACCAACACGGTCACCGCCTTCGCGCTGCTCGCCCTGCACCTGGGCCGCATCCGGGACCTGTCCGTCACCGACGGCAAGCGGATCATCGAGGGGCTGCGCAGGCTCCCCGCGCAGATCAGCGAGATCCTGGAGACCGAGGACGAGATCAAGAAGATCGCCGCGGAGTACGCGGGCGCCCAGTCGATGATGTTCATCGGCCGAGTCCGGGGCTACCCGGTCGCCCTGGAGGCCTCCCTCAAGCTGAAGGAGATCTCCTACATCCACGCCGAGGCCTACCCCGCCTCCGAGCTGAAGCACGGCCCGCTCGCCCTCATCGAGCCCGCCCTGCCGACGGTCGCGATCGTCCCCGACGACGACCTCCTGGAGAAGAACCGCGCCGCCCTGGAGGAGATCAAGGCCCGCAGCGGCCGCATCCTCGCGGTGGCGCACCAGCCGCAGGCGAAGGCCGACCACACCATCGTCGTACCGAAGAACGAGGACGAGCTGGACCCCATCCTGATGGGCATCCCGCTCCAGCTCCTCGCCTACCACACGGCGCTCGCCATGGGCCGCGACATCGACAAGCCGCGCAACCTGGCCAAGTCCGTCACGGTCGAGTAGCGGCCGTCCGGGCCTGTCCCCCGGACCCGCGCCCGCCGGACCTGTCCCCCGGCGGCTCGCCTGACACCAGAGCGGCCCCCGGTGCCTTCGCACCGGGGGCCGCTCTCCTTCTCGTCCGCTCAGGCCGCCGGGACCGCGCTCCGGTTCGCCCGGCCGAGGGCCGTCGGCCAGCCCGCGACGGCCGCCGTGGCGCCGTACCAGGCGGCGAGACCGGCGACGGCGGCGACCCAGCCGCCCGCCTTGCCCAGCGCGCCGTTGTCCGCGAGCGCGCCCGTGCCCAGCAGCACCAGCGCGACGAACAGCAGCCCGTACACGCCCTGCCCGAACAGTCCGCCGCCCGAGGCGGCCAGCGTCAGGGTGAGCACCAGGAGCGCCCACAGGAGCAGGAAGACCCCGGCGGCGTCGGCCGAGGCGTCGCCGCCCGCCCCGATCCCCCAGGTGAACCAGAAGGCGCCGAGCGCCGTGTGTGCCGTGCCCCCGGCCTTGTCGCCCGCGCGCAGCGCGAGCAGCCCGACGAGGAAGAGCGTCACCCCGCCGACCCAGGTGGCGAGGCCCGCGGCATCGGCTGCGGTGACGTGGTCGATGACGCCCGTGCCCCCCAGGCCGAAGGCCAGCAGGGTGAGTCCGAGGGCGAGGTGTCCGAGAGTCGAGGTGGTGTTTCCCGCGGCGATTTCGTTGCTCACGGCGGGCTCCCTTCAGGTGCGCAGTCGTGCTGCGTGAGCTGCTGTGATCCGGTGACCCTTATGTACCCTTCACAAGCGCGCAATTCACCTGAGGAAGGCCGAAATTATGGCCGGAGAACAGCAGTTGACCGAGTGACCTGACGGGTCGTGAGTGACGACGGCAAGTGCCGCGCGGGGCTTACGGGATGACGATCACGGGCCGCTGCGCGCGGCGCGCGAGACGCCCGGCGACGGAGCCGAAGATCCGGCCGACGATGCCGTGCGTGGAGCCGACCACGATGGCGTCGGCCGAGTACTCCCGCCCGACCTCCTCCAGTTCGTGGCAGATGTCCCCACCGCGCTCGACCAGGATCCACGGCACTTCCGAGAGGTGCTCGGCGCACGCCAGCTCAAGGCCGAGGACCTCGGTGCGGTGGTCGGGCACGTCGACGAAGACGGGCGGCTCGCACCCGGCCCAGACCGTGGTGGGGAGCCGGTTGGCCACGTGCACGATGATCAGGCCCGAGCCGGAACGCCTGGCCATGCCGATGGCGTACGCGAGGGCGCGCTCGCTGGAGGTGGAGCCGTCGAAGCCGACGACGACCCCGTGCCGGAAGGCCGGATCGCAGGCGTGACGTGGCTGTTCCACCGCGAGGGGGTCGACCGTGGAGTCGGCGACGCGCTCGCGGTCCGCGGGTTCGGAG
This sequence comes from Streptomyces sp. NPDC087215, assembly GCF_044744885.1. NCBI lineage: Bacteria > Bacillati > Actinomycetota > Actinomycetes > Kitasatosporales > Streptomycetaceae > Streptomyces > Streptomyces sp. NPDC087215. The sequence goes on from NZ_JBIUZD010000008.1 coordinate 87,886, forward strand.
AATTCGTGACCGGCCATCGGTGTCTCGGCGAAGAAGGTCCTCGTGGGAAGGGACGGGGAACGGAGGGGACGAACGACGGGTGACGGCGGAGCTGTGTCCGGGAATCATCTTCCCAAGCCCATACCCCCAAGGGTACGGCGACACTCCTCTCCTGCCCAGAGCCCGCCGCGCCACACCCGGTGTGCCGCCGCTCGCTCACGGCGTTCCAGGGAGCATGCACGAGCGGTTCGGGATCTGGCAATGCCGGATGTGTCCTACAGGTGTCCGTACGGGGGCCAAACGGACGTCGCCGAGAGTGACCGGACCGTTCCGTTCCTCGTTGCCACAGGTCCAGCCACCGTCGCAGGGAGAACGCCCGTGCCCGCACCATCGACCGCCACCGGCCAGACCCCCACCGCACCCGCCCCCCTCCTCTCCTCGCCGCGCCGCCGCCGCCGGACCCCCGCACCCCCGCCCGTCCGGGAGCCGGGCACCGCGCCGGGCGCGGGTACGGACCCGGGGGCGCGCACGGATGCGGACACGGGCGCGGGGACTCCGGACGCCGGGGCGGGTCCAGGGGCGGGCGCGGGAACGGGTCCGGCGGACCAGGCGGGGGACGTCGTCCGGTGGGCGGTCTTCTGCTGCGCGCTCGTGCCGGTGGTCCTCCTCGTCTACGGCTCCTCCCTCGCGGGGGCGGCCGGAACCGCGTGCGGACTGGTCTCGGTGACGGCCGCCTGCCGCCTGCTGCTGCGCCGTGCGGAGCGCGGACTGCGCGGCGAGGGCGTCCACGGCTCCCGGCGGGGCTGAACCGGCCGGGGGCGAACCGGGACGGAACGGGACGGAAATCGGGCCCCTTTTCCGCCCGCTCCCCTTCGAGTTGACAGGTTCGTACAACCGAACCCATATGTTTTCAGCCAACTTCCAGCCGTCGGCGAGTCCTTGGCGAAACGGTTGGCCAACCCCGTTGCCGACACCCCGGAATGCCCCGCCCCAGGGGCCCGCACCCCCCGCGTACGGGGCTGTTCCCCACACCGGCCCTCCCCGGGCGCCCTCGCCCGGGAAGTCTCCGCGATCGATCGCTTCACGCCAAGTGGCCTTGTCGACAATCCATCGGATGGAGAACTTGTCACGCCGGTGCCACCGGACGCAGTAGATTCGATCATGGGTACCGAAGACTGGGGTCTCGTGCAGAACCGAGGGGAAACGTGCAGGTGCGACACGACCAGGGAGACGCGAACACCGAGGGGGGCTTAGCGTCATGAGCCAGGACTCCGCCGTACCGGAGGCCGCACGGAAACTGACCGGACGCCGTCGTCGCGAAGTCGTCGCGGTGCTGCTGTTCAGTGGCGGCCCCATCTTCGAGAGCTCCATTCCGCTCTCGGTGTTCGGGATCGACCGGCAGGACGCCGGAGTGCCTCGTTACCGGCTGCTCGTCTGCGCGGGCGAGGACGGCCCGCTGAGGACCACCGGTGGACTCGAACTGACCGCGCCCTACGGCCTGGAGGCCATCAGCCGCGCGGGCACCGTAGTCGTCCCGGCCTGGCGGTCGATCACCTCGCCGCCGCCGCCGGAGGCGCTCGAAGCGCTGCGCAGGGCGCACGAGGAGGGCGCCAGGATCGTCGGTCTGTGCACGGGGGCGTTCGTCCTCGCCGCGGCCGGACTCCTGGACGGCCGCCCGGCGACCACGCATTGGATGTACGCGCCGACGCTCGCCAAGCGCTACCCGTCGGTCCATGTGGACCCCCGGGAGCTCTTCGTCGACGACGGGGACGTCCTGACGTCCGCCGGAACGGCGGCCGGAATCGATCTGTGTCTGCACATCGTGCGGACCGACCACGGCACGGAGGCCGCGGGCGCCCTGGCGCGCCGGCTGGTCGTCCCGCCACGGCGCAGCGGCGGTCAGGAGCGCTACCTCGACAGGTCTTTACCTGAGGAGATCGGCGCCGACCCGCTGGCCGAGGTCGTCGCCTGGGCGCTGGAGCACCTCCACGAGCAGTTCGACGTGGAGACCCTCGCCGCCCGTGCCTACATGTCACGGCGGACCTTCGACCGCCGGTTCCGCTCGCTGACCGGATCCGCCCCGCTCCAGTGGCTGATCACCCAGCGGGTGCTCCAGGCACAGCGGCTGCTCGAAACCTCCGACTACTCGGTCGACGAGGTGGCGGGCAGGTGCGGCTTCCGCTCCCCGGTGGCGCTGCGCGGCCACTTCCGGCGGCAGCTCGGCTCCTCGCCGGCCGCCTACCGCGCGGCGTACCGCGCCAGGCGGCCGCAGAGCGACACCAGCACGGCGGTGCTCGACCCGATGGTGCCCGCCCAGGTCGCGGCCGGTGCCCGACGGCCCGGGTCCGGGCTCGAACCGGGCAAGCCGCACTCCGACGCCTACGCACCCGGGCGCCCCGCGCTCCCGGGCCAGCGCAGCGCGCCGTAACGAAGGACCGGCGCGGCCACCGGCCGCGTCCGCTGGCCCCACGGGCGTCCGGGAGACCTCTCCCGGGCGCCCGTCGGCCTGCCCGGAGACCCTGAAGCCCCCTAAGGTAGGACGCATGAACGATCGCATGGTGTGGATCGACTGCGAGATGACCGGGCTCTCGCTGACGGACGACGCACTCATCGAGGTGGCCGCACTGGTCACCGACTCGGAACTGAACGTACTCGGCGACGGGGTGGACATCGTGATCCGCCCGCCGGACGCGGCCCTGGAGACCATGCCGGAGATCGTGCGCCGGATGCACACGTCCTCGGGCCTGCTCGACGCGCTCGCCGACGGCACCACGCTCGCCGACGCGGAGGCCCAGGTCCTCGCTTACATCCGCGAGCACGTCAAGGAGCCGGGCAAGGCTCCCCTGTGCGGGAACTCGGTCTCCACGGACCGGGGCTTCCTCGCCCGGGACATGCCCGCCCTGGAGGGCCACCTGCACTACCGGATCGTCGATGTCTCCTCGGTCAAGGAACTGGCCCGGCGCTGGTACCCGAGGGCGTACTTCAACAGCCCGGAGAAGAACGGCAACCACCGCGCGCTCGCCGACATCCGCGATTCCATCGCGGAACTGCGCTACTACCGCGAGGCGGTCTTCGTCCCGCAGCCCGGCCCCGACTCGGAGACCGCGAAGCGGATCGCCGCGCGGCACGTCGTCCCGTCCGAATGACCCCCTTCCCGCAGGGCCGCTCGCGCCCCCGGAACCCGCCTCGGAAAAGGCGGGCGCGAGCACCCTCCGGGACCCTGTAGACTTCTTCTCGGCCGGTCAGGGAAGCCTTCGGGAAGACCACTGGTCATGGTGGGTATAGCTCAGCTGGCAGAGCACCTGGTTGTGGTCCAGGATGTCGCGGGTTCAAGTCCCGTTACTCACCCTGAAGACCGAGGCCCCGGTTCATCGAACCGGGGCCTCGGTCGTTCCACGGCGTGGGGGCGGCCCACGGCCCGGCGCGGCCGTCCCACCCCTTCTCCGTCGAGGAGCGTCTGTGACCTCCCTCTCCTTCCGGCGTGCCGGGGCGTCCGTCCTCGTCCTGGAGGCCGCCTACGCGCTGCTCATGCTCGTGGCCTTCGCCGTCGCGGCCCCGGACGACCCCGAGCCCGCCCCGGCGGGCTCGGGCTCCTTCCCCGTGACGGAGGCGGCGGCCGTCGTCCTGGTGCTCTGCGCCGCCGCCCTCCTCCGACCGCCCGCCCTCACGAAGAGGGTCCCCGGCTGGATCCGGGCCGTGGTGCTCCTCTGCACGGCCGCCCTCCAGTTGTTCGTCGTCCGGGCCGCGTCGGCCAACGCCCTGGACCAGGGACTCGAACCCGATGCGGTGCTCAACGCGCTCATGGTGCTGGGCGCCCTGGTCGCCACCGCCGCCTGCGTCCGGGGACTGCGCGCCCCGGCCGGCCGGACACCGGCCGGAAGCCCGGCCGCCGGGGGCTGACGGACCGGGAAGGCGGCCGGTGCGGGCCGTGCGGGTGAGTTCCGGGGCGCCCCGCGAGCTGCCGCCGGGCCGCCGGACGGGGCCGCACTACGGTCGGGGCCCATGGGGAGCGGGCGGAGGAGCACAGGCGCGTACGGCACCGCCCTGGCCCTGCTCCTCCTGTCCGCCCTCCTCTCCTCGGGCTGCGCCACCGACCCCGGGGGCCCCTCCCCGGCACGGGCGTACCGCGCCGGAGACGGCGGGTCCCGGCCCGTCACCCTCACCGTCGGGGTGTTCGGCACCTTCGGCCTCCAGGAGGCCGGGCTCTACGACACGTACATGCGGCTCCGGCCCGACGTGGCCGTCCGGCAGACCTCCCTCACCCGCAACGACGTCTACTACCCGCAGCTGCTGACCCATCTCACCGCCGGGTCCGGGCTCGCCGACGTGCAGGCCGTCGAGGTCGGCAACATCGCCGAGGTGATCACCACCCAGGCCGACCGGCTCGTCGAGCTCGGCACCGCCCCCGGGGTGGACCGGCGGGCCTTCCTGCCGTGGAAGTGGGCGCAGGGCACGGGGCCCGACGGGCGCGTCCTCGCCCTCGGCACCGACATCGGCCCGCAGGCCGTCTGCTACCGCAAGGACCTCTTCGCGAAGGCCGGACTGCCCACCGGGCGGGACGCCGTCGGGCGTCTGTGGGCCGGGGACTGGCGCCGGTACCTGGCCGTGGGGCTCCGCTACCGCGAACGCGCGCCCCGGGGCACCGCGTTCACGGACTCCGCGTCCGGGGTGCTGTCGGCGGTCCTGGCGAGCGCGCCCGTGCGCCACTACGACGGGCGGGGCGCCCTCGTGGTGGCCGGCAACCCGGCCGTACGGGAGGCCTGGGACCTCGCCGCCTCGTTCGCCCGGCGGGGGCTGACCGCCCGGCTCCAGCAGTTCACCCCCGGCTGGGACCAGGCCTTCGCCAACGGCGCCTTCGCCACCGTCGCCTGCCCCGCCTGGATGCTCGGCTACATCCAGGACAAGACGGGCCCCTCGGGCCGTGGGCGCTGGGACGTGGCGGCGGCTCCCCGGCCCGGCAACTGGGGCGGCTCCTTCCTCGTCGTGCCCGCCGCCGGGCGGCACCGCGCCGAAGCGGCCCGGCTGGCGGCCTGGCTGACCGCCCCGGCCCAGCAGGCACGGCTCTTCGCCCGGCGCGGAAGCTTCCCGAGCGCCTCGGCCGCGTATCCGCTCCCGGCGGTTTCGGAGGCCCGCGCCGCGTACTTCGGCGGCGCGCCGGTCGGCGCCCTCTTCGCCGAGGCGGCCCGGGGCGTCCCCCGCGCCCCGGTGGGCCCCAAGGACGGGCTGATCGCCCAGACCCTGGCCGACACCGGGATGCTCCAGATCGACCAGACGGGCCGGGACCCGGACGACGCCTGGCGGGCCACGATGAAGGCCCTCGACAACGCGCTGGACCGGTGACGCCCGTGCCGGACCTGACGGACCCCCGGGAGCCGGGCGGCGGGGACCCGCCGGGAACCACGGGCGCCGGAGCGTCGGCACCCGCGCCGCCCCCGCCCTCCCCGCCGGACCTCACGCCCGGCGCGGTACCGTCCTCCGCACCGGGCGCCATGCCGGGCCCGGTACCCGGCCTCGCTCCCGGGCCCGTACCGGACCCCGCTCCCGAGCGGGTACCGGCGCCCCCACCGGCACCCGGGCCCGCACCGGCCTCCGGTCCGGCACCCGCGTCCTCTCCCCCACCGGACCTCGCCCCCGGGCCCCTGACGGCTGCCGTTCCGGCGTCCCCTCCCCCACCGGGCCTCCCGCCCGCCCCCGTACTCCCCGCCACGACCGCGTCCGGTCTCCTGCCGGGGCTCGCGTCCGCTTCCGTTCCGGCGACGGCGTCCGGTCCCTCTCCCCTTACGGGGAGCGGGCTCGCGCGCGGCCGGTGGGGGCCGTGGCGGTCCTGGGCTCCGTACGTCCTCCTCTCCCCCTTCTTCCTGTTCTTCGGGGCCTTCGGCGTGTTTCCCCTGGTCGCCACCGCCTGGGCCTCCCTGCACCGGGTCGAGCTGACCGCACCCGAGCGGGCCGAGTGGGTGGGGCTGCGGAACTACACCCGGCTCGCCGGGGACGAGTTCTTCTGGAACGCCCTCGGCAACACCGTCACCATCGGCGTCCTCGCCACCGTCCCCCAACTGCTGCTCGCGCTCGGCGTGGCCCATCTGCTGGACGTGCGGCTGCGCGGCCGGGGCTTCTTCCGGGTCGTCGCCCTCGCCCCGTACGCCACCTCCGTGGCCGCCGCGACCCTGGTCTTCGCCCTGTTCTTCGGGCGGGACCACGGGATGGCCAACTGGGTCCTGACGGGCCTCGGAGCGGGCCCGGTGGACTGGCAGAACGGGCCCTGGGCCGCGAAGGCCGCCGTGGCGTCGATCGTGATCTGGCGCTGGACCGGCTACAACGCGCTCATCTACCTCGCGGCCATGCAGACCGTCCCCCGCGAGCTGTACGAGGCGGCGGCGCTCGACGGGGCCTCCCGGTGGCGCCAGTTCCTGCACGTCACGCTGCCGGGGCTGCGGCCCGCGCTCGCCTTCACCGGGCTCGTGTCGACGATCGGCGCGACCCAGCTGTTCGGGGAGCCGCTGCTGTTCGGCAGCGGGGCGGGCGCCTCGGGCGGGGCGGACCGCCAGTTCCAGACGCTGGGCCTCTATCTGTACGAGCAGGGCTGGGTGAACCTGCACCTGGGGCGGGCCGCCGCCCTCGCCTGGACCATGCTGCTGATCCTGGTGGCGGTCTGCGGGGCGGCCCGGCTGCTCCCCGCCGTCCTTCGGGGGCGCACGGCACGGAGGGCGGGCTGATGCGGACCGGGCGGACCGGGGCGGGCACGTACGCGCTGCTCGCGCTGTTCACCCTCGTCTCCCTCTTCCCCCTCCTCTGGACGGCGGTCGCCGCCTCCCGGACCGGTACGCGGCTCGCGGCCACCCCGCCCCCGTTCCGCTTCGGCCGGAACCTGGCGCGGAACCTGGAGATCGCCTGGACCGACGCCCGGCTCGGCGAGGCGCTCCTCAACACCTCCCTGGTGGCCGGGACGGTCGCCACGGGGACGGTGGTGTGCGCGACCCTGGCCGGTTTCGCCTTCGCCAAGCTGCGGTTCCGGTTCCGGGGCGTCCTGCTCCTGCTGGTGGCCGGGACGATGCTGATCCCGCCGCAGCTGGGAGTGGTCCCGCTCTATCTGCTGATCGCCCGGCTGCGCTGGACGGACGAACTCCAGGCGGTGGTGCTGCCCTCGCTGGTGTCGGCCTTCGGGGTGTTCTTCATGCGCCAGCACCTCGTGCGGGCGCTGCCCTCCGAGCTGCTCGAAGCGGCCCGGACGGACGGGGCGGGGACGGTACGGACGCTGTGGCACGTGGTGCTCCCGGCGGCGCGGCCCGCGATGGCGGTGCTCGCGATGCTGTCCTTCGTGGCCGCGTGGAACGACTTCTTCTGGCCGGTCCTGGCGCTGACGCAGACGGGGAACCCGACGGTCCAGGTGGCGCTCACCGGTCTGGGACGGGGGTACGTGCCGGACCCGTCGGTGGTGATGGCGGGGGCACTGCTCGGGACGCTGCCGCTGCTGGTGGTGCTCGCGCTGTTCGGGCGGCACATCGTGGGCGGGGTGATGCGGGGCGCGGTGAAGGGCTGATCGGGCGCGGGCCGGGGGGGGGGGGGGACCAGAGGTCCGGCCGGGCACGGGCCGGGGGGGGACCAGACGTCCGGCCGGGCACGGGCCGAGGTGCGCCGGTGCGTCCCGCCCCGGGCCCCGCCCCGAGGCGGCCCGCCCCGGGAAATCGTCCTTCCGGATTCCGCCACTCGTTCGGCCGCGACCGGTGATCCCCTTCGGCTTCCCCCTGTTAGCTTCCCCATATGTCCAACATGCTCGTATTTCAGCGCTTTCGGGCGAGGTGAGGCTGAATGGGAGTCCTGCGTGACCATCCCGAACTCGCTCTCTTCCTCTGTCTCGCGGCCGGATACCTGGTCGGCAAGCTCCGGGTCGGGCCCATCACCCTCGGCGGCATCTGCGGCACCCTGATCGTCTCGCTGCTGCTCGGTGCCTGGGCCAAGGTCACCATCTCGGACGACGTGAAGACGATCTTCTTCGCGCTCTTCATCTTCTCGCTCGGCTACATGGCGGGACCGCAGTTCTTCGCCAACCTCAACCGCAAGAGCCTGCGCTTCTTCGCGCTCTGCCTCATCGAGGTCGTCTGCGTCGTCGGCATCGCCTTCGGGCTCGCCAAGGGCTTCGACCTGGACGTCGGCACCGCCGCCGGCATCCTCGCGGGCGCCGCCACCGAATCGGCGGTCGTCGGCACGGCCACCGAGGCCATCGCCAAGCTCTCCGACCTGACCCAGGCGCAGATCACCGAGTACCAGGGGCACGTGGCCACCGCGTACACGGTCTGCTACCTCTTCGGGCTCGTCACCATCGTCATCTACACCAGCCAGATCATGCCGATGATGCTGCGCATCAACCTCCGCGACGCCTCGCGCGCGCTCTGGGAGAAGATGCGCGGCAGCGGTGGCGGCCTGGAGTCCGACGAGCGCGAGGCGCTCCCCGGCATGGTCGGCCGGACCTTCCTCGTCACCCACGCCGACGGCAGCAAGGTCGTCGACCTGGAACGGTCACTGGACCGCCGGGTCACCATCGAGGCGGTGAAGCGGGGCAGCAAGGTCCTCACCCCTCCCCCGCCCGACTTCGAGCTGACCCTCTCCGACCTGGTCCTCACGGTCGGACGGCGGGCCAACATCATCGAGGCGGGCCGGGTCATCGGCCCCGAGACCCCGGCGATCCCCGGTCTCGACACCCCGCTGGCCACCACCCAGGTCTCGCTGACCGCCCAGAACACGGTGGGCAAGTCCCTGGACACCCTGGCGAAGGAGCACCCGGAGTTCACCTCCGGCGGGGTGTACGTGACGGACGTGCTGCGCAACGACCAGCACCTGCCCGCGACCCCGGAGACCGTCGTCGCCCGGGGTGACGTGCTCACCCTGGTCGGCGCCCGCTCGGGGCTCGGCAAGCTGGCGTCGAAGATCGGCTCGGTCGTGAAGAACGACGCCACCGACTTCATCTACCTGGGCCTCGGCATCGTCTGCGGTTCGCTGCTCGGCCAGATCGTGGTCCGCTTCGGCGACGTCCCGATGTCGCTGGGCACCGGTGGCGGCTGTCTGATCTCCGGTCTGCTCTTCGGCTGGTTCCGCTCCCGGACGCAGACCTTCGGCGCCTTCCCGCCCCAGGCGGCCTCCACCCTCAAGGACATGGGCCTGGCGATCTTCATCGCCTGCACCGGTCTGGTGTCGGGCCCGCAGGCGTGGCCGCTGCTCAAGGAGTACGGCCTGCTGCTGCCGTTCGCCGGGATCGCGATGGTCCTGGTGCCCGCGACGCTCTCGCTGATCATCGGGCGGAAGCTGCTGAACATCGAGAAACCGCTGCTCATCGGTGCCATCGCGGGCCAGCAGTGCTCGACCCCGGCGATCACCTCGATCACCCAGGTGGCGCAGAGTTCGGTGCCGATGCTCGGCTACACGATCACGTACACGCTCTCGAACTTCCTGCTGCCGCTGACGGGCCCACTGCTCGTCGGCGTCCTCGGGGCATGAGGGCGCCATGATCGATTTCCTGAACCGGAACATCTTCCAGCCCCACCCCGAGCTGCTGGTCTTCATCACCGTCGCGCTCGGCTTCCTCTTCGGCAAGCTCCGCTACAAGGCCATCGCACTGGGCGCGGTGACGGGGTGTCTGGTGGCCGGACTGCTGCTCGGCGCGCAGTTCAAGGTGACGATCGACGGCACGGTGAAGAACCTCTTCTTCACCATGTTCCTCTTCGCCCTCGGCTACAAGGTCGGCCCGCAGTTCTTCCGGGGGCTGCGGAAGGACGGCCTCCCCCAGGTCTTCAACGCGGTCCTGGTCTGTGTGACCGGTCTGCTCGTCTCCTGGGGCTTCGCCGTGATGCTGGGGTACGGCCCCGGGCTCTCCGCCGGTCTGCTCGGCGGGGCGCTCACCCAGTCGGCGGTCATCGGTGTCGCCCAGGACGCCATCGGCAACCTGCCGGGGCTCTCCGCCGACCAGATGAAGACCGAGGAGAACCTGGTCGCGATCGGCTACGCCGTCACGTACCCGCTCGGCACGATCCTGTGCGCGATGCTCCTCGCCAACGTCCTGCCCAGGCTCTACAAGCGGGACCTGGCCGCCGAGTCCGCGCAGCTCACCAAGGAGCTGGACGCCCCGGGCGACAACCCGGACCTCGCGGAGGGCTACTACGAGATCGTGCTCCGCGCGTACCGGATCGACCACTCGCCGCTGGTCGGCCGGACCGTCGACGACTTCGAGAACCAGCAGAAGGAGCTGGGGCACCGCATCTACCTCACCCGGGTCAGGCGCGACGGAAAGATCCTCCCGCACGACCAGGACACGGTGCTCCGCTACCGGGACGTGGTCGCCGTCAGCGCGCTGCGCGGCTCGCTCGTCGAGTTCGACGCCCGGACCAACATCGGTCCCGAGACCGACGACGTGGAACTGCTCGGCTACGAGACCGAGACCCTGCACGTGGTCGCCTCGAACAAGGAGCAGCTGGGCAGGACCATCGCGGAGCTGCGCCGCGAGCCCTTCATGGTCGGCGTGTACATCGACAAGGTCTACCGGTCGGGCGCGGAGTACCCGTACCGCCTCTCCACCAAGGTCGAGCGCGGCGACACGGTGATCCTGACCGGGCCGAAGCGGCTGGTGGGCCCGGCGGGCAAGGCGATCGGCAAGCCCGTGCCGACCTCCTTCGCCACCGACATGCTCTGGGTCGGCCTGGGGATCTTCCTCGGCGGCTGCGTCGGCATCCCCGCGCTGACCGTGTCGGGCGTGCCGATCTCGCTCTCCACCTCCGGCGGCGCGCTGATCATGGGTCTGGTCTTCGGCTGGATCCGGGGCAAGTACCCGACGTACGGCAACGTGCCGCCCGGCGCCCAGTGGTTCATGGACACCCTCGGGCTCTGCCTCTTCGTCGCGGTCGTCGGCATCAACGCCGGGCCGAGCTTCACCAGCGGCCTGTCCACGGCCGGCTGGGGGCTGCTGCTCTGGGGCGCGGTGGCGACGCTGATCCCCCTGATCGTGGGCTTCCTGGTCGGCCACTACGTACAGAAGATCCGCTTCCCGATCCTGATGGGCGTGCTGGCCGGCGGCCAGACGACGACCGCGGCGATCGGCGCGATCAACGAACAGTCCAAGTCCCAGATCCCCACCCTCGGCTACACGATCCCCTACGCGGTGGGCAACGTCCTGCTGACCATCTGGGGCGCCGTGATCGTCATCCTCAACCACTGACCCGGAACCACCGCCCCGACCGCTGACGGAAGTGAGTGCCCGCCGTGCCCAAGACCACCTTCACCCGTGCGGAGATCCAGTCCTTCGCGCAGCTCTCGCCGTTCGAACTGAAGGACAAGTTCATCCGGATCGCGCAGGAGGCGCAGGCCGACAAGCCCGGCCAGAAGGAGAAGTCGCAGACGCAGATGCTCAACGCGGGCCGCGGCAACCCGAACTGGGTCGCCACCGGCCCCCGCGAGGCGTACTTCGCGCTCGGCTACTTCTCGCTCTCCGAGTCGCGCCGCGTCTGGACCGCCGACGACCTCGGCGGGATGCCCGAGGTCGCGGGCTCCGGAGCCCGCTTCGACACCTTCGTCAGGCAGCACCCCGACCTGCCCGGCATCGAACTGCTCCAGAGCTGTGTGGAGTACGCCGTCGAACGCTTCGGCTTCGACAAGGACGCCTTCGTGCACGAGCTGACCGACAGCACGATCGGCGACAACTACCCGGTGCCGGGCCGCATCCTGCCGCACACCGAGCAGATCGTGCGGGGCTATCTGAACGACGAGATGTTCGACGGGAAGCCGCCCGCAGGGAACATGTCGCTGTTCACGACCGAGGGCGGCACGGCCGCCATGTGCTACATCTTCGACTCCCTGATGAAGAACGGGATCCTGAAGAAGGGCGACCGGATCGCCCTGATGGTGCCGGTCTTCACCCCGTACATCGAGATCCCCGAACTCGACACGTACGGCTTCGACGTCGTCAACGTCAACGCGAGCCTCTTCACGGAGACCGGGGTGCGCCAGTGGCGCTACCCGACCGAGGAGGTCGCCAAGCTGGCCGACCCGTCGGTGAAGATGGTCTGTGTCGTCAACCCGTCGAACCCGCCGTCACTGGCGCTGAGCGAGCGGGTCACAAACCAGATCAAGGACATCGTCGCCACGGCCAACCCGAACCTGCTGATCGTCACGGACGACGTGTACGGCACGTTCGTCGAGGACTTCCGCTCGCTCGCGGCGGACCTGCCCCGCAACACCCTCCTCGTGTACTCGTACTCCAAGCACTACGGCTGCACGGGCCACCGGCTCGGCGTGATCGGTCTCTACGACGACAACGTCATCGACGAGATGATCGCGAAGCTGCCCCGGGAGGAGACGGACCGCCTGAACAAGCGGTACGGCACGCTCACCCTGCACCCGGAGAGGATCCGGTTCATCGACCGGCTGGTCGCCGACTCCCGTCAGGTCGCGCTCAACCACACGGCCGGGCTGTCGCTGCCCCAGCAGGTCATGATGTCGCTGTTCTCGCTCTTCGACCTGCTGCCCGAAGGACAGGCGTACAAGGAGAGGATCCGGGGCATCGTGCGCCAGCGTCTGGAACTGCTCCTCGAAGGCGCCCAGATGAAGATCGCCGAGGACCCGAAGCGGGCCGGGTACTACATCGAGCTGGACCTGCTCGCGGAGGCCGAGCGGGTGCACGGGAAGGACTTCGCGGACTTCCTGGAGAAGAACTACGAGCCGGTGGACCCGCTGTTCCGGCTCGCCGAGCAGACCAGCGTCGTCCTCCTCAACGGCGGCGGCTTCGACGGTCCCGAGTGGTCGGTCCGGGTATCCCTGGCCAACCTCGACGACCTGGACTACCTGAAGATCGGCCACCATCTGCGGGCGATCTTCAACGACTACGCCGAGGAGTGGAGGGCCTCCACGGCCTGAGGGGGGGTGCGCGCCCCGGCCGGGGTAGGGGGTCTGCGGGCCGGGGCGCGCCTTGTGGGGGGAGGGGGTAGCACGACAGACGCTAGCGTCCGGGAAACGGACAAAGGGGAGCACCGGGACATCGTCGGCCTTCCTTAAGGCGTGCTTAAGGAAGGCATCGGAATCAGCAAAGGTTGCCGAACGGACCCGGCCGAAGGGGGCTTGAACCGGCCGGGGAGAAGGGGCGGTTCGATCCCGTGGTGAGCCTGAGCGGCCGGGCCGGGGCGGGGGCGGAGCTTGCTGGGCGGGTCCGGAGCCTGGGCGGGGCCGAGGCGAGGTGGGGACGAGCTGGAGCGGGGCCGAGCCGGAACGGCGGTTCCGAGCGCCGGGGCCCCGTCGGCCCGCCGGGAGGCCGTCCGGCCCAGGGCTGGGCCTCCGCGGGTCCGGCCGACGCGAGGCCCTCGCGGTCAGCCGACGCCCGCCCTGCGGGTGCCCGTGCCGCCCCGGCGGCGGCGGGGCGGGCGGGGGCCGGGGGCCGTGGAGCGGGCGCCGCGTCCGTCGAGCCCGATCCACACCCGGACCTCCGTGCCGCCGAGGACCGACCGCCCGATGCGCACATCACCGCCGGTGGCCTCCGCCATCCGCCGCGCGATGTCGAGGCCGAGGCCGGTGGAGCCGTCCCGGGCCCCGCTGTTGCCCCGGGCGAGCGCGGCGGCGGGGTCCTCGATGCCGGGGCCCGCGTCGGAGACCAGGACGATGACGGCGTCGTCGCCGTTGTGGACGTCGATCGAGAAGGCCGTGCCCTCGGGGGTGTGCCGGAACACGTTGCCGAGCAACGCGTCCAGCGCGGCCACGAGTTCGGGCCTGGCCACCGGGATGCGGACCGGCCGCTCGACGCCCGCGACCCGGACCGGGCGGCCCTCGTCCTCGGCGAGCGCGGACCAGAAGTCCATCCGCTGGCGCACCACTTCGGCCGCGTCGCAGCCCGCGCCGGGCCCGGCGGCCTGGGTCTGCGGCTTCGCCTCCCGGGCCGTACGGATGATGATGTCGACCTCGCGCTCCAGTTGCTCGACGGCCGCCCTGGTCTGCTCGGCGACCGGCCCCGAGCCGAGCGAGGCCGCGTTGAGCCGCAGCACGGTGAGCGGGGTGCGGAGCCGGTGGGAGAGGTCGGCGGCCAGCTCCCGCTCGTTGGCGAGGAGCTGCACGACCTGGTCGGCCATCGAGTTGAACGCGACGGCGGCCGACTTGAGTTCGGCCGGACCCTCCTCGGGGACCCGGACGCCGAGTCTGCCCTCGCCGAGTTCCTGGGCGGCGCCCGCGAGCCGCTGGGCGGGCTGGACCATCCGCACCCCGAGCCGGTCCGCGACGGCGACCGAGCCGACGACCAGGGCGAGGCCGACCCCGGCGAGCACCAGCCAGGCGGTGGTGACGCCGATGGACACGTCCCCCTCGGGGACGAAGATCTCGACGTAGGCGACCTGGGCGCTGCTGATGGCGGTGGGCTGGAGCAGGACGAAGCCGCCGGGGACGTCGGCGATGGACACCCGGCCGACCCTTCGGGTGACCGCGAGGTCCTTCTCGCTGACCCGGCGCGTACCGATCTCCAGCGGTTCGCCGTCGGGCCCGTCGGCGGGGACGTGGATGGCGAGCCGCCCGGCGGCCCCCTCCTCGGTGCTGGCGAGTGCCTTGTCGAGTTCGTCGCGCTCGGTGGTGATGGCGAGGACGGGGGCGAGCCCGGCGGCCCGCCTCTCGGCGTTGGAGAACGCCCGGTCGCGGGCCATCTCCTTGACGACGAGCGCGAGGGGCACCGCGAAGGCGAAGACGACCATGGCGGTGACCGCGAGGGACACCTTGACGAGCGCCCATCTCACGGCGTCGGCTCCCGGGGCGGCTCCAGCTTCACACCGACCCCGCGCAGGGTGTGCAGATAGCGGGGCCGGGCGGCCGTCTCCCCCAGCTTCCGCCGCAGCCATGACAAATGGACGTCGATGGTCTGGTCGTCCCCGTACGACTGCTGCCAGACCTCGGCGAGCAGCTCCTTGCGGGGGACGACGACCCCGGGCCGCCCGGCGAGGAAGGCGAGCAGGTCGAACTCGCGCCGGGTGAGGTCCAGCGGCGCCCCGTCCAGCTCCGCCTGACGGCGCAACGGATCGACCGTGAGCCCGCCGACCCGGATCACCCGGGACGGCGGCGCCTCCCCCGCCGCCGACCGCGCCCGGCGCAGGACCGCGGCCATCCGGGCCGACAGGTGGTCGACCGAGAAGGGTTTCACGAGGTAGTCGTCGGCGCCCGCGTGGAGCAGCCGGACGATCTCCGCCTCGTCGTCCCGGGCGGTCGCGATGATCACCGGTACGTCGGTGATCCCGCGCAGCATCTTGAGCGCCTCGGACCCGTCGAGATCGGGCAGACCGAGGTCCAGGATCACGACGTCGAAGCGGTAATGGGCGACCTCGCGCAGCGCCTCCAGAGCCGTGCCGACGCTCCGCACCGTGTGGGAGGCCTCGGACAGCCGGCGGATGAGGGCGGAGCGCACGAACTGGTCGTCCTCGACCACGAGCACACTTGCCATGGGCCGCACCGTACGCCATCCGAGAGGATCATCTGACAATCTCCACCCTCTGGTCCGGTCCCGTGGGTGGTGGTGCACTATGGCCCGGTGCGAAGAGGACTCGTTCACGCCCTGGCCTGGTCGCTCGCCACCGGCGCGGCGGGCACCCTGTCCTGGTGGGGGGTGCACACGGTGCTGTCCGGCACGGTGTACGACCCGCCGCGCGCCCTGCCCCTGCCCGCCGGTCCCGTCGAGGAGCCCCCGGCGTCCGGGGACCCGCTGTCCTCCTCGACACAACGGCCCGACACCGCACCGCCGTCCACGCCCGCTCCCTCCCGGCGCACCCCGGACGGCGGCGCCACGACCGCTCCGGCCGCCCCCGCGACGACCCCGGCGCGGACGACCGCGCCCATGGCCCCGCCGCCCGCCGCCGCCATCACCGGGACGGACTCCGGCTCGAACGTGAAGAGCTACACCGTGGACGGCGGCCGGGTCGCCTTCGACCTCGGGAAGACCTCGGCCGAACTCGTCTCGGCGACCCCCGCGTCCGGCTGGCAGATGCAGGTGTGGAAGGACGCCACCTGGATCCGGGTCACCTTCACCTCCGGCGGGCGCGAGCTGTCCGTCTTCTGCCTCTGGCACGACAGCGCGCCCCGGGTGCAGATCGAGGAACGGGCCGTCTGAGCCGGGGCGGGACGCCGTCGTCAGTGGAACGCGGACGGCGGCGGTACGGGCGAGGGCTTGGCGACCGCGTCGGTGACCGGCACCGCTCCCCCGGCGAAGTCGGCGAGCGCCCGGCCGTGTTCGACCCGGCCGGGGTGCGGATCGGTGGCGACCCGGCGGGTCAGCTCGGCCACCGGCAGTTCCCGGTCCGAGGCCAGCAGCACCGCGTTGCCGAACCGGCGTCCGCGCAGCACGGTCGGATCGGCGGTGAGCGCGAGTTCGGGGAAGACGGCGGCGGCGGTGGCGATCTGGCCGCGCAGATGGCTCAGGGGCGGGCCGTCGGCCAGGTTGGCCGCGTAACAGCCGTCCGGCCGCAGCACCCGCCGCACCTCGGTGAGGAACTCGGTGCTGGTCAGATGGGCCGGGGTACGGGCCCCGCCGAACACATCGGCGACCACGAGGTCGGCCCAGCCGTCCTGGATCTTGCCGAGCCCGGCGCGGGCGTCGGTGGAGCGGACCCGGACGCGGGCCCCGGCGTCGAGCGGGAGTTCCCGCCGGACGAACTGCACGAGACGCGCGTCGAGCTCCACGATCTGCTGGGTGGAGCGGGGCCGGGTCGCGGCGACGTACCGGGCGAGGGTGAAGGCGCCGCCGCCGAGGTGGACGACCTGGAGCGGCCGGTTCGGCGGGGCGACGAGGTCGATGACGTGACCGAGCCGCCGCTGGTACTCGAAGGTGAGGCGGGACGGGTCGTCGAGGTCCACATGGGACTGCGGGGCGCCGTCGATCAGCAGTGTCCAGGCACGGGGCCGGTCCCGGTCGGGCACGAGTTCGGCGACTCCGCCGTCGACGGTCTCGACGACGGGGGCGGCGGCGGCCGCCCGGTCACGCTGCTTGTTGTTCCTGGCCACGGACCCATTATCGGCTGCCGCCCGGAGCAAGGGCCCGGCGGCCGGACGGAGACGGCGGCCGGACGGCCGGTGGGGGGAAACGGATCACGGGTGGTGGCGGCCAGGGGCTGCCGAACGGCGGGCGGGAAGCGACCGGGGACAGCGGACGGTCGGGAGACGGCGGACAGCGGACCGTCTGCGGGCGGCGGTCAGCGGACGGTCTGCGGGCGGAGGACAGCGGGCGGCGGTCGGGCGGCAGCGGCGATCAGCCGACGGCCATCGGGTCGGCGGCAGCCGTCAGTGGCAGCCGTCGGCCGCCTCGATGAGCCGGGCCGCCTCGCCGAGGGCCGCGCGGAGCACCGCGGGGTCGGTGACCTGATCGGCCTCCCCCGGGGGCAGCAGCCAGCCCGCGGGGCGGGGCGCGTCCCCGGCCGGTTCGGGCAGTTCGGGCAGCTCCGGAAGGCGCAGCCCGCGCCCGGAGGTCCTCGTACAGGCGCTGCCGGGCAGGTCCCAGGCGGCGGCGGTGCCGGGCGGGACCAGGAAGCCCAGGGTGGCGCAGGTCCCGTCGTGGACGACGGGGCCGACGGCGGGGGTGGCGCCGCGCCGGAGGATGTCCACGGCCTCCAGCCCCTGCCGGACCGGGACGGTCACCAGGTCCCAGCACTCGGCGGCGGCGGACGCCGCCCCGGTGGCCTCCGGGGCGGGCGCGTGCCACGTGGCCGACTGCGAACCGATCTCCGTCATGGGACCCCTCCTCGCTCATGAGGAGACACGTGCCGTCTCTCCTCTACCGGTTCAACGCCCGCGCGCGTCAACGGCTACGGCGGTTTCCCGCCGCAAAGGATGGCAGTTCATGGCAGATGGAAGGTGAGATATCCGATTTGTAGCCAAACTCGGCATGAGGGATCGGTGGCAGCGGGTACGTTCTTGCCGCCGGACCACCCGGCAGCACCAGGAGAGGGCTCGGCCATGACGATGTCACGGGCAGTTCCCAATCTCGCCTTCCGGCGCCTCCGTGGTCGGCACTCACCGGCGGAGTTCGCGGCGGCGGTCCGCCGCGCGGCGCGGGAGATCGGCGAACAGGTCGCCTGCGACGCGCGCTACATCGGGCGCGTCGAGGCGGGCGAGATCCGCTGTCCCAACTACGCGTACGAGCGGGTCTTCCTGCACATGTTCCCGGGTCTCGGCCTCACCGACCTGGGTTTCTCCGCGCGGGAGACGGTGCGCGGCAGGCGGCGGGCCGACCTCGAGGGGGACGTGCCCGACACTGCCATCACGACCCGGAACGATGAGGAGAGCGACGTGCTGCGTCGCGCATTCATGACGAGCGGCTCCGCCGCGCTGGCGACCGTGTCGCTGGGAATCGGCGGCCCCGCCGTCGCGATCCCGGCCCCCCGTGGGCCCCACCGCGTCGGCGAGACGGAGGTACGGGCCGTCGAGGACGCCGTACGGGAGATCCGGCTGCTGGACGACCGGTACGGCGCCGACGGGCTCTACCGGGCCGCCGCCCAGCCGCTGCGCGCCGCGTACGCGCTGCTGGACGCGGGGACCGCCGCCCGCCGCTCCACCGAGGACCGGCTGCACGCGGGCACGGGGGAACTCTCGCTGTCCGTCGGCTGGCTGGCGCACGACTCCGGCCGCCACGAGGACGCCCGCTCGCACTACGCCGAGGCCCTCGCCACCGCGCGCGTGGCGGGGAACGCGGCCCTGGAGGCGCACGCCTTCTGCAACACCTCGTTCCTGGCCCGGGACGGCGGCCGGTTCCGGGAGGCGCTGCGCGCGGCGCAGGCCGGACTGCGGGCGGCCCGGTCGGTGGACTCGGCCCGGCTGCCCGCGCTGCTCTCGCTGCGGGAGGCGGGCGCCTGGGCGGGTCTCGGTGACCGTTCGGCGTGCGAGCAGGCCCTCGGCCGGGCGCACGGCTTCTTCGACCGTGGCCCCTCGGGCGGCGACCCCGAGTGGATGTCGTTCTTCGGGGAGCCGGAGCGGGAGGCCCTGGAGTCCCAGTGCTGGTCGGCGCTCGGCGAATGGGGGCGGGCCGCCCGGCACGCCCACCGGGCCGTGGTCCTGCAGAACCCGCACTTCGCCCGGAACCTGGCGCTCTACCGGGCCCATCTGGCGAAGGACCTGGCGTACGCGGGGCGCCTGGAGGAGGCGGCGACGGAGGTGCGGCGGGTGACGGAGTCCCTCGCCGGGGTCGCGTCCGCCCGCATCCGGATGATGCTCGCGGAGACCCGCCGGGTCCTCACCGCGCGCCGCCGGACCCGGCGCTGAGAACCGCGCGCGGCCGAGCGCCGGGCGCTGACAGGGGCGGGCACGCGGGTCCGTGCGCTGACGGACCCGGTGCTGACGGGGCCGGTGCTGACGGGGCCGGTGCTGACGGGGCCGGTGCTGATGGACCCGGTGCTGATGGACCCGGTGCTGATGGACCCGGTGCTGATGGCGGTCGACGCCGGGTCCGGTCGGGGCACGGACCCGGTCGGCGCCGGAGTCCGCGACGGCGGATCTCCCCGCCGACCGGCCCGCGACGGCGGGTCTCCGCCGACCGGTCCATGACGGCGGCACCCGCCGACCGGCCCGTGTCGGCCGGGCCCGGCTACCGCTCCAGGTGCCCGGTGTCGTTCCAGCGCTCGACCGCCGGGGCGCCGTACGCCCAGCCGAGGACCGACAGGCTCGTCGGGTCGAGCCGGACGCGGGCCGCGAAGGAGACGTCCTCGCCGAGCCAGCGGGCGCCGATCGACCGCAGGATGTGCCCGTGCGCGAAGACGAGGACGTCCCGGTCGGCGGACCGGGCCCAGTGCACGATCTCGTCGGCGCGGTCCGAGAGCTGCGCCAGGGACTCGCCGTCCGGGACGCCGTCGCGCCAGATGAACCAGCCGGGCCGGATGTCCTGGATCTGCGGCGGGGTCAGCCCCTCGTACGCCCCGTAGTCCCACTCCATCAGCGCGTCCCAGGGCTCGGCCCGGTCGCCGAAGCCCGCGAGTTCACAGGTCTCGCTCGCGCGGACCAGCGGGCTGGTGCGGATCTCCACCCCGGGCAGGCCCTCCCAGGGGCCCCGGTGCAGGCGCTCGCCGAGCAGCTTCGCGCCGCGCCGCCCCTCGTCGAGCAGCGGGATGTCGGTCCTGCCGGTGTGCCGGCCGAGGAGCGACCACTCGGTCTGGCCGTGCCGGGCGAGCAGGATGCGCGGTGCCATGGGAAGGACTCTCCAGGTTTCACGGTGCGGACGTGCCTCTCCCATCATCGCCCAGACGGATTCGGGGTGACGTCCCGGCAACCGCGGGGCACCGTCCCGCGTCCCCCTCCCGGGGCCGGACACGTCGGGGGAAGCGTTCGCACGGGCGAGCCGCGCCGGTGGGCCGGGACGGCCCTGGCCGGGCTCGGGTACGCGGCCTGCTCCGGCGGGCGGCTGCCCGCCCCTGCTGCCCGCCCCGGTGTACGGCTTCACCGACACCACGGCCCGGTACGGCGCGTACGGCTGGTGGGGCGGCGAGGCCAGCGCGCCGCGCGGTCTCGGCGGTCCGAGGAACCGGTTCGCGGCGATGCCGAGCCTGCGCGCCGACTGGTCGCCGTGGTGCGGGGCGATGCCGTGGCGGTACGGGCACGGCCCCGTCGCGGAGGCCGCCGGGCTGGCGTATCCGCTGGTCACGACGGTGGTGGTACGGGGCACCGCCAACCACCGTCCGCCCGACGCGGTCGCCGGGGCGGCCGTCCTGGGCCCGGGGCCGCTGCTCACCCCGTACGTGCTGCGGGGAGCCGGGCGGCGGAAGCGCCCCCCGTTGTCAGTGGCGGATGCGAGACTTCCGCGGGTGAGCGCATCCCTGGACAGCGGTCCGCCCGGACCCCCGCAGACACCTCGGCCCGGAGCCGCCCCGACCCGAGCGAGGCCAAGAGCCCGGGAGATGCTCGCCGAGCTGCGCGGACCGGCCACCGCCCCGCGCCCGCTGGACGCACGGGCCCTCGCCGCGCTGGCCGCCAACCCCGGCTGCCGACGGCGGGCCCTGCTCGACGGCGCGGGCGTCGACAAGTCCGCGCTCGCCGCGAAGCTCGGCTCCCCCGCGCCCTTCGGACAGTCGCAGTTCGCGATCGTGCGGGGCAACTCGTTCGAGGCGAAGGTCAAGGCGGACGGCGGCCGGGAGCTGCTGCGGCTGATCGGGGTCGAGGAGCCCGGCGCGGTGGCGGTGCCCGAGCTGGCGGCGGCGGGACCCGAGGGACGGGTGGCGCGCACGGCGCTCGCGCTGCGGGAGGCGACCGGCGCGGACGGCTGGACGCTGCTCGACCATCCGCTGCTCGCCCTGGAGGTGGCGGGCTCGCCGGTCTATCTGGAGCCGGACGCGGTGGTGGTCCGGCCCGGCGGCGGCTGGACGGTCGTGGAGATCAAGTCGTTCCCGATGGTCGACGGCGCGGCCGACGCCTCGAAGGTGGGGGCGGCGGCCCGGCAGGCGGCGGTGTACGTACTGGCCCTGGAGCGGGTCGCGGAGCGGACGCCGGGCGCGCGGGTCTCGCCCTCGGTGCTCCTGGTCTGCCCGAAGGACTTCTCGAACGTGCCGACGGCCTCGCTCGTCGACGTACGGAAACAGCGGGCGGTCACCCGGCGGCAGCTGGACCGGCTGACCCGGATCGACGAGATCGCGGAGGCCCTGCCCGAGGGCGTCAGCTTCGATGTGGCGGAGCGCTCTCCGGCGGAGCTCGCCGCCTCCGTGGAGGCCGTCCCCCACCAGTACGCGCCGGAGTGCCTGGCCGCCTGCGAGCTGGCCTTCCACTGCCGCTCGCGGGCCCGGGAGGCGGGCGCGGTGGAGACCCTGGGCCGTGCGGTCCGGGGCGAGCTGGGCGGTCTGACGACGGTCGGCGCGGTCCTCGCGGCGGCGCGCGGCGAGGACGGGGCGCCCTGCCCCGGGACGGACGGTCCGCCGGACCCCGCGGTGGTGGCGCTGCGCCGGGCGCGGGCGCTGCGCGAGGAGGCACTGGCCACGGCCCGCGGGACCGCGGGGACGGCCGCCGCGGAGACGGAAGGGGTCCTCTGATGTCGCTGATCTCCACGCTGGCCCGGATGGAGGCCGTCGAGTCGGGCCGGGCCCAGCCGCTGGCGACCGTCCGGCACCGGCGGCTGTCCGAGCGGCCGCTGGTGCTCGTACCGCTGACGACGGCCGGTGAGGCGGGCGCCCCGCTGGGCGCCCTCGTCGGCACCGACTCCGGGGAGCCCCGGCTCCTGGTGGTGCCGCAGCCCCGGGACCGGGACCTGCGGTTCGCGTTCCTCGCCGACCTGGCGGAAGTGGTCCTGCCGTACGTCGACTCGTTCACCGACGCCGTGGAGGCCGTGGAGCGCAACGAGACGGACCCCGCGACCGGCAGGAAGGTGAAGGTCGAGGCGGAGCTGTGCGCGGACGCGCCGCAGCTGATCGTGCCGAGCCGGGCCGGTGTGGAGTACGTACGGCTGCTCGGGCGGTCCACGCGGTTCCGGCGGACGGCCGAGCAGGACCCGGAGACCCCGTTCCCCGCGCCGCCCCGGGTTCCGCTGCTCGGGCGCTGGCTGACGCACTTCGGCGACCGGGCCCTGGTGCCGGGCTCCTCGCTGCTGCTCGCCGCGACCGACCTCCTCAACCGGCACTGGGCGACCGGCCAGTCCGCCCTGGAGGACCAGCACCTGGGGGCGCTGCTCGCCTGGATCGACCCGTACGACGGGGAGCCGGGCGCGGAGGCGGCGCTGCGGGCCGAGGTGGGCCGGGACTCCCAGGGGCAGTTGTTCTGCCCGCCCGCCGGGCCCGCCACCGATCCGGCGTTCGACAACCGGCTCCTCGCGCCCGCGATCGAACGGTACGACCGGGCCCGGCAGGCGATCGGCGCGGCCGAGGACGGCGGGGCCGCCGACACCGGCCTCGGGGAGCTGCACGCGGCCGAGCGGGAGGTGCGGCGGCTCGTCGTCTCCCGGCTGAAGCCGACCTGGGACGCGGTCTGGCAGGCGATCGGCCTGCTCAGGGAGCTGCCCGAGGGTGCCAGGGTGCCGGACCGGTGGACCCGGGACCGCTGGTCGTTCACCGCCCACCGGGACCGGGTCGCGGCCGGTGAGCCGCCGCAGCCGCGCCGGGACGACGCCGTCACGGCGGCCCGGAAGCTCGGGGCCCGCGAGCAGGCGCAGGGGCAGCTGGAGGCGCAGGAGGCCCTGGACGATCCGCTGGTGCTGGCCGGGCGGCGGCTCGCGGGCGAGGCGTTCGCGGCGGAGGTGGTGGAGGTGACGATGGTGTGGACGGAGTCGAAGCGGCCCGCGCCGCGCCCGCTGCTCACGGTCCGCACGGAGGACCGGCCGCACCTGGGCGAGCGGCTGCGGGTGTACCGCTCGCTCGACGGGAAGCCGCAGACGGCCGAGTTCGTGCGGTACGAGGAGGACGGGGCGCTGCTGCTGCGGCTGCTCGACCGGATGGGCCGGGGCAAGGACCCCGCCGAGGGCTCGGTGCCGGAGAAGGGCGAGCGGATCGCCTGGACGCTGTTCGAGCACGAGCAGCGGGTCGGGCCGCAGCTCCCGGAGGCGGAGGACACCCCCTGGACGCACGGCGGTCCGCCGGGGACGGACGCCGTGGAACTGCCGGACGCCGTGACCGAGGAGGACGTGCTGTGACCCCTGAGACCCTCGACGCGCCGGTCCTCGATCCGTCGGTCCTCGATCCGTCGGTGGCGGCGGGCCGGGCGACGGACGGCATCCTGGCGGACACCCTGCACGGCTCCGCGCGCGGTGTCGTGGTGGACTCCCCGCCGGGTGCGGGGAAGTCGACGCTCGTGGTGCGGGCCGCGCTCGAACTGGCCGCCGCCGGGCGCCCCCTGATGGTGGTGGCGCAGACGAACGCGCAGGTGGACGATCTGGTGCTGCGGCTCGCCGAGAAGGAGCCCGGTCTGGAGGTGGGGCGGCTGCACTCCAACGACAGCGACCCGTACGACCGGGCGCTGGACGCCCTGGAGAACGTACGGAAGTCGGCGAAGGCGGGGGACCTGGCCGGGCTGCCGGTGGTGCTGTCCACGGCCGCCAAGTGGGGGCACGTGAAGAACGTCGGGCCCTGGTCGCACGCGATCGTGGACGAGGCGTACCAGATGCGTTCGGACGCGCTGCTCGCCGTGGCGGGGCTGTTCGAGCGGGCGCTGTTCGTGGGCGACCCGGGGCAGTTGGACCCGTTCTCGGTGGTGGGCGCGGAGCAGTGGGCGGGGCTGTCGTACGACCCGTCGGCGAGCGCGGTCGCCACCCTGCTCGCGCACAATCCCGAACTGCCGCAGCACCGGCTGCCGGTGTCGTGGCGGCTGCCCGCGTCGGCGGCGCCGCTGGTCTCGGACGCCTTCTACCCGTACACGCCGTTCCGCAGCGGGACCGGGCACGGGGACCGGAGGCTGTCGTTCGGGGTGGTGTCGGACGGCTCGGGGCCCGACCGGGTCCTGGACGAGGCGGCGGAGTCGGGCTGGGGCCTGCTCGAACTGCCCGCCGGGCACACTCCGCGCACCGATCCCGAGGCGGTCGGCGCGGTCGCGCTCGTGGTGCGGCGGCTCCTGGACCGGGAGGGCGCGGCGGTCTCGGAGCGTTCGGAGACCCCCGTCCCGCTGACCCCGGACCGGATCGCGGTCGGCACCGCGCACCGGGACCAGGCGGCGGCGGTCCGGGCGGCGCTCGCGGACCTCGGTGTGACGGGGGTGACGGTGGACACCGCGAACCGGCTCCAGGGCCGGGAGTACGACGTGACGGTCGTCCTGCACCCGTTGTCGGGCCGTCCGGACGCCACGGCCTTCCATCTGGAGACGGGCCGGCTGTGCGTGCTCGCCTCCCGGCACCGGCACGCCTGTGTGGTGGTCTGCCGCGAGGGCGTGGCGGACCTCCTGGACGCGCACCCGTCGACGGACCCGGTGCGGCTGGGGGCGGCGGTGTCGTTCCCGGACGGCTGGGAGGCGAACCACACGGTCCTCTCGCACCTGGAGGGGCACCGGGTGCGCTGGACGCCGTGAGCGGTGGTGGCCGGGGGCGCGCGCGGGGAAGGGTTCGCGCTCTTGCGGGGCGCGGGAGAATGGAAGGCGGCCCGGGAGTCCGGGCCGTGTCTGTGCAGAGGAGGAGCAGGACGATGGCGGAATCCGCGGAACGGGACGTGCGGCGGCGGCTCAGGCCTGCCCCGCTGGTGTTCGAGCCTGCCGAGGCGACCGCCGACCCGGAGCACTTCTTCGACCTGGAGTCCTTGGAGGACCCCCGGGAGCTGCTGGCCCGCGCGACGGAGCTGACGCTGGCGTTCCGCGCCGCGGCGGACCGGGCGACGGAGTTCCAGGCGATGGCGGCGGCGCAGTTGGCGGACCCGCGCCGCTTCGACCGGCTGACGGTGGCGGACGTCGCCGACCGGGCTCAGTGGACCGAGGACTACGCCCGGAAGATGATCGAGTTCGGCCACGACCTGATCCGCGCGAACGACCGGCCCCCGGAGGACTGAGAACCCCGCCGGGGCGGGGCGCGGCCGGACGGGCGGCTCCCGCCGGGGCGGTACGAGGCCGGGTCGTCACGGGCGGACGTGCCCTGCCGGGGGCCTGCCGGAGGGGGCTGAGGGACGGACGGGGCTCCGACCGGCGGTGGAACGGGCCGTGGTGATCGCCCGGATCCCGGTGGTCGGCCCGGCGGCCGGGGTCCGGCCGTGAAGCGGGCCGGGACGGGCGACGGGTCCGGCCCGTGACGGCTTCGGGACGGCGGGGCGGACCGCGAGCGGTCGAAGCGGGCGGTCGAAGCGGTCCAGAGACGGGTCGCGGGCCACGGGCGGGCGTGGCCGGGGCCGGGCGGGCGTGGCCGGGAATCGCCTCCTGGCATATGCCGAGGAGGGCACGATACCCCTCGGGTGCCGGTCCTGTCCGGGATTCGCGGACACTGAGCGACCGGTCCGTGACGCCGGGTAGATCTGGAGTCATGACGACCTGGCTGCGCGACGAGACCCCGTACGACGTCTTCCGGTTCCTCCGGGAGAGCGACGAGGGACGGCACCAGACGGCCCGGGTGACCGCCGACGGGGCCGCCTGGCTGACCACGGCCACCGGTGACCGCGAGGCCGCGCTGACCCGCTGGGAGTCCCGGCCGGACGCCCCGGCCGCGCTGCCCTGCGGCACGGTCTTCGACGTCGTCGGCGTCGACCAGGTCTTCGGCCGCCGGATGCTGGACCGGATGTGGGCGGAGGGCCCCGGGTCGGGACCGGTCGCCGTGCACCGGGGCCGGATGATGCTCTTCGCCGCGCCGGGCACGGCCCAGCGGCTGCCCGCCCTCCTCGACTGGGAGGAGGGCGTCCCCCGGCCGCTCTGCCACGGCGTCGGGGACGCGGTGACCGTGCCGCCGCTCGTGCCGTCCGGGGCGCCGGGTCCCCGCTGGCTGGTGGCGCCCGACACCCGCAGCCCCTGGCTGCCGGGGCCCGAGGTGATGCTCTGGGCGTGCGTACGGGCCGCCAGGTCGCTCTCCGCCGCCGACGTGCGGGTATCGATTTTCCCTCCCGCCCGGACGCCTGCTAATGTCTACGACGTCAGCAGGCGCCGCTAGCTCAGTTGGTTAGAGCAGCTGACTCTTAATCAGCGGGTCCGGGGTTCGAGTCCCTGGCGGCGCACAGACGGAAGAAGCCCCTCGCGGAAGCGGGGGGCTTCTTCGTGCTCCCGGACCGGTCCCGGACCGCCGCCGCACGGCTCCCGGACCGCTCCCGGCCCCGTCCCGGCCGGGCGGCCCGTTCAGCGTACGGACGGCGGGGTGACCCGTACCGTCCAGGAACCCGACGGTGTCCGGTCCACGACCTCGACGCGCACTCCCGTCCCCGGCACGGTGAGGGTCTCGCCCTCGGCGAGGGGGGCGTCGGCGAGCGGCGGGTAGACGGACCGGTCCCAGCAGGCGCCGGTGCGCGGGTGCGCGTCGACCACCTGGACCGGCCCGTCGCCGGAGGCGGCGCCGGCCTGGACCCGGTAGACGAGGACGCCCTCGGCGCAGGTGCCGGTGTCGTTGCCCGCGCGGCTCCGCGCCTCGACGGCGAGGACGTCGTCGGGCCCGGTGCGGACCACGGCGAGCCGGGTGCCGAGGGTGCCGCCCGCCGGGGCGGGGGCGTCGGTCGGCTCCAGGGTGACCGTGCGGGGGTCGGCCCCCTGGACACAGGCCACCTGGTCGCGGGAGAGCCAGCCGAGCTTCCACTTGTGCCAGCCGAACAGGTCGGGGGCGAGCCCGAACTGGCTGCCCATGACGTCCCAGTCACCCACATGGGTGTCCCAGTCGCCCCTGCCGTCCTCGGGACGGTGGTAGAGGTCGGGCAGGTCGAAGACGTGCCCGGTCTCGTGGGCGAGGACGTTGCGGTCGGGCGGGTGCCGCTCGAAGACGGTCACGACCCTCCTGATCTCGGCGCCGTCCGCCTCCAGGGGGTGCTCCAGGTTGACGACCTTCGTCGCGTCGGAGTCCACACCGGGCGCGTCCGGATCGGCGACCAGGTAGACGACGTCGTAGCGGGAGAAGTCGACGCTCGCGTCGGCGGCGGCGATCGCGTCGCGCAGATAGGCGGCGCGCTGTCCCGCGTCCCAGTCCCGCCGTATGTCGTACGCGGTCGACGGCTTCGGCATCCGGGTCCAGCCGCGCCGGGGATGCGGACGCAGGGTGAACCGCCCGTAGGAGGCGCGGGCGAAGAAGTCGGTGGTGGCCGGGAAGTGGTCGGCGGCCAGGGCGGCGGGTTCGGTGAGCGGCTCGGCGTCCGGGAAGGACAGGAAGATCATGACCGCGTCGAGGGTGCGGTCGGGGCGCGGGTACGACCTGTTCCAGGTGTCGAGGCCGAGCGAGTGATGGGCGGCCGTACGGGGCAGGACGCAGGGTCCGGCCGACGGGGCTCCGACGGCGGGGCCCGCGACGAGCCCGGTGGCGGCGAGGGCGGCGAGCGAGGTGAAGGCCGCCGCCCCGGAGCGCAGCCGCGCGCGCTCCACTCCCCCGGGTGGCAGCTGACCCCTCACGTGGACCTCCGGATCGGGAATGCGGGACACCTCACCCACCTTGTGGTGGTTTGCGATGTTTCGCATGTTTCCACTGCCCCGGTCGGGTGAGCGGGTACCTCCGGATCGACGCGACACGGGCTCGCTGGAGCTCACGTAAAGTCACATTCGGTCACGACGGCACCGATCCGTGTCACACCCGCGCAGAATCGGTCGGCCAGGGTCGTACAGCGGTCGGCCCCACCGCTCAGGAAGGCCGCCGGGAGCGCCCCGGAGCTGGAACGCTCCCCCACCCTGGCCCTATGATCGGCTCACTCGTCCCCGGCCGGCCGCCCCGACCACATGTGACCGGCCCGACCGCACTACGGGAGCCAGCGGTGAGCGGAACCCCCGAAGGACCGGTGCACGCGGAACCGCCGGAGACGTACGCGGCGGACGGCTCCCTCACGGAGCGTCACCCCGAGGAGCACGACGGGCCCCTCCCCCGGGAGGCGGACGACCACCCCCGCACCGGCACCGCCGAGGGCCGCCGCGCCGCCGAACTCCGCGACCGCGGCGCCGCCTTCCGCGCCGCCCAGCTCGCCATGGCCGTCGTCGACCGGGACGGCGTCGTCGTCACCGCCAACGAATCCTTCGGGACCCTCCTCGGCAGCGACCCCCGGGCACTGCGCGAACAGGCGGCGGCCGACCTCGTGGACCTCGCCTCCGACGGGCGCACCTGGCACGCGTACCACGAGGTGCTGCGCGGGCGGCGCTCCCGCTTCCGCTGCACCCGCCGTCTCAAGCACGCCGACGGGCGCTCGCTGTGGGCCGAGGTCACCGTCGCCCCGGTGCCGGGCAGCGGGCGGGTCCTGCTGTCGATCGCGGACATCAGCGAGCGGCGCGAGCTCCAGGCGCGGCTGCGCCACCTCCAGATGCACGACCCGGTGACCCGGCTGCCCAACCGCGCGCTGTTCTTCGAGCGCCTCTCGGCGGCGCTGGAGGACCCGGCCAGGGACTCGGCCGAGAGGGACTCCGCCGAGACCGACGGAGCTCCGGGGCCGGTCCGTCCGTCGTACGAGTCGTACGAGTCGTACGGGTATGGCAGAACAGGGCGGATCGGTCTCTGCTACCTCGACCTCGACGGGTTCAAGGCGGTCAACGACACCCTCGGCCACCGTGTCGGCGACCGGCTGCTCGCCGCCGTCGCCGCCCGGCTGACGGAGTGCGCGGACAGCGACGGCTACACCCGCAGCGGCGGTCATCTCGTGGCGCGGCTCGGCGGCGACGAGTTCGCGATCCTGGTCGAGGACTCCACCGGCACGGAGCAGCTGGCCGATCTGGCGCGCTCGGTCCTCGACGCGCTCCAGCGCCCCTTCGACCTGGGCGGGCAGCGGCTCTCGGTCTCCGCCTCGATCGGGGTGGTCGAGCGCTCCGGGCACGGCACCACGGCGACCGCCCTCATGCAGGCGGCGGACACCACGCTGTACTGGGCGAAGGCCGACGGCAAGGGCCGCTGGAACCTCTTCGACCCGGAGCGCAACGCGCACCGGGTGACCCGGCAGGCGCTCTCCTCCACGCTGCGGCCCGCCGTGGAGCGCGGGGAGTTCACCCTGGAGTACCAGCCCCTGGTGGATCTGGCGGGCGGGGCGCTGCGCGGGGTGGAGGCGCTGGTGCGCTGGAACCACCCGCAGTTCGGACGTCTGGCGCCGATCCGGTTCGTCGGCATCGCCGAGGAGGACGGCTCGATCGTGGAGCTGGGCCGGTGGGTGCTGGCCACGGCCTGCCGTCAGGCCCGGCAGTGGCAGCGGGACCATCCGCGCGAGCGCCCGATCTTCGTGAGCGTCAATGTGGCGGTCCGGCAGGTGTGGGACTCCGACCTGGTCGGGGACGTGGCGGGCATCCTCGCCGAGACCGGGCTCGCCCCGCACCTGCTCCAGCTGGAGCTGACGGAGTCGGCCGTGATGGGCTCGGCGGGGCGTCCGCTCCAGGCGCTCCAGGCGCTGAGCGACATGGGCGTGCGGATCGCGATCGACGACTTCGGCACCGGCTACTCGAACCTGGCCTATCTGAGCAGGCTGCCGGTCTCGGTGCTGAAGCTGGACGGTTCGTTCGTACGCGGTTTCCAGGACGAGGAGCACGCCAACCCGGCGGACGAGCTGATCGTGGAGGCGCTGGTGCAGCTGGCGCACCGGCTGGGCCTGACGGTGACGGCGGAGTGCGTGGAGACCGCGGGGCAGGCGAGCAGGCTGCGGCGGATCGGCTGCGACACCGGGCAGGGCTGGCTGTACTCGCGGGCGGTGGCCCCGGAACGGATCGCCGAACTGATCGACGTGGAAACGCTGAAGGTCTGAGGGGCGGCGGTCGGCCGGGGCCGGGGTCCGGGGCCAGGGTCCCGATCAGGCGTCCCGAGGGGTGCCGGTCCGGTGGCGGGCATGGAACTGCCCCCGGCCGGAGGGACATTCCGGGCGGGGGCAGCGGTTCATGAGGGGTTCGGCGGTTCAGGCGTCCGCCGGGTCAGGCACTCAGCAGGCGCCGAGGTCCTGCCAGACGCCCCACTCGCCGGTGGTGCCGGGGGCCTCGTTCTGGGTCCACCACTTGGCCTTCCACTTGCGGCCGTTGTGGGAGACCTGGGCGTTCGCGTTGGTGACCGATCCGGCGACGTAGGCCGGGAGCGAGCCACAGCCCGTGGGCGGGGTCGTCGGAGGCGTGGTCGGGGGAGTCGTCGGCGGGGTGGTGGGCGGGATGCTGGTGCCGCCGAGCGCGGTGTTGATCTGCTTCAGCAGGGTGGCGTTCTCGTCCAGACCGAGGAGCGAGTACATCATCGCGCCGCCGAGGCCGCGCTGCTTGGCGTAGTCCACCCGCGCCTGGATGGACTTCTGGTCGAGACCGGTGAAGAACTCGCCGTTCTTGTAGAAGTACGAGGCCTTGGCCTGGTCGTCCCAGAAGGTCGTCGCCGCGTTGTCGACGATGCCGCCGAGCTCCTTGTAGTGCGCGATGCCGGCCGCCTGGCTGAGCGGGCGGGGGGCGGAGCCGCCGGTGGCGGTCTGCGCGAGGCCGTTGGCGGTCCCGGCGGGGACGCCCTTCCAGCCCCGGTAGTAGAACTCGTAGCCCAGGGTCAGCTTGTTGGCGGGGAAGCCGCCCGCGATGCCGTAGGCGGGCTTGCCGTCGATCCAGGAGTCGATCGCGGCGTCGACCGAGTACTTCTCGGTGCCCGGGGCGATCGGGTCCGTCGGGTCGTTCGCGCCGGAGTACAGCGGGGACTGGTGGTACGTCGGCCCGTCGCCGTCCCAGGCGCCGTGCATGTCGTACGTCATGATGTTCGCGTAGTCGAGGTACGCGCCGATCTTGTCCGTCTCGATGTACTTGATCTTGTCCTGGCCGGCCGGGAGGGCCGCGGTCAGGAGGTACTTCTTGCCGCCGTTGGCCGCGCCGTACGCGTCGAGCTGCTTGCGGAACTCGGCGAGGAGCAGCGTGAAGTTCTGCTTGTCCTCGGGGGCGTAGTGGTTGCCCAGGTGGCCGCCGCTGGAACCGGGGTACTCCCAGTCGACGTCGATGCCGTCGAAGATCCCGGCCGCGGTGCCGACGCCGCCGAAGCCCGCGTCGACGGGCAGGTTGCCCTTGATGTACTGGTCGACGCAGGAGGAGACGAGCTTCTTGCGGCTCGCGTCCGTCTTGGCCGCGTCGCTGAAGTACTTGGAGTAGGTCCAGCCGCCGAGGGAGATGTTGATCTTCAGGTGGGGGTATTTCGCCTTCAGTTCCTTGAACTGGTTGAAGACGCCCACGATCGGCTGGTCCCACTTGTCGGCGACGCCGTCGACGCTGTCCGCCGCGCTGAAGGACTTCTGGTAGTCGGCGTACGAGTCGCCCGCACCGTCACCCGCGTTGGGGTTGTTGTCGTCACCCGCGGCCTTGTTGGCCATGAAACAGGTGAGGTTGGTGGGGTGGATGTTGCCGAACGAGTAGTTGATGACGTCCAGCTGGCCCGCTATGCCCCGGGTGTCGAGGTGCTTGGGGTAGAACGCGTTTCCGTAGACGCTCCACTGGTCGTAGTACGCGATGCGCACACCGCCCGTGGAGGCGGTGGTCGACGTACCGGCCGCCTGGGCGGAACCGAGGCCGACGGTGGCGGCGAGGGCGCCTGCGGCGAGGGCCGTGCTGAGCAGCGCGGCGATCAATGGCTTACGGGGGTGCACGTGCGGCCTCCGATGTGGGGGGAGTACTGGGTGGTGCCGTACTGGAGTTGGAGAAGTGATAACCGGCTCGTGAACACCACGTCAATGGTCTGAACCAGATTGAGGACTAGACCAATTCGCGGAAGAAAGGCCTTGTCAGGGACGCGCAGCACAAAAAAGAACCGCCCGCCACCATCGGTGACGAGCGGTTTAAGGTCTGCTTAGGGCGGTCGGGCGGATGGTTGGGGAATGAACCAACCCGCTTGTGGAGCCCGGTTTTTTTCCTCCCCCGGAAGGGGCCTGACCCCGGCCCGCCCCCGCTACTCCCCTTCGAGTTCGGGCAGTTCGAAGGCGTCCGCGATCAGCTCATAGCTCCGCAGCCGGGCGTCCCCGCCGTGTGCGTTCGCCGTGATGATCAGCTCGTCGGCGCCGGTCCGCTTCCGCAGGTCCTCCAGGCCCGTGCGGACCTCGTCCGGGGTGCCGTACACGACGTTCGCCAGCCAGCCGTCCACGAACTCCCGCTCGGCGGAGCTGTATCCGTACGTCTCCGCCTCCTCGGGCGTCGGCACCAGGCCCGGCCGCCCGGTGCGCAGCCGCAGCATCGCGAGCGCCCCGGCCAGCACCTGGCGGCGCGCCTGCGCCGCCTCGTCGGCGGCCAGCGCGGAGACGCCGATCATCGCGTACGGGGCGTCGAGGACCGCCGACGGGCGGAACGAGTCCCGGTAGAGGTCGAGCGCCGGGACCGTGTTCCGGGCGGAGAAGTGGTGGGCGAAGGAGAAGGGCAGGCCGAGCAGTCCGGCGAGCCGGGCGCTGAAGCCGGAGGAGCCGAGCAGCCAGACCGGCGGGCGCCCCTTCGGGCCCTGCACCGGGCCGGGCACGGCGTGGATCCGGGCGTAGGGGTGGCCGTCGGGGAAGTCGTCGTCGAGGAACCGGGTCAGCTCGGCGAGCTGCTCCGGGAAGTCGTCGGCCCCTTCGTTCGGGGTGGCGGTCCTGCGCAGGGCGGCGGCCGTGGCGCCGTCCGTGCCGGGGGCGCGGCCGAGACCGAGGTCGATCCGGCCGGGCGCGAACGCCTCCAGGGTGCCGAACTGCTCGGCCACCACGAGCGGGGCGTGGTTGGGGAGCATGACACCGCCGGAGCCGAGGCGGATGCGCCGGGTGTGGGCGGCGAGGTGGGCGAGGATCACCGCGGGGGAGGAGGAGGCGACCCCGGGCATGGAGTGGTGTTCGGCCACCCAGTGCCGGTGGAAGCCGCGCCGCTCGGCGAGCCTGCTCAGCTCGACGCTGGTGGCGAGTGCCTGGGTCGCGGTCCGGCCCGCCCCGACCGTGACCAGGTCGAGCACGGACAGCGGCACGGGCGCGGAGCCCCGCGCCTCTCCTCGGATGGCGTCGGTCACCTTCGGAATCCTCCTCGGCATCCGTACGGAACGCGCACGGACTCGTGGTTCGGCTTGGACTCGATGACAACAGGAGGGCGGCTCCGTTTATTCCGTCGCTTCTCGGCCGCCGAAGGGCCTTCCCCGCCTTCCGCTTCCGCCGGGAAATCCCCCGTTCGCCACCGGCCGAACGTATGCCCGAGGGCCCCGGGGCACCGTCCTGACCTGAGGATCTGCGCCCATTTCATGACAAGGGCATATGCCAGAGTGATGCGGCCCAGCGTACGGCCGGGGTGCTCCGCACCCTTCTCGCCAACAGCCGTCCCGTGGAGGGCGCTTGGCGGCTATCGTGGTACGAAAGCTTGCGGTCACAACCTGGTAGGGGGAAACCGTGGCGCTGAAGCCCGAGCCCACCGCGCCGTTCCACTCGGTGCAATACGCCCTGCGCGTCCTCGAGACGATCTCGCGGCACGGCGGCGGAGTGACGGACGTCCAGATCGCGCGCGAGACCGGGCTGCCCGTCGCCCATCTCTCCTCGATGCTCCTCATGCTCCGCCGCGAGGGGTACGTCGAGCAGGTCGCCGACGGCGCGTACGTGATCGGGGACTCGCTCGTCCTCCTCGGCTCCGGCATGACCCGCCGCGAAGCGCTGGAGGCCAAGCTCCAGGAGACGCTGACCGAGCTGCGCGACTCCGTCGGAGCGGCCGTCTACATCAGCCGGTACATCGACGGCGAGGTGAAGATCACCCAGTTCGCCGACGGGCCGCGCACGCCCAAGGTCAACGAATGGGTCGACTTCCGCTCGGCGGCGCACGCCAGCGCGGTCGGCAAGTGCCTGCTCACCCAGCTCGACCAGAACGGACGGCGGGACCACCTCTCCCGCCACAAGATCGCCCGGCTGACCTCCCGGACCATCACCAACGAACGGATCCTCTTCTCCAAGCTCGACAGCCAGCCGGCCACCGTCCCGGTGCTCGACCTCCAGGAGTACGCGGTGGGCACGGTCTGCGCGGCCGTCCCGCTGACGGCGGGCTCCGCCGTGGGCTGTCTGGCGCTCTCCCTCCCGATCGAGCACGCCCACCGGCTGCGCTCGGCCGCCGACACCCTGAACCGCAGGGCCGCCCCGGTCGTCCTCTCCCTGGCGATCTGACCGCCCGCCCCGGGACCGCCGGGAGCACCCGCCCCGAGGTGGTCAGGAGCACCCGCCGGGACCAGGTAGTATTTTCTCTGTCAGTAGGCGCCGCTAGCTCAGTTGGTTAGAGCAGCTGACTCTTAATCAGCGGGTCCGGGGTTCGAGTCCCTGGCGGCGCACAGACGGAGAAGGGCCCCTCGCGAGAGCGAGGGGCCCTTCTCGTCGTTCCCGTACGGGCCCGCGCGGGCCCTCAGGCCCGCAGATGGGTGAGGACCGCGAGGACCCGGCGGTGGGTGTCGTCGGCCGGCGGCAGGTCCAGCTTCGCCAGGATGTTGCCGATGTGCTTGCCCACGGCCGCCTCCGTCACCACCAGGTGCCGGGCGATCGACCCGTTCGACCTGCCCTCGGCGACGAGCCCGAGGACCTCCCGCTCACGCGGGGTCAGCGCCGCCAGCGGATCGCGGTGCCGCCGCAGCAGCTGCCGTACGACCTCCGGATCGACGACCGTCCCGCCGTCCGCGACCCGGGCCAGGGCGTCCAGGAACTCCTCCACCTGCCCCACCCGGTCCTTCAGCAGATAGCCGACGCCGGTGCCGTCCCCCGCGTCGAGGAGATCGGCGGCGTAGCTGCGCTGCACGTACTGGCTGAGGACGAGGACCGGCAGCGAGGGCCGCTCGGCGCGGAGCGCGACCGCCGCCCGCAGCCCCTCGTCCTGGAAGCCCGGCGGCATCCGCACGTCCGTCACCACCACGTCCGGGTCGTGCGCGGCGACCGCCGCCCGCAGCGCGTCCGCGTCCCCGACGGCGGCGACGACCTCGTGCCCGAACCGGGCCAGTAGCCCGATCAGGCCCTCTCTGAGGAGGACGCCGTCCTCGGCGAGGACGACACGGAGCTTGCGGACCGTACGGGACAAGGGATCTCCACTCTCAGGAGGGTCGGCCCGCCCTGCGGGCTCGTGATCGTCAGTGTGCCGTCCAGGACGGCGATCCGGTCCGCGAGACCGGTCAGCCCGGTGCCCCCGGCCGGGTCGGCGCCGCCGCGCCCGTCGTCCTCGACGTCGAGCCGCAGCGTCCCCGCCGCCAGCCGGGCGGTGAGCCGCGCCCGGGAGGCGCCGCTGTGCCGGGCGACGTTCGCGAGCGCCTCGCAGCCCGCGAAGTACCCGGCGCTCTCCACCGCCTCCGGCAGCCGGGGCAGATCGACGTCCAGGTCGACGGGGACGGCGGACCGGTCGGCGGCGTCGGCGAGCGCCTCGCCCAGACCGTAGTCGGCGAGGACCTGCGGGCGGATGCCGTGGATCAGTTCCCGCAGCTCCGTCAGGACCCGGCCGGCCTCCGCGTGCGCCTTCGCCAGCTGCTCGGCGAGCGGGCCCGGCGGCACGTCGAGCCGGGCCAGGCCCAGGGTCATCGTGAGGGCGACGAGCCGCTGCTGGGCGCCGTCGTGCAGATCGCGCTCGATCCGGCGCCGCTCCGCCTCGAAGGCGTCGACCAGCCGCGCCCGGGAGGCGATGACCTCACCGATCCGGTCGTCTCCCGCCGCCGCCCCGCGCGGGGCGAGCAGTGCGCGGGCGAGCGCCGCGCGGGCCCCCGCGAACGCCACCAGCGGATGGGCCAGGACGACCAGGAGCAGCGCGCCGAGCAGCGCCGCCGCGAACGCCTCGGGGTAGGAGGTCACCAGGTACGCCTTGACGACCTTGGTCTCGTGACCGTCCGCCGCCAGTTGGACCGGGGCGCTGAGCAGCACCAGCGGCAGGCCCGCCGCGACGGCGACGGCCAGCAGGTCCAGCGGCCACAGGACGGTGGCGAGCAGCAGCGCGTACGCCAGCTCCCGCCAGGTCGCCCGCTCCCCCGCCCGGAGCCGGAGCCAGGCGAGCGGTCCGGGGGCGGTGGGGGGACGGTGCGGGTCGGGGGCGGGGTCCAGGTCGACGAGCCGGAGACGGCGGCGCTCGATCCCGCCGAGGGCGAGCCCGGAGAGCAGCAGCGGCGGCAGCCCCACGAGGACCAGCGAGAACACCCCGAGAAACAGGAACACACCACAGACGACGGCCCCCAGGAGTCCCCCGGACAGCAGGTACCCGAGGGCGCGCCAGGGCCAGGGGCCGCACGGGAACCGGGGCCGGGTGAGCGCCTGCCAGGGCGTACGGGCTTCCATGCGCGCCACGGTAGGCGCGGGGCCCTGCGGGTGGCCATGGGGGTGGGGGGTGCGGAGGGGGTGGGGCTGGGACTACCCCCTCCGGGGGCGCGGGCCTTCGGGGACGTCGGCCCGGGTCCGGCCCGGGTCCGGCCCGGGGGCGCCCCCGGGGTTCCCCTGGAACGGCCCGTAGGGGTGGCTCCCCTCCGGGTGGGCTTCCCCTCCGGCCGGTACGGGCGGGGCCTGCCTCGGGCCCGTGAAGCACGTTAGGGGGCCTGCCTCGGGCCCATACGGGCCCGTCCCTCGGCAGTACCGGCGCTCGGGCCTCGGGGGCCAGGGCCGTCAAGGCGTCGGGGCCGGGGCCTTCAGGGTGTCGGGGAGCGGTCGTGGCGGGTGTACTCCCGCTGGAGTCCGGCTGTCGCCTCCGGGGTGAGGGGTTCGTACGGCGTGCCGGGGGACGGGCGCCACCAGACCGGGTCCTGGCAGAGGAAGGCGGCCCGGCGCAGGCCCACCCGGTGGACCTTGTTGGTGGCGGTCAGCGGCAGCTCCGGCATCACCCGCACGAACCTCGGCGGCATCTTGGTGCCCAGGTCCGGCTGGGCCGCGAGGAAGGCCCCGAACGCCTCCGGGTCGAAGACGGCCCCCTCGCGCAGGGCGAGCGCCGCCATCACCTGGTCCCCCGCGACCGGGTCCGGTACCGCGTACACCGCGACGCCCGCCGCCCGGTCCCAGCGGGCCAGGATCTGCTCGATCATCGCCGCCGCCAGGTTCTCGCTGTCGACCCGCAGCCGGTCGTCCGTACGGCCCGCGAAGTAGAGGTGGCCGTCCGCGTCCCGGTAGAAGAGGTCCCCCGTCCAGTACCAGCCGCCGCGCAGCCGGGCCGCCTCCGCCGCCGGGTTGCGCCAGTAGCCCTCGAAGGGCGAGCGGCCCCGGTTGACCAGTTCGCCGACCGCCTCGGCCGCGTTGAGGAGCCCGCCGGTGGCCGCGAACCGGGCGGGCGGGCACTCGGCGCCGGTCTCCGCGTCCACCACCGCCAGGTCGTCGCCGGGCGCGGCCCGTCCGACCGCGCCCGCCGGGGTGTCCGGGGTCCGCTGGATCGCCGCGCCGCCCTCGGAGGAGCCGTACCCCTCGACGAGCGGCACCCCGAAGCGCTCCCGGAACCGGGCCGCGTCCACCGCGCCCGCCTCGGTGCCGAAGCCCAGGCGGAGCGGGTGCGCGCGGTCGTCCGGGCCCGGCGGGGTGGCGAGCAGGTACTGCACGGCCCGCCCCACGTAGGTGAAGTAGGTGGCGCCGAAGCGGCGGACGTCCGGCAGGAAGCGGGAGGCGGAGAACCGGGCCCGGAGCGCCACGCCCGCCCCGGCGGCGAGCGCGGGCGCCCAGTCCGCGATCACCGCGTTGCCGTGGAACATCGGCATACAGACGTAGTGGACGTCGTCCCGCCGCACCCCGAAGTGGGCGACGAGCGAGGCCCCCGCGGCGGCGAGGCGGCCCTGGCTGCAGAGCGCGGCCTTGGGCGCGCCCGTGGAACCGGAGGTGAAGGAGAGCAGGAAGCGGCTGTCGGGGCGGACCGGGCCGAGCCGGGCGTCCCCCGGCCGGGCGGTCCCGTAGGGGACGAGGAGTTCCCGGTAGGCGTCGGTGTCGGTGACCAGGACCCGGAGTCCGGGGAGCGGCAGCCCGTCGAGGAGCGGCAGGTGGGCGCGCTGGGTGACCAGGACCCGGCAGTCGGTGTGGCGGATGTCCCGGGCGAGTTCGGCGCCGCGCCGGGTGGGGTTGATCCCGGCGACGGCGGCCCCCGCGAGGGCCGCCGCGCTGAGCCAGAGCGGGTACTCCGGTGTGTTGTCGAGCAGCAGGCCGAGGTGCGGCTCGCACCCCGGCCGGGGTGGCATCAGGTCCACGAGCAGTGCGGCCCGCGCGGCGGCGCCCGCGGCGACCTGGTGGTGGGTGAGGGTGTGGTGCTCGTCCCTCAGCCCGATCCGGTGGTCGTCCCACTGGCGCCGTACGAGTTCCGCGACGGTGTCCGCACCCCTCATGCGGCGGACTGTAACTGACGTGACGTCAGAACTGAACGCCCGTGACCGGCCGCCGGGCGTCCGTCAGAACTTGACGTCCGAGCAGGCGTAGAAGGCGTTGCCGGTGTCCGCGATCGTCCACACGGCCAGGATCAGATGGCGGCCCGTCTTGCCCGCCGGGATCGTCCCGGAGTGCGAGAGGGTCGACGGCGGCTGCTGGTTGTTGTAGGGGACGGTCAGGAACGGCTGGGGGTCGAGGGCGGCCCGGGTCAGCTTCTGGTTCGGGTTCCAGCCGTTCTTGGTGATGTAGTACTTGAAGTCGGTGGTGGCGTGCCGGGCGGTGAACTGCCAGCGGAAGCTGTAGCTCTGGCCGGCCGTGAGCTGGGTCGCGGGCCACGCGCCGTTCCGGGGGTCGTCGAGCTGGGCGAACTGCGAGAGTCCGCCCGAACAGATCTTGCTGTCGGCGGGACCGCCGGACGGGAAGCCCTTCGGGCCCTCGACCGACTGCGGCTCCCACTGGATGTTGCCGCAGTTGGTCACGGTGCCGTTGGCGCAGAGCTTCTGGCGGCTGATCGGCGCGTCGGTGTAGCCGTGGCTTCCGGCGCTGCCCGTGGAGAGGAAGGTGACACCGGCGACGCCGAGCGCCACCACCGCCGCCCCTACTGAGTTTTTGCGCATCCTGTCGCTCCTTGAGAACGTGGGGGAGTTCCGTCGGGCCGTGCTGCACGGGTGCGGGACGCGGCACGGCCGGGGAGCCGTGCCGCACTGTCTCGTTTTGTGGTCTGGACCAACTACCAAGGTATGGACGGAAGTTGAACCTGTCCATCCCTTCACGCGCCCTCCACGGGACCCGTCCGTCCGGTGTAGAACGCCACCGTCAGGTCCTTGACCAGCGCTTTGCGTTCGTAGTCGTCCAGTTCCACCAGACCACGACTGGTCAGCCGGTGGACCACGTCGTCCACCGCGTCCACCACCGACGTCAGCACGCTGTCCCGGTGCTTCGCGTCGATCGCCGCGATCCGCCGCCGCCGCATCGCCGCCGCCACCTCCGGGGCGTACTCGATCCGCGTCGGCTGCGCCGAGAACACGTCCACCCCGACCGGGGCGCACTCCGCCGACAGCATCCGCGTCAGCGCCTCGCCGACCGCCTCCGCGTCCCGCAGGGTCGGCGCGTCCTCGTGGAACGCGTCCGCCGGAAGCTGCGAGAGCACCCGGGCCATCGCCGCCTCCACCTGCTCCCGCAGGTACTCCTCGTGCCCGTCGATCCCGAGCGCCGCCCGGACCGTGTCCCGCACCCGCCACACCACGAGCACGGTCACGTCCAGCGCCGTGCCCTTCGCGTCCACCGCCGGGAGCGGCTCGCTCCGCCAGTGCCGGAGCCGTACGTCCACCCGGCGGCGCAGCAGCAGCGGGCTCACCCACACCAGCCCGGTACGGCGGACCGTGCCCCGGTAGTCGCCGAACAGGGTCAGGACCCACGCGTAGCCGACCCGGCCCCTGCCGAGCCCGCCGAGCGTGAACAGGGTGAGGACCACGCCGAGCGCCAGGAGCGCCCACTGGCCGAGGGGGATGCCGTGGTACGGGCGCACCGGCAGCCGCAGCATCCGCGCGGCCTCCTCCGGGACCGCCCCGGCCCACCACACGATCGCCGCGCACCCGGTGAGGGCGAGCGCTCCGCCCAGTACCCCGACCCAGCCCGGCAGCACCGGTCCCGGCCGCTCCACGAGCGCCGGATCGGCGGTGGGCGCGGGGCGGGCGGGCGCCGCCGGAGCGGTGTCCCGCGCCCGGTCCCGTTCCGCCAGGGCCCGCGCCTGGGCGCGCCGTTCGCCGACCCGGTCGCCGGGCCGCGCCCCGGGCGAGGGCTCGACCTTCGACGGCGCCGGGATGGCGGGCCCCCGGCCCTTCCGTACGGGCGCGGCCATGGCGACGGTGTCGGGGCCGCCGTCGTCGTCTCCCGGCACCGGGAGCACCAGGCCCTCCGGCTCGTCGCGGAAGAGCAGGTGCACCGGGATGGACCCGGTGGTCTCGGTCCCGATCACGTTCTTCCGCCGCGCCACCCGTACGACGGCGGCGACGGGCACGGCGAGGGTCCCCACCCGGACCCCGGTGATCCGCCCGAAGTCGAGCCCACCGCCGCCCGCCCCGGCGCGGGGTACGGGACCGGCGGGCCCGCCCCCTCCGACGACCGATGCCGGACCGGACCGGGACGGCGTCACGGGTGCGGCCTGTGCCACCGGGGACGAGGTGGACGACGGCGGCACGGCCGCGGTCGGTTGCGTACGGGCCTGAGCGTCCGGGCCGGACCGGCCCACCGGGCGGGCGTGCCGGTCGGGAAGCGGGGCGGAACCACCGGACCGGCCGGTGCCGGAACCCGGGGCGGAAAGGGCGCCGGAGGCCAGGGCCTCCCCACCGGAAGAGGAGACAGCACCCGGAGCGCGCTCTCCCCCACGGACCGGAAGCGCACCCGGGGAAGCGGACCTACCGCCCGGGGCGGGAAGAGCGTCCGAGGAGGTGGACCCACCTCCCGGGGCAGGGAGCCCGCCCGAGGAGGCGGGCCCTCCGCCGTAACCGGAGAAGGCGCCCGTGGCCGCCGCTCCCCCGCGAGCCGACGGTCCCCCCGGGACCGTGGTCTCCCCGCCGGAAGCGGTGGTGCTCTCCCGCCCGCGAGCGGAACGACCTCCCGGGAGGGAGTTCCCTCCTTCGTGAGCGGCGGGGGCCTCGCCGGTGGGGAGCGGGCGCGGGGCGAGGGACCCCCCGCCCGGAGCGAGCAGGGCTCCCGAGGTCGCGGGCCCTCCGCCAGGACCGGAGGAGGCGCCCGTGGCCGTCGGCCCTCCCCCGCGAGCGGAAAGACCTCCGGGGGCGACGGGCCCCCCGGCCGAGACCGGTGGGCCGGACGCGGTGGCGGCTTCTTCCCCGCGCGCGGGATGCGGGCCCGGGGCGAGGGGGCCCTCGCCCGGAGCGGGCAGGGCTCCCGGGGTCGCGGAGCCCCCGCCGGAACCGGAGAACGCGCCCGTGGCCGTCGGCCCTCCCCCACGGGCGGAAGGGCCTCCCGTGGTGACGGGTCCCCCGGCCGGGGCCGGGAAGGTGTCCGACGCGGTGGACCCTGTCCCGTGGGCCGGAGGGGTTCCCGTGGTGGTCGGCAGGACCGGCGTCGTACGGGAGGAAGGTCCGGGCCCCGGGGCCCCTTCCCCGCCGGCGCCGCCGGACGGCGGGCCGGAGCGGGCTCCCGGGCGGTCCAGGTGTACGCCGGGCCGCGCGGCGGCCTCGGGGGCCGACGTGGTGACACCCGGTGCGGGCACCGGCGCGTTCCCGGTGGCGGGACCGGCAGGAGCGGGGGCCTCCGCGACGACTACCGGCCCATGAGCCACTCCCGGCCCGGGGGCCGCTTCTGACCCATGAGCCACTTCCGGCCTGGGGGCCGCTTCGAGCCCATACATCGCTCCCGGCCCGGGGGCCGCTCCCGGCCCATGAGCCACTCCCGGCCCGGGGGCCGCTTCCGGCCCAGAAGTTGCTCTCGATCCGGGGGCCGCCTCCGGACCGGAGGTCGCTCTCGGCCCAGAAGTCGGCTCCGGCCCGGAAGACGCCCCAGGCCCAGGAGCCACCCCCGACCCGAGGGCCACCCCCGACCCGAGGGCCGCTCCAGGCCCGGAAGCCGGACCCGGTCCGGAAGCCGCCGCCGTCCCAGGAGTCGGCTCCGGCCCGGAAACCTCACTCGACCCCGGAGCAGCCCCAGACCCGGGGGTCACTTCCCGCCCGGGGACCACCTGCCGCTCAGGAGTCGCCCTCGGCACAGGAGTCGGCTCCGGCTCAAGCATCGCCCCGGGCCCGGGAGCCGTCCCCTGGCCGGGGGCCGTCCCCGGCGCCGGGGAGCCCGGGTCCGCGGGAAGCGGTGCGGGGGACACGTCCTCGGCGGCGGTCGGCGGCGGCACCGGGCTCGGGCCGCTCGCCGGTGGCGTTCCCGTCGCCCGGGGGCCGTGGGACGCGGTCGCCCTCGGGAGCGTGCCGTCCGTCAGGCGTCTCGCCGTGCGGGCCGCGTCACGCGAGGCCGCCGCACCGGAGTCCGGGGGGTTCGGGGTCGATGCCGTCATTCGGGTCCACCTCATGCTCTCGGGGTCATCGGAACAAGCGCCGCCAGGTCTCCGGGCCCGGGTAGCCGTCGGCCGCCGCGCCGCGCCAGCCCTGTGCCCGCTGGAACGCCTCGACGTTGCGGCGGTCCGCCTCCGTCCAGCGCGGACCGGGTCCCGACAGGTAGTGCTTGCCGAAGCCCCGCTTCACCAGTTGTTCGCCCAGCTTCTCCACATATGCGCTGGATCGGCCCGGACGGAAGACGCCACGCCCGGGAAAGTCCGTCACAGCCGCGCTCGGGCCGCTCGAACCACTCGAACCGCCGATGTCCTTGCCGCCGCCGGTGACGAGGAGGCGCCAGGTGTCGGGGCCGGGCAGACCGTCCGCCTCCGCGCCCTTCCACCCCTGTGCCCGCTGGAACGCCTGCGTCGCGCGCCGGTCCGACTCGCTCCACTTCGGGCCGGGGCCCTGGCCGTAGTACTTCTTGGCGCCCCGGTCGACGAGGAGCCCGCCGAGCTGGGTGACGTACGCGTTGTCGGCGCCCGGCCCGAACATGGCCGACCCGGGGTACGGCGTCGGCACCGACGTCGGACCGCCGCCGGTGCCGGTGCCGCTGATCACGCCCTTGTAGCGGTAGCCCACGTACCGGCCGGAGTTCTCCCAGTACGCCATCGGCGTCGCCTGCTTGCGGGTGCGCGGCTTGGTCTGCTCGTACGCGATGTAGGAGGTGTGGGTGTAGTCGGTCCAGCCGCCGAAGATCGTCACGTGGGAGCCGCGCGTCGGGTCGGCCGGGTTGTGGAAGAGGAGGATGTCGCCGGGCTGGAGCTCGGCGCGGTCGATCCGGTCCGCGAAGCGGTCGAGGCTGCCGGTCCATTCGTTGCTGCGCAGGTTCCAGGCCATCGAGATGTAGCCGGAGCAGTCCTGGCGGTAGCCGTCCGACCAGTACTTGTCCATGGAGTACGGGACCTGGGCCGCCACCCACAGCTTGGCGCGGTTGATGATGTCGGCGCGGGTGGTCCGCCGGAGGCTGCCGGTGGAGACCTGGGCGCTGGTGGGGGTGGCCAGCGGGGAGGGCCCGGGGCCGGGAGCGCCGTGCAGGGGTTCGCGCCCGCCCTGCGGGGTGTCGGGGCCGGGGGCCGCCGCCATCGCCCGTACCGTCTCGCCCGCCGTGTCCGGCGCCGTGTCCGCCGCGTCGGCGGGACCGGGCCGCGCCTCCAAGGCCACCGCCCCGGAGGCCACCGCCCCGGAGCCCGTCGTCCCGGGCCCCGCGTCCGCCGGGGTGAACGGGCCGGGCGGCGGCGACAGGGCCGCCGTCGCCCCCGCCCCACCGCCGCCGAGCACCACGCCCGCCGCCGTCACCATGACCAGGGCGCGGCGGGCGCCGTGGGCGGCGGGGTGGCCGCCGGACCGGACGGGCAGGCCAAGCGCGAGGTCACGCCGCTGCCGGGCGCACCCCGGGCAGCCGCAGTCGGCCGCGGGTTCGAACTCCTCGAAGACCGGCACGCTCATGCGATTCCCCTCCACACTCGTCAAGATCTTTTGACCCTTGTTTCGGGCGCCAGTGTCTCAACTGTCGGGACAAATCGCATTTTGACGGATCGAAGGCCCGATACGACCATCCGACAGGCCGGGAGCGATCGGCATGGGTCAGGAGCACACCCGCAGGTCGGGTAGAGTTCTC
Organism: Streptomyces sp. NPDC087215; assembly: GCF_044744885.1. Classification (NCBI taxonomy): domain Bacteria; kingdom Bacillati; phylum Actinomycetota; class Actinomycetes; order Kitasatosporales; family Streptomycetaceae; genus Streptomyces; species Streptomyces sp. NPDC087215. Next base: position 132,315 of record NZ_JBIUZD010000008.1, read on the forward strand.
TCTGTCAGCAGGCGCCGCTAGCTCAGTTGGTTAGAGCAGCTGACTCTTAATCAGCGGGTCCGGGGTTCGAGTCCCTGGCGGCGCACGCACAGTCAAGACCCCCTCACCCTCGGTGAGGGGGTCTTGATGTTCTCCGGGCTCCTTCCGGCCGGACTACCGTGCGCCGCGCGCGAGTTCCCTGGCGTACACGTCGAACCACTCCCCCGCCTTCGGGCCGCCCCGGCACTCGCCGTCCGACTCCCCCGGGCGCTTGATCCACAGGTGTGCCGACACCAGCGGGTCCCCGGTGTCCCGGGTGGGAAAGGCGCCGAGGGCCCGGCCCGGCGGGTTGCACCAGCTGTCGACGGGGTCGCCCTCGGCCCAGGGCCCGTTCCCGTTGCGGCTCGTGTCGATCACGAAGGGCTTGCCGCCGACCAGGGCGGAGAGCCGCCTGCCGTACGCGGCGCTCTCCTCGGTCGTCCGGAAGTTCGAGACGTTCACCGCGAAGCCGTCGGCGTCCTCGATCCCGGCCTCCTTCAGCGGGCCCGCGAGCCGCTCCGGCCCGCCCCAGCCCGCGTTGCCCGCGTCCAGGTGCACGGTGACGGACGGCTGCCGCTTCAGCCGCTGGACCGCGGCCTTGAGCAGCTCGTACCGCTCCACGTGGTGCCGCCGCTCGGTGCAGCCGTCGACGACGTGCATCACCGCGTCCGGCTCCAGGACGACGGTGGCCCGCCGGGCGCCGATGCCCCGGGCGACCGCGTCGACCCAGTCCCGGTAGGCGGCGGCGTCCGGCGCGCCGCCCGCCGAGTGCTGGCCGCAGTCGCGGTTCGGGATGTCGTACAGGACGAGGAGGGCCTCGCTCCCGGCCCGGTCGGCGGCCTCGGTCACCGCGCGGGCGTCCTCCTCGGGCCGGTCGGGGCCGATCCACTCGGCCTGCGGCCGGGAGGAGATCCTCCGCAGCAGTTCGGCCTCGGCGGTGCGGCCCGCCGCGAGGTGCTCGGCGACCGCGCGGGCGGCCCTGCCGTCGGGGTTCACCCAGTAGGGGACGGGGGCGGCCGGGGCGGTGCTCGGGCCCCGGGCTCCTGGCGCGGCCGGGGCCGCCTCGCCCGCGGGGCGCGGGGCCGGGGACGTACAGCCGGAGAGGCCGGGGAGCAGGAGCAGGAACACGGCGGCCGGGAGGACGAGACCGGCGCGGCACGCGGACGGACGTGCGGACAATTCGGGGCCCCTCGGACACATGCGGAACGGTCGGGGTCATCGTGGCACGCCGTTCCCCTGGGCCGGGCGAGGCAGGGCCCCTACAGTGGCGGCGACCCCGACCTCCCGGGGCGGCACCGGGACCCTTCCGCCCGTGAGCCCCCCGGTCGAGGACCGGCCCGGTCGGCGGTGGCCCGGACGCGCCCCGCCGGCCGGAGCCAGGTCCGGTGCGACCGCCGTTCCCGCCAGGGGCCCGGCCGCCCGCCCGGCCCCCGTGGGTGGCTCAGGGGCTCTCGGGGGCCTCTGTCGCCGTCAGGTAGGCGGAGACCACCACGTTCGCCGTGTAGGTGCCCGCCGCGCGGTCGAACGTGCCGCCGCAGGTGATCAGGCGGAGTTCCGCGCGGCGCGGGTCGCGGGGGCCGTAGACCTTGCTCGGGTCGAAGTCGTCCCGGGGGTGGACCTGCACGTCGTCGACGGTGAATTCGGCGACCGAACCGTCCGTCCGGGTGACCCGGACCTTCTCCCCGGGGCGTGCCGCGCTCAGGCCGTAGAAGACGGCCGGGCGGGTGTTCGTGTCGACATGGCCGACGAGGAGGGCCGCCCCGGCGGCGCCAGGCCGGGTGCCGGGGCCGAACCAGCCCACGGTGTGCGCCCTCTCGAACGGCGGCGGGTCGATCGCGCCGGACGCGTCGAGCCCCCGGGCCACCACGGGCGCGGCGATGCCGAGCGAGGGGACCTCCACCCACCGGGGCTCGGCGGCGGCGATCGGATCGTGGGCCGGGGGCAGCTCCACCCTCAGCGGGCGGCCCACCGCCGCCATGTCGCCGGTCGTCGGCCCCGAGGCGCCCCCGAAGCCCTCGGCGGCCTCGTGGCCCCAGAGCCAGAGCCCGAGCAGCAGCACCGCCCAGGCCACGCCGGTGACCAGCCGCCCGGTGCCCGCCGGGCGGGAGCCGGACGGCACCGTCACTCCCCGCCGGTACCGGAGGACCCGTCCGCCCGGCGGCGGGAGCTGCGGAAGGCGACCGCGACGGCGGCGACGGCGGCCAGACCGAGGCCGAGCAGGGTGTAGGGGGTGCCGAGGCCGCTCTCGGTGGCGGTCTGGGCGACGCCGGGGGCCGCCGGGGCGGCGTACGCGGCGGTGCCGCCGCCGCCCGCGTGGACCGGGGCGACCGGGCTCGGGTGGTGGCTCGGCTCAGGGGTCGGCCGGTGGTGGCGGACCTCCACGGCGCCGACGTCCGGATGGTCGTGGCCGTCGCAGGTCACGCTGACCTTGTACGTGCCCTCTTCGAGTCCGGACCTGACGGTGGTGTCGCCGTACAGCGGGGAGTCGCCGCCGTCCCGCCCGGTGAGTTCCGTGTCGGCGACGAACGCCTGGGACTTCGCGGCGCCGGTCGTGCCCTCGCAGCCCTCGACGCGGACGTCGACGTCGGCGCCGGGCGAGGCGTTGAACGGGGTGACGGTGGCCTTGACCCCGTCGTGGGCGTACGCGCTGCCGGCCGTGGGTGCAAGGACGAGCACCAAGGCCGCCCCTGCGGCACGGAGTGCAATGGGACCTGAACGCATCGTGACCTCCTGGTACTGGCAGGTTCACCCGGATCGGGCCGTTCCGCATCCGCAGGGGTCCGGCGGCGGGCCGCTACACGCGGTCGACGATGTCCGCGATCGAGTCCACGACCTTCGAGGGGCGGAACGGGAAGCGGTCGATCTCGGACCTGCCGGTCAGCCCGGTCAGCACCAGGAAGGTCTGCATACCCGCTTCGAGACCGGCCAGGATGTCGGTGTCCATCCGGTCGCCGATCATGGCGCTGGACTCGGAGTGGGCGCCGATCGCGTTGAGCCCGGTGCGCATCATCAGCGGGTTGGGCTTGCCCGCGAAGTACGGCTCCTTGCCGGTGGCCTTGGTGATGAGCGCGGCGACGGAGCCGGTGGCCGGGAGCGGACCCTCCAGGGACGGGCCGGTCTCGTCGGGGTTGGTGCAGATGAACCGGGCCCCGGCGTTGATCAGCCGGACCGCCTTGGTCATCGCCTCGAAGGAGTACGTACGGGTCTCACCGAGGACCACGTAGTCCGGGTCGTGGTCGGTGAGGACGTAGCCGATGTCGTGCAGCGCGGTGGTGAGGCCCGCCTCGCCGATGACGTACGCGGTGCCGCCGGGGCGCTGGTCGTCGAGGAACTTGGCGGTGGCGAGCGCCGAGGTCCAGATGTTCTCGACGGGGACGTCCAGGCCCATCCGGGCGAGCCGGGCGTGCAGGTCGCGGGCGGTGTACATGGAATTGTTGGTGAGGACCAGGAACGGCTTCCCGGTCTCCCGCAGCTTCTTGATGAACGCGTCGGCGCCGGGGATCGGCACGCCCTCGTGGATGAGGACGCCGTCCATGTCGGTGAGCCAGGATTCGATCGGCTTGCGCTCTGCCATGGGTGCGGGACTCCTGCCGTACGGACACGCGTGTGCTGGGGACGTCGCGACAGCACTGTGGCGACGCCCCCCAGCCTAGGGGGTGTCCCGCCGATCGGGCCGGGCTCGCGGGGGCCCGGCCCGATCGGCGGGACGCTCCCCGGTCAGGAAGCCGCGATCGTGACTCCGTCGATGGTCCAGTACCAGTTGTTCGACCCGGTGTAGCGGAAGCGGAAGCTCGCGCTGGAGGCACCGGCGGGGACGGCGACGGTGAGGGACTGCGGCTGGGAGAGGACGTCGGCGGTGTAGCTCTTGACCGGGGTCGGGGTGCCGCCGTTGAAGCTCACCAGGACCTGGGCGGTCTGGGCGCCCTCCTGGCGGTAGAGGGTGGTGAAGCCGAGGGTCACCCGGGACGCCCCGGAGACGTCGTGCGCCGGGGTGACCAGCGTGGAGTCGTACGTCCCGGAGAACGCCTTGTCGGCCCACTCGTCGGAGTCGGCGACGGCGAAGACGCCCCGGGCCCGTACGTTCAGCTCGCGGGACTGGTCGCGCTGGGAGCGGGACCAGAACTCGTCGGTGGCGAAGGACCAGCCGCGCCACTCGGTCACCCCGCCGGTGCCCATGGCGCCGTTGATGACGGACCAGCCGGCGGGCGGGGTGCGGGTGAAGCCGAGGACCCCGGCGGGGATGCCGGTCTCGTCGACGCGGCCGGTCAGCGCGGGGTACAGGGTGTCGAACGGGTCGGTGGAGCGCTCCTGGACCGGCTTGCCGTCCAGACCCCACGCCGGGTCGGGGACGATGCCGAGCTGGTGGAAGACCGTGGCGGCGACGTCGACGAGCCGGGTGTCGACCGGGCGGGCACCGGCGGCGATGCCGGGGCCACGGGCGAGAACGAAGGTGCGGCGCTCCTCGACGCTGGAGCCGCCGTGGCCGCCCCCGTCGGTGTGGCCGTGGTCGGTGGCGACGAGGACGGTCCAGCGCTCGGAGGCGTACGTGGGCCGGGCCTCGATCGCGGCGAGGAGACGGCCCAGATGTCCGTCCTGGACGTCGATGGCGTCGAGGTACTTCGGGTGGGCGGCGCCGTAGGAGTGGCCGATCTCGTCGGTCTCGCCGAAGTAGACGAAGAGGACGTCGGGGTTCTGCTCGCGCAGGACGCCCTCGGTGAGGTCGGTGATGACCTTGTCGTTGACCGCGTAGTCGTTGGCGTAGACCAGCTTGGCGTCGGCGCCGGGGGTCACGGTGCCGTGGGTGTCGAGCTCGGGCCAGTCGACGGCGGCGAAGAGGGAGAGCTCCGGGCGGATCTGGTGGAGGCGGGCGAGGAAGCCGGGGTAACGGCCGTAGTTCTTGCCGGTGAAGGTGTTGTCCCTCACGCCGTGCTTGTCGGGCCAGACGCCGGTGGAGATCGTGGACCAGCCGGGGCCGGAGGAGGTCGCGGCCATCGGCTCGGCGTACAGCAGGGAGCGGCCGTAGGTGCCGTCCGCCATCAGGGACTTGAGGTGCGGGGCCCTGGCGGCGTCGATCCGGTCGTACCGCAGGCCGTCCATGCCGACGACGAGCACCTTGTCCTTGCTGGTGCCGTCGGGGAGCACGGGCCCGGCGGCCGCGCGGGCGGCGGGGGCGGTGGTGATCCCGGTGGCGGCGACGGCGGCGGTGGCACCGGCGGCGGCGAGCACGGTGCGGCGGGAGATGCCGGGCAGCGGCATGTCGGAGTCCTCCGTGGAAGTCCGTGGAACGGGGCGGGTACGGGCCGAAACCCCTGACAAATAAAGGGAGTTGGCCCGTACCCGTTATCTTTTCGCGATGCGCGGGGGCGGTCAGGAGTCGTGCGGTGAACTCTTGGTGCCGGGCGGTGGTACGCCGGTCGTGGCGCGTCGGCTTCCGGCGGTGGGCGTGGCGGCTTCCGGCGGTGGGCGTCGGCTTCCGGTGGCCGGGCGTCAGCTTCCGGTGGCGGACTTCCAGGCGTCCACGTACGACGTGAGGTTCCGGTCGATGTCGGCCCAGTCCGGCTCGAAGACCTCGACGCCCGCCATGATCTTGGCCAGGGCGACGGCGTTGGCGTCGGTGGGCTTGACGTCCTCGCGGGCGGGGAAGCCGCCGCCGACGGCGCTGACCTGCCGCTGGGCGTCCTCGCTGAGCAGGAAGTCCAGGAGCTTCCTGCCGTTCTCGCCGTGCGGGGCCCCCTCGACCAGGCCCGCCGCGTACGGCAGGGCGAAGGTGGTCGGCCTGCCGTCGCCCCTGGCCGGGAACCAGATGCCGAGGTTCGGCATGGACGCGGACTGGGCGAAGTTCATCTGCACATCGCCGTTGGCGACGAGGAGTTCGCCCTTGTCGACCTTGGGGGCGAGCTTGGAGGTGGAGGAGGACGGGCCGACGTTGTTGGCCTGGAGCTTCTTCAGGTACGCCATGGCCGCGTCCTTGCCTCCGAAGTCGTGCATCGCCTTGATGAGGACGGCGGTGCCGTCGCCCGCGACGCCGGGGGTGGAGTACTGGAGCCGGTCGCGGTACTTGGCGTCGAGCAGTTCCTCCCAGCTCTTCGGGGCGGCCGGCAGCTCCTTCTTGTTGTGGACGAACCCGAAGTAGTTGTTGACGACGGAGGTCCAGGTCCCGTCGGACGCCTTGTCGGCGCCGGAGACCCGGTCCGCGCCCCGGGGCACGTACTTCTGGAGCAGGCCCTTGGAACCGGCCTGCTGGATGAAGGGCGGCAGGGTGACGAGGACGTCGGCCTGGGTGTTGCTCTTCTCGCGGAGGGCGCGCTGCACCATCTCGCCGGAGCCGCCCTCGACGTACTTCACCTTGATGCCGGTCTTCTTCTCGAAGTCGGCGAAGACCTTGTCGTACCAGCCGTCGCCCGCCTCGCCCTTGAGGCCGTCGGCGCTGTAGACGGTGACGGCCTTCTCGTCGGAGGCGGCGGAGGAACCACCGCAGGCGGTGAGCCCGGCGGCGAGGACGAGGGAGCAGGTGAGGGCGGCGATCGGCCTGGCGTACGTACGCATGACGTTCGTCTTCTCCTGGGGAAGGAAACTCGGAAGGAAGGTGAGGAAGGTGAGGAGGTCTGGAAGGTCTGGAAGAAGCTCTGGAGGAAAGAGGGAGGAGCCTCAGCGGAACGAGGCTCTGGTGCGGATGCGGGAGACGGCGAGCAGGGCCAGCAGGGTCGCGGTCATGAGGACCACGGCCAGCGCCGAGCCGGTGAACAGCGAACCCCGGTCGGTGGAGGTGAAGACGAGCACCGGCAGCGGGACCCAGTCCGGCGGGTAGAGCATCATCGTGGCGCTCAGCTCCCCCATGGACAGGGCGAAGCAGAGCCCGGCCGCCGCGGTCAGGGACGGCAGGAGCAGCGGGAGCCTGACCCGGAGCAGGACGTACGAGGGTCGGGCGCCGAGACTGGCCGCCGCCTGCTCGTACATCGGGTCGAGCCGCCGGATCGCGGCCGACACCGACTGGTGGGCGAAGGAGGTGACGAGCACCGTGTGGGCGAGGACCACGATCCAGCGGGTGCCGTTGAGGAGCACCGGCGGCTGGGAGAAGGCGACGAGGACGGCGAGGCCGACGACCACCGAGGGCACCGCCACCGGCAGCATGAACAGGGCGTCGAGGATCTTGCGGCCCTTCCTGCCGAGGGCGGCTCCGGCGAGCGCGGCCCAGGTGCCGACGGTCAGCGCGACCAGGCTGGCGGTGACGGCCGTGACCAGGCTGGTGGTGAGCGCCCGGAGGGATTCGCCCCGGACGGCCGCCGTGTAGTGGGCGGTGGTGGGTCCCGAGGGGAGGGCGCCGGACCAGTGGGTGGCGAAGGAGGCGGTGAGGATGACGAGGAGGGGCAGCGCGAAGAGCGGGACGAAGAGGACCGCGAAGACGGCCCGGACCGCCCGGCGGCCCGTGCGGCTATGCACCAGCACGGCGGCTCACCCCCCGGTAGAGGGTGTACAGGCCGACGGAGAGGGCGATGTTGACGACGGCGACGACACAGGCGGCGGCGTAGTCGGACTCCAGGATCGCCTTGCCGTAGACGAGCGTCGGGAGGGTCGTGACGCCCTTGGCCCCGGTGAAGAGGACGATGCCGAACTCGTTGAGGCAGAGGACGAGGACGAGGCTGCCGCCCGCCGCGAGCGCGGGCAGCGCCTCGGGCAGGATCACCTGCCGGACGATCCGGGCCGGGCGGGCGCCCAGGGAGGACGCCACCTCCAGTTGCGCGGTCTCCAGCTGGGAGAAGGCGGCGAGCAGGGGCCGCATCACGAACGGGGTGAAGTAGGTGATCTCGGCGAGGAGGACGCCCCACGGGGTGGTGAGGAACCGGAAGGGCCCGGTGGGCTCGCCGGTGACGTCCGTCCAGAGGCCGTTGGCCATGCCGACCCTGCCGTAGAGGAACAGCAGGGCGAGGGTGATCAGGAACGAGGGGAAGGAGAGGAAGACGTCGATGGACTTGGCCACCGCCTTCCCGCCGGGGAACGGCACGAACGCGATCACCACCGCGAGGACGAAGCCGAGGACGAGACAGCCCGCGGTCGAGGCGACGGCCAGCCAGACCGTGGTGACCAGCGCCTCGCGGAAGGACGCCGAGGCGAGGACGTCGGCGTACGCCCCCGGGGCCAGCGACTCCTGGACGACCAGGGCCAGCGGGTAGAGGAAGGCGACGGCGAGCACGGCGACGGGCGGCAGGGCCCAGACCCAGCCGGGGACCGCCCGCCGGGTGGCGGGGGGCTCGGAGGCGGGTCCTGAGGCGGGTGGGGTCGCGGGTACGGAGGCGGGCGCGGGGACAGGGGCGGGACCAGGTGCGGAGGCGGGCGCGGGCGCGGGGGCCCTCGGCGGGACCCGCTTCCCCGTCAGGCCCGTGCGGCTACCCATCGGACACCCCCGCGCCCAGCAGCACCGCGTCCTCGGGCGCGAAGTGCAGGGTGACCTCGGTGCCCGGCGGCGGGGTCTCCCGCAGTTCGCGGACGTCCGCCTTGATCCGGTGCCCGGCCACCTCCACGTACAGGCGGTGGGTGGAGCCGCGCCACTGGACCTCCGCGACCGTGCCGCGCAGGGCGTTGGGTCCGTCCCCGAGGCCGACGAGGTGCGGCCGGACGCAGAGGGTGGCGCCCGCGCCGGGCGCGATGCCGTCGGTGGCGACCTCCAGGGCGGTCCCCCCGAGGGCGGCTCCTTCGGGGGTGACGGTGACCGGCAGCAGGTTGGCGTTGCCGACGAACGAGGCCGTGAACGCGGTGCGGGGCCTGCGGTACAGGTCCTGCGGGGTGCCGCAGTCCTGGAGGCGGGCCTTGTCCATGACGGCGATCCGGTCGGCGAGCGTGAGCGCCTCCATCTGGTCGTGGGTGACGTACAGGATCGACACCTCGGGCAGTTCGCGGTGGAGCCTGGCCAGTTCGGCGAGCATCCCGGAGCGCAGCTGCGCGTCGAGCGCGGAGAGCGGCTCGTCGAGGAGGAGGACCCGGGGGCGGATGGCGAGCGCCCGCGCGATGGCGACGCGCTGCTGCTGGCCGCCGGAGAGTTCGCGGGGGTACCGGTGGGCGTAGGCCGCCATGCCCGTCATCTCCAGGGCCTCGGCGACCCGGCCGGGGATCTCGGCCCTGGGGGCCTTCCGCGCCTTGAGGCCGAAGGCGACGTTGGCGTCGACCCGCAGGTGCGGGAAGAGGGCGTACTGCTGGACGACCATGCCGATGCCCCGCCGGTGCGGCGGGAGGGCGGTGACGTCGCGGTCGCCGATGAACACCCGTCCCGAGGCCGGCCGGACGAATCCGGCGACGGCCCGCAGCGCCGTGGTCTTGCCGGAGCCGGAGGGCCCGAGGAGGGCCATGACCTCGCCGGGTTCGACGGTCAGGTCGAGGCGGTCGAGGACGGTGGTGCCGCCGTACGCGACGGACACGGCGTCGAAGCGGATGCCGCTGGTCATGCCTCGGACTCCTGGATGAGCGCGGGGAGTCCGGCGACGGAGGCGAGGACGTGGTGGGCGCCGTGCGCGGTGAGCGCGGCCCGGTCGTGGGCGCCGGTGAGGACGCCCGTGACGAGCCCGGCACCGGCGCGGACGCCGCTGAGCATGTCGTACGAGGTGTCTCCGGCGACCGCGATCCCCCGGACGTCGTCGACGGCGCCGGTACGGAGGAGGGCGGCGAGGACCAGGTCGGGGTACGGGCGGCCCCGGCCGCCCGCGTCGGCCGGGCAGAGGGTGAGGCCGACGAGGTCCCGCCAGCCGAGGGCGTCGAGGATGGCGTCCTGGGTGACCCGGGCGAATCCGGTGGTGAGGACGACGGTCCGGCCCTGCTCCTTGAGGGTGGCGACGGTCTCGGCGGCGCCGGGGAGCGGGGCGATCCTGCCGTCGGCGACGAGTTCCCCGTAGGCCTCCTCGAAGGCGCGGTTGGCCTGCCGGGCGCGGTCCTCGTCGCCGCCGAGGAGGTGGCGGAAGACGGAGATCTTGGACTCGCCCATGGTGGCGCGGACGTGGCCGATCATCGTCGCGGGGTCCTCGCCGAGGCGTTCGGCGGCGACGGTGAAGGCCTGTTCGACGAGGCCGTCGTCGGCGACGGTGGTGCCCGCCATGTCGAGGACGACGAGGTTCTTCCTGGGCCCCGGAGCCGCAGTCGGTGTTGTCGCAGTCTCAGTCGTGGTCGTGGTCGTGGTCGTGGTCACGGTGTTCACCAGCCCAGTTCGTTCGCGGTCGTCTCGGCGATGGCGGGCGAGCAGGTCATGCCCCGGCCGCCGGGTCCGGTCACCAGCCACACGCCGTCGCGGACCCGCTGGCGGTGCACGACCCGGGTGGTGTCGGCGCACTGCGCGTACACCCCGGCCCAGCGGCGCCGGATCCTCGGCAGCGGGCGGCCGAGGAAGGCCTCGACGACCCGGGTGAGGTGCTCGTAGGGGTCTTCGAGGGTGTCGAAGGCGAAGGGGTGTTCGTACTCGTGGGTGTCGCCGATGGTCAGTCCGCCGTCGAGGCGCTGCACCATGAGGAGCTGCATCCCGTGGGCGGCGGCGGTGGGGTCCTGCGGCTGGCCCGCCCGGAGCGCGTCGAGGGCGTCGGAGGCGTAGGCCGGGTAGTAGCGGAAGGAGTCGGCGTCGGCGACGGACGTGGTCAGCGGCTCGCCGAGGGGGTCGGTCTGCATCATCTGGAGGCGGACGCGGCGGACGGGGACCTCGCCCGCGACCTCGCGGACGAGTCCGGAGAGCCAGGCTCCGGTGCACAGGACGACGGCGTCGCCCCGGTGGATCTCGCCCCGGTCGTCGCGGACGGCGTTCTCACCGACGACGTCACGGACCTCGCGGTGCGGCAGGAAGGTGTACTTCCCGGTGGCGAGGAGGGCCTCGCGGAGGGCGAGTTGCGCGGTGCGGGGTTCGACGGCGGCGTCCCGCCCGCACCACAGGGCGGCCTCGAAGGTGCCGCGCAGGGCCGGGTTGACCGCTCGGGCCTCGGCCGCGGTGAGCAGCCGGTAGTCCCGGGCGGCGGCGTCGGGCCGGGCCACGGCGGCCTCGGCGACGGCGAGTTCCAGCGCGTTCCGTACGGGGGTGAGGGAGCCGGTGGCCCGGAAGCCGAGTCCGGGGACGCGGGCGCCGATGCCCTCCCAGAGTTCCCGGGCGCGCAGGGCGGTGTCGAGTTCCTCGCCGCCCGCCCGTCCGCTGACCCAGATCTGGCCGAAGTTGCGGAGGGAGGCTCCGCGCGCCTCGGCCTCGCGCTCGATGTGTACGACCTCGTGGCCGCGTTCCACTGCTTGCCGGGCGTGCATGGTTCCCACCACGCCCGCCCCTACGACGATCACCTTCATGCCGTCGACGGTCGCGGCGGCGGGTGTCCCGGGCGGGGCGGGTGGACGACGGGACGGTGAACGGCCCGACAAGCTTGGACCAGACCCGTTACCTTTTCGTGATAGAAAGGGTGGCTGGAACAGGCCCTTCCGGGTCAGCCCTGGCGCCCCAGATGGGCGGTGAAGCTGAAGCGGTCGCCCCGGTAGAGGGTGCGGACCCGCTCCAGGGGGCGGCCCGAGGTGTCCCGGGAGAGCCGGTGCAGCAGGAGCATCGGGAGCGCGGGCGGGGTCCCCACCAGCAGGGCCTCGCGGGGGGTGGCGAGCACGGTCTCGATGCGCTCGTCGGCGTCGCCGAACGTGATGCCGAGCCGGTCGTGGAGGTAGGCGTAGAAGGAGGAGTCCGGGTCGAACTCGGCGTTCAGCCGGGGCGCGCGGGCCTCGGAGACGTACGTGCTCTCCAGGCCGACCCGCTCGTCGTCGGCGAGCAGCAGCCGTTCCATGTGCCATACGGGATCGCCCGGTTCGGCGCCGACCTCGGGGGCCAGCGCGTCCGGGCAGGGGAAGCGGTCGAGCGAGATCAGGGCGCGGCCGGGGCGGAGTCCCTGGCGGCGTACGCCCTCCGTGTAGCTGGCGAGCGAGAGGGGCTGTTCGAGCTTGGGGCCCGCGACGACCGTGCCCCGGCCCTGGCGGCGCACCCGCCCCTCCAGGAGGAGCTCGCGCAGCGCCTGCCGCAGGGTCTCCCGGGACACCTCGTACCGGACGGCGAGTTCCCGCTCGGTGGGCAGCAGCCCGCCTTCCCCCAACTCGTCGACCACCAGGGCGAGTTTGGCCTTCACCGCGTAGTACTTGGGCACACGGCCGTGCTCGGGGACGCCGGAACGGACGGGACCGCCGGGGGTGCTCTGGTAGTTCACCGGGGGATGGTCGCAGACGGGGATGAACGGGAAGGTGTACGCGGGGTGACCCGGCGGTGCCGGAACCGGCGCCCGGCGAGGACCAGAGCGGCGCCGAGCAGGACGAGGACGCCCGCGTACGGGGCGACACGCCGGGCCGTTTCCTCCGACTCCCTTCCCGTTTGGGCGAGTTCGGGACGGGCGGAGATGCCGGACGGGTCCGGCTCGACGGGCTCGGGCACGGCGGTGCCGACGGGCGGGCGGGGCGTGGAAGCGGGCGGCCTGGGGCCGCCGGATGTGTCAGGTACGGGGGGCCGGGCGGGCCCGTCGCCCGGGGCGGAGGTGCCGACGGGGGTGTCGGCGGAGGCGGAGGCGGAGGGGTCGGCGGGGGTGTCGGCGGGAGCGTCGGTCGCCGTGGGGGGGTCGGCTGCCGTGGGGGCGTCGGTCGCCGTGGGGGTGTCCGGCTCGGCCGCGCCGTCGGGTCCGGCGGGGCCGACGCTCAGCCGGTAGTCGCCGGACTCGCCGACCCAGTCGCCGTCGGCACCCCGGCGCTGCACCACCGCCGCGCTGACCACGACCTCCTCGGGGGCGGTCCCGGCGCGGAACGCGAGCCGTACGGGGACGGCGAGGGTCCCTCCGGCGGGGACCGCGAAGCCGCCGAAGCCGGTGAACGCGCCCACGCTCTCCGCCTCGTCGGTCGCCTCGAAGGCGACCGGGCGCCAGCGGGCGGCCCCCTCGTCGTAGAACTCGAAGCGGATCTGTCCGGGCCGCAGGACCCGTTCGCGGTCGGCGAGGACGAGCACGGGGTGGATGCCGGAGCAGGAGGCGCTGGTGGTGTTGGTCAGATCCAGCCACCACTCCTGGAAGGCCCCGCCCGCCGGATAGTCGGCGGGCCCGCCCCGGATGCGAGCGACCAGCGGGAACGCGGGCCCGGACGGGGTGCCGCAGACGGGGGTGGGGGGATCGGGCGCGGGCGCGGCGGGGCCGCCGGTGGGGGCGGTGAGGACGACGGGGGCCGGTGCGGCCGGTGCCGGGGCCGCCAGGGCGAGGGGGCCCGTGGCGGCGGCCACGAGGGCGGCGGCTGCCGTGAGGGGACGGGCGCTGCGCGGTCGCAGGGGGGCTGATGCCATGGGGCCGGGCCTTTGCTGCTCGCGGGCGTACGGGTCGGCCGCGACGCTGCCACGGGGGCGGGGGCGGAAGGGGCGACGGCACCGGCGGGGTCCCTCGGACGAGCGGGACGTGCGGTCCGATCAGCGGATGGTACGAAGGTCGGCTGATACGCGCGCCCTTTGGTGCGGGGCGGGGAAAGAGGCGCGGAGGAGCGCGGAAGTCGGAGGGAACTTCAAGGGCCGGAGCTGACCACTCTCGGCACGACCGAAGCAGTGTTCCCCACTACGTCATGTGACCCATTGACCTCATAGGGCTATCGCGGGTTGCATCCCTGGGGGCTTCGGCGGAACCGCCGGAGCAACCACGTCCAGGAGGACAGGAATGAAGAGCAAGCCGATCCGGAGCACGTCCAGACGCGCGAAAGTCGTTCTGAGCACGGCGTTGGTGGTCTGCGCGGTCGCGACCGTGACACCCACGGCCGCGACGGCCGTCACAGCGGGACCGACGACCGCGAGGGGCGGCCTCAGCGCCGGTGCGGATGCCGGTGCCGGTGTCGGTGCGGATGCCGGTGTCGATCTCGGTGCCGGTGTCGAGAGGATCAGCGTCGCGACCGACGAGGGCTACGGCGCCGCCTCGATCACACCCGACGGCCGCAGCGTCGTCTTCACCTCGCTGAAGAACGGCCCGCCGCAGGGCGGCAACGAGGTGTACGTCCGCGACCGGCGGACCGGCCTGACCAGGACCGTGCCCCTGATCGAGAGCTGGACCCCGGCGATCAGCGGCGACGGGAGGCAGGTCGCCGCCACCGCTCCGGCGCAGGGGATGACCGCCCAGCGGATGCAGCAGCACTCGCTGGACCTGGGCACGCTGCCCGTCAGCTGCCACCGCTGCAACGAGCCGTCGTTGAGCTCGGACGGCCGCTACCTCGCCTACGGAGGTCTGGCCCAGCCGGGACAGCGACGGCAGGTGGTGGTCGCCGACCGCGAGGGCGGCTCCGTCTCCGTCTCCTTGGCCAACAACTCGGCTCCGGCCCGGCCGTCCCTCAGCGGCGACGGCCGCTACCTCGCCTACCAGAACCTGGAGAAGGCGGACGTGTACCTGTGGGACCGGACCACCGGCACCACGTCCGCCCCGGTCGACGGCCCCTCCCGGAGCGCGTCGCTCGTCCAGCTCAGCGACGACGGCCGCAAGGTCGTCTACCTCTCGGGCTCCGACACCTACGTCCACGACGTCGGCTCGGGCACCGCCCAACTGGTGCCGAACGTGACGGGCGTGGCCATCGACCCCACCGGCCGCTATCTCCTGTACACCCCGAACGGCACGGGCGGACCCTCACTCGTCCTGCGTGACCTCCGGACGGGCACCGACGAGACCGTCTCCGACCAGCCCGCCACGGCGGAGACCGACTCGGTCAGCGCCGACGGGCGGGACGTGGTCTTCCAGTCGGCGGCCGACGGCATCGTCCCCGGGGACACCAACGGCACCTCCGACGTCTTCGTCCGCCGCTTCTTCTGACCGGTCCCGCGCCGACCGCCCCGGCCGTCACCCGTGACCTGTCACCCGCCACCCGTCACGCCGCACTCGGACCCGTGGCCCGCGGCCCGTCACCCGTGACCCCCTCACCCCTCGCTCGACACCCCGCCCGCGCGGGTCCCGAAGACGGAGGTCAGGGGGAGCCAGGCGGCTCCCTCGGCCACCGTGTCCCGGCCGGTCGTCACCTCGACCGGGGTCGGCAGGCCCAGCCCGGCCAGGACCTCCCGCACCCCCTCCGCGAACACCTCCGGCGCGGCCAGCGCCACCCGGCCGCCCAGGAGGACCCGGTCGATGTCGAGGAGCCGGACGAGGTTCGCGGCCCCGGTGCCGAGGAGCCGCGCGGCCCCGGCCAGGTCGCCGCGCGCGACCGCCGCCAGACACAGGACCTCCAGACAGCCGCGCCCGCCGCAGGCGCACGGGGGCCCGTCGAGCAGCACGGTCTGGTGGCCCAGCTCGCCCGCGCCCGTCCGGTCCCCGCGCAGCGGCGCCCCGCCGAGGACGAATCCCGCGCCCAGCCCCGTACCGAGGTGGACGTAGGCGAAGGAGCCGGGGGCGGCGGGGCGCAGGGCGAGGCCCAGGGCGGCGGCGTTGGTGTCCTTGTCGAGGGCGACGGGCAGCCCGGTGCGGCGGGCCAGTTCGGCGCGGACGGGGTGGCCCGCCCACTGCGGGAAGCCGGTGACGCGGCCCGGCACGCCCGCGCGGTGGTCCAGGGGCCCCGGCATGGCCGCGCCCAGGCCGAGGACGGGCCCGGGGGCGTCGGCCAGGAGCCGCAGGACCTCGTCCGTCACCGTGTCGAGGGCCGGGCCAGGGCCCGCGCCCAGGTCCAGGGCGCTCCGGCGCACGGCGACGGGCGTGCCCGCGAGGTCCACCAGGAGCACGGTCAGCTCGTCGCGGTCGAGGTGGGCGCCGACGGCGTGCCCGGCGGAGGGGACGAGCCGCAGCACCGTCCGGGGCTTGCCGCCGGTCGAGGCGCGGCGCCCCGCCTCGGCGGCCAGGCCCTCGGCGCGCAGCCGGGCGGTGATCTTGCTGACCGCCTGGGGGGTGAGGCCGGTGCGCCCGGCGAGTTCGAGGCGGCTGATGCCGGTCTCGCCCGCCGTGCGCAGCAGGTCGAGGACGAGCGCCGCGTTGTGGCTGCGCAGCGCCGGTACGTTCACTCCGCCGAGGTCCGTCTTCACCGGTCCATTGTCGCCGCCGCTTGCACTTAGGCAACACCGTTGCTTAAGTGAGGTGCATGACTGGCACGGACCACACCGGCAGCGCCGCCCCCCGTACTCCCCTGCGCGTCGGGCTCGTCGGCTACGGCCTCGCGGGCTCGGTCTTCCACGCCCCGCTGATCGCCGCCTCCGAGGACCTCACGCTCGCCGCCGTCACCACCCGTGACCCGGAGCGGGCCGCCGGGGCGCGGGCCGCCCATCCGGGCGTCCGGGTCGCCGCCTCTCCCGAGGAGCTGTGGGCGGACGGGACGGACGGGCTCGACCTGGTCGTCGTCGCCTCCCCGAACAGGACGCATGTCGCCGTCGCCACCGCAGCCCTGGAGGCCGGGCTGCCCGTCGTCGTGGACAAGCCGCTCGCCGGGACGGCCGCCGGGGCCCGCGCCCTGGCCGCCCTCGCCGAGGAGCGGGGCCTGCTGCTCTCCGTCTTCCAGAACCGCCGCTGGGACAACGACTTCCGCACCCTGCGCCGGCTCCTCGCCGAGGGCGCGCTCGGCGAGGTCCAGCGCTTCGAGTCGCGCTTCGAGCGCTGGCGTCCGCGCCCCAAGGGCGGCTGGCGCGAGTCGGGCGCGCCGGAGGAGATCGGCGGTCTGCTGTACGACCTGGGGAGCCATGTCGTCGACCAGGCACTGGTGCTGTTCGGGCCGGTGGTGGCGGTGTACGCCGAGTCGGACGTGCGCAGGCCGGGTGCGGAGGCCGACGACGACACCTTCCTGGCGCTGACCCATGCGAACGGGGTCCGCTCCCATCTGTACGTGAGTGCCACCGCCGCCCAGCTCGGTCCCCGTTTCCGGGTGCTCGGGCGGGACGCGGGTTTCGTGAAGTACGGGCTCGATCCGCAGGAGGCGGCGCTGCGCGAGGGGCTGCGGCCGGTGCCGGGGGCCGCCTGGGGCGAGGAGCCGGAGGAGCTGTGGGGCAGGCTCGGCGCGGGCGAGTCGCCGCTGACCGGCGGCGGGGTCCCGGTCGCCTCGCTGCCGGGCGACTACCCGGCGTACTACGCGGCCGTCGCCGCCGCCCTGCGCGGCACCGGGGAGAACCCGGTGACGGCGCACGAGGCGGCGGCGGCCCTCGACGTCCTGGCGGCGGCCCGCCGTTCGGCCCGCGAGGGCGTCACGGTGACGCTGTGAACGCCCTTCCCCCTCCGCTCAGTTCGTCCGTCGCCGCTTGCGGCTGACGATCACGAGCGCGCCGCCTCCGAGAGCGAGGGCGACGGCGGTGGCGCCCATCACGATCTCCCCGGTGCCCGCGCCGGTGTCGGGAAGGTGGCCGCCGGGACCGTGGTGGCCGCCGCTGGAGTCCCCGTAGCCGCCGTCACCGCCGTTGTCGCCGGAGCCGCCGTCGGTCCCGCCGTCCGTCCCGCCGTTCGACGTACCGCCGTCGGTCGCGTCGGTGGGAGTGGGCGTGGGCTCGGTGGGGGTCGGGGTGGGCTCGGTCGGGGTCGGCGTCGGCTCCGTGGGGGTCGGCGTGGGCTCCGTGGGGGTGGGGGTCGGCTCCGTGGGGGTCGG
The DNA here is from genome assembly GCF_044744885.1 of Streptomyces sp. NPDC087215. Taxonomy (NCBI): domain Bacteria; kingdom Bacillati; phylum Actinomycetota; class Actinomycetes; order Kitasatosporales; family Streptomycetaceae; genus Streptomyces; species Streptomyces sp. NPDC087215. The sequence goes on from NZ_JBIUZD010000008.1 coordinate 149,862, forward strand.
GGTCGGCTCCGCGCAGTCGGGCAGATCTCCGTCGAAGGGGTAGGCGTGGAACTCCTGTCCCCCGCCGCCGCCCTGCTCCGAGGCGTGCGTCAGGTCGCCGGTGGTGAAGAAGCGGCCGTTCATGCCCGGCATCGTGATCGTCGCCGTGCTGGCCTGGTTGCCGATCAGCACGCTGCCCGCGAACTGGGCGGTGCCCTCGAACTTCACCGTCGTGGCGTCCGGGAAGTTCCACAGGACCCGCTCGCGCAGACCGTCCGGCAGCTGGTCGATGTACGAGTCGACGGTACGGCTCGCGCCGAGGACGTTGACCAGGACGGTCGCACCGGCGGGGATGCCGGTGAACCGGATGCCCTGCTGGCCGCCGTTCGCGGACTGGAGGTCGAAGTCGACGGTGAAGACCTGGAGCTTCGAGGTGCCGTCCCCGGTGAAGAGGGTCTCGCCGCCGTTGTCGACGGCGGTGCCCGTGGGGGTGCGGGAGGCCCCGTTCACGTACGCGTAGCACTGGCTCGCCCCGGTGAGCCGACCGCGCAGCGCGGTGTACGGGTCCGCCGCCCCGGAGTCGTTCACGGGGGTCGGGATCACGGTCCCGGAGAGCGTTCCCCCGTACCGTACGACGCCGCTGATCGTGCCCTCCTCGGCGAGCAGCCGCTGGCCGGAGGCGACCTTCAGGTCCTTGCCGACGGTGAGGAAGTCGGTGCCGTCGTCCGGGGGGACGCGGGAGCCGACGCCCGCGACGCCGACGTTGTAGATGCTGGAGGCGCCCGCCCGCTTGTTCATGTCGAAGCCGCCGAGGACCACGACCTTGCCCTCGGCCTCGGCCGCTCCCCCACGGACGCGGAAGTCACCGCCGACGAAGACGTTGATGTTGTTGTCGCGGTACTGGACCGGTCCGCTGCCGAGGCCCGGGTACGTGGCGGGGCAGTTGCCCGGCTTGCAGGGACCGAGGCCGCCCGGCAACGGCTCGGCCCAGCCGGTCACGGCCAGCGCGCCGACCAGGGCGGTCGCCCCGACCGTGGACGCGGCGATGGCGGCGAGGCGGCGCAGATCACGTCGTTGCTCATGCGTTTTTCGTTCCATATCCGGCAATATGCAAAAAAGAGCACGAAAAAGGCGACGCCCCACGCGGGGACGCCGCCGATTTCGCCGGGGATCACCGTCCGGCCGGGCCCCGGACCCGGCCCCCGTCAGGCTCCCTTGAGTTCCTGCCGCTGCCGTCCGAGCCCGTCGATCTCCAGCTCGACGACGTCACCGGCGCGCAGGTACGGCTTGGGGTCGGGCTGCCCCATGGCGACCCCGGCGGGCGTGCCGGTGTTGATGACGTCGCCCGGGTAGAGGGTCATGAACCGGCTGACGTACCGCACGACCCGGGCGACCGGGAAGATCTGGTCCGAGGTGTGCCCGTCCTGCCTCAGCTCGCCGTTGACCCAGAGCCGCAGGCCGAGGGCCTGCGGGTCGGGCACCTCGTCGGCGGTGACCAGCCAGGGGCCCAGCGGGTTGAAGGTCTCGCAGTTCTTGCCCTTGTCCCAGGTGCCGCCGCGCTCGATCTGGAACTCGCGCTCGGACACGTCGTGGGCGACGGTGTACCCGGCGACGTGCGCGAGGGCCTCCTCGTCGGTCTCCAGGTAGCGGGCGGTGCGGCCGATGACGATCGCCAGCTCGACCTCCCAGTCCGTCTTCACCGAGCCGCGCGGCACGAGCACGGTGTCGTCGGGGCCGACGACGGTGTCGGAGGCCTTGAGGAAGACGACGGGCTCCGCCGGGATCGCGGCGCCCACCTCGGCCGCGTGGCCGTGGTAGTTCAGCCCGATGCACACGACCTTGCCGATCCGGCCCACGGGCGGGCCGACGCGCAGCCCGGTGGCGTCGAGCGGGGGCAGGACCCCGGCCCCGGCGGCGGCCCGGACCCGGTCGAGCGCGAAGGCGTCGCCGAGCAGACCGCCGTCGATGTCGTCGACCAGGGCGGACAGGTCGCGCAGGGTCCCGCCCTGGTCGAGCAGGGCGGGCCGCTCGGCCCCCGGCGGGCCGACGCGCAGCAGCTTCATGGACTTCTCCCTGTGGTCGAGGTGGGCCCGGGAAGGGCCCCGAGATGCCCCGGCCGATGGAGTGCGGCCATCGGAGGATCGGCCGATCCTCCAAGAGAACGGGTCATGCGGCAAGACCCCGTTCAGCCCGTGGACCCTTACGCGCGAGTAGCGACGGCGGCGACGCCCTTCTCCGGCCCCTCCGCTCGGCCCTCCCTCTCCCCCCGGTCCCGGAAGAGCAGGGACCTCTCGACGGCGGTCCAGGTGGTGCTGGTGACGACGTAGAGGGCGGCGGCGAGCGGGACGACGGCGACCGTGACCAGGGTGCCGAAGGAGAGCAGCGGCATGATCTTGGTGAGGGCGCCCATGCCCGGGGCCTGCTCGCCCAGGTCGAGGGGCTGGGCGGCGAGCTGCCGCCTGGTGCGCCGGTACGTGAAGGTGGCGACGGCGGCGACCAGCGCGAACAGGGCCAGGTAGACCCGCCCGGCCGGACCGAGGAGCCCGCCGTCCGCGAGGGCGTCGGCCCAGTGGTTGCCGAGCGGCGCGCCGAAGAGCGCGTGTCCGGTCATCCGGCCGCCGGAGAACAGGTGGTACATGAGGAAGAAGGCGGGCGCCTGGAGCAGGCTCGGCAGGATTCCGGCGAAGGGCGAGACCTTCTCGCGCGCGTGGAGCGCGGTGACCTCCTTCCGCAGGCGTTCGGGGTTCTTGGCGTGCTTCTTGCGGAGCGCGGCGAGCTGGGGCGCGATCCGGGTGCGGGCCTTCTGCCCCCGGGCGGAGGCCCGGGACAGCGGGTGGATCGCGAGCCGGACCAGCGCGGTGAAGAGGATGATCGCGGCGGCCGTCGCGGTACCGGCGAACAGCGGCTGGAGCAGGTCGGCGAGCCACTCGACCAGGGAAGCGAAGACGGACAAGGGGGAGCCCTCCGTGGGGTCTCGTCGTGCCGGGGAGAAAAGGGGTTCTCGGCATGACGGATCCGCGCGGGGCCCGGTCGGAGGTGGTGCGGTGTGGTGCGGGGGCTCCCTACGCGGCCGTCGGGAGGAGACGGCCGGGAGCGCGGGGTCTGCGGCGTCCGGCCGCGTCGGGGTCGCGCTGGGGCAGGAAGGCGGTGCGCAGCTCGCGGTCGCGGATGGCGGTGCGGACGACGGTGGTCGGCACGGCACGGGCCGTACGCGCTCCGAAGAGGGAGCAGACGACGGTGGTCGCGGCGAGGGCGACGGCGGCGGAGACGCTCGCGCCGTCGGAGAGGAGGAGGTCGGCGAGGGCGAGGAGGAAGAACAGCGGTGCGACGACGCGCGGGAAGAGGTCCCTGACGGTCATGGCCTGCCCTCCTCTCCCGGCTGCGGATCGTGCGGTGTCCCGCGATGAGGACGCGCGGGAAGGAACGGAAGTTCCCTCCGGGCGGACGGGCGTCACGGGTTCACTCGTTCGATATTCGCACACGGTCCCCTTGACGGGCGTGGGCGACCCGGCTGCACCGGCCCCGGGCGCCCCCGGACGCGCACTCGGGGCGCGTCCGGTCTCAGGCGTCCGCGTGTTCCAGTGGGGTCAGGAGGCGGCGGGGGTGGAGGAGCGCGCGGCTGACGGGGTCGGCGGGGTCCCGGTCCAGCGCGGCACCGGGCCGCATCTCGACGTCGGCGGGCGGCACCGGGACACGGCAGGCGGGGCACTCGCCGTACGGACCGAGTTCCGTACCGCAGTCGGCGTGATGGAAGTGGCGCACCGGTACGGCCCCGGGGGCCTCGGCCCTGCCCCAGGCACCCAGCGAGCGCAGGACGGGCCAGAGGGCGAGACCGCGCCCGGTGAGCAGGTACTCGTCGCGCGGGGGCGACTGCTGGTAGCGGCGCCGTTCGAGGACCCCGGCGTCGACGAGGGCCTGGAGGCGGGCGGCGAGGACGGCGCGGGGGACGCCGAGGTGGGCGAGGAAGTCGCTGTAGCGGCGGACGCCGTAGAAGGCGTCGCGGACGACGAGGAGGGTCCAGCGCTCGCCGACGACTTCGAGGGCGCGGGCGATGGAGCACTGCTGGTGGGCGTAGTCCTTGCCGAGAGCCATGGCATCCATCCTACCCAATGCAGGTTCATTCAGTGAACCTTGCTGGTACGGTGAGTTCATCTACCGAGTTCGTTCACCGAACCCACAGGTGGAGGTTCCCGCCGTGCCCCGACTCGCGTCCCTCGCTCCCGCCTCCGCCCCGCCCCTCGGCACCCGCCCCCGGGGGGTCCTCGCCGTCACCGCCGCGGCCACCGCCGTCGCGCTGATGAACTACACCGCGCCGATGCTCACGCTCCCCGACATGGCCGCCGCCTTCGGAACCCCGGCCTCGGCCCAGGCGTGGCTGCTGAACGGCACCCCGCTGGGCCTCGCCGTCCTCCTCCTGGTCGCCGGCAGCCTCGCCGACGCGCACGGGCGCCGCCGGATCTTCCTCCTGGGCACCCTCGCCCTCGGCCTCACCACCGCGCTCGGCGCCCTCGCGGGCGGCACGGTCGCCTTCACGGCGGCCCGGATCGCCCAGGGCGCGGCGAGCGCGGCGGTCCTCGCGGGCAGCCTGGGACTCCTCGCCGAGGCCTACCCGGCGGGCCGGGACCGGATCAGGGCGACCGGGATCTGGGGAGCGTCGGTCAGCGGCGGCATCGCCCTCGGCCCGCTGCTCGCGGGCGCGCTGAGCCTGCTGGACTGGCGGCTCGCGTACGGGGTGCTCGGCGCGGCGGCCCTGGCGACGGCGGCGGTGGGCGCGAGGACGCTGGGCACGGGCCGGGCGGGCGGGGCCGCGCCGGGCCTGGGGTGCGGGCCGGTCGGTGGGTCCGGACCGGCCTCGGTGAGCGCCCCGGCCCCGGGAAGCGCCCCCGCTCCGGAGGTTCCCCCGGCCCCCCGGGCCGCCCACCCCTCCCCCGCAACCGCAACCACCCCCCGCCCCCGTCCCGACCTCGCGGGTGCGGCGGCGTTCGGGCTCGCGCTCGCGGCGCTGCTGACCGGGCTCACCCTCGGCCGGGACGGCTGGCTGCGGCCCCAGGTGGGCCTTCTGCTGCTGGCATCCGCCGCCCTGACCGCGTTGTTCGTGGCGGTCGAGCGCCGGAGCCGGGCGCCCATGGTGGACCTGGCGCTGCTGCGGCGGCCCGCGTTCCTGGCCTCGACGCTGGGGGCGCTGTTCACGGGTCTGGCGGTGATCGGCCTGTTCAGCGTGGTGCCCGCGCTGCTCCAGAGCGGGGCCGGGGTGTCACCGCTCGGGGCCGCGTGGCTGTTCGTGCTGTGGTCGGGGACGGCGTTCGTGGTGGCGCTCCAGGCGCGTCGGCTCGCGGGCCGGCTCTCGGCCCCGTACCAACTGGCGCTGGGCTTCGTCCTGTCGGCGGCGGGGGTCCTCGCGCTGCTCGGCACCCTGGACGGCGCGGCCGGGTCCTGGCCCCGGCTGCTGCCGGGCCTGCTCGTGGCGGGCGCGGGCAGCGGCCTCCTGAACGCGGCCCTGCCCCGGCTCGCGGTCGACTCGGTGCCGCCGGAGCGGGCGGCGATGGGCTCGGGCGCCAACAACACCGCCCGCTACGTCGGTTCCTCGGCGGGCGTGGCCCTGACGCTGGCCCTGGCAACGACGGGCACGGGCCCCGACACCGCCGTCCTGGTCGCGGCGGCGCTCGCGCTGACCGGCGCGGCGGTCACCCTCGGCCTGTCCCGAGGGCCGCGTCGGTGACGTCCTCCCGCCGGTCGGCCACAGCCATCGGGCGAGGGGCACCGGCGAAGCCGCACGGGCGGCCAGCGCCACGGAGCACCCCGGGCCGAGTCCGGGGACGGGCACGCCACCGGCGGCATTCGGATAGGCCATGGCATCTCCCCCATGGGGAGCGGCATGTCGACCATCAGAACGCTCGCGACCAGGAGGGGCTTCCCTCTTCCGCAGGGGCCGCACGGAGCCGGAGCCGCTCCGCGTCCCGCCCAAGGAGCGTACGAGAACCGTCTGGGTCCGGTCCCGGCGGCCGGGGCCCGCGTCCGGTCACCCCGCCGGGACCAGCTTCGCCCAGACGACGAGCCGGTAGGCGCTGCTGAACTCGGGGGTGCAGGTCGTGAGGGTGAGATAGGCGCCGGGGGCCGTGTACCCGTAGGACGGCTGGACGAGGGAGCGGGGCACGGCCCGGATGACCCCCACGTCCCGGGGCGCGGTGCGCGGCAGGATCCGGTCGACGCGGTAGGCGTACGTGGCGTCCCGGGTCCGTACCGTGATCTCGTCGCCCTTCACCAGCCGGTTGACGTACCGGAAGGGCTCGCCGTGGGTGTTGCGGTGCCCGGCGAGCGCGAAGTTCCCGGTCCGGCCGGGGTCGGCGGTGCCGGGGTAGTGCCCGACGAAGCCCCGGTCGAGGACGGACCGCTTGGAGACGCCGTGCGCGACGGGCACGGTGAGACCGAGCCGGGGGATGCGGAGGACGGCGAAGGCTCCCGCGGTCCCGGGCCCGGCGGTGTCCGGCGACCCGGCCGGGACGGGCTCCGGATCCGGGCCCGGTCCGGTGGGCCGCCCCGGATCCGGCCGGGAGACGGACGGCGACGGGCTTCCGGGGACCTCGCCCGGGACCGGGGCCTCCCACTGCCGCTCCAGCACCCGCACCTGGTCACGGGCCTCGGCGCGGGCCTCCTGATTGGTCCACCAGAGCTGGTGGACGACGAGGAGGAGGACGACGACACCACAGGTGACGACGGTCTCGGCGGCGACCCACAGCACGCGCGCACCGGCACGGCGCCGCCCCCGTCCCTGGACGACCACCGGCACCCGCTGTCCCCTCCGTGCCCGCACCCGAGGCACGATAGGCGCCGACGCGCCAACTCTCCAGGCCCGCACAGCAGTACGGTGGAGACCATGCGCCCCGACACGCCTGCCGCCCACACCACCGAAGCCGAGCGACTGCTGCGCACCGCGACGCAGTACCCCGGGGACAGGGAGCCGCTGTTCCTGCGGGCGGCCGCCCACCTGGAGCTGGCGGGCGACCGCCCCCGCGCCACCGTGCTCTACGACGACCTGCTGTCCGCGTCCCCCGCGAACCCCGTACTGATCAGGGCGCTGAAGGCGGCGAACCTGTGGGAGTACGGCCATGAGGCCGAGGCCCGCGCGATCATCGACGGCGTGCGGTGGGCCAAGCCCACGGACGCGGCGGCGTGGGAGATCGTGGCGGAGACGCTGGAGGCCCACGACGAACTGGAGGCGGCGGAGTCGACGCTGACGGAGGCGGCGACGCTGCTGGCCGTCTCCGACGAACTCCCGCACGCCACCCGGTCCCTCCTGACGACCCGGCACCGGGTCCGCCGGATGCTGGCGCTCCCGCACGACACCTGGGACGACCAGGCGGACCGGCTGCACCCGGCGGAGGTGCCGCTGGACGAGCTGCACGACCCGAAGCGGCTGTGGGCCCTCGGCTCCTCGGACCCGGCGGAGCTCCAGGCGGAGATCACCCGGCTCCGCTCGGAACTGGGCACCTACCGGACGGCCCTCTCCCGCCCCTTCCCGGTGGCGGTCCTCCACTGGCCGGAAGCGGAACTGGACGAGCTGCTGACGGCCTACCCGGAGCTGGAGGCGGAGTACCCCACGTACACGGCCCATCTGACCGACCTGGAAGCCTCCCTCCGCGAACTCGCCCAGGCGGGCACCCCGAACCTGGGCATCGTCCGCGCCACGGTCCCCTCCTACGAAGCCTTCGCCGCCTCGGAATCCACCCACCCCGCGACCCCGGCCCTCCTCCCCCAGTACGCCACCACCCTCGCCGCCCGAGGCCGAGCCACGACCTGGCCCCCGGCCTGGGGCGAAGGGTGCTGGTGCGGGGGCGAGGGGGTTTACGGGGGGTGCCACGGGGGCTCCTCCGTCTGAAGGCGCCGCTATGTGGTCGTCATCCCCCAGGCCCGCGCTTTGGGGGATCCGTCCCATCCGTCCTCGGACCGCCAGATCGAGGCGATGCCCTGCTCTTCCAGATACGGGACGTAAGCGCCGATCCCCTCGGAGAACAATCCTATGAGGAAAGGTTCCGGCTCCTTCTGATACAGGAAATGGCGGTACTCGAAGAGCTGGCCCAACGCCTCACGGACCGCCATCGTCGCGTTTCCATTGCGCACGACCTTCGCCTCGACCAACCACTCGGGTTCCCGCGCTCCGGGCTCCTGCGGTTTCTTCAGGACCAAGTCCTTGGGGTGCTGCCGTAGCGTGATGGGCTGATATCCGCACTCCACGATGTAGAGGCCGAAGTCCTTGATCAGCTCTTCGTGGACGCGCTGTTTCACCTGCTGCCGGGCTTTGATCTGCACCTTGTACTCACTGCTGTCCTTCGGCTGGAAGTCAGCAAGTGGGTCGAAGTCTGCCGGTGAGGTGGCGACTTGCGGAACAGAGGCGTGTCCGCCGAGGTCATAGGCCAGTTGGATCGCGTCTGTACCACCGCTCATCCACCAGACGCGGTCGAACTCCTCAGCCCGCCGAAGGGACTCGACGCCCAGCAGGAGGTCTTCCATCAGCGTGATGTCGCTGGGAAGCGCGGCGGTGTCGTACACCTTGGCGATCACGCTGGCGGCCTCATACGCCTTCGGCCGCGTCGCCCCGTCCCGGAGTATCGGTTCGTCCACCCAGTCAAGGCATTCCTGGCGCCTCACGGCCCGGCGAAGTCGCGCCGCGTGATGACGGAGGTGCGCCTCCCGCGCGCGGCCCTTCCCCAGATGCTCTTCCAGCCAGGTGATCCCCTGCTGCAAGGTCAGCGCCACGTTCTTCAGATCGGCGCTGAAGATATAGGCGAGGTACAGACCCTTCTTGGGGTCCCACATACCTCCCTCATCGAAGACGCCGATCCATGGAGTCGCCGCAGGGCTGGCCTGCCCCCCGTGCCCCTTGGCCTTGAACCCCGGCGGAAGCGAGAGATCCGTACGGCTCGCAACGCCCCTCAACACCTTTTGTCCCACGACCTCACGCTTCGAACCAGCCGTGCGGTCGTACGTGCTCGTGACCTCGCCGAGCAAATCTCGCATCCCCATGCGGAGAATCTAGATCACGGCTTCTCATCGCGGATATGGGCTGGTCCTACCTCGTCACCTTCTCGATCTCCTCAGCGTCCGGCCTCAAAGCGCGTTTGAGCCGCGTCAAGGATGTCGTCGGCGTCACACCCGTGAGCGTCCACCCAGCGGAGAAGGTCGATGATCACCTCGATCACCGCACGGTTGGTCGCGGCCACCGTCAGCCGACTCGCCGCGCCCGGCCTGGAGAGGGCGACAGCGCCGTAAAGGCGGAGCATGGCTTCCGCTCGCATGACGCGAGCATCACCACTGTGCCCGTGGGGCGCCGTAAGGTCGGTGGAGATCTCACACCAGGTGACCCTGTGTTCCGGTTCCCACAGAACACCCCAACGGTCCGTGACCCCGTCCACCAGAGTGAGACCGGTGTCCATCTCCGCGGCGGGTGCGGTGGGCGTCGGCGGCACGTGCCACCCGGCATCCCGGACCTCGATCCGCAACGAAGTGCCGCTCATCGAAAAGCGGAGCGATGTCGGGGTGCCCGCTCCTCCCTGTCGAATCACCCGAGAGACCAGCTCGCTCACACAGAGCTGGGCCGTATCGCTCTGCCGAGAAAGTCCCCAGAGTTTCAAATGGAGTCGCACCACGCGGCGGAGCCCCGCGACCTCCCCTGGTTCCGCGAGGAACGACAGCTCCCACGGCTTACGCACCACGCAACCGTCCGCGCTCTTCACGCCGCCCCACCCTTCCCCAACTCGGCCCACACTTGCTTGCCCCACGGGTACTGCTCGGTTCCCCACCCCAGCGCGAGAGCGTCGACGAGCAACAGCCCCCTCCCCCGAAAGTGATCGTCGTCCACAACCGTTCTCCGGGGCGGGACGACTCTGGACCGGTCGGCCACACTGAGGCGCGCCACGTGAGTGGAGGGCCTCGCGACACCCACGCGGATCCACGGAAGTCGACCGTGGTCAGCCGCGTTGGAAACCAGTTCGGTGACCACGAGAGTGGCGTCCTCGATCAGAGGCTCCAGCCTCCAAACCGTCAGCGCCGTGCGCACCAGCCCGCGGGCGGCCATCGCGCTCTTCGGCTCGCGCGGGAGGGTCTGAAAGTACGCGGGGTGCCCCGTGGGACGGGAAACCGCAGGACCGGCCGTCGCATCCGGGACAGGAGGCCACGACGGTGGTGCATGGGTTTCCCCTCGCGCATCCCGCCCGTTCGGGGCGGCAGGGACGAGGGTTGGCTCGCCCCACACATCGCCATCACCCACGTGACTGAAAGTCATCAGTCGGCCTCCCGGCGTCGCTGATTGGTGGTTTCGTGTTCCCTCAGCGAACCGTGATTCGCGGCGGGCGGACACCCCCGTCCAGGCCTCGATGCCGTCAAACCCGTCAAAGATCGTTCTCTTGTGAAGAGAGGCGCAGCATGGCGCGCAGGAACGAGGCCTTGGCCTCGGTGATCGCGGAAACGGGCTGGTCACAGACAGCTGTGGCGGCTGCCCTGGTACGAGTGGCCGCCGAGGCCGGGGTCAAGGAACTGCTCACCGTCAAGCGCTCGCACATCGCGATGTGGATCGCTGGCACCCAGCCCCGGGGGCGAGCGGGTGACATCCTGCGTGAAACGCTGTCGCGGCGCCTGACACGCCCTGTGACACTTGCGGAGATCGGTCTCGCGAGGAAGCTCCCGAACGAAACCACTGAGTTCGAGTGGGCTGCGGACACCTTGACCACTCTGCTCGACCTGGGGAGAAGCAGCATGGATCGCGAACGTCGCCGGCTCCTAGCCGGTGCCGCCTACTCCGTCGGAGGGTTAGCACTTCCCAAGGACTCTTGGTGGGACGAGGCTCCGGAACGAGCTCGCTCTCGCCCCACCAGCACGAACCGCAGGGTCGGCGAGACCGAAGTACGGGCGATTCGCGAGATGACTGAGTTCTTCTCCCAGCGCGATCAACGGCATGGAGGTGTGGACGGCCGGACCGCCTTGCACCAGTACATCGTCGACGACGTCGCCAGATACGTCAGCGGGGTCTTCAACGGCGAGAAGGCTCGCCGCTCGCTGTACTCGGCTGCGGCAGAAGTCGTCTACGTGGCAGGGTGGATGGGATTCGACGCTTCCCAACACGAAGCTGCACGACGCCACTTCACCCTCGCGCTAAGGCTGGCCGCCGAGGCCGACGACGCCCCCCTCGCCGGGCACATCCTGCGGGCGATGGCCCATCAGGCCATGGACTTGGGGCACACCAAGGCGGCCCTTGACCTCGCCCACGCATCCGTCGAGCGCAACAGGTACGCCCATGCCACCCCACGAGAACGCGCTCTGATCGGAATCGTGCGCGCTCGGGCCTTGGCCGCGGACGGCCAACGGAACAAGGCCCTCGCCGCGATCCACCGGGCCGAGACGGATCTCGGCGAGGCCCGGCCCGGCGACTCAGAGCCTCGACGGGTCTGGTTCTTCCAAGACGCCTCTCTCGCCCACGAGACGGCTCGCGCCTTGTGGGCCCTGGGCGACCTCGACAGCGCCCTCCGTTACTTCCGCGACAGCGTCCGTCGCCGTAGGGCCGACTCCTTCGGTAGGACCCATGCCGTCACCCTCGGCTACATGGGCACGGCCCAAGCGGGGCAGGGCAACATCGACGCGGCCTGCCAGACCTGGTCCAGGGCGCTCGACGCCATGGACGGCGTCCAGTCCGGCAGGACCCGTGAAGCAGCCGCCACCATGTGCGCGGCTCTTTCCCCCTTCCGTAACCGAGGCATCCCCGGTGCCTCGGAAGTGAACGCGCGGGCCCGGAGCGTACTGCGGCGAGTAACCTGACGCCGCCGAGCCGCCGAGCTCCACGGGTGGCACCGCCGAGGAGGAGGAAAGGGCAGTCGTGTCCGCTCAGTTCATCGAAGTACCAGTCATCGCCGATGTCATCGGAGGTCATGTCGGACGACGTGACGACTTCAAAGGCGGCGTACGGTCGATCATCCGCCTGAGGCCCGAATTCCCCGTGGAAACGCTGCGAGGCATCGAGGAGTTCTCCCACCTCCAGGTCACATGGTTCTTCAACCTCGGCTCTCCTGACGACGTCGCCCTTCATGCGCGCAGTCCCCGCGACAATCCCGCGTGGCCCGCCACCGGTACTTTCGTCCACCACAACCACCGCCGCCCGGCCCGGATCGCGACTTCTTTCCCGAGATTGCTCAAGGTGGACGGTCTCGATCTCCACGTGACGGACCTCGACGCCGACGAGGGCACTGAGGTCATCGATCTCGTGGCGGTGTTCGAGGAGATGCTGCCGCGCGGCCCCCTCACCCAGCCGACATGGCCGGGTGAGATGCTCGCCGATTACTGGCGGGACGCCTCGGAGCGTTGAGTCGGCCGAGCCAGAGCATCGGGCAGGGACTCAAGGTGCGTCAGAGACACCTGGTACCAATAAGTTCGCCGCACAGAGACTAAGGCGGTGCTCACGGTCTTGGACTTCATCGGACAGCACCGCAAGGAATTCCGCTTCGAGGAGCAGTTCCGGGCATTGACCAATCTGACGCGCAAGCGTCTCCTCTCCAGCGTTGAGCAAGGTTTCCCTCAACTTCCCTCCGGTTGTCAGATCATCCTTGAACCGAAGGCCAAGGAACTGATCATTGACAATATTCGCAATCAACTCAGTGTCAACGTCGCTCAGCTCGCACAGGAAGTCAGGCGTGACGGAGTTTCTGATCTCACCGCATACCTCAGGGAGAGCGGTCGCGAGCTCAAGGAAATCTATCGAAGCAACGGAGGATCGTGGACCGGACTTCTCCGTCGCTCAGGCCTGCTGTCCGAGGAAATCCCCCAGGGTGAAGAAGCGCTTCTGAAGCGAGTAACGGCTTTCCAGCACGCCGATGATCCTGAACGGATCAGAGCCTACTCAGACTTGCTGGCCGACGACGCACCGCGATACAGCCTCCTGAGTGAGCGCGATCAGGCGTTCGCCCGGATGCTCTACTTCTCGCTATGGCCGCTGAGCGGCTTCAGTAGCTTCGAGGAAGGTCTGGAATCGCTCCGCCCCCACCCTGCCGTCCGAAGTGAGATCCGTCAGGTACTGGCACACGTGCTGGATCGGCTCGACCACGTCCCGATCAAACTGGCGGGTCCCCTCGAAAGCCTTCCGCTGACCGTCCACGCTTCCTACAGCAGGGAAGAAATCCTCCCTGCCCTGGGGCAGGCCTTCGTAGACCGTGACCTCCCCGGACACTTCCGGGAGGGCGTGAAGTGGTGTGAGGGGATCAGTACCGATGCTCTGTTCATCACCCTTGAGAAGGACGAGAAGGACTTCTCCCCCCAGACCCGCTATCGGGACTTCGCCCTGAACGAGCTCCGCTTCCACTGGGAGTCCCAGAACCGGACTTCAGAGACGTCAGCGACGGGCCGCCGCTATCAGAGCCACCAGGCCGATGGCTCTCATGTGCTCCTTTTCGTCCGCCGCTACAAGAAGACCGACATCGGCGGCCCTCAGCCCTGGCTTCTCCTTGGCCCTGCCGAGTACGTGTCCCACGAGGGCAGCAAGCCGATGGGGATCGTCTGGGACCTCCAGCACGAGATGCCCGCTGACGTATGGACGTACTCCACCATCACCAACGGCTGAGCCAGCTTCCGTTCGGGGGTCGGCACCGGGCCGTTCCCCGAACGGATACGTTCAGCCGAGATAGGGATACGTGCCGGCGAGATAGTCACCGATCTGCTGGCACATGCTGGTGTGAATGTCGTACTGGTCCAGGTTGACCGGTTGGACGAAGCGGACACCGTCTGCCTCGTCGTTGATGGTGGGCTCGCCGCCCACAGGTCGGCCGATGTAGGTGTTCTCGTACTGCTGGCGGATCTCGCCGTCCGTGTACGCCACGATGTGGCGGGGGTTGGTGTAGACGCCGAGGAAGCCAGTGATCTCGGCGACGATCCCCGTCTCCTCCAGGCACTCGCGTACCGCGCACTCCGCGGCGGTTTCGCCGATGTCCTGGGCGCCGCCGGGCAGCGCCCACTGGCCGGTGTCCCGGCGGCGCTGGAGCAAGATGGCGCCGCTCTCGTCGACGACCAGCAGATTGCTCGCCGGAATCAGGGTGTTGGCCTTGGGGGCGCTCGGGTCGTCGTAGTACTCGGTCCTGCCCATGTGCGGCGGTCCCCTCCTCATCGGGCATCCACGGCCGTACGTCGGCCCGTACAGCGTCGAAGTGTTGCCGCTGTACGGCCCTCCTGAGAACGTTCTTCCCTCACACGAGTGTTCTTCACTTAACGTGATTTCTCAGACGCTTTCAGTGCGGTACGTTCGCGCAAAACGGCCCCCACCGATGGTTGCACCCGTCGGCGAGGGCCTGAACCACTAGTGGAAGAAGCCCACTGTGATCTACCGCAACGTTATCGCGCCCTCTCGCGCCTTCACCCAGTTCTCGCACGAGCTCATCCGGCATCCTCGGCTCAGTTCCGACGCCGTTCGGCTCCTCACCTGGCAGCTCTCCCTTCCGCAGGACGCTCGTGAGTCGCTCTCCAAGAGCGCCGGGCGTGCCCGGATCGGGGCATGTTCCTTCAGCCGGGCCAAGCGGCAGCTCAAGGAAGAAGGGTTCGTGCACGAGCGGAAGGTCCAGGGCGCCGGAGGTCACTGGGTCACCCAACAGCTCGTCTCCAGCACGCCGTTGACTTCGGACGAGGCCGTTAAGATCCTCGCCAAGACCCCACTCCTCGCCTGCGCGAACCTTGCGTCCCCGCAGGTCGTACCGAGTCCCCCGAAACCGGCCGCCGGTGGACCGACGACCCCGTCCACCGACCGTCATCCAAAGAAAGACCTGCTGGAAGACACCTCCAACCCTCCGCCGGTGGCGAGCGAGGGCGAGACCGTTGGACCCACCGCCGAGGCCTCCGACGGCTCACCCAGCAGCCCCTCCCGCGAAGAGGCCCGCACCCTCGTCGGCTCACTGCCCCTCCTCTCCCCCGCCCTCCGCCACATCCCGCCCGGGATGCGCGACGAACTCACCCGCCTCGCCGCCCGCTGGCTAGACGCAGGACACGCCTCCGCAGACGTCCACGAGCACGTCCTGCGCGGGCTGCCCGGCGCCGGAACACCCGTGCACCGGCCCGGCGGCCTCGTCCGCTACCTCCTCTGCGACGTACCGCCCCGCGCCCTGCCTCCCCGGTCGGGGAGTCGGCTCTCCGCTCGTCTCGAAGGCACACGCGAATGCGGCGGGAACCACATCCAGCCCATGCTGTTCCGGCCCCTCGCCGACGAGACGCTGTGCGCCGAGTGCGCCACGCGCGGTCCGAACGAGCCGGGTTCCGTGGCCGGTGCGGAGAACGTTCGCGTCCCCTCGTAGGCTCAAAGGGCACCGACCGACCTACCAGGAAGGCCCCGCCATGCCCCCCATCCCCTCCCCCGCCGTCGCCGCCGCCGGACTCGTGGGGGGTTATGCCGTTGCCCGGTGGAGCGGGAAGCGGCCGCTCGGTGGCGTGGTGCTCCTCGGGGCCGGGGGCGTCGCCGCGTACGAGTGGCGGCGGGTCGGTGGGGCGAAGGTGGCCGCCGGGCTCGGGGCCGCCTACCTCGCCGGGTTCGCCGGGTCCCATCCCCTCGCCAGGAAGATCGGCGCCTGGCCCGCCGTGTTCTCCGTCGCCGGGGCCGTCGCCGCCGCCTCCTGGGCCGCCACCCGCGACAGGGGCTGAGCCCGCGTCCGTGAAGGCCGGGTCCCCGCCGGAGCCGGTGAGCACGGAGCTCAGCCCCTACCGGAGCCCGTGAAGGCGGGCCTCAGCCTCCAGCAGGGTCCGTACCGGGGGGCGCAGGCACGGCCGGGGGGGCCGTACGGGCAGCGCAGGCACCGCCGGGGGTCGTACGAGCAGGGCGCAGGCACCGCCGGGGCCGGTACGGGCGGGGCAGGCACCGCCGGGGCCGTACGGTCGGGGGCGCAGGCGCCGCCAGAGCCCGTGCGGGGCGGGCCCGGTGGCCGCGAGGGCGGGGCTCAGCCGCCCACCGCGTGGCTCACCGTGTAGATCAGCAGGCCCGCCAGCGCGCCGACCACCGTGCCGTTGATGCGGATGAACTGGAGGTCGCGGCCGATGTTCGCCTCGATCTTCTTCGAGGTCTGGGTGGCGTCCCAGCCCGCCACCGTGTCCGTGATCAGGGACGTGATCTCCGCGCGGTACGTCGTCACCAGATAGGCCGCCGCGTCCTCCGCCCAGCCGTCCACCTTCGTCTGGAGCCGGGTGTCCGTCGCCAGCCGGTTGCCCAGGGAGATCAGCGAGGCGCGGGCCCGCAGCCGGAGCTGGCTGCGGTCGTCCTCGGCCGCCGCGATGATCAGGTTGCGGACCGACGACCAGGCCGAGGCGATGATGTCCTGGACCTCGGGGCGGGCCAGCAGCTCCGACTTGAGGCGCTCCACCCGGGCCCGGGTGTCCGTGTCGGCCTGGAGGTCGGCCGCGAAGTCGGTGAGGAAACGGTCGATCGCCCCGCGCGCCGGATGGGCCGGCATGTCCCGCATCTCCGTGACGAAACGGAGCAGCTCCTTGTAGACCCGCTCCCCGATCCGCTTGTCGACGAAGCGGGGCGTCCAGCCCGGCGCGCCGCCCTGCACCGCGTCCATCACCGAGTCGCCGTGGGTGACGAGCCAGTCGTGGGCACGGGTGCAGATCAGGTCGACGGCCCGGTGGTGGGCCCCGTCGGAGACGACCTTCTCCAGGGTCTTGCCGAGGCCCGGCGCGATCTCCGCCGACTCGGCGCGGCGGGTGATCGCCTCGCCGACGACCGCCTGCACGTCGGAGTCCCGCAGCACGGTGAGCGCCCCGCGCAGCGCGGTCGACGCCTCCGCCGTGACCCGGTCCGCGTGCGCCGGGTCGGCCAGCCAGCCGCCGACCCTGCGCCCGATGGCGAGGGCCGCCAGCCTGCCCCGTACGACGTCCGCCGACAGGAAGTTCTCCCCGACGAACGAGCCGAGCGAGGCGCCCAGCTGGTCCTTCTTCTTCGGGATGATCGCCGTGTGCGGGATCGGCAGCCCCAGGGGGTGCCGGAAGAGGGCCGTCACCGCGAACCAGTCGGCGAGCGCGCCGACCATGCCCGCCTCCGCCGCCGCCGCGACGTACCCGGCCCAGGGCCCGGCGCCCGCGCTCCGCGCCCAGGTGGCGAGGGCGTAGACCACCGCCACGCCGACGAGGAGCGAGGTCGCCAGCACCTTCATGCGGCGGACCCCTCTGCTCTTCTCCTCGTCGGCTGCCGTGTACGAAAAACTCACCATCTGCTGACCTCCTACCTCAGGGACTCCCGGCGGTCCTCCCGAGTTCCCCCGTACATCTTCGCGATCACCGCCTCGATGTCGGGTTCCCGCACCGAGAGGTCGATCAAGGGGTGCCGGGCGGCCACCGCCGCGACCAGCGGCGCGGCCGAGGCGGTCGCCGGGAACGCGAGCCACTGGCGGGGTCCCTCCGCCCGTACGAAGCGGGCCCCCGGCACGTCCTCGATCGGCGGCGCCTCCCGTTCGAGGTCCACGACGAGGAGCCGTTCGCTCTCGCCGACGGCGTGGAGTCCGGCGAGCGCCCCGTCGTACATCAGCCGCCCGTGGTCGATGACCATGACCCGGGAGCAGAGCTGTTCGATGTCGGTGAGGTCGTGGGTGGTGAGGAGGACCGTGGTGTTCCGGGTGTCGTTCAGGTCGCGCAGGAACTCCCGTACCCGTGACTTCGAGACGACGTCCAGGCCGATGGTCGGCTCGTCGAGGTAGAGCACCTCCGGGTCGTGGAGCAGCGCCGCCGCGATGTCGCCGCGCATCCGCTGGCCGAGGGAGAGCTGCCGGACGGGCACGTCGAGCAGCTCGCCGAGTTCGAGGAGTTCCACGCAGCGGGCGAGGTTCTCCCGGTAGCGGGCGTCGGGGATGCGGTACATGCGGTGCATCAGCCGGTACGAGTCCTTCAGCGGCAGGTCCCACCAGAGGGTGGTGCGCTGCCCGAAGACGACTCCCATCCGCTGGGCTAGCCGGGTGCGTTCGCGGGCCGGGTCGATGCCCGCGACGCTCAGCCGCCCGCCGGTGGGGGTGAGGATGCCGGTGAGCATCTTGATGGTGGTGGACTTCCCGGCGCCGTTGGGGCCGATGTAGCCGACCATCTCGCCGCGCTCCACGCGGAAGCTGATGCCGTCGACGGCCCGGACCTCGCGCCGCTCCCGGCGGAACGGGCCCGTCCTGCGGCGGACCGTGAACGTCTTCTCCAGGGATTCCAGCTCGATGAACGCCACGGTGCTCGGCTTCCTTTCGATTCGATCGGTACGACTTCGATTCCGGCTGCCGTGCCGACCGCCGTGCCGATGTCGGCTGCGGCTGCGATTCCGGCTCCGGCTCCGGCTCCGGCTCCGGACCAGGTGCCTTCTCTCCGGCCGCCCCCTCAGCTCCCCGTCGACCGGTACGAGCGGACCCCCGCCCGCCAGGCCAGCGCCGCGACCCCGCAGCAGAAGGCCGCGACCAGCGGTGAGGCGAAGCCCGCCCACTCCGGCACCCCGGCGGGGGCCGGCCGGCCGAGGACGTGGAGGACCGGCAGCCAGTTCACGAACGCCAGCGGCACCACGTACACCACGCCCCGGACGAGGTCCTGCGCGAAGACCGTGGGCGGATAGCCGAGGAGGGTGTTCCCGCCGTACGTGAAGGCGTTCGTCACCTCCGCCGCGTCCTGCATCCAGAACAGCGCGGACGCCCCGAGCACCATCAGCGCGGCGAAGATCACCGCCCCGCAGACCACCGCCACCACGAGGAGCAGCGCCTTCACCGGGGTCCACGCCACATCGAGCAGGCACAGCCCCCAGACGAGGACGGTCAGCCCCTGGAGCACCCGGCCGAAGCGGCGCAGCGCGAACTTGTCCGCCGCCACCTGCGCGAGGAGCGGCGCCGGGCGCATCAGGAAGGTGTCGAGGGAGCCGTCCCGCACCCGTCGTCCCATCCGCTGGATCGAACCCGCCGTCAGATCGGCGATCCCGAAGGACGTGCCCGCCGTCCCGTAGAGCAGGGCGACCTCGGCGAAGGAGAAGCCGCCGAGCCCGCGCACCTGACCGAACATCAGCAGGATCACGACGAAGTCGAAGAAGGTGACGCAGAAGCTGGTCACCAGGGTGAGGACGAAGGACGCGCGGTACGTCATGGTGGAGCGGATCCACATGCCCGCCACCATCCGGTACGTCTGCCAGGAGCCGACCGGCGGCCCGTACGCGCGCGGAGCACGGCCCTCCGGGAGCGGCCCGTACGCGCGCGGGGCGCGGTCCTCCGGGATCGGTCGCTCAGCCACCCTGGACCACCACCTTCCGGGTCGCCGCCGTCTGCGCCGCCCGGCCCGCGCCGAGCAGGGCGAGGGCCCAGCAGCCCTGGAAGGCGTACGCGCCCGCGAGCCCCCAGCCCCGGTACTCGCCCAGGTACACATCGGCCGGGACCTGGAGCAGCGCCGCCCAGGGCAGCGCGCGGGCGATCTCGCCGAGGGTGCCGGGGAAGACGTTCAGGGGGAGCAGCATCCCGGAGAAGAACAGGCCGGTGAGCCAGACCACCTGGACCACTCCCTGGCCGTCGAGCAGCCAGAAGGCGCTCATCGCGACGAGGTACCAGATCGCGAAGCTGACGACGGCGCCCAGGGCCACCGCCACCAGGAAGGCGAGCCAGGTGCCGGGGCCCGGCGGCAGGGTGAAGCGGAAGACGAGCCAGCCGATCACCATGGGGACGACGCCCCGGCCGAGGAGCTGGAAGGCGCACCGGCCCGCATTGGCCGAGAACCACCAGGTCTGGAGGTCGGCGGGGCGGTAGAGGTCCACCGCGATGTCCCCGGTCCTGACCCGTTCGATGATCTCGTCCTCGAAGCCGCCGCCCATCAGTCCGCAGACGGTGAGCAGGGCCTGTCCGAGCCACACGTAGGCGAGGGCGTCGTCCGCGGAGTAGCCGCCGAGGTGCGGGCGTTCGCCCCAGAGCGCGAGATAGGTGTACGAGATGACCAGACCGAAGACGCTGTTGGTGAAGACGCCCGCCACCGTCGCCACCCGGTAGGTGGCGTGGCGCCGGAACCCGCCCGCGGCCACCGTCGCGTACAGCCGCAGCATGTCGTTCCCCCTTCCGGTCCACGGGGCCGCGACTCCGCAAACCACCCGAAAAACGCCGAAGCGCACGACCTTAGCGGGGGCGGCGGGCCGCCGCGACCGGTTTTACGCCACTCCCGAACACCCACGGAAGAAGGTGACATTCGGGTCGCAATCAAGACTTTCCGGGCCTTACAGGCAATATGAGGTGCCATGCCCCCTTCCTCCGGTACGAGCGACCCCGACGCCCCCCGGCCGACCCCTCCACCCGGCTGGGAGCCGAGGGACCCCACCCTCCCCGCTCCCCCGCCCCCCGCGCCGGGGCGCCGCCCCCTCCGACGCGTCCTGCGCACCCTCCTCGGGCTGTCCCTCCTCGGCACCCTGGCCCTCGCCGGAGCCTTCGCCGCCGGATACCTCCTCGTGGAGATCCCGCCCGCCAACTCCGCCGCCGTCGCCCAGTCCAACGTCTACCTGTACCGCGACGGCAGCACCCTCGCCCGGGACGGCGAGGTCAACCGCGAGAGCGTCCCCCTCGACCGCGTCCCGCCCGCCCTCCGGGACGCCGTCCTCGCCGCCGAGGACCGCGACTTCCACACCTCACCGGCCGTCGACCCCAAGGCGATGCTCCGCGCCGCCTGGAACACCGTCACCGGCAAGGGCCGCCAGTCCGGCTCCACCATCACCCAGCAGTACGTCAAGAACTACTACCTGGGCCAGGAACAGACCCTCAGCCGCAAGGCGAAGGAGTTCTTCATCGCGATCAAGCTGGGCCGCGAGAAGACCAAGGACGAGATCCTCCAGGGCTATCTGAACACCAGCTACTTCGGCCGCAACGCCTACGGCGTCCAGGCCGCCGCCCGCGCCTACTACGGCAAGGACGTCGAACGGCTCGACACCGCCGAGGCCGCCTACCTCGCCTCCCTCCTCAAGGCCCCCAGCGCCTACGACGTCACCACCCACCCCGAGAACCGCGCCAAGGCCGTCGCCCGCTGGAACTACGTCCTCGACGGCATGGTCACCGAGGGCCGGCTCACCCCCGCAGCCCGCGCCACCGCCCGCTTCCCCGCCCCCGAGGACGCCCGCGCCTCCGCCGGACTCGCCGGACAGCGCGGCTACCTCGTCCGGGCCGTCGAGGAGTACCTCACCGGCCACGGCGTCGTCGACGAGAAGACCCTCGCCCGCGGCGGCTTCCGGATCACCACCACCCTCGACCCCGCCAAACAGGAGTCGCTCGTCCGGGCCGTCGAGGACCGGGTCGTCTCCCGGCTCGACCCCACCCGCTCCCCCGCCGACCGGTACGTCCGCGTCGGAGCGGCGGCCGTCGACCCCGCCGACGGCAAGGTCCTCGCCCTGTACGGCGGGATCGACTACACCCGGCAGTACGTCAACAACGCCACCCGCCGCGACTACCAGGTCGGCTCCACCTTCAAGCCCTTCGTCTTCACCGCGGCCGTCCAGAGCGGTGCCCAGACCCAGCAGGGCGAGCCCATCACCCCGTACACGGTGTACGACGGAAGCAACCGGCGCCCGGTGGAGGGCTGGAACGGAAGCCCCTACGACCCCGCCAACGAGGACGACACCAGCTACGGCGAGATCCCCGTCGGCACCGCCACCGACCTCTCCGTGAACGCCGTGTACGCCCAGATGGCCGTGGACGTCGGCCCCGGCCACGTACGGCGCACCGCCGTCGCCCTCGGCGTGCCCACCACCACCCCCGACCTCACCGCCTCCCCCTCCATCGCGCTCGGCCCCGCCACCGCCAGCGTCCTCGACATGGCCACCGCCTACGCCACCCTCGCCGCGCACGGCAGGCACGGCGCCGCCACCCTGGTCGAACGGATCACCAGGGACGGCCGGAACGTGACCGTGCCCGCCGTCGCCGCCCGGCAGGCCGTCAGCAGGGAAGCCGCCGACACGACCACGTCGATCCTGCGCAGCGTCGTCGCCTCGGGCACCGGAACGGCCGCGCAGGCCGCCGGACGTCCCGCGGCGGGCAAGACGGGCACGGCGGAGGACGACAAGGCCGCCTGGTTCGCCGGATACACCCCGGACCTCGCGACCGTCGTCGCGCTGATGGGCCAGGACCCCGGGACGGGCCACCAGAAACCGCTGTACGGGGCCCTCGGACTGCCCCGGATCAACGGAGGCGGGCCGCCCGCCGAGATCTGGGGCGCCTTCACCCGGGAAGCCCTGGCCGACGGCGAACCCCGCGACTTCGACCTGCGGCTGATGCCGGGGACGGAGGACCCGCCGACGGTCCCGCCGGTGCCGGACGGCCCGGCGGGCGGCACGGACGGTTCGGCCGAGCCGTACGTGACGGGCGAAGCGGGCCCGGGGGCGGCCTCACGCGGCCCCCGGACCCCCCTCGGCCCGCGCGGTCAGTGACCCGAGGTCGCCTTGAGGCCCACCACGGCGACCAGCAGCAGACAGACGAAGAAGATCCGGGCCGCGGTCGCGGGCTCCCCGAGCACCACCATGCCGACCACCGCCGCACCGGCCGCGCCGATACCGACCCACACGCCGTACGCCGTACCGATCGGCAGCGTCTTCGCCGCCTGCGACAGCAGCACCATGGAGACGACGATCCCGGCACCGGTGAACACGCTCGGCCACAGACGGGTGAAGCCCTCGGTGTACTTCATCCCGATCGACCAGCCGACTTCCAGCAGACCCGCGATGATCAGAAGAACCCAGGCCATGACGACACCTCCGCGAGACGGAACAACAGGGATGCGTCGTCTTGTCGATCCCGGTACGGCGCGTCTCGTCGGGTGTGTCACCAGGCTAGCAAAGAACGGCGAAGGGCCCCGGTGACCCTGGTCACCGGGGCCCTCACGGCCGTCCCGCCCTACAGATACAGGCCGGTCGAGTCCGAAGCTCCCTGGAACCGGTCCGCCGCCACCGCGTGCAGATCGCGCTCGCGCATCAGCACGTACGCGGTGCCCCGCACCTCGACCTCGGCCCGGTCCTCGGGGTCGTACAGCACCCGGTCACCGAGCTCGACCGTCCGGACGTTCTGCCCGACCGCGACGACCTCGGCCCAGGCCAGCCTGCGGCCGACGGCGGCCGTCGCCGGGATCAGGATGCCGCCACCGGAACGCCGCTCCCCCTCCGGGGAGTCCGTACGGACCAGGACCCGGTCGTGCAGCATCCGGATGGGCAGCTTGTCGTGCGTGTTCTCGCTCACGGGGTGAACCTACCCGCCCGGCCCCGGCGCTGGTTGCCGGTCCGGGTCACGCCCTGCCCTTGCGGGAGGACGCCGCGAGCAGCCCGACCACCGCGACGACCACCAGAGCGGCGGGCACCACACGGTCGAGCCGAGGAGCGCCGTCCTCATGGGTGAAACGCGCCTTCACATCCGAGACGACCCGGTTCACGGCGACGAAGGCACGCCCGGCGGTCTCGTCGACCGTCGAAGCGACCTTGGCCTTCGCGTCCCCGATGATCGTCTTCGGATGCACCCTCATACCGATCTCGTCGAGAGTGACGGCGAGCTGCTCGCGCCGGCGGACGATGTCCGCCTCGATCTGCGCAGGGGTCCTGGCCTCCGACACCGCGCTGCCTCCGTAGTCGTGATCCGGTCGTCCGACCGGTCCTCGACCGGTCCTGGTGGACAGTCTGTCAGCTCTGCCGCCATCGGGCCGTCCCCGACCCCCATTAGGCTCTGATCGCGTACGCGAACCATCCCGAGGAGAGCCATGAGCGAGCGACTGCAGCCCGGCGACACCGCCCCCGCCTTCACCCTGCCCGACGCGGACGGCAACGAGGTCTCCCTCGCGGACCACAAGGGCCGCAAGGTCATCGTCTACTTCTACCCGGCGGCCCTCACCCCCGGCTGCACCAAGCAGGCCTGTGACTTCACGGACAACCTGGACGTGCTGGCCGCGGCGGGCTACGACGTCATCGGCGTCTCGCCGGACAAGCCGGAGAAGCTGGCGAAGTTCCGCGAGAAGGAGAACCTCAAGGTCACCCTGGTCGGCGACCCGGAGAAGACCACCCTGGAGGCGTACGGCGCCTTCGGTGAGAAGAAGCTCTACGGCAAGACGGTCACCGGCGTGATCCGCTCGACCGTCGTCGTCGACGAGGACGGCAAGGTCGAGCACGCCTTCTACAACGTGAAGGCCACCGGCCACGTCGCCAAGATCATCCGGGATCTCGCCATCGAGGGCTGAACCCGCCCGGCGGGACGGTGTCGGCCCTCCTGTGGGACGGGGCCGGCCCCCGGCGGGCGGACCCGCCTGTGGGACGGGGTCGGCCCCGACCGCTGAGCCCGCCCGGCGCGACCGGTCCGGCCCCCGGCGGCCGGACCCGCCCGAGGTGACGGGGTCGCGGTCCCGCGCGACTTTTGTTTGTGAACGGCACGACCGCGCAGAAGGTCCTCTGGCAGCTTTTCCCGGAGAGAGGACGTACGGCCATGCCGGTCACGGACCGCGACCCCGACGCCGACCCCGAGGCCGTCAGACGCCACCCCCGCCTGTTCCGGGCCGTCACCCGGCGCCGACAGCCCCGGCTGCGGCGGACCGACATCACCGTGACCGACGAGGCGGCGGTCAGGAGGGCCGTGAAGGCGGCCTCGCTGGGCAACGCCATGGAGTGGTTCGACTTCGGCGTCTACGCCTACCTCGCCGTCACCCTCGGACATGTCTTCTTCCCCTCGGGCAACGACACCGTCCAACTGCTCTCGTCCTTCGCCACCTTCGCCGTCGCCTTCCTCGTACGCCCGCTCGGCGGCATGGTCTTCGGCCCGATGGGCGACCGGATCGGCCGCAAGAAGGTCCTCGCGCTCACCATGATCCTCATGGCGGCCGGCACCTTCGCCATCGGCCTGATCCCCTCCTACGCCTCCATCGGCTTCTGGGCCCCGGCCCTCCTGGTCCTCTTCCGCATGGTCCAGGGCTTCTCCACCGGCGGCGAGTACGGCGGAGCCTCCACGTTCATCGCCGAGTACGCGCCCGACCGTCGCCGCGGCTACTTCGGCAGCTTCCTGGAACTCGGCACCCTCGCCGGATACGTCGCCGCCGCGGGCCTGGTCACGGCGCTCACCACCTGGCTCGGCCCCGACACCATGGAGGCCTGGGGCTGGCGCGTGCCGTTCCTCGTCGCGGGCCCGCTGGGACTGGTCGGCCTCTACCTGCGGATGCGGCTCGACGAGACGCCCGCCTTCCAGCGGCTGGAGTCCGACGCCGCCCACCCCTCCGAGGCGGCGGACCCCCCGGAGACCTCCACCAAGGGCGACCTCGGCAGGATCTTCCGCCGACAGTGGCCCGCGCTCATCCTGTGCGTCGCGCTCGTCGGCGCGTACAACATCACCGACTACATGCTGCTGTCGTACATGCCGACGTACCTCTCCGACGAACTCGGCTACAGCGAGACCCACGGCCTGCTGGTCCTGCTGCTCGTGATGGTGCTCCTGATGCTGGTGATCACCCAGGTGGGCCGTCTGAGCGACCGGTTCGGACGCAAGCCGGTCCTGATGACGGGAATGCTCGGCTTCCTCTTCCTGTCGCTGCCCGCGTTCCTGCTGATCGGCCGGGGCGGCATCCCGGCGATCACCGCGGGGATGCTGATGCTCGGCCTCTCCCTCGTCTGTATGCTCGGCACGATGTCGGCGGCGCTCCCCGCGCTCTTCCCGACGAACGTGCGGTACGGCTCCCTGTCGGTGGGCTACAACCTGTCGGCCTCCCTCTTCGGCGGTACGACCCCGCTGGTCATCACCGCCCTGATCGGCGCCACCGGCAGCAGTCTGATGCCCGCCTACTACGCGATGGGCGCGGCCCTCGTCGGCGTCGTCGCGGTGGCCTGCATGAAGGAGACGGCCCAGCAGCCCCTGGAGGGCTCGCCCCCCTCGGTGGAGACCCCGGAGGAAGCGGCGGAACTGGTCATGTCCAAGGCCCCCGAACCGAAATTCTGACCACCCACGCCCGGCCCGCACCACACACCCCCGACGCGGACCACCCGCCCGCGATATGACGTGACCGTCCGATATTCGGCTCGTTGCTCCGTACGAGAGCCGCACAAGGAGGGGACGGATGAGAACGAGCACGTACACGAGGGAACGGCTGGAAGAGGCCGTGGCGCAGTCGCGGGGGTGGTCCGACCTGATGCGGCGGCTCGGCGTCGCGGAAAGCGGGGGACGACGCCGGACACTGCGATCGAGGGTCGCCGGATACGGCATCGACACCGGTCACTTCGGGCGACGCGACCCCTGGCGCAAACATACGGACGCCGCGATCGCCGAGGCGGTCGTCGGCTCCACGACGATGCGTGAAGTGGCGCAGAGGCTCGGGGTGCCGCCCGCGCCCGGCACTCTCTCGCACATCCGGCGCAGGATCACGGCAGCGGGAATCGACGTGAGCCGTTTTCCCGGACTCAACCGCTCGACCACGGACCTGCCGTTCACTCCGGACGAGCTCCGGACGGCCGCCGCGTCCGTCGGCAGCGTCAGAGAGCTGGCACGTCTGCTGGGCGTGGCCGACGACGGCCGTTCCCGTGCCGCGCTCAGACACCTGCTCCACAAGCACGGAACCGACATCGCCCACTTCAGCCACAGGCGCGCCGTCGTGCCCGAGGCCCGTCTGCGGGCGGTGGTGCCCGACGCCACCAGCTTCGCCGATGTGATGCGTGCCCTCGGTCTCCCCGTGAACGATCAGAACCATCGCCGGGTCAGACGGTGGGTGGCCGGGCTGGCGCTCGACACCTCGCACTTCGAGCGGCGACCTTGGGGGACGGTTCGGGCCACCACGCCCAGGAGCATCGCGTCCACGGTCTTCCGGGTACGCCCCGAGGGATCGTCCCGGGAGAACCGTGACCGTCTTCATCGCGCCCTCGCCGAGGCGGGAGTCGCGTATCGCTGCGTCATCTGCGGAAACGAGGGGATGTGGAGGGGCCGCTCCATCACCCTGCAGATCGACCACGTCAACGGGGACTGGCGCGACAACCGCCGGGACAACCTTCGCTATCTGTGCCCCAACTGCCATGCGGCGACGGACACCTGGTGCAGGCGCGATCGGTCGTCGCGGTCCGGCCCGGTACCATGGCAGGCGGTGAGCGGTGGTGGCGCAATGGCGACGCAGCAGACTTAGGATCTGTGGCCCTTGATCGGGCTTGAGGGTTCGAATCCCTTCCGCCGCACCGGCAAGGGCCTGCACATCGAAGGATTGATGTGCAGGCCCTCGCGCGTGCCTGGTCTCAGCCCAGTAGTTCGTGGATCGCCGGGACCAGGGCTCGGAAGGCCTTGCCCCGGTGGCTGATGGCGTTCTTCTCGGCGGGGGTGAGTTCCGCGCAGGTGACGGTGTGGCCGGTGGGCTGGAGGATCGGGTCGTAGCCGAAGCCGTTGGTGCCCGTGGGGGTGTGCCGCAGGGTGCCTTCCAGCCGTCCCTCGACCACGCGTTCCGTGCCGTCGGGCAGGGCGAGGGCGGCGGCGCAGGCGAAGTGGGCGGCGCGGTGCTCGTCGGCGATGTCGCCGAGCTGCGCCAGGAGCAGGTCCAGGTTGGCGCGGTCGTCGCCGTGGGTGCCGGACCAGCGGGCGGAGAAGATGCCGGGGGCGCCGTTCAGGACGTCGACGCAGAGGCCGGAGTCGTCGGCGACGGCCGGGAGGCCGGTGGCCCGCGCGAGCGCGTGGGCCTTGAGCAGGGCGTTCTCGGCGAAGGTGACGCCGGTTTCCTTGACGTCGGGGATCTCCGGGTACGCGTCCGCGCCGACGAGGTCGAGGTCGAGGTCCGCGTCGGCGAGGATCGCGTGGAGTTCGGTGATCTTGCCCGCGTTGCGGGTGGCGAGGATCAGACGGGTCATGCCACCGATTATCCCGGGGTGCAGACCTTGGCCACTTCACCGGCCGCCGAGGTGATGGGGGCGATGTCCGGAGTGGCGTCGCCGTTCTTCACGGCGGTGCGGACGGTGTCGACGCCCTTGGTGAGGTCGTCGACGGCCTTGGAGAGGTCGGCGTTGTCGGTGGTGCCCTTGAGGTTGCCGAGTTCCTGGGAGATGGAGTTCAGCGATTCCTCGATCTGCGTCGGGTCGTTGGAGGCGTTGGAGACGGCCTGCTGGAGCTTGTCGACGCTGGTGGCTATCGCGTCGGCGGTCTTGACGCAGTCCATGGCGGTGTCGAGGGCTCCGCAGCCGCTCAGGACGGTGGTGAGTGCGGCGGCCGTGGCCACGGCGAGTGCGAGACGGCGCTTCAAGGCGGGTCCTCCCCGGTGGGTGACGCCCGGACGGGCGCTGGTGCGGGCGCTCGGATGGTATCCGGGCGCCCGCTTTCCCGTCAGGACGCCGTCGGGGTCCGGGGGGGTTGCCGTCAGAGCGTGCCGTCGAGGGCCTTGCGCTGGATCTCGGCGAGTTCGGCGCAGCCGCCGGAGGCGAGGTCGAGCAGGGCGTTGAGCTCGGCGCGGTCGAAGGGCTCGGCCTCGGCGGTGCCCTGGACCTCGACGAAGCGGCCGTCGCCGGTGCAGACGACGTTCATGTCGGTGTCGGCGCGGACGTCCTCCTCGTAGCGGAGGTCGAGGAGGGGGGTGCCGTCGACGATGCCGACGGAGACGGCGGAGACGGTGCCGGTGAGGGGCTTCCGGCCGGCCTTGACGAGCTTCTTGCCCTGGGCCCAGGTGACGGCGTCGGCGAGGGCCACGTAGGCACCGGTGATGGCGGCGGTGCGGGTGCCGCCGTCTGCCTGGAGGACGTCGCAGTCGAGGACGATGGTGTTCTCGCCGAGCGCCTTGTAGTCGATGACGGCGCGCAGGGAGCGTCCGATGAGGCGGGAGATCTCGTGGGTGCGGCCGCCGATCTTGCCCCGGACGGATTCGCGGTCGCCGCGCGTGTTGGTGGCGCGCGGGAGCATCGAGTACTCGCCGGTGACCCAGCCCTCTCCGCTGCCCTTGCGCCAGCGCGGGACGCCTTCGGTGACGGAGGCGGTGCAGAAGACCTTGGTGTCGCCGAAGGAGACGAGGACGGAGCCCTCGGCGTGCTTGCTCCATCCGCGTTCGATGGTGACGGGGCGGAGCTGTTCGGGGGTACGGCCGTCGATACGAGACATGGGACGAGCCTAGCCGTACCGCGTGAGGGGCCCGTTCCCCTGTCGGAACGGGCCCCTCGGGCAGTGCGGCGGCCGGTGCGGCTGCTTACATCATGTCTTCGATGTCGGCGGCGATCGGGTCGGCGTCGGTGCCGATGACGACCTGGATCGCGGTGCCCATCTTCACGACGCCGTGGGCGCCGGCGGCCTTGAGCGCGGCTTCGTCGACCTTGCTCGGGTCGATGACCTCGGTGCGCAGGCGGGTGATGCAGCCCTCGACCTCTTCGATGTTCTCGATGCCGCCGAGCCCGGCGACGATCTTCTCAGCCTTGCTGGCCATGTGTTTCTCCCTGTCCGTTCCGTTCGCGAGCACGCGAATCTCGGCGCACCTATGGTCCGCTTTTTCACGGTAACCCACGGTTGGCCCAACTATGCGAGCGACTGCCGCCGTTCTGTCGAATGATGACGATCACCGGCGGCCTGTCCTCTACGGGCTCCCGGAGCCTATCGCAACTGGTCTACACCAGTGCAACGAGACGCGGACCCGGCTTGTTCCGGGCAGGGAGGACGCCGATGAGTACCGAAAGCGCCGCGGCGGGGCGGCAGAAATCCTGGGGCAGCACGCTCTTCCAGGGGCTCCAGAAGATGGGCCGGAGCCTTCAGCTGCCCATCGCGGTCCTGCCCGCGGCGGGCATCATCAACCGGCTCGGCCAGCCGGACGTCTTCGGTGCGGACGGTCTGGGCTGGAACGACGTCGCCAAGGTGATGGCGGGCGCGGGCGGCGCCCTGCTCGACGGCAGCCTGGGCCTGCCGCTGCTGTTCTGCATCGGCGTCTCGATCGGCATGGCGAAGAAGTCGGACGGCTCGACCGCGCTCGCCGCCGTCGTCGGCTTCCTCGTCTACTACACGGTGCTGCGCCAGTTCCCGAAGGCCTGCCCGACGGGTACGAAGGACATCAGCGGCGGCTGCCTGGGGGTGGACGACTCCTTCGCGGGGTACACGTACCAGAACCCGGGTGTCTTCGGCGGCATCCTGATGGGCCTCTTCGCCGCCTATCTGTGGCAGCGGTTCCACCGCACCAAGCTGGTGGACTGGCTCGGCTTCTTCAACGGGCGCCGCCTCGTGCCGATCATCATGGCCTTCGTCGGCATCGTCTTCGCGGCGCTCTGCCTGTGGATCTGGCCGCCGATCGGTGACGCCCTGGAGAGCTTCAGCGACTGGCTGGTCGGTCTGGGCGCCTGGGGCTCGGGCATCTTCGGTGTCGCGAACCGCGCCCTGCTCGTGATCGGTCTGCATCAGTTCCTGAACGTGCCCGTCTGGTTCCAGTTCGGTTCGTACACGAAACCGGACGGCACGGTGGTCCACGGTGACATCAGCATGTTCCTCGCGGGCGACCCGAACGCCGGCCAGTTCACCACCGGCTTCTTCCCGATCATGATGTTCGCGCTCCCGGCGGCGGCGCTCGCGATGACCCACTGCGCGAAGCCGCACCGGCGCAAGGCGGTCGGCGGTCTGATGCTCTCGGTGGCCCTGACCTCGTTCGTCACCGGCATCACCGAGCCGCTGGAGTACTCCTTCCTCTTCATCGCCCCGGTGCTGTACGCGATCCACGCGGTCCTGACCGGCGTTTCGATGGCACTGACCTGGGCGCTGGGAGTGAAGGACGGCTTCAGCTTCTCGGCCGGTCTGATCGACTATCTGATCAACTGGAACCTCGCGACGAAACCGTGGCTGATCATCCCGATCGGACTCGGCTTCGCGGCCCTGTACTACGTGATCTTCCGGTTCGCGATCATCAAGTTCAACCTCCCGACCCCGGGCCGCGAGCCCGAGGAGGTGGAGGAGGAGATGGAGCGGGACAACGTCAAGTGACCCCGCACCCCCCGCCGCACGGCTGACCGTTTCGGGACTTTCGACCCCGCGGTAAGGCCCTCAGAAGGCCCCTGGACCTGACGGTCCGGGGGCCTTGTGTCGTCTCTTTCCGGCTATGGCTGAGAGCACAGAATTCGCAGGTTCCTTATCTAAGTCACACGTGCTACAACTGGTCTACACCACTGATTGGTGTAGACCACGCGGTCCAGACCACCGCGTTCCACGAGACGTCGCCGTCCCCCCTTCACTGTCCTCTGGCGGCGCCTTGCCTTTCTGGAGGAAGTTGATGAGTACGGCCACCGCCCAGGCCGCCGCTCCCGCGAAGAAGCGCGGATCCGGCCTGTTCCAGGGCCTGCAGAAGGTCGGTCGCAGCCTGCAGCTGCCGATCGCCGTGCTGCCGGCCGCGGGTATCTTGCTCCGTCTCGGCCAGCCCGATGTCTTCGGTGCCGACGGCCTCGCCTGGGGCAAGGTCGCCTCCGTCTTCGCCACGGCGGGCGGTGCGGTCTTCGACAACCTGCCCCTGCTCTTCTGCATCGGTGTCGCCATCGGCTTCGCCAAGAAGGCGGACGGCTCCACCGCCCTGGCCGCGCTCGTCGGCTTCCTGGTCTACAGCAACGTGCTGAAGGCCTTCCCCATCACCGACGCCGTCGTCAACACGACCGCCAACAAGGGTGTCGACGTCGCCGCGACGTTCAACAACCCGGGCGTCCTCGGCGGCATCCTGATGGGTCTGCTCTCCGCGGTCCTGTGGCAGAAGTTCCACCGCACCAAGCTGGTGGACTGGCTCGGCTTCTTCAACGGCCGCCGTCTCGTCCCGATCATCATGGCCTTCGTCGGCACCGCCGTCGGTGTCGTGTTCGGTCTGGTCTGGGAGCCGATCGGTGAGGGCATCTCGAACTTCGGCGAGTGGATGACCGGCCTCGGCGCCGGTGGCGCCGGTCTCTTCGGCCTCATCAACCGCGCGCTGATCCCGGTCGGGATGCACCAGTTCGTGAACACCGTCTCCTGGTTCCAGATCGGTGACTTCACCAACGCGGCGGGCGAAGTCGTCCACGGTGACCTCAACCGCTTCTTCGCCGGTGACCCCAGCGCCGGAATCTTCATGTCGGGCTTCTTCCCGATCATGATGTTCGGCCTCCCGGCCGCCGCCATCGCCATCGCCCACGCCGCTCGCCCCGAGCGCCGCAAGGCCGTCATGGGCATGATGGTCTCCCTCGCGCTGACCTCCTTCGTCACCGGCATCACGGAGCCGATCGAGTTCACCTTCATGTTCATCGCGCCGGTCCTGTACGCGATCCACGCGGTCCTGACCGCCATATCCATGGCCGTCACCTGGGCCTTCGGAGTCCACGCGGGCTTCACCTTCTCCGCGGGCGGCATCGACTACCTGCTGAACTGGAACCTCGCGACGAAGCCATGGCTGATCATCCCGATCGGTCTCGTCTTCGCGGCGGTCTACTACGTGCTCTTCCGCTTCGCGATCACCAAGTTCAACCTCTCCACCCCGGGCCGCGAGCCCGAGGAGGAGATCGAGGACCTCACCAAGGCGTGATCCTCACCCCGTACGAAGGGGAGGGCCCCGGAACCAGAAGGTTCCGGGGCCCTCCCCTTTCGTCCGTAGGAGTCCGTCCGTAGGAGTCCGTCCGTAGGAGTCCGTCCGTAGGAGTCCGTCCCCGCGGCCGGGCCGTCCGCGGGTCCGTACGGCTGCGGCCGTACCCGCGGCCGCGCTCAGATCTCGTAGACCGCGCCCGGTCGTGCCAGCTCCGAAGGGCCCGCGTAGACCTCGCGGGCGTCCGCCAGGTTCCGCTCGCCGTCGGTCCACGGCGGGATGTGGGTGAGGACGAGCCTCCCCACCGACGAGCGGGCCGCCTCCTCACCCGCCTCCCTGCCGTTGAGGTGCAGGGCCGGGACGTCCTCCTTGCCGTGCGTGAAGGACGCCTCGCAGAGGAAGAGGTCGGTGCCCTCGGCCAGCTCGTGCAGCGCCTCGCACGTCCCGGTGTCCCCGGAGTACGTGAGCGAGCGCCCGCCGTGCTCGACCCGGATGCCGTACGCCTCCACCGGATGGGACACCTTCTCCGTGCGCACCGAGAACGGGCCGATCTCGAAGGAACCCGACTTCAGGGTCCGGAAGTCGAAGACCTCGCTCATCGAGGAGGGGGAGGGCGTGTCCGCGTACGCCGTGGTCAGCCGCTCCTCCGCGCCCTCCGGCGCGTAGACCGGGATCGCGTCGCAGCGCCCGCCGTCGTGCCGGTAGTAGCGGGCGACGAAGTACCCGCACATGTCGATGCAGTGGTCGGCGTGCAGATGACTGAGGAAGATCGCGTCGAGGTCGTACAGACCGATGTGGCGCTGCAGCTCGCCCAGGGCGCCGTTGCCCATGTCGAGGAGCAGCCGGAAGCCGTCGGCCTCGACGAGGTAGCTCGAACAGGCCGAGTCCGCGGACGGGAACGACCCGGAGCAGCCGACGACGGTGAGCTTCATGGAGCGGGAACCTCCGTGGACGGATACGGAAAGCGCGCTGGGGGGGAGGCTGTGCGGTCAGTCGAGCGTACGGCGCGGCCGGGCCTGTCGCTCCTCCGTGACGGCCCGTTGTGGGCGAACTCACGGGCTCTGTCACCGGTTCGGATGGATGGCGGGCCGTCGCGGCGGAGCGGGCCGCGCGCCGGTACCGTCTTGGGGTATGGACACGTCGTGGTGGCCCGCGCTGGTCGCGGTCGTGGTGATCGCTCTGGTGGTGGCGCTCTCCGACGGGCGGAGGCGTTCGGCCCGGCGGCCCCCGGGGCGGCGGCCCGCCGGAAGGACCCGGCCGCCGGGGCGTCCGGCGCGCGGTCCCTCGGGGCCGGGCGGGGCGCCGGGGCGGCGGCCGAGACCGGCCGAGATCTGGTGGGCGGAGGTGCCCTACGAGGACGGGCCCGGCGCCAAGGACAGGCCGTGTCTGGTGCTTTCGGTACGGGGTGACCTGGCGCTGGTCGCCAAGATCACCAGCAAGTACCACGACGAGCGGCCCGGGGTGATCGCGTTGCCGCCGGGCGCGGTGGGTGACGCGCAGGGGCGGCCGAGTTTCCTGGAGACGGACGAGCTGCGGGAGGTCCCGTTGTCGGGTTTCCGCCGCAGAGCGGGAGCGGCGGACCCGGTCCTGTGGGACCAGGTCCGCCACCTGGCCCGCTGAGCGGGGAGCCGACGAAGCCGGTCGGTGCGGTCGGGGCGGGGTGGTCGGGGCTCGGGACCGGGCGGACCGGACCCGGGCCCCGCGTCCGGGGCCGGACCCGGCCGGAGGACGAGCCCGAGTCCGGACGCGAGCCCGAGTCGAGTCGGCGCCGGGGCGTCCCCCGGCGCCCGTGTCAGGCGTCGGGCGTCAGGCCCAGAGCTGGCCCTGGACCGCGGCGATGGCCTCTTCCGTGGTGGCGGCCGTGTAGAGGCCGGTCGAGAGGTACTTCCAGCCGCCGTCGGCGACGAGGAACGCGATGTCGGCGCTCTCGCCCGCCTTCAGTGCCTTGTTGCCGACGCCGATGGCCGCGTGCAGGGCCGCGCCGGTGGAGACGCCCGCGAAGATGCCCTCCTCCCGGAGGAGTTCACGGGTGCGGGTGACCGCGTCGGCGGAGCCGACGGAGAAGCGGGTGGTGAGGACGGAGGCGTCGTACAGCTCCGGTACGAAGCCCTCGTCGAGGTTCCGCAGGCCGTACACGAGGTCGTCGTACCGCGGCTCGGCGGCGACGATCTTCACATCGGGCTTGTGCTCGCGCAGGTAGCGGCCGACGCCCATGAGGGTGCCGGTGGTGCCGAGCCCGGCCACGAAGTGGGTGATCGAGGGCAGGTCGGCGAGGATCTCGGGGCCCGTGGTGGCGTAGTGGGCGCCCGCGTTGTGCGGGTTGCCGTACTGGTAGAGCATCACCCAGGACGGGTTCTCGGCGGCCAGTTCCTTGGCGACGCGGACCGCCGTGTTGGAGCCGCCCGCCGCGGGGGACGAGATGATCTCGGCGCCCCACATGGCGAGCAGTTGCCGCCGCTCCTCGCTGGTGTTCTCGGGCATCACGCAGACGATGCGGTAGCCCTTGAGCTTGGCGGCCATGGCCAGCGAGATGCCGGTGTTGCCGCTGGTCGGCTCCAGGATGGTGCAGCCGGGGGTGAGGCGGCCGTCCTTCTCCGCCTGCTCGACCATGTGGAGCGCGGGGCGGTCCTTGACCGAGCCGGTCGGGTTGCGGTCCTCCAGCTTCGCCCAGATGCGGACGTCGTCCGAGGGCGAGAGCCGGGGGAGGCGGACCAGCGGGGTGTTGCCGACCGCCGCCAGCGAGGAGTCGTAGCGCATGTGGATCAGACCATGCCGCCGGCGACGGCCGGCAGGATCGTGACGCTGTCGCCGTCGGTGAGCTTGGTGTCGATGCCGTCGAGGAAGCGGACGTCCTCGTCGTTGAGGTAGACGTTGACGAAGCGGCGGAGCTTGCCGCCGTCGACGATGCGCGCCTCGATCCCGGTGTGGCGGGACTCCAGGTCGGCGAAGAGCTCGGCAAGGGTGCCGCCGCTGCCCTCGACGGCCTTCTCGCCGTCGGTGTAGGTGCGGAGGATGGTCGGGATGCGGACCTCGATGGCCATGGCGTGGGCTCCTGTCGGAAGTGGCGTGCTGGGCGCGCTGCTGGGGCCCCCGCGCGGAGGGGGGTCGTACGGGGTGCGCTCGGCCGGTCTTCAGATCGCGGCGCGGGACGGACACATCGCGCTGGCGAGGCGGCACAGGTCGACGTGCAGGCGGGCCACGAGCATGACCGTGCCCGGAGTCTCTTCGCTCACGTCGTGGGAAACCATGGGCTCATCGTATCGATTCCCGGTCCGGGTTCCGGAATGTGATCTCACATGGTGGATGATTCCTGACCGGCTGCCGGACGGTGCTGGTAGAGGACGGTCGGGACGCCGCTCGTGGGGTGCGGGACGACCTCGGCGCGGACCCCGTAGACGGCTTCCAGGAGGGCGGGGGTGAGGACCTCGGCGGGGGTGCCGCCGGTGACGATCCGGCCGCCCTCCAGGACGTAGAGCCGGTCGCAGTACGCCGCCGCCAGGTTGAGGTCGTGGAGGGCGAGGAGGTTGGTGGTGCCCAGGGCGCGGACCAGGGCGAGGACGTCGAGCTGGTGGCGGATGTCCAGGTGGTTGGTGGGTTCGTCGAGGACGAGCAGGTCCGGTTCCTGGACGAGGGCGCGGGCGACGAGGGCGCGCTGGCGTTCGCCGCCGGAGAGGGTGGGGTACGGGCGGTCGGCGAGGTCCGCGAGGCCGACGCGGGCGAGGGCGGTCCCGGCGCGTTCGTGGTCGGCGCCGGTGTCGCCCTCCCAGAAGCGTTTGTGCGGGGAGCGGCCGAGGGCGACGAGTTCGCGGACGGTCAGTTCGAACTCGACGGCGCTGTCCTGGGGGACGGTGGCGACGCGTCGGGCGCGGGCCTTGGGGCCGAGGGCGCGCAGGTCGTCGCCGTCGAGGAGGGCGCGGCCGGCGGTGGGGGTGAGGGTGCCGTAGACGCAGCGCAGGAGGGTGGTCTTGCCGCTGCCGTTGGGGCCGATGAGTCCGACGGTCTCGCCGGGGCGGACGGTGAGGTCGGCGGAGCGGAGCCGGTCCTCGTACGAGAGTCCGTGCAGGCGCAGTCCGGTCACAGGGGGGCTCCTTCCGGGCGGCGGCGCATCAGCCAGAGGAAGAACGGGCCGCCGGTGAGGGCGGTGAGGACGCCGACGGGGATGTCCTGGGGTGCGGCGACGGTCCGGGCCGCGAGGTCGGCGAGGACGAGGGCGAGGGCGCCGCCGAGGGCGGCGACGGGCAGCAGTCTGCGGTGCGGGGCGCCGACGGCGAGCCGGGCGGCGTGCGGGGCCATCAGTCCGACGAAGCCGACGGCGCCGCTGGCGGCGACCATGACGGCGGTGACGAGGGAGGCGAGGACGAAGACGGCGGCGCGGAAGCGGGCGATGTCGAGGCCGAGGACGGTGGCGCTCTCCTCGCCGACGAGGAGGAGGTCGAGGGGGCGGGCGAGGGTGAGGAGGAGTCCGGTGCCGAGGACGAGGACGACGGCGGGCAGGACGAGGGTGTCCCAGCGGGCGCTGCCGAGTCCGCCGAGCGACCAGAACAGGGCTTCCTGGAACTGTTCGGGGCGTCCGCCGACGACCAGGACGAGGGTGGCGAGCGCGGACAGGATGTAGGAGACGGCGACTCCGGCGAGGACGAGCCGGGTGCCGGTCATGGTGCCGCCCCGGCGGGCGAGCCCGTAGACGAGGACGAGGGCGAGGAGGGCTCCGGCGAAGGCTCCGGCGGGCAGGGCGACGGTGGTGGTCACTCCGCCGACGAGGCCGATCCCGCCGCCGACGACCAGGACGAGGACGGCTCCGGCGGAGGCGCCGGAGGAGATGCCGAGGAGGAAGGGGTCGGCGAGCCGGTTGCGGACGAGGGCCTGGAGGACGGCGCCGACGACGGCGAGTCCGGCGCCGACGATGACGCCGAGCAGGACGCGGGGCAGCCGGACGTCGAGGACGATCGTGCGGAACGGGGAGGGGGCGGCCCGGCCGGTGAGGGCGTCGAGGACCTGGCCGGGCGGGACGCGCACGGAGCCGAGCGCCAGGGAGGCCAGGGCGGCGGCGGCGAGCGCGGCGAGGAGGCCGGTGACGACGAGGGCGTGGCGGAGGGGGCGGGCGGGCGCGGGGAGGCCGGGGGCCCCGGCCCGGGGGGTGGCCGGGGCGGGGCGGGCTGCGGTCTTCACGGGGCCGCGGTCAGCGGGCGGGGTGGAGCTGGGCGGCGAGCTTGTCGACGGCGGCGGGGACGCGGACGCCGAGGACGGTGTCGGAGAGCGGCATGACGGCGAACCTGCGGTTCTTGATCGCGGGGACGTCCTTGAGGGCGGGGTCGTCGAGGAGCCGCTTCTTCTTCTGTTCGACGGTGGTGGAGCCGTAGTCGTAGATGACGACGACGTCGGGCTTGCGGGCGACGACCTGTTCCCAGGTGGCGTCGCCGAAGGTCTTGTCGAGGTCGGCGAAGACGTTCCGGCCGCCGGCGCGGGTGATGAGTTCGTTGCCGATGCCCTTGCCGCCCGCGGTGAAGGCGGTCTTGTCGCCGCTGTCGTAGACGAGGACGGAGACCGGCTCGACGCCCTTGAGGCGCTTCTCGGTGGCGGCGAGGGTGGCGCGGGCCTCGCCCACCCAGGTGTCGGCGCGGCCGGTGACGCCGAAGGTGCGGCCGGTCTCGCGGACTTCGCGGTAGAGGTCGTCGACGGAGGTCGAACCGGTGGGGCAGTACTCGGTGTTGAGGCGGGTGGCGATGCCCGCGCGGGCCAGGTCGTCTCGGCTGCGGCCGTCCTTGGCGGAGAAGGCGGAGGAGTAGCCGCCGTAGACGAAGTCGGGGTTCGCGGCGAGCAGGGCCTCCTTGGAGGGGTACTCCTTCGCGAGGACCGGTATGGAGTCGTACGCCTTCTCGTAGGCGGGGAGGACGGCGTCGTCGAGGTAGGCGGTGCCGACGAGCGACTTCTCCAGACCGAGGGCGAGCATGACCTCGGTGACGTGCTGGTTCATGGTGACGGCGCGCTTCGGCGGGGCCTGGTAGGTGCTCTTCACACCGCAGTTGTCGACGGTGTACGGGAATCCCGCGGCGGCCTCGGCGGCCGGGGCGTCCGGTACGGGGGTGGTCGCGCAGGCGGCGAGCAGCGGGACGAGGGCGAGCGCGGGCAGCAGCTTGCGGTGCCGGATCATGACGGAACGTGCCTCCTCCGGGGATTTCCACGTCCCCGACCGGTGCGGGAGGCGGCAGGTCAGTTCCTGGCTTCCGTCCCCGGAGGGGCGGTCACAGTGGCGGGACCGTGCCGGATTCGCACCGGCTTCCTGGGCCCTGCCGCCCGTTGGTCCGGGTCAGTGTCTCATCCGGGCCGGTGCGGCTCGCGGACGGCGCCCACGGGGCCGCCGGGGGGGGCGACGCCCTCGGCGTACGGCGGGCTCAGACGGTCTCGGGCTCGTACGCCTCGACGACCTTGACGTCCTCCTCGGTGACGACGCCGTCGACGATGGTGAAGGAGCGGAACTGGAAGGGGCCCGCGCCGTCGCTGTCGGCGGTGGAGACGAGGACGTAGTGGGCCTGGGGCTCGTTGGCGTAGGTGATGTCCGTGCGGGACGGGTACGCCTCGGTCGCGGTGTGCGAGTGGTAGACGATGACGGGTTCCTCGTCCCGGTCGTCCATCTCGCGGTAGAGCTTGAGCAGGTCCGTGGAGTCGAACTCGTAGAAGGTGGGCGAGCGGGCGGCGTTCAGCATGGGGATGAACCGCTCGGGGCGGCCGGAGCCCGCCGGGCCCGCGACCACGCCGCAGGCCTCGTCGGGGTGGTCCGCGCGGGAGTGTTCCACGATCTGGTCGTACAGGGCCCGGGTGATGGTCAGCATGGCGCCAGGATAAGCGGACGGGCCGCCCCGTACCGAGGGGTGGTACGGGACGATCCGGATGCTGGGACGATGCAGGTCGGGCCGGGTGGGTGGGGAGCGTGTCCCTGGGGGGAGCGGCGCGACGACGCGCTGCGGCAGACCCCCGCTCGGCGTGGGGCGTCACGGACGGTACGGCGAGGGAGACCGGTCGGCCGTGCCGGGGCGGGCCGCCGGGCCTGGACCGGCGGGGTGCCGGGCGGGGACCCCGGGGTCGGCTGCGGTGCGCGCGGTGCTGAGCCAGACGCTGAGGACGTGGGCGCAGTCCCGGTCGGTGAAGGTGAGGCGGAGCGGGCTGCGGACGCGCGGGGTCTCGCGGGCGTGGGCGGCGGCGTCCTCGCTCCCCCGCCCAGTCCCGGAGTCCGTCGGCGCAGTGGGGGCCGGGGGGTGCGGTGCGGTGGGTGCGCGGCGGGAGCCGGTCCATCCGGGCGGGGTCGGGGTCGAGCCGGTCGGCGAGCCGCAGGGCCTCGCCCCGGATCCGGCACGGCACGAGCTCGGGTGAGAAGGTCTCGAACGAGCCCAGGCTGTACGTCGTCGGCAGCCAGGTCCCGGCGACCGGCCCCACCGCGTACACCTCGGCGACGTACGCGGGCGGTATCACCGCCCACGGGCCCGTCACGGCACCCCCTCGGGCCGCCGCGCGGCCACCGTCACGGCCCTTCCCTCCGGACGGGCGTGATCAGCGGGCGGACGCTCGCCCACTCCTCCCCGGTCGGCCGCCGGAGCATACGCGCCGACGCGGGCCACTGCGCGCCACCGCCGGGCGGCGGAGGACGTGGGAGCGTTGCGGGGTGGAACCGGGCAGGTTCTACCTTCGGTGCCTGTCCGCCGTACTGGACGTCCCTCTGGTCTGTCCTTGAGAGCGGGATGAAACGTCGCACGTTCCTGTCCGGCGTGGCCGCGACCGCGACAGCCCCGGTGGTGGCGTGCGGCCGTACGAGCAGACCTCCGACCACGCGGTGCCCTGGTGGCGAACGAACGCGGCGAGGCGGAAGGAGCCGGACCCGCGCGCAGGGCGCTGGGAGCCCTTCCGCCCGAGAAGTACTCGCTCACGCTGCGGATGCTCGTGTCCGAGAACGAATCGGCCTGAGAGCCGAACGGCCCCGCGCCCTCCTGGAGGGGGACGCGGGGCCTCGTCGCGCTCGGGCGGCGTCCCGTCCCCTGTCCGGGGACGGGCCGGGCCGGGCCGAACCGGCGGCTTCAGGCCCGCTTCCTGAAGGCCGCGCCCTCGGGGTCGCGGGACTTCAGGACCAGATAGGCGACGCCGAGCAGGAGGCCCCAGAGCGGGGCGCAGTAGAGGGAGACGCGGGCGCCCTCGTCGAGGCCCATCATCACGATCACCATGCCGATGAAGGCGAGCGCGAACCAACTGGTCCAGGGGGCGCCGGGGGCCTTGAAGGAGGACTGGGGGAGTTCGCCCCGGTTCGCCTTGGCGCGGTAGCGGATCTGGCAGACCAGGATCATGATCCAGGCCCACATGCCGGAGATGGTGGCGAAGGAGACGACGTACTCGAAGGCCTTGCCGGGGGCGATGTAGTTGATCCAGACGCCGACCAGCATGAGCGCGGCGGAGAAGGTGGTGCCGAGGAGCGGGATGCCGTTCTTCGTGAGCTTCGTGAAGGCCTTCGGGCCCTGGCCGTTGAGCGCGAGGTCGCGCAGCATCCGGCCGGTGGAGTACATGCCCGAGTTGCAGGAGGAGAGCGCGGCGGTCAGCACGACGAAGTTGACGATCGCGGCGCCGACGCCGAGGCCCATCTTCTCGAAGGCGGCGACGAACGGGGAGACGCCCGGCTGGAACTCGGTCCACGGGACGACCGACAGGATCATGATCAGCGCGCCGACGTAGAAGACGGCGATGCGCCACGGCACGGTGTTGATGGCCTTGGGCAGGACGGTCTTCGGGTCCTTGGACTCGCCCGCGGTGACGCCGACGAGCTCGACGGCGAGGAAGGCGAACATCACGATCTGGAGGGTCATCAGCGTGGAGCCGACGCCGTTCGGGAAGAAGCCGCCCTGGTTCCACAGGTGGGCGACGGTCGCGGTGTCACCGGCGTCGGAGAAGCCGAGGGTGAGGATGCCCGCGCAGATCAGGATCATCCCGATGATCGCGGTGACCTTCACCATCGAGAACCAGAATTCGATCTCGCCGAACAGCTTCACGGAGATCAGGTTCGCGCCGTAGAGGACCACGGTGAAGACGAGTGCGGAGATCCACTGCGGGATGTCCCACCAGTACGTCATGTAGGTGGCGGCGGCGGTGACCTCGGTGATGCCGGTGACGACCCAGAAGAGCCAGTACGTCCAGCCGGTGACGAAGCCCGCGAAGGGGCCGACGAACTCGCGGGCGTACTCCGAGAAGGAGCCGGACACCGGGCGGTACATGAGGAGCTCGCCGAGGGCCCGCATGATGAAGAAGATGACCAGGCCCGCGACCGCGTACGCGAGGATGAGACTGGGTCCCGCCTTGGCGATGGCCTTGCCCGCGCCGAGGAAGAGACCGGTGCCGATGGCGCCGCCGATCGCGATCATCTGGATCTGCCGGGCGCCGAGGCCACGCTGGTAGCCCTCGCCGCCGCCCACGGACCCGTCGCCGCCGTGCTCCTGGTCGACCTGCACAGAGGTCATGGTGGTGCGCCTTTCTCCATGCCGATCCGCGCGTTCGCGTGTGCGTCCGCCGCGGACCAGTTCCTGATCCCCCCGGATGTGGATGGAGTGCCACCGGCGGTCAGCCGGTCGAAGCGCCCTCGGGAACAGGGGTGGCGTCCCCGAGCGGTCGTGAAGATTTATCACGGGGTGGGACGCGATGGACGGAGTTGCGTGTGACCCGCACCACGGAAAAGAACAGAGGAAAAGGATTCAACACGGCAAAGCG
This sequence comes from Streptomyces sp. NPDC087215, assembly GCF_044744885.1. Taxonomy (NCBI): domain Bacteria; kingdom Bacillati; phylum Actinomycetota; class Actinomycetes; order Kitasatosporales; family Streptomycetaceae; genus Streptomyces; species Streptomyces sp. NPDC087215. The sequence continues at coordinate 192,021 of NZ_JBIUZD010000008.1, forward strand.
GACGCTCTGATAACGCATTCGTTATCCGGATTTGAGCGTCCGCTGAGCGAACGGAAAGGGTTCTTGCGGCGCCGGCTACGGCATCAGGGTCTCGATGAGTGACTCCTGGAGGGCGCCGAGCCAGAGGTACGCCATCACCATCGGCTTGCGGGGATCGGAGTCCGGCAGCCGGTACAGCCGCTCGCTCTCCTCGTCGTCCGCGACCTCCAGGCGGGTGCCTATGGTCAGCCGGAGGTCGTTGAGCGCGCCGAGCCACGCCCGGGACTCGTCCGGGGTCAGCTCCAGGACCGCCCCGCCCTCGTCCGTGACGGAGAGCCCGTCGAGCGCGCGGATCACGACGAGGGCGTCCTGGCGCTTGCGGGCCCGCAGGTCGTTCTCGGTGAAGCGGCGGAAGTCGGACGCGGCGGACCGCAGCTCCTCGCTCCCGTTCCCGTACGCGTCGGGGAAGAGGCGCCGCAGCGCCGGGTCGGACGGCGGCTCGCTCGGGCCCTCGGCGAACAGCGCGGCCAGCGGGTCGGCGTCCGGCGCGGGCTCGTCGCCCGGCCCGATCAGCTCCATGAGCTGGACCGCGAGGGAACGCAGGATGGAGATCTCGACGTCGTCGAGGGCGACGGAGGCGCCGCCGTCGGGCAGCCGGTCGAAACGCCCGGCCATCAGCCGCGGTCCTGCGAGAGGGTGGCCCACAGCCCGTAGCCGTGCATGGCCTGCACGTCGCGCTCCATCTCCTCGCGGGTGCCGCTGGAGACGACCGCGCGGCCCTTGTGGTGCACGTCGAGCATCAGCTTGTGCGCCTTGTCCTTGGAGTGTCCGAAATAGGCCTGGAAGACATACTCCACATAACTCATCAGATTGACCGGATCATTGTGCACCAGGGTCACCCAGGGCACGTCGGGTTCGACGACCGCGGAGACATCCTCGGCCGATTCCGTACGTTCGATCTCAACAGGCGCGACGCTCACTCCCCCCATGCTGCCACTCCGGAGGGCCCGTCGCACAAACGGATGCACCCATTCCGCCTCTCGCGGACCGGAAATCGTCAGAGTGACGATTTCCGGGTTAGCATCGCTGCCATGAACGCTGCGGACCTTGGGCTGCCGAACGAAGAAGTGCGCGGAACGCGTCCTCGGGAGGGCGGTGGGCGACAGGTGGGCGTGCCGTCGACCGCGCTCTTCACCGACCAGTACGAGCTGACCATGCTCCAGGCGGCCCTCAGGGCCGGGACCGCCGACCGGCGCTCGGTCTTCGAGGTCTTCACCCGGAGGTTGCCCGAGGGGCGGCGCTACGGCGTCCTCGCGGGCGTCGGACGGGTCCTCGACGCCATCGAGAACTTCCGCTTCGACCCCGACCTCCTGGACTTCCTGCGCGAGCGCGGGACCGTCGACGGGCCGACCCTGGAGTGGCTGGCCCGCTACCGCTTCTCCGGCGACGTCCTGGGCTACCCCGAGGGCGAGGTGTACTTCCCCGGCTCCCCGCTGCTGCGCGTCGAGGGCTCCTTCGCCGAGTGCGTGCTCCTGGAGACGGTGATCCTCTCCGTCCTCAACCACGACTCGGCCATCGCCGCAGCCGCCTCCCGCATGTCGGCGGCGGCCGGTGGGCGCCGGCTGATCGAGATGGGGGCCCGGCGCACCCACGAACTGGCGGCCGTCGCCTCCGCCCGCGCCGCCTACGTCGGCGGCTTCGACTCGACCTCGGACCTCGCGGCGGGCTTCCGCTACGGCATCCCGACCGTCGGCACCTCCGCCCACGCCTTCACCCTGCTGCACGACACCGAGCGGGAGGCGTTCCGGGCCCAGGTCGAGACCCTGGGGCGCGGTACGACCCTGCTGGTGGACACCTACGACGTGACCGAGGCCGTGCGGACCGCCGTGGAGGTGGCGGGGCCCGAACTCGGCGCCGTCCGGATCGACTCCGGCGACCTGCTGCTCGTCGCGCACCGGGTGCGGGCGCAGCTGGACGAGCTGGGCGCGCGCGACACCCGGATCGTGGTCACCTCGGACCTGGACGAGTACGCCATCGCCTCGCTGGCGGCGGCGCCGGTCGACGCGTACGGGGTGGGCACGCAGCTGGTCACCGGCAGCGGCCATCCGACCTGCTCCATGGTGTACAAGCTGGTCGCGCGGGCCGCCTCGGCCGATCCGGCGGCGCCGCTGGTCCCGGTCGCCAAGAAGTCGCTGGGCGGCAAGGCGTCGGTCGGCGGGCGCAAGTGGGCGGCCCGGCGGCCGGACGCGGACGGGGTGGCCGAGGCGGAGGTCGTGGGCACCGGGCCGGTGCCCGAGGAGCTGGTGGACCACCAGTTGCTCGTCCCGCTGGTCGTGGGCGGCGAGGTGGTGGCCCGGGAACCCCTGGAGGCCGCCAGGTCCCGGCACCTCGCGGCCCGTGCCGCGCTCCCGATGTCGGCGATGCAGCTGTCCCGGGGCGAGCCGGTGCTGCCGACGGAGTACGTGTGACGGAACGCGGGTGACGGCGTGCGGGCACGGGTGACGGCGTGCGGGCACGGGTGACGGCGTGCGGGTGACGCGCGCCCGCGGGGCCGCTCCCGCCGAGGTCGCCCGGAACGCCCCCTCCCGGCGGGAGGGGGAAGTCTCTAGGCTCGGACCCCTCCCCTTCCCGACGCGCCTTCCCGACGCGCCCTCCCCCAGGACAAGGACACCCGCCATGCAGCGCGCATTGATCGTCGTGGACGTGCAGAACGACTTCTGCGAGGGCGGCAGCCTCGCGGTGACCGGCGGCGCGGACGTCGCCGCCGCCATCACCGACCTGGTCGGCCAGACGGCGGGCTCCTCCTACCGGCAGGTGGTCGCCACCCGTGACCACCACGTCGACCCGGGGGCCCACTTCGCCCCGGCCGGTGAGCAGCCGGACTACGTGACCTCCTGGCCGGTGCACTGCGTGGCCGGTACGGAGGGAGTGGGCTTCCACCCGAACTTCGCTCCGGCGGTCGCCAGCGGGGCGATCGACGCGGTCTTCGACAAGGGCGCCTACTCGGCCGCGTACAGCGGGTTCGAGGGGCGGGACGAGAACGGGCGGACGCTCGCGGAGTGGCTGCGCGAGCGGAACGTCACCGAGGTCGACGTGGTGGGCATCGCCACCGACCACTGTGTCCGGGCGACGGCCCTGGACGCGGCCGGGGAGGGGTTCAGGACCCGGGTGCTGCTCGATCTGACGGCCGGGGTGGCGCGGCCGACGACCGAGCGGGCCCTGGCGGAGCTGCGGGCGGCGGGCGTGGAGCTGACCGGGAAGCCGGTGCTCGGCTGAGGCCGTACCGCTGAGCCGTACCCGCTGAGACGGGGGCGTACCGCCGAGGGGGGCGACACTCCTGAGGGTGGAGCCGTGCCCCTGAGGGGGCGGGGCCGTCCTTGGGGGGGCGGGCCGTCCTTGGGGGGGCGGGGCCGTGTTCCCTGGGAGGACCTCGGGGCCGGGGTCAGGCCGCGGGTTCCCTGGGGAGGGACCGTGCGGGGTGCCAGAGCTCCTGGGCGGTGCCCGGGGCGGATCTCCACAGCAGGCCGTCCGGGTGGTGCAGGACGGCCGTGATCTCGTCCGGGGTGGGCGGCTCGGTGTTGCCGCGCAGATAGACCGCCCGCAGCCCCAGGTTGCGCAGCCTGGTCAGGGCGCGGGCGCGGTTCGCGGCGTGGACGAGGAAGCGCACGGTGGCGCCGTCGCGGGCCGGACTCGGCAGTCCTATCGCCACCACCACGCTGCCTCCCGGCAGCTTGCAGAACCCTCCGTTGGGCATGTTGAACCACTTCCCCCGTGGATCGACTGTCAATAAGGACGGTGACAGGGACCGTCAGACGCACCTAAACACGATCGGCCGCCGCCCGCTAGGGGGCGACGGCCGATCATGGCTTGACCTGGTGCTTTACCGAATTACTTGGTGGAGGGACCCACTCGGACCGTGATCGTCTCGCCGCTCTTCGGCTCCTTGACGACCTCGATCTTGGTGTTGGTGTCAGTTGTCTTGACACCGGCGCGCTTGGTCTCCTCGAACCAGTAGGTGCCCTTGCGGTCGTCGAAGACGGGGTTGCCCGGCTGCGACTTCACCCAGTTGGCGACGTCGTTCTTGTGGAGGAGGATGCTGTCGGTCCGGTACGTGCCGAAGGTGGCGTCGTACGACTGGACGCGGTTGCGCATCAGCGTGCCGTCGGACCACTTCAGCGGCGTCGGGTGGGCGTCGACCGGAAGGATCAGACCGGTGCCCGGGTGGACGGCGGTGTTGTTGTCCTTCTGGGAGAGGTCCCACTTCCAGATGAGCAGACCGTTCTGGTACGGGTAGTGCTCGACCCAGCTGGCCTTGTCACCGGTGAAGCCGAAGTTGTACGGGCCGGTCTTCAGCGTGGTGTCGTAGGAGACGTACTGGCGGTTCTCCGCGATGTAGTACTGCTCGTACTGCTTCGTGAAGCCGTTGCCGATCCGCGAGAAGCCCTTCGAGACCCAGCCGTTGTCGCCGTTCTCGACACCGTCGGAGAAGACGGGGGCGCCGTCGGCCTTGACGGTGATGGCGTCGGCGGTGAAGCCCTTGCCGCCCGCGCCGCCGTCCGTCTGGTAGCGGAAGCGGAGGTCGAACTTCTTGCCCGCGTAGGCGTCGAGGCCGTAGACCAGCGACTTGTGCGTGCCGGAGACGTCGGTCAGCGCCGGGGCGCCGCTGGCGTCGCGCGGGAGCGCCTTGCCGTCGGCGGTGCCGTCGAGGGCGGTCCAGTTGGCGCCGCCGTCGGTGGACACCTCGGCGTAGAGGTAGTCGTAGTCGAGCTCGATGTCGTACCAGCCCTTGAGCTCAAGGGAGGCGGACGTCTTGCCGGTGAGGTCGACCGGGCGGGTCAGGGTGTTCTTGAGGTTGTCGCCCATGCCGCTCCACCACTGCGTGGCGCCTTCGGCGGGCGCGACGACCTCGGTGGGAACCGTCTTCTTCGGCAGCTCGACGATGAGCGCCTGCGGGTTCTTGGTGTTGTACTCGGAGACGCCCAGCTTGTGCGTGGACTTCGTCTGCCGGCCGTCGTTCGACACCTTGGTGTAGTTCAGCCAGCCGAGCTGGAGCTTGTCCCAGGCGGTCATGTCGCCGGGCAGGTCACCGATGGCGTCCTTGCCCTTGCCGAGCCAGGAACCGGACGACATGAGCGTCCAGAAGCCGGTCGAGTTCTCGGCGCCGGGGAGACCGGAGGTGTCGTACAGGTCCGGCAGACCGAGGTCGTGGCCGTACTCGTGCGCGAAGACGCCGAGGCCGCCGTTCTCCGGCTGCATCGTGTAGTCGCCGACCCAGATGCCGGAGTCGCCGATCTGGGTGCCACCGGCCTTGTTGTTGTCGGGGCCGGTCTTGCCCACGTTGGTGCCGTACGCGTACCAGCGGTGCGCCCACAGGGCGTCCCGGCCCTGGGCGCCGCCGCCCGCGGACTCGTCCTCGCCCGCGTGGACGATCTGGAAGTGGTCGATGTACCCGTCGGGCTCGTTGAAGTTGCCGTCGCCGTCGAAGTCGTACCGGTCCCACAGGTCGTACTGCGCCAGGTCGGCCTTGATCTGGGCGTCGGTGCGGCCCTTGGCCTTCTGGTCGGCGGTCCACGCGGTGACACCGTCGCGGACGGCGTCCCAGACGTTGGAGCAGTTGTTGTTGCCGCAGTAGTTCGAGCCGTAACGGGCCTCGTTGTACTCGACCTTGACCCAGTCGGAGACGGCGCCGTCGACCGAGTAACGGCCGGACGAGGTCTTCTCGTAGTAGGTCTTCAGCGACTGCTTGGGCTGTCCCTTGGCGTCCTTGCCGGTGCCGAAGTACAGGTCCTGGAAGTGCTTCTGGTTGTAGTCGGCCTTCCAGTCCGTGGAGTTGTCGTCCTCCCGGTCCGGCTGGGCTATCTGGTTGTGCAGGGGCCCCGGCGTGCCGCCGAACTTCGGCTTCAGGTCCGGGGTGTTGTCGTCCGCGCGGTCGACGAGGGTGGTGTTGTCCACCTTGTCGCCGAACTCGACCAGGATCGTGAAGATCTTGTCGGTCTTCTCACGCCCGAGCTCGACGTACTTCTTGCTGTCGAGCTTGACGACCTGAGAGCCGCCGCGGCGCTCCACCTTCGACTTGCCGTTCAGTACCTGCTCCAGAGCGGCCTTGCGCTGCTGGGCCTGCTGCTGGCTGAACGGGCCGTCGAGATCGTGGTCGACCGTGGTCTTGTCGATCCCGGCGCCGGGCGCCGGGTCATGACGCACGTCGGCCACGTTCACACGGCCGTTGTTGTCCGCCCAAGCGGTGCTGAAGGTCGAGGCGGTCGCGGCGGTAGCCGCCAGCGCCACGACCACTGCGGACGTTCTGATCGCCCGTCGTCTATTGGTCACTTGAAGTTGTCCTCCCCGGCGCCCGCGCCCTCGGACCGAAGGTGGGGTGTCCGTCCGGCGGGGTCGCGCGTCACAAGTGACGACATTCGACCGGAGGGAGACCAGAAAAGACAGATCTTGACTTGCACATACCAACTGCATTATGCGGCAGATGGATTCTGACTATCGGACAGACGGCGGGCCCATGACGATCAAGATCACAGAGAGCGTGCCTCCGTGCGCCCCCCGTGCATCCGCGCCCCGGGTGCGGTCCCGCACGTGCCCGTTCCGCTCGGACACCCACCGTCGGTACAGTCGAACCGGCGTCCGGACACCGGCGCCCAGGCCGAAGCGACCTCCTGAGGGGGCGGTCCCGACATGCAGCGTCCGAACGCCGCACAGCTCGCCTGCGGCACGGCCACCGTCGTCCTCACGACCGTCGCCCTGCTGCTGCTCTCCGGCACGACGAGCACCGCCGGTGTCGCGGCGGCGAGCCTCGCCGGACTGCTGCTCGGACTGTTCGTGGCGGTGACGATGCCCGCGCGGGCGGGCTCCGTCAAGACCCCCGGCACCGTTCTCCCGACCCCGGCGGAGGCACCGGTCCGTGCGCCGGCCGCCCGCGTCGGCGCGGGGGCCGAGACCCGGACCGGTCCCTGACGCTCCGGCCCGGTCCCTACTGCGGCACGGCGACGACCACCGTCTTCGCCGCCTTGTCGTGCAGACCCTGCTTGTAGGGCTTGTCGACCAGGATCAGGATCAGCAGGAGCAGCGGCCACAGACAGGCGCAGCAGATCAGCGCGGGCAGCCACAGGACCACGGCCCGCAGCAGCGACTGGTTCATCGGGGGCGTCGAGCCGTCGTTGAGCATCGCGACCCGGAGCTTCATCAGCTTCTTGCCCACGGTCTGGCCGGTCCTCGCCGTCATCACCGTGTCGTACGCGACGAACGCGACGATCGTGAGCAGCTGGAAGCCCAGCCCCTCACCGCTGCCGAAGCTGTCCTCGGTGGCCCGTCGGTAGATGTCGAACGGGATGCCGATGATCGCCAGCGGAATGGCGATGATCAGCCAGTCGATCACCCGGGCGATGATGCGGCGGCCCGACTCCGCGAGCGGCGGCATCCCGGAGAGCGGATCGCTCCCGCCGTAGGCCCCGCCGCCGTACGGGGAGGACGGCGGCGGTGGCATCCCGCCGTCGTAGGGGGAGCCGCCGGACGACCCGTAGGGAGAACCGTCCGACGGCCCGTACGGGGAACCGCCGGAGGACCCGTACGGGTCACCCGGCGGGGGTCCCTCAGGGGGCGGGCCGGACGGCGGCGGCTGACCGCCGGAGGGCTGCGGGGGCTCCTGCGGCCTCTTGAGGAACGGGTCCTCCTCGGGCGGCTGGCCGGACGGCGGCTGGTCGGTGCTCATGGGGGCAGTGCATCCCGGGCCCGCCGCCCCCGCAAGGAATCACCGCCCGTTCGGGGCGGCCCTCGCCCGGTCGGCCCCTTCCCGGTCCCGCCCGACGCCCCGTCAGCGCGCCACGAACGTACCGGCGGCCTTGTCGTGCCAGCACTGCTTCCACGGACGGTCGAAGAGACACCAGGCCACGTTGAGGACACCGACGACCAGCAGGTTCAGGACCCCGTGGACGAGCCAGCGGCGCAGCGAGGCGCCGAAGCCCGGCGGCTCGTGGCCCTCGATGTCCCGCACCGAGATCCCGCACAGCTTCTTGCCGAGGGTGCGGCCCCAGCGGGCCGTGGGCACCACCTCGTAGAGGACGCCGAGGACGAGCAGCGCGGCCAGCGCGATGCCGAACTGGACCGAGGTCGTCGAGTCCACGAGCCAGACCTGGACGGTGACACCGGACTGCTTCGCCTCCTCGATCTTGCCGTCGATGTGGTCGAGCGCGGCGGTCACGAACGGGAGGGCGGCGGCGCCGGAGAGCCCGCCCAGGACGATCGTGTCGATCACCCGGGCGAGCAGCCGCCGCCCGAGCGGGGCGGGCCGGGCCGAGGCCTGCGCGCGGGCCGCCCGGGTGAACACGTCCTCGACGGGCGGCTTCCAGGGCGCGACCGGCTGCTGCTCCTGCGGCGGGGCCTGCCGCTCCCAGGCCGGCGCCCCGGGAGCCACCCGCGTCTGCTGCGGCACGGCCGGAGGACCGGGGTGCGCGGACGCGGGCGCCGGGTTCGGCGGTACGGGGGCGGGGGCCGGGGCGGCCGTCTGCCGGGGCGGGGCCGCCGAGGGCACCGGCACGGGGGCCGAGCCCTGCGGAACGGGGGTGGAGGCCTGCGGGCCGGGGGCCGGGCCGGGATGTACGGGGGCGGGCGTCGGGGCCGGGGTGACGGGCATCCCGCCGAGCCGGGAGGCGCCCCCGGGGGTCCTCGGGTCCGCCACGGGCGCGGGGGCCACGGGCTCGCCGCCGCCCGCGACCGGCCAGTCCGCCGGGGTCCTGGGGTCGGCCGTGGCGGGCCGGGGCGCGCCCCAGGAGACCCGCTGGTCCCGGTCGCCGCCGAAGCCGGTCTGCCGGGAGGAGTCCGCCTGCCAGGCCGGGGCGGGCCCGGGGTAGGGCTCGGGGTCCTCGTCGAGGAAGACGGGGCCGGTCTCCTCCACGGCGGGCACGGGGGCGGGGGCCGGGACGGGCCGCTGCCGGGCGGGGACGGGGATCTGGGCGGGGAGCCGGGGCGGGGCGGCGGCGGAGGGCCGGTCGGGCCCGGGGGGCTGGGCGGCCGGGCCCTGGCCGTGCGCGGGGAGCTGGGGCGGGAGCGGGGTGCCCCGCTCGGCGGGGGCGGGGTTCCAGGCCGGTTCGGGGGCCGGATTCCGGTCCCTCGTCGGTGCCGTCGGTGCCGTCGCGGCGGGCGCGACGGGCTCCGGTCGTCCGGCCGCGACCGGGGTGACGGCCGGGCCCGACGCCAGGACCGGACCGGCCGGGGCCGCACCGGCGGGCGGGTGCGGCGGGGCCTCGCCGTCCCCGGGCGCGGGGCGGCTCGTGCCGGGCACCCAGGCGCCCCCGCTCCAGTACCGGATGTACCCGGGAATGGACGGGTCCGGGTAGTACCCCGCCTGCGGTACCTCGCCGCCGCCTCCAGGAGGAGTAGCCACTGCCCCGACTCCGTTCAGTCACAACGCCTTTGGTCCGCGCGGCCGCGTGCCGGGCGTGCCGCGCCCAAGGAGGACAGTAACGAAGAACGCCCCCCGGGGAACAAGGAGCCCGCGAGAAAGGCCGCCTTCGGGGGGACGGACCCCGGAATCGGTCACTCAGCGTGATGTTCGGGGCGGCACATGGGGCGGGTGGGACCGTGACCGGGGTCGTATCGGGGACGCATCGGGGACGGGCGGGAACGGATCAGGGATCGGGTCGGGGTCGGTCAGGGGATCGGTCAGGGGTGGACCGGAGGTCGGACCGGAGCCGCGCCACGGTCTCGTGCCGGTCGGGGCCGTGGCGGAGGTCGGGCCGGGGGCCGGACCAGGGCCGTACGGAAGGCCGGAAAAGGAGCCGGGGAAGCCCCCGGTCGGGGTCGGCTCGGGAGCCCGGTCAGGGTCAGGACGGGGGCCCGGTCAGGGTCAGGACGGGGGCCCGGTCAGGGGCAGGACGGGGGCCCGGCAAGAGGCTGCGCGGGAGCCCGGCAGGACGCGGGGCGAGGGGCTGGGAAGAGGCCCGGCGGGACGCGGGGAAAACTTCTCGGAAAAAACTTCCCGAAGTCGCGTAATGAAGCGCGCTCACCCCGCTCTCTCCTGGTGAAGGCCCGTCCGGGGCCGGTCCACGCGAGGGAGCACGACCATGCAGAACACCCACCACACCACCGTCGAGCGCGAGCTGGAGCTGAAGCTGGTCCTCTCCCCCGAGCGGGCCGTCCCGGTGCCCGCCCGGCTGGCCTACCGCACCGACGACCCGTACGCCGTCCACATCACCTTCCACATCGGCACGGAACACCCGGTCAACTGGACCTTCGCCCGCGAACTGCTCGTCGAGGGCGTCTTCCGGGCCTGCGGGCACGGCGACGTCCGCATCTGGCCGACCAAGGTCGACGGGCGGGGCGTCGTCCTGATGGCGCTCTCCTCCCCCGACGGCGACGCCCTCCTGGAGGCCCCGTCCGCGCAGGTGTCCGCCTGGCTGGAGCGGACCCTGCGCGCGGTGCCGCCGGGCACCGAGTCGGAGCACCTCGGCATCGACGAGGGGCTCGCCGAGCTGCTCTCCGCCACCGTGATCGCCGACGAGCTGTGGCTGCGCGACCCGTGGCCGTCGGACGAGTCGCAGGACGGCGAGCTGTGACCCCCGTAGGGGGGACGCGGGACGGCGAGCCGCCGTCCCCGTACGGAATCCGGGACGGCGAGCCGTCATCCCCCTACGGGACTCGGGAGCGGGCTCAGAACAGCTTTCCGGGGTTGAGCAGTCCCAGCGGGTCGAAGGTCGCCTTGATGCCCCGCTGGAGCTCCAGGCCGACCGGGCCCAGTTCGCGCGCCAGCCACTCCTTCTTGAGGACGCCCACGCCGTGCTCGCCGGTGATCGTGCCGCCGAGCGCGAGCCCGAGCGCCATGATCTCGTCGAAGGACTCGCGGGCCCGCCGCGACTCGTCCTCGTCGGTGTGGTCGAAGCAGACCACGGGATGCGTGTTGCCGTCGCCCGCGTGCGCGCAGACACCGATGGTCAGGCCGTACTTCTCCGCGACCGCCGCCGTCCCGGCGAGCATCTCGGCGAGCCGGGTGCGGGGCACGCACACGTCGTCGATCATCGTCGCGGACTTGATCGTCTCCAGGGCCGTGAGGGAGAGCCTGCGGGCCTGGAGGAGGAGTTCGGACTCGGCCGCGTCCGCCGCCGGGACGACCTCGGTGGCGCCCGCCGCCGTGCACAGCTCCCCCACGGCGGCCAGATCGGCGGCCGGGTCCGGAGTGTCGAAGGCGCACAGGAGCAGCGCCTCCGTGCTGTCGGGCAGCCCCATCCGCGCCATCGCGTTGACCGCCCGGACCGTGGTGCCGTCCATGAGTTCGAGGAGCGACGGGGTGTGACCGCGCTCCATGATCGCGCAGACGGCCTCGCAGGCGGCGGCGGCCGAGGGGAACTCGGCGGCGAGCGCCAGCTGGACGGGCGGCTGCGGCCGGAGCGCCAGCACGGCCCCGACGACGATCCCGAGGCTGCCCTCCGAACCGACGAAGAGCCTGGTCAGGTCATAGCCCGCGACCCCCTTGGCGGTGCGCCGCCCGGTGGTCAGGAGCCGCCCGTCGGCCAGCACCACGTCGAGCCCGAGGACGTACTCGGCGGTCACCCCGTACTTCACGCAGCACAGGCCGCCGGAGGCGGTGCCGATGTTCCCGCCGATGGTGCAGGTCTCCCAGCTGGAGGGGTCCGGCGGGTAGTACAGGCCGTGCTCGGCGACGGCCCGTGAGAGGACCGCGTTGACGACACCCGGCTCGACGACGGCGATCCGGTCGACCGGACTGATCTCCAGGATGCGGTCCATCCTGACCAGGGAGAGCACGATGCAGCCTTCGGTGGCGTTGGCGCCGCCGGACAGACCGGTACGGGCCCCCTGGGGGACGACCGGCACCCGGAGTCCGGTCGCGGTGCGCATGACGTGCCGCACCTGCTCGACCGTGCGCGGGAGCACCACGGCCGCGGGGGCTCCGGCGGCGCAGAAGCTCGCCATGTCGCGGGAGTAGGAGGCCATGACGTCCGGGTCGGTGAGCACCGCTCCCTCGGGCAGCCCGGCGCGCAGGCGCTCGTGGAGCCGCGAGCGGAGGTCGTCCTGCTGAAGATCGTCCATGTCTCCAGCGTGGCACCCGGGGCCATCGGTGTGAACCCGCCGGAGCGGGCGCATCGTGTGCTCTTCATACAGCCGCGGCGGGTTCACAGTGAGCGCCATGAAGACCCAGAACGTGTCGAGGACGGTCCTGGTGGCCGGGGCGGGCGCGGTGCTCGCGGCGACGGCCCTGCTGTACGTCCCCGAACTCCTCGGTCAGGACCCGCCGCCCCCGCCGGGACCGGCGGAGCGGGCGGCCATCGCGGCCCACGCGGGCGCCCCCGCCTCGCTCCCCGACCTCGCCGCGCTGATCTCCGACCGGGAGAAGTGGCTGCGCGACCACCCCGACGACGACTCCTCCTGGGCCCGGCTCGGCGCGGCGTACACGGAACGGGGCACCCGGCTGGGGGACGTACGGGACTATCCGCGGGCCGATCGGGCGCTGCGCCGCTCGCTCGCCGAACGGCCCGCCACGAGCGGCAATCTGGACGCGCAGCTGGGGCTCGGGGCGCTCGCGGGGGCGCGGGGCGACTGGCGGGCGGCGAAGGAGTGGGGCGAGCGGGTCCGGAAGGCGGACCCGAAGCGGTGGCCCGTCTACCCGGTCCTGATCGACGCGTACAACGGCCTGGGGGACCACAAGGCCGCCCGGAAGGCCGTGGAGAGCCTGGAGGGGCTGCACTCGGGCGCGATGGTGCGCGGGCTCGCCGCGCAGAACTACCGCGACCGGGGCTGGCGGGAGGACGCCGACGCGGCGGCGCTGGCCGCGGCGGCGCTCGCGCGGACCGACGCCGAGAAGACTCCGGCGCTGGTCCGGCTGGGCGATCTGGCGTGGGAGCGGGGCGAGCCGGAGGAGGCGGTGGAGCGGTACGGGGCGGCGCTGCGGCTCGTACCGGACCACGCCCCCGCGCTGGCGGGCCGGGCGCGGGCGCTGGCGGCGCTGGGGCGCGGGGACGAGGCGCTGCGCGACTGGCGGGTGGCGCTGGCCCGGCTGCCGCTGCCGGAGTACCTCCTCGACGCGGGCGAACTGCACGAGGCGCTCGGTCTCGACGGGGACGCGCGGGCCCTGTACGAGCGGCTGCGGACGAGCGCTCCGCCGTCGGCCGAGGTGTCGCTGGTGCTGCTCGAAGCGGACCACGGCGACCCGGTGGCGGCGGCGGCGCGGATGCGGGCGGAGTGGGCGCGCGGGCACCGCTCGCTGCGGGCGACGGACGCGATGGCGTGGGCGCTCTTCCGGTCGGGGCAGACCCAGGAGGCCCTGGGGTACGCGAAGCTGGCCACCGAGGAGGGGCTGCGGAGCGCGCTGTTCGCGTACCACCGGGGTGAGATCGAGCGGGCCCTGGGTCTGGAGGGACAGGCCCGCCGTCATCTGGCGGAGGCGCTGCGGATCAACCCGGCGTTCTCGCCGCTGCTGGCCCCGAGGGCGGCGGAGGCGCTCACGGAGCTGGGCGAGCCCTCCGACGAACTCCCCCGCGAACTCCGCCCGAGGGAACCGGTGAGGTCGCGCGGTACGGATTCGTCCTCGGGTACGGGGACGGGTTCGTCTCCCGGTAGGGGGACGCGGCCGGAGAAGCCCTCGGGTGCCGGGCGGTCCTCGTCCGCGTCGCCGGAGGCGGCCCCGGGAAGGGGCTCGGGCACGGGCCGCGGCACGGGAGCCCCTTCGGGCAAGCCGACGGAGCGGGCGCCGGAGCGCGCGGAGAAGCCCGAACGGACGGAGAAGCCCGAGCGGACGGAGCGGACGGAGAAGCCCGCCGGGAGCCCGTCCGGGAACTCCGGCGAGCGGCCGGGCGGGCGGGGATAGCGCGGGCGGCCGACCGCGTCGCGCGGGTACGGGTACGGGCCGGTTCGGCCGACGTACGCGCGCGTGGGCGTGCCCCGTACGGACGCGTGGCAGGGGCCGTACGGACCCGGGTGGGGTCTCCGTACGGCCCCGGGCGAAGTCCCTCAAGGGCCCGGGACGGGGTCTCCGTAAGGGATGCCGGGGTGGGGTCCGGGGAGTGTGCCCCGGACCCCACCCCGGCCCCGCGCCCGCGTCCATGTCCGCGCCCGCGTCCATGTCCGCGTCCGCGTCCGCGTCCGCGTCCGGTCTGGACTACAGGTTGCCGCGCTTCTCCTGCTCGCGCTCGATCGCCTCGAACAGGGCCTTGAAGTTGCCCTTGCCGAAGCCCATGGAGCCGTGGCGCTCGATCATCTCGAAGAAGACGGTCGGGCGGTCCTGCACCGGCTTGGTGAAGATCTGCAGCAGGTAGCCGTCCTCGTCGCGGTCGACGAGGATCTTCAGCTCGCGCAGGGTCTCGACCGGCACCCGGGTCTCCCCGGCCCACTCGCCGAGGGTGTCGTAGTACGAGTCGGGGGTGTCGAGGAAGGTGACGCCCGCGGCCCGCATCGCGCGCACGGAGGCCACGATGTCGTTGGTGGCGAGGGCGATGTGCTGGACGCCCGCGCCGCCGTAGAACTCCAGGTACTCGTCGATCTGCGACTTCTTCTTCGCGATCGCGGGCTCGTTGATCGGGAACTTCACCTTGAGGGTGCCGTCCGCGACGACCTTGGACATCAGGGCCGAGTACTCGGTCGCGATGTCGTCGCCCACGAACTCCTTCATGTTCGTGAAGCCCATGACCTTGTTGTAGAAGCCGACCCACTCGTTCATCCGGCCGAGCTCGACGTTGCCCACGCAGTGGTCGATGGCCTGGAAGAGGCGCTTGGCCGGGGGCTCGACGATCGGGGCGGCGGGGACGTAGCCCGGGAGGTACGGGCCGTCGTAGCCGGAGCGCTCGACGAGGGTGTGGCGGGTCGTGCCGTAGGTGGCGATGGCGGCGAGGACGACGGTGCCGTGCTCGTCCTTCACCTCGTGGGGCTCGACGAGGCCGGTGGCGCCGTGCTCGACGGCGTAGGCGTACGCGGCGCGCGCGTCCGGCACCTCGATGGCCAGGTCGACGACGCCGTCGCCGTGCTCGGCGACGTGGTCGGCGAGGAAGCGGCCGTGGTCGGTGGAGACCTTGATGACGGAGGTGAACACGAAACGGGCGGAGCCGTTGGTGAGGACGTAGCTGGCGGTCTCCCGGCTGCCGCTCTCCGGTCCGGAGTAGGCGACGAGCTTCATGCCGAAGGCCGTGGAGTAGTAGTGGGCGGCCTGCTTGGCGTTGCCGACGGCGAAGACGACCGCGTCCATTCCCTTCACGGGGAAGGGATCGGCCTGCCGCGCCGTGGAGGGGGTGTGCTCGATGGTCTCAGTCATACGAGCAATGTCCCGCTGCCCGGCAAGGTGCGCAAGAGTTTGCTGTTCCTCTGGTCATCCTGTACAGGGAACGACGAGTATGGCCGGACGACTTGTACATCCTGACCATGGGGAGACCGCTGTGGCGATCGATCATCTGGACGGCAGGCTGATCGTGCTCCTGGCGCGCGAGCCGCGCATCGGCGTCCTGGAGGCGTCCCGGCGCCTCGGAGTGGCCCGGGGCACGGCGCAGGCGCGGCTCGACCGGCTCCGGGCCAGCGGGGTGATCAGGGGGTTCGGGCCCCAGGTGGACCCGGCGGCGCTCGGCTATCCGGTGACGGCGTTCGCCACCCTGGAGATCAAGCAGGGGCAGGGCGCGGACGTCCGGGAGCATCTGGCGACGGTCCCGGAGGTGCTGGAGCTGCACACGACCACGGGCCACGGCGACATGCTCTGCCGGCTGGTCGCCCGCTCCAACGCGGACCTCCAGCGGGTGATCGACAAGGTGGTGGCGTTCGAGGGGATCGTCCGGGCGTCCACGGCGATCGTGATGGAGAACCCGGTGCCGCTGCGGATCATCCCGCTGGTGGAGCAGGCGGCGCGGGAGTAGGGGCGCCGGGGGACGACGGACCCCCCGGCGCGGGCCGCTCGCCCCCGGGCGGGCGGCTAGCCCCCGGGCGGGCGGCCGGCCCCCGGGCGGGCGGCCGGCCCCCGGGCGGGCGGCAGGCGCGCGTACCCGCGCGGGCGAGGGGCGCCGGAAGAGCCTTGCAAAGAAGTCGTTGCAAAAAACCCTTGCAACGACTTCTTTGCAACTCTACGCTGAGGCCATGCCCGAGCCCGAGGAATTCGTCAGCCGCTCGCTCGACCCCCGCTCCCTGCGCGGGATCGCCCACCCCCTGCGCATCCAGCTGCTGCGCGCGCTGCGCCACTACGGCCCCGCCACCGCCTCCCAACTCGCCGAGCGGCTCGGCGAGTCCAGCGGCGCCACCAGCTACCACCTGCGCCAGCTCGCCGCGCACGGCTTCGTCGAGGACGACCCGACGCGCGGCAAGGGCCGGGAGCGCTGGTGGAAGGCCGCCCACCAGGGGACCAGCTTCGACGAGGAGCTGTACAAGAACCCCGACCCCGAGGTGCAGGGCGCGCTCGACGTCGTCATGCACGAGGTCGCCACCATCCACACCCAGGAGCTCTCGACCTGGTTCGCGACCCGCCACACCTGGGACGAGTCCTGGTACGGCGCCGCCGACATGAGCGACTTCACCCTGCACCTGCCGCCCGACCGGCTGCGCGAACTGAGCGCGAAGCTGCACGAGTTGATCGACCAGTACCGCGCCGCCGCCGACACCGACGCGCCCGGCGCCGCGCGCGTACGGATGCATCTGCACGCGTTCCCGCAGCACGAGGAGTGACGGCGGGCGCCCCGACGGCACCCGCACCCACGGAACCCGTACCCACAGCACGCGAACCGAGGAAAGGAACCACGGAGCCATGCACTCCGACATCCACTTCCAGCTGCACGCCCTGACCGCCGCCGAGCTCCACCGGAAGACCGCCGACGGCCACGGCCGCCCCGGCTCCCTCCCGGCCACCGCCACCGCCCCCGCCCTGCGCGTCCGGCTCGGCTGGACCCTGGTCGAGCTGGGCCTGCGCCTGGCCACCCCCGCCCACCACTCCATACGCCTGGCAGCATGAGCGCTCCGGGGGGACACACGGAGGAACCGGCGGACACGGCGGAGGGCGGAGTCCGTACGGCGAAGGGCGACCGGGCTCCCCTGCTGACCGTCCTCGGCGCCAACGCCGTCTCCATCACGGGTAATTCACTCACCCTCATCGGCGTCCCGTGGTTCGCGCTCGACACCACGGGGAGCCCCGGCAAGGCCGGGTTCGTCGCCTTCTGCGCGGCCCTGCCCGTCCTGCTCGCCACCCTCGCGGGCGGCCCGGTCATCGACCGGATCGGCCGCCGCCGCGTCAGCATCACCTCCGACCTGGTGTGCGCGCTCGCGCTCGCCGCGATCCCGCTGCTGCACCACACGGGCGTCCTGGAGTTCTGGATGCTGTGCGCCCTGATGGCGGTCACCGGCCTGTTCCACGCACCCGGCGAGACCGCCCGGCACGTCCTCGTGCCCGATCTCGCCGCCCGCGCCGGGACCTCGCTCCCCCGGGTCGCCAGCCTCTACGACGCGGTGTCGCGCGGCGCCCGGATGACCGGCGCGGCCGTCGCCGGGCTCCTCGTCGCCGCCCTCGGCGCCGACACGGTCCTGGTCCTCGACGCGGCCACCTTCGCGCTCTCCGCGCTGCTGGTCGTGGTGGGACTGCGCGGGGTCCCGGCGGCCGAGCCGGTACGGGACGGCCCCCGGCTCTCCCCCGCCCGCTACCGCGCCGACCTGCGCGAGGGATACGCCCATCTGTTCCGCAACCGGCTGCTGTTCGGCATCATGATCATGGTGATGGTCACCAACGGCCTGAACCAGAGCTGGAGTTCGGTCCTCCTGCCGGTCCACGCCCGGGAGCAGCTCGGCGGCCCGGCCGCGCAGGGCCTGATCGTCGCCGTCTTCGGCGGCTGCGCCCTCGCCGGTGCGCTGCTCTACGGGGCGGTCGGCGAACGTCTGCCGCGCCGGGCGGTGTTCACGGCGGGCTTCCTGGTCGGCGGCGCCCCGCCGTACCTGGTGGCGGCGCTCACCGACACCACCGCGCCGCTCCTGGTGACGGTCGCCGCGTCGGGCTTCGGCGTCGGTTTCCTCAATCCGATCCTGACCACGGTGATGTACGAGCAGGTCCCCGACCGGCTGCGCAGCCGGGTCGTCGGGGCGAGCACCGCGGGTGTGCTGCTCACCACCCCGCTGGGCGGTCTGGCCGCGGGCCTGCTGGTCGAGCGGATCGGTCTGACGACGACGCTGCTCGGGATCGGCGGGCTGTACTTCCTGGCCACCCTGGCGCCGCTGGTCTTCCCCGCCTGGCGGGGGATGGACGTACGGCCGGAGGCACGGCCGGAGGCACGGCCGGAGACCGGGGCGGAAACCCTGCCGGACCCGTCGCCGCCGGGACGGGCGTCCCGCGACGGCGGCACGGTGCCGGTCAGCAGGACGGGACCTTCGACTCCTGCCCCTGTTCCAGGGCCCGGAGGGACGCCACCGCGTCGCTGAGCGCGGTGACCGGCACCAGCCGCAGGCCCTCCGGCCGCTCGGCGCGGGCGTCGCCGCACTCGGCCTTCGGCACGAGGAAGACGGTGGCCCCGTCCCGGGCGGCGGCCTGGGTCTTGAGGGAGACCCCGCCGACGGCGCCGACCGTGCCGTCCGGGTCGATGGTGCCCGTACCGGCGACGGTCCGGCCGCCGGTGAGGTCGCCGCCGTCGCCGTCGCCGTCGAGCTTGTCGACGATGCCGAGGGAGAACAGCAGTCCGGCACTGGGCCCGCCGACATCGGCGAGGCTCAGGGTCACCTCGACCTTCTCGGGGTCCTTCTTCAGGTACCCCAGGGCGGCGAGGGCCGCCGCGTCCTGCGACTGCTTCATCTGCCCGAGGTTCCGCTTCTCGATCTCGGCGTCGGACTTCCCCGGCGGGTAGACGGACGCGCGCGGCAGGACGGCCCGGTCGGTGCGGAACCAGGCGTCGGCCACGTCCCCGAACCGGATGTCCGCGGACGGCCCGGTGGCGAGGATCGTCGTCATCCGCAGCTGGCCCCGGGTCTCCCGGACCGGGGCGCCGGTGATCGTGATGATCTCCTTCCCCTTGTTCTCGCCGAGCACGTCGGCGGTGGTGCCGGGCTGTGCGATCGCGTACGGCAGCGGGGCGAGTCCGACGACGGCGAAGAGCGCGAGGACGGGCACGGCGCAGACCGCGAGGGCACGGGGACGCGAGAGGCTGGAGAACACGCACCCAATCTACTGGGGCGCGGAGGGTGACGGGGCCGCCCCTCGGGGGTCCGGCGGCGGGCGGTCCTGCGGGCGGCTGCCGGTCCGGGGCGCCGGGGCGGAACGGGAGGGGCGCGCGACGGCCCGGCGCGCGGCCCCGTGGAAGCCGTGGGGACCGGCCCGGTCGGGCCCGCGCCCGGGGCTCGGGGCCTGCGGGCGCGGGGCCCCGGCCCGGCCCTCCCGGGGAAGGGCCGGGGCGGGTGGGGCCTGTACGGGGGCGGGGCGGCCGGGGGGCTCGCTTCGCGTGAGCCGGGCCGGGTGGGCCCGGGAACGTACGGAAGAACCCCTCCCTCCGCCGCGCGCCCTAGCGCAGGGCGTCGGCGACCTCGCGGGCCGCGTCCACCACGCGGGGGCCGACGCGTTCCGGTACGGCGTCCGCGAGCATCACCACGCCGACGCTTCCCTCGACGCCCGTCACGCCCACCAGCGGGGCGGCGGCGCCGCTCGCGCCCGCCTCCAGTTCGCCGTGGGTCAGGGTGAAGCCCTGTTCGGTCAGACCGCCCTGCCGGGCGGCGAGGATCGCCCGGCCCGCCGCGCCCCGGTCGAGGGGGTGACGGAATCCGGCCCGGTAGGCGACGTGGTAGTCGGTCCAGGTCGGTTCGACGACCGCGACGGCGAGCGCCTCCGCCCCGTCGACGAGGGTCAGGTGGGCGGTCGCTCCTATGTCCTCGGCGAGCGAGCGCAGCGCGGGCAGCGCCGCCTCCCGCACCAGCGGGTGGACCTGGCGGCCGAGCCGCAGCACACCGAGGCCGACGCGGGCGCGTCCACCGAGGTCGCGGCGGACGAGGGCGTGCTGTTCGAGGGTGGCGAGCAGACGGTAGACCACGGTCCGGTTGACACCGAGTCGGTTGGACAACTCGGTGACGGTCAGGCCGTGGTCGGTGTCGGCGAGCAGTTTGAGGACTCTGAGTCCCCGGTCGAGCGTCTGGGAGGTCTCCGCGGTCACGACGCCCTCTCCTTCGGAGTGAGTGGCGGCGGATCTCTCACGGGGTTGCGTCACCGGTCCCGTCGGCGACACACGTCAGAGGCCGCCGGCAGGAAGGGGTACACCGGCTGCGCTCCGCGGCGGCGCTGCCACGGGGCGATTGCTTTTGAGCCGGGACAGTAGCGACCCGCTCCGCTGAGCGGAAGACCTCGTCCAGAATCCGGGCGCCGACGACCGGATACGGACGGTTCAGGACCTTCGTCGGTCGTACGCGGGACTTTGGAGGACAAGACCGGCTATGTCGTGCCCCTAGCGTGGAGGATGCCCGGAGGCCGACCGTGGGGGCCGGTCTCCGAGGCGGGTCCCGCCGCCGGTTCTCTCCGTGCGGGACGGACCGAGGCCCGTACGAACGCCGTCGTACGGGCCTCGGTCTTCTCCCCGGAACGTCACCGCATCCGGGTGGCCCACTCCTGGACCTTCTTGATGCGTTCCCGGAGCTGCCCGGCGGTCGCCTCCGCGCTCGGCGGGCCGCCGCAGACCCTGCGCAGCTCGGTGTGGATCACCCCGTGCGGCTTGCCGGTCTGGTGGACGTACGCGCCGACCATCGTGTTGAGCTGCTTGCGGAGTTCGAGCAGTTCCTTGTGGGAGACCACCGGCCGCCGTTCGGCCGGGAGCTCCAGGAGGTCGGCCTCCTCGTCCGGCTTCCGGCGGCTGTGCGCGATCTGCCGGGCCTGCCGCTTCTGCAGCAGCAGCTGGACCTGGTCGGGTTCGAGCAGGCCCGGGATGCCGAGGTAGTCCTGCTCCTCCGCGCTGCCGGGGTGGGCCTGCATCCCGAACTCGGCGCTGTTGTAGAGGACGCGGTCGAAGACGGCGTCGGACTCCAGCGCCTCGAAGGGCAGCATGTCCTGTTCGCCGGTGTCCTCGTCCTGCTGGCGTTCGGCCTCCGCCATCTCCTTCTCGGACTCGGCGTACGGGTCCTCGTCGTCGCCCGCCTTCTTCGGCTTGTCGAGGACGTGGTCGCGCTCGACCTCCATCTCGTTGGCGAAGCCGAGGAGGCTGGGGATCGTCGGCAGGAAGACGGAGGCGGTCTCGCCGCGCCTGCGCGAACGCACGAAACGGCCGATGGCCTGCGCGAAGAACAGCGGGGTCGAGATCGTCGTCGCGTACACGCCCACGGAGAGGCGGGGCACGTCGACGCCCTCGGACACCATGCGGACCGCGACCATCCAGCGGGAGCCGTCCTCGCTGAACTCGTCGATGCGGTTCGAGGCGCCGGTGTCGTCGGAGAGGACGACGGTCGCCTTCGTCCCGGTGATCTCGCGGATCAGCTTGGCGTACGAGCGGGCCGAGTCCTGGTCGGAGGCGATCACGAGACCGCCCGCGTCCGGGATCGACTTGCGGACCTCGGTGAGCCGCTGGTCGGCGGCCCGCAGCACGTTCGGCATCCAGTCGCCCTTGGCGTCGAGCGCGGTGCGCCACGCCTGCGAGACCGCGTCCTTGGTCATCGGCTCCCCGAGCCGGGCGGCGATCTCGTCGCCCGCCTTGGTCCGCCAGCGCATGTTGCCGCTGTAGGAGAGGAAGATGACCGGGCGGACGACGCCGTCGCCGAGGGCGTTGCCGTAGCCGTACGTGTAGTCCGCCGAGGACCTGCGGATGCCGTCGTTCCCCTCCTCGTAGGTGACGAAGGGGATGGGGTTGGTGTCGGAGCGGAACGGGGTGCCGGTGAGGGCGAGCCGCCGGGTGGCGGGCTCGAAGGCCTCCAGACACGCCTCGCCCCAGGACTTGGAATCTCCGGCGTGGTGGATCTCGTCGAGGATGACGAGGGTCTTGCGCTGCTCGCAGCGGTTGCGGTGGAGCATGGGGCGGACGCCGACACCCGCGTAGGTGAGGGCGACGCCGTCGTACTCCTTGCTGAGCGGTCCGGCGCTGTACTCCGGGTCCAGCTTGATGCCTATCCGCGCGGCGGCGGCGGCCCACTGCTTCTTCAGGTGTTCGGTCGGGGCGATCACGGTGATCTGCTGCACGACGTGGTGGTGCAGCAGCCATGAGGCGAGGGTCAGCGCGAAGGTCGTCTTGCCCGCGCCGGGGGTGGCGACGGCGAGGAAGTCACGGGGCTGCTCCTGGAGGTACTTCTCCATCGCTCCCTGCTGCCAGGCACGCAGCTTGCCGGCGGTACCCCAGGGGGCCCGTCCGGGGAAGGCGGGAGAGAGGTGATGGGAGGTGGTGGTGGTAGTAGTCACGATCTCCGGGTTCGACGCTCGTCCAGATATGACAACCGGGCCACCTTACCGGCGGCCCGACCCGAACCTCGTACGAAACGGGCCGGGCACCGCCCCGCTGCGACTCAGCTCACTCCGGGGGAGATCGACTCGCGGGGCGTGACGGATCGGCTATGGCCGGGGGGGCAGATCGGGGCGCGGGACCGGGATGGGGCGGGGTCGGCCGGGGGCGGGGGGCGCGGGACGGGGCCGGGGGGCGCGGGACGGGCGGGGTCGGCTCGGCTCGCCGGGCCGACGGGGACCGGTCGGGTGATCGGGCGGGTGATCGGGCGGGTGATCGGGCCGGTCCCGGCATGGTGACCGGGCCAGGACCGATCGGGTCACCGTGCCGGGGGCTCGGTCGGGTCAGGCCGCCGGGCCGGGGCCGGTCAGCTCCCGCAGACCGTCCGCGATGGTCCCCACCTCGTCGGCCTCCCCGGTCGCCACGGCGATGACCAGGCGTTCGGCCGTGTCGATGTCGGGGCGGACTCCGGTCCCCGGGACGTCAGCCGCGGGTCTCCGGGCCGTGGAGTCGGGTCGCCACCCAGGCGCCCACCGCCGCCACGCCCGCCATCGGCAGGAACACCACCGTGAAGGCCCCCGGGTGGGAGCCCGTGGACGTCGCGGCCGTGACCGCGTGGCCCACCGCGCCGCCGCCGAGCGCCGCGAAGGCCGCGCCGCCCGCGGCGAGCAGCAGGACGTTGGAGAGGCCGTCGGAGATCTGCAGCGCGGCCGAGTTCGCGCCCACCTCGTCCGGCGCGGACAGCTTCATGAGCAGCACGCTCGTCGAGGCGATCACCGCGCCCATGCCGAGACAGCCCAGCGCCCAGGCGACCGCGAGGACCCAGACGGGCACCGCCGTGATCAGCACGCTCGGCGCCGTGGCGATGGCGAGCGCGACCAGGACCATGCCGAGGACGACGAGCCGCTCCCGGTACGGCTCCGTCCACGGCCGGGCCTGGATCCAGGAGCCGAGCGCCCAGGTGAGGCCGCCCATGGCGAGCGAGAGACCGGCCAGGGTGGGGCTCAGACCCCGCTGGGTGACCAGCATCAGCGGTACGAAGGACTCGGCCGCGATGAACGCACCGGCGGCGATGCCACGCAGCAGCACCACCGAGGGCAGGCCGCGGGCCGCCCGGTAGGTGCCGTGCGGGAGCAGGCCCCGGACGGCGGGCACCAGGAGCGCGACACCCACGACGGCCGGGAGGAGGGAGAGCCAGCGCAGTTCCTGGCCGGCGTACTGGAGGAGCGCGGCGCCCGCCGAGATCGCGAGCGCCAGCCCGATGCGGCGCCGGTCCCAGGCGGCGACGGGCGCGGCCGGGTCGGCGGGGCCCGAGGCGGTGCGGCGGATCGCGGGGAGCGCGAGGGCCAGCGGGAAGACGACGAGGGCGGGGATGCCGAGGAAGACCCAGCGCCAGCCGAGGTGCTCGGTGACCGTGCCGGAGGCGAGGGGGCCGACGACGGAGGGCACGACCCAGCTGGCGGCGAAGGCGGCCATGATCGCGGGCCGGAGGTGTTCCGCGTAGGCCCGGCCGACGATCACGTACAGCGCGACGATGACGAGCCCGCCGCCGAGGCCCTGCACGGCCCGGCCGAGGATGAACAGCCACATGGCCCCGGCGGTGCCGGAGAGCAGCAGCCCGGCGGCGAAGGCGCTGATGCCCGCGGCGAGGGGCGCGAGCGGCCCGCGCCGGTCGGACCACTGTCCGGCGAGGACCATGGCGAAGAGGCTGGTGGTGAAGTACGCGGAGAAGGCGAAGGCGTAGACGGACACGCCGTTCAGCTCGCGGGCGGCGACGGGCATGGCGGTGCCGACCGCGGTCGCCTCGAAGGCTATGAGCAGGACGACGGAGACGATCCCGATGCTGAGCGCCCGGTGGGCGGAGTCGAGGACGGACCCCCCGGTGTCCTGCGCGGGCGCGCGGGACGCCGGGTCCGGCGGGAGGTCGACGACGGTGCCGGGGTCCGCGGCGTCGCGGGGTTCGAGGGCGCTCATTCCCCCAGAGTAAGAGGTGTTTCCGCTGATGGCGCCTGTCAGGAGTCCCGTTCGCCCTCGGTCGTCGGTCGTACGTCCATGAACGGAGTGTGGCAGCGGCATGTCAGTCCCGTGGCACACCCCGGGCCCCTCTTGAGCCCCTCCCGTCCCCGCCCTACGGTCGTACCCAGAACACCGCACGACCGTGTGCCCGAGTGGTTGAGGGGCTCGCCTGCAAAGCGAGTTACGTCGGTTCGATTCCGATCACGGTCTCCACGAGGTCCCGTCCCGGGACCTTCACCACCCACGCCGGACCGTGCCACGGTCCGGCCATGAACGACCGAGCCGGACGCAGACCCGGCGCCCTCCTGGGCGTGGGCGCCGCCGGTGTCCCGTTGCCCGGCATCACTCCGGGCGCGGGGGCGGCCGAGGGCTGAACCAAGCGGGCGAGGGGGCGGCCCCTACCGTTCCCCGCGCCACTTCTTCGCCTCGAACACGGGCTTCTCGGGCAGCCCCGCGTCGTTCTCGCAGCCCAGCTTCCTCACGACCGCCAGCGTCACCGAATGCAGAACGGTGAGGTACGCCTCGCGGGTGGCGGGGGTGTTCTCGGGGTACGCGCCCTTGCCCCGGTCGTCGAACTCGATCATCGCGTGCAGCGGGGCGGGCTCCTTGCCGGAGCCCTTCAGACGCGGACTGGAGCACCCGACGAAAAGGTGCGCGTCCTTGTTGTCCGCGCTCGCCTCGCGGCCCATCGCGTACAGGTGGCGTCCCTGAGCCTGCCACTTGGTGCCGTCGTCGTACAGATCGCCAGGACCGTACAGGACCGCGTCGATCTTCACCCCGCTCCGCACGTCGCCGTCGGCGGTCACCTCGCACAGATCGGGAAGGCCCGGCCCCCTGCCCAGCGTCGCCTGGTCCTCGATCAGCGCCTCGGTGATCCGGCCGAGACCGACGCCCCCCGACCGGAACTCCTCGGTGCCCAGCAACGACCCGAGCGCCGTGACCGCCTCGGGCGACAGGGTGCCGTCGCATTTCTGGGCGACCTGCCGGTCCTCCTCGCCGCCCCCGCACGCGGTGAGGAGCAACCCGAAGGCCAGCACGGTCGAGACGGACGCGGACACTCTTCTCATCGGGATTCCTCGTGGGGGTGACGGGGGGGATCAGCCGGTCTCGGGGGCGTTGCCGGTCTGCCTGGCGTGGGCGTTGCCGCCCAGGTATCCGCTGCCCACGGACTCGATCATGTCCTGGCGGAATTCGCTGCTCACCTGGCCGCGGTGCTCGAACAGGAACCTCTCCATGGGAGATTCCGCGCTGAAACGGCCCTGGGTGTAGATGAGCTTCTTGTCGTCGTGGATGTCGTCCTCGATCTTCTCCTTGTGGTCCTCGACGGACTTGTCCGACCAGTCGCCGATGACCTGTCCGGCGAGCTGCTCCATGACCCCGGAGCCGGTGTCGACGGCCAGCGGCACGAGGACGGCCGCCGCGCCGACGGCGGCGGTCGCGGGCAGGAAGGCCACACCGGCGGCGATGCCGACCGTGGCGCCCAGCTCCACCCAGCCCGCCTTGGCCGCCTGCGCCTTCTCGTACTCCTCGTGCTTCTTGATGCCCTCGGCCTCGACCTGGGCGCCACGGGACTCGTCCAGCAGGCCCTGGAGGGTGGCACCCGTGTACACGGCTCCCCGGGCCCGGCCCTCGTCGATCTTGCCGTCCGGGCCGACCTGCGCCTCCAGGACGCTGGTGGTGTAGAGGCGCTCGGCCGTGGAGACCGTGGCGTAGGCGTCGGGATGCTGACCGAGGGTGCTGAGGAAGTCGACGGTGGCCTGTCGGCCGAACGAGGGGTGGGCCGACTGGTCCTTCGTCGGAGCGTGGACGCTGTCGGTGACGTTCTTGTCCAGACCCCAGTTGAGGTCGTCGATGTACCCGGCGCCCATGTTGCCGAGGCTGTCCGCCAGCGGGGACTGCCACTTCTTGACCAGTTCGGCGTCGCCGCCGTACTTCTCCACGACCTGCGTCATGATCCCGGCCGTGGTCTCGTCGCGCTTCAGCTCCGGCGTGGTGTCGTCCCACGCGTGGCCCAGCGTCGCCGCCTCCAGGGCGTGGCCGAGGGCGTCGGGCATGTAGTCGGCGGACTTCCTCGCGTCGTCCGGGTGGTGCCCGTCGATGTCCGGGAAGAACTCGTACTTGTCCGTCGCGAAGACGTCCAAGTAGTTCGTGATCGGGTCACCCTTCTTGTCCTTGCCCAGGTTCAGGTCCCCGCCGACGCTCCCGTCCTTGTTGTACGACGTCGGGTCCTTCGAGAAGAAGTCCTTCGCCGCCTCCGGGCTGTGGCCCAGGGCCTCCAGCATCGAGATCATCGGGTCGAAGCCGGAGCCGTTCACGCCCGAGGGGTTGTACTGGTTCTTCAGCCAGCCGCCGCCCAGGGGCTTGCTGTCGGCGAAGAGGTAGGGGTCCTTCGCGTGGAGCTGGGTGACGTGTTCGGCGATCGGGACCAGGAACTTCTTGTCGTAGTCGCCGTAGCGCATGATGCCGCCGAGCAACTGGTACCCGTACGCCGGGTTGTTGTCGTACTTGGCCAGCGGGATGCGCTCGGTGCCCAGTTTCCGCATGTCCGCGGACCACTTGTCGGTCCACCCGTCGCCGCCCTGCGTGGCGGTCGCCAGGTTGAGGCCCAGGTTCTTCTGGAGCGCCTGGACGTCGGCGAGGCGCTCCTTGTCGACCTTCGAGTACTCGTACGTGTCCGTGGACAGCTGCCCGAAGAACTCCAGGGCGCCCTTGGGGCCGAGGTGGTCGTAGAAGGTGCGGGAGAACTCCTTCGAGCCGCTGTTGTCCGCGAGCAGCTCGTTGAGCCGCACCAGCTCCTCGTGGCTGATGTCCCGGCCCTTCTTGGCCAGGTCGGCGGCGCGCTGCGCCTCCTCGGCGTCGAGGCTGCCGTACTTCGGGGCGCTGAAGTTGTTCCTGTCTCCGGTGATGTTGGCCTTGAGCGCGTTGGAGCAGGACTCGTCGGCGTCGTCGCAGGTCTCGACGATCGCGTCGATCCGCCGCTGCATCGCTTCGATGTCGGCGATCTCCTGGCTGACCATCATCCGGAAGTCGGGGTCGTGCCGCATCCCCTGGTCCTTGGTCTGCGACAGCGGTTCGACGGCCTCGACCTTCCCGCTGGAGGTGACCCTGAAGCGCTTGGCGGGGGCGTCGGTCTCGACGATCGTCTTGAGGTCGTCCTTCGCCTTCTTGAAGGCGTTGTAGCCGTCGAGCAGGACCTTGTGGATGCCGTCGGCGGCCTTCGACGCGTCGTCGAACTCCTTCGCCGTCTTGTCCACGAACGGCTTGGTGACCTCGGCGTTCACCCCGCGCCAGTAGTCGTCCCTGGCCTTCGCCGCCATGGTCGTACGGGCGTCCTCGGCGAGCTTGTCGAGCTTGCCCTTCATCGTGGACCAGTCGTCGGCGGCGGACTTCATCTTGTCCAGCGGCGCCTGGTACACGTTGTCAAAGGTCAGCACAGCAGGTCCCCCGCCTACTTGAAGTACTCGTTGATCTTGGAAGCCGCGAGGGCCGCCTGGATGTCCGCCTCTTCCTTCGCGTGCGAGGCGGCGCTGTAGTCGAGGTGGTTGGAGATGTTGGCGCAGGCGTCGAGCAGCGTGTTCAGCTGCGAGCTCCACGTCTCCTGGACGGTCGCCATCGCGGACCCGGTGCGGAAGCCGTGGCTGGACATGCCCGTCGCCGCCTCCGCGGTGTTCGTACGGGCGTGGTTCCCGTCCTTGGCGAGCCGTCCGTGCAGGGCGTAGGCGGCGCTGCCGATGGCCCCCAGCTTGTCCTGGTCGACGCCGAGGTCGGCGTTCCCGCCGCCGCTTCCGCCCGGCTCCGGAGGGACCTGGTTGAGCCGCATACTCACGGTGGCCGTGGACGTGGTCCGGACGGACGCCCACTCCTCTTCGAACGACATGCTCCACCCCCGCTGATACCGCTGTGCTCACGCGCCCGTTCGGGCTTCGCCCCCGCAAGTTCGGCATCTGCGGAGGCACCGCGATCGTAGCCGCAGGGAACTCCGTCCGAGCACTGGCGGCCCGGATTCCACCCCGCCCGGAAGATCTTCACGCGGTACGCGCACCCACTTCACCTTCGCAACCCGGACAGCCCGGACTTTTCCCGGACCCGGGACCGTCGGCCCCCTCCGGGCACCCCCCTCCGGGCACGG
Source organism: Streptomyces sp. NPDC087215 (assembly GCF_044744885.1). NCBI lineage: Bacteria > Bacillati > Actinomycetota > Actinomycetes > Kitasatosporales > Streptomycetaceae > Streptomyces > Streptomyces sp. NPDC087215. The sequence goes on from NZ_JBIUZD010000008.1 coordinate 220,497, forward strand.
CCGCCGACCCCCTCCTCGGTAGGCTCGGCCCGCCCCCGTCGCCACGGGGCGCACGGACGACGGGGGAACGGGGAACAAGGAACAGTGGAGCGGTCACGCGCTGAGCAGAGGCAGTGGACGGAGCGGACAGAGCCGGTGGATCCGGTGGAGCGGACCGAGCCGGGACACGAGGGGCGGGAGTGCGCGCCCCCGCGCGAGCCAGGCCCGCGAGCCGCCTCCGGCAGCCCCGTCCGCTCCCCCCTCCACTCCCCCGCGCCCGCCTCCGCCTCCCACGACCCCACCCGCCGGATCGGCCCCTACCGGCTGATCACCCGGCTCGATCCGCCCCGACCCGCCCCGCCCTGCCGCCGGTTCATCGCCCGTACGGCGGACGGGGAGCGGACCGTACTCCTCAGCGCCCCGCTGCCCGGCGCCGACCCGGCCCGGTTCGCCGCCGAGGCCGATGCGGCCCGCCGTCTCGTCGGCCCCTGGACCGCACCCGTCACCGAGACCGCCGCCCCCGGCGAACCCCCCTGGTACGCCGTCCCGTACGTCCCCGCCCTGCCGCTGCCCGTGGCCCTCGCCGTCCACGGCGGCCCGCTCCCCGAGTCCACCGTCCGGGCCCTCGGCGCCCCTCTCGCCGAAGCCCTCGCCGCCGCGCACGCCCAGGGCCTCACCCACGCCGGGGTCTCCCCCTCCGCCGTCCTCCTGACCGCCGACGGACCCCGGCTGACCTGCTACGGGGCGGTACGGGCCGCCTCCGCCGACGGCGAGCCGCGCACCGGCCTGCCCGGCGTCGACCCGGGTTCCCTGGCCCCCGAGCAGTCCTCGGGGGGCCGCCCGCGCCCGCCGGGGGACGTCTTCGCGCTCGGCGCCGTCCTCGCGTACGCCGCCACCGGCCACACCGTGCCCGAGCGGGACGAACTCCCGCCCGCGCTGCGGCCGGTGATCTCCGCCTGTCTGGCCCGCGACCCGGCCGACCGGCCCACCGCCGCCGCCACCGCCGCCGCCCTCGCCCCGCCCGCCGCCCACGGGACCGTCCTGAACTCGGCCGGTTCCCTGCTCGCCCCGGGCTGGCTTCCGGGCCGGGTGGTGGCCGCGCTGGCCCGCCAGTCGGCGGAGCTCCTCGCGGTGGAACTCCCGTCCCCGGCAGGACCGTGAGCGCCCCCCTTCCGCCGAACCCCCGGACGCGTAAGGGCCGCACGCCCCCGCCCTTACGGAACTCCCGCCCCTGGAAGGCCCGTACACCACTCCACTGAGTGAACTCCCGCCTCTAGAGGGCTCGTTCACCTCCTCCGGCAAGGGAACTCCCGGCCCCATCAGGGCCGTACCTCCCTCACCTCACCGACCCCCCTTTCCCCAGCGGGGCCATGAACCCTCCCCCGTTCCCGGACCTGACGGACGTCTTCCCATGCTGTCGCCCCTGACCCACGACGACCCGGTCGCCGTCGCCTCGTACCGTCTGCTCGCCCGCCTCGGCACCGGCGGCATGGGCACGGTCTATCTGGCGCGCACCCCCGGCGGCCGTACGGTCGCGCTCAAGACCGTGCACGCGCGGCTCGCCGCCGACCCCGCGTTCCGGGCCCGGTTCCGGCTCGAAGCCGACGCGGCCAGGATCATCGGCGCCCGTCACGGCGCGGCCGTCGTGGCCGCCGATCCGCTCGCCGGGACGCCGTGGCTGGCCACCGAGTACGTCCTCGGCCCGCCCCTGGACGACGCCGTCGCGCTCGGCGGCCCCCTGCCCGAGCCGACCGTCCGCGCCCTCGGCGCCGCGCTCGCCGGGGCCCTCGCCCAACTGCACTCCTCGGACGTGGTCCACCGCGACCTCAAGCCGTCGAACGTCCTCGTCACCGCGTACGGACCGAAGGTCATCGACTTCGGCATCGCCCGCGCGGCGGGCGACGACCACCTCACCCGTACCGGAACGGCGGCCGGAACGCCCGCGTTCATGTCCCCCGAGCAGGCGGGCGGACAGGAACACCCGCCCGCGGGGGACGTGTTCGCGCTGGCGGGCGTCCTCGTCTTCGCCGCGACCGGCCACGGTCCCTTCGGCACCGGCTCCCCCGCCGACCTCCTGTACCGCGTCCGGCACGCCGAACCCGACCTCACCGGCGTACCGGAATCCCTTCTGCCGGTCCTGACGGCCTGTCTCGCCAAGGACCCGGCGGCCCGCCCCACCACCGCCGTCCTGGCCGACCGGCTGCACGACGGCCACGGCGAGTTCGCCGACCACCTGCCGCCGCTGGTCCTCGCCGACATCGCCCGCCGCGCGCACGACGTCTGGCTGCCCGCCCCGCACCGCCTCCCGGCCCCCACGACCGCCGCCGTCGCCGCGACCGCACCGGCGGCGCCCCCGCTCTCCCGCCGCCGCCTCCTCCTGACCGGCGGCGCGACCCTGCTCGGCGTCGCCGGAGCCGGAGTCGGCCTGAAGGCGTGGATGACGGCCCGGGACACCCCGCACCACTCCGGCGGCGCACCGTCCCCCACCGGCCCCACCGCGGTCCCCGCGACGACCGCGTCCGACGGATCGCCCGCAACCCTGTGGCGGGGCGACTCCCTGGACCGCGAGGAAGGCCTCACCCCGCTCCTCGCCGGGGGCGTCGTGGGCGTCGCGGAGACGGTGTCCTTCCGGGCGCTCGACCTGAAGGACGGGCGCGCGCTGTGGGAGGACCGGATGGTGGGCGATCCCCGGCAGATCACCACCGACGGCGGCCTGTTCTACGCGTCCGGCTACCCCTCCGACGGCACCTCGGCCCTGGTGGTCCGCACGCTCGCCGCCCGCACCGGAAAGGAGGCGGCCCGGACGATCGTGCTCAAGGAGTACGAGGGCTCCCCGTTCGGTACGGAACTCCTCACCGCGTCCAGGGGCGTGCTCTACGCGGCGTCCCGGCGGGGCGACCGGGACACCGGGGAGAGGGAGACCGGCTGGCACCTGCTCGCCGTCGACCTGCGCACCGGCCGGGAGGTCTGGCGGCAGCCGTACGCGTGGGGCAATGTGCGCCCCTGGCTCTGCCGGATCGTCGGCGACCGGCTGGTGCTCGGCAAGAACAGCGACGACCTGGCCTCCTTCGACGTCCAGGCGAGGGACCTGCGCACCGGGCGGCGGCTGTGGCGGCGGACCCTCCCGCTCCGCGAGTCCCTGTCCTACCGGCCGGGCCAGCTCGCCGCCGACGACCGGCACCTGTACCTCGGCGGCGACCGGCTGCGCGCGCTGCGGCTCTCCGACGGCGGCGTCGCCTGGGAGTACGGCGGAGGCTCCGCCTTCGGGCTCCCCGCCGTGTCGGGCGGCCTCGTCCACGCGAACGAGGCGGGCCGGGGCCTCGTCGTCGTCGGCGCCGACCGGGGCGCGGAACGCTGGCGGGAGGAACCCGGCGGCCGGGCCCTCACGCCGGAGCTGCTCACGGTCCCGGTGGTCGGCACCCGGTACGTGTACGCGCCGGTCCGGGGCGGACTGAGCGCGGTGGACCGGCGGACGCGCCGCTCGGCCTGGGTCTTCCCGACGGACGCCACCCGGTACGTCGTCGACGCCCCGGGACGGCGGATCGTCGGCGCGGGAGCGACCTCCGTGGTGGCACTGCCGTACGCGTGACCGCATCCCCGCCCTCGATACGTCCCCGGGCGCGCCCGGCCCCGACGGGCGAACCGGTCGAACCGGTCGACGGGCCCACGGGCCCGGCCGATTCCGACCGATTCCGAGCGGCCCGACCGTTCCGAGCGGCCCGAGCGGCCACCCCGGCCGTCGGCGGACACGGTCCGCCCGTCCCGCTCTCCGTCCCTCCGCACGCCCCTCCGTCCGTCCCGACCCGGAAGTCCCCATGACCCCTCAGCCCCTCGCCACCGGCGACCCCCTCCGGCTCGGCCCGTACCGTCTGCTCGGTGTCCTCGGGGAGGGCGGCATGGGCAAGGTGTACGTCGGCCGGGACGCCGACGGGCGGCCCGCCGCCGTCAAGGTCCTGCGCCCCGAACTCGCCCACGACCAGCACCTCGCCCTGCGTTTCGTCCGCGAGGCCGCCATGGCGCGGGCCGTCACCGGCGAGGGCGTGGCACGGGTCCTCGGGGCGGAGACCGAGGGCGGACGGCCGTGGATCGCCGCCGAGTTCCTGGCCGGGCCGACGCTCGACGAGGCCGTCCGCGCCCACGGGCCGATGGACGCGCCCACGGTCCGCGCGCTGGCCGCCCGGCTCGCCCTCGCCCTGCGGGACGTCCACGCGGCCGGACTGGTCCACCGCGACCTCAAGCCCGCGAACATCGTGCTCACCTCGACGGGCCCGCGCGTCATCGACTTCGGCATCGCCCGCCCCGAACACGGCCTCACCCTCACGACGACCGGCCAGATCCCCGTCACCCCCGGGTACGGAGCCCCCGAGCAGGTCCTGGGGCAGCGCGTCGGCCCCGCCTCCGACGTCTTCTCGCTCGGTGCGGTCCTCGCGTACGCGGCGAGCGGGCGCCGCACCTTCGACGGCGGGCACGTGGCGGCGGTCCAGTACGAGGTGGTGCACGGCGACCCCGACCTGAGCGGGGTGCCGCCGGAACTCCGGGAGCTGATCGGGCCGTGCCTGGCCAAGGACCCGGCGCTCCGCCCGCACCCGGTGCGGATCGCGGAGGCGTTCGCGCCGCCGAAGGGCGCCTCCCGGGCCTGGCGCGAGGGGCCGCTCGCGGAGGACATCGCCCGGCGGGAGACCGCCGTACGACGGCTGACGGCGCCGCCGGACACCTCCGCGCCGTCCCCCGGTCCGTCCCGGCGCCGCTTCCTCACCGGGGCGGCGGCGGGCGTGGCGGTCCTGGGCGCGGGCGGCGGGGCGGGCGCCTGGTGGTGGCTGGGCCGGGAGGGGAAGCCTCCGGCGTTCGACGTGCCACCGGCGGCGGTGGTCCCGGAGGCCGCGTTCCTCTCGGCCGTGGACACCGCGCCGGGCGAGGTCCCGAAGCCCTTGTGGGGTCCCCTCGACGTGGCCGCGCCGGACGGCGGGCTCCCGCTCCCCGTCCGGGACGTGCTGGTCGTGGGGGCCGGGACGGGCGGGCTGCTCGCCCTCTCCGTCACGGACGGCGCGGAGCGGTGGCGGGCCCCGGACGTGACCGCCGGCACCGGTTTCGTCACGGTCGCGGACCGGCTGGTCGTCGGCGTCGGGAAGGAGGGCGCCCTGCACGCGTACGCCGCCGCCACCGGCGCCCCCGTCTGGCGGACCGGTGACGGTGTCGGCGACGTCCTCGCCGCCGACGGCACCCGGGTCTACCTGGTGACCGAGGACGACGAACTGCGCGCGGTCGACGCCTGGACGCTCGCCACCGCCTGGACCCGCCCCATGCCGTCGCCGCGTTCCCCCATGGGCCCGGCGAAGGCCGCCGTGGGCCGTGGACGGCTGGTCGTGCACGGCAGGGACGGCAGGGTGGAGTCCCTCGACACGGCGACGGGCAGGACGGTCTGGACGATCGAGGGCCAGGGCACCCACGGCCAGGCGCCGTCGATCGGCGGCGGCGCCGTGTACCTGGGCGGCCCCCTGCTGACGGCCCGGCGGCTCGACCGGGGCGAGCTCCTGTGGAAGGAGGACGCCGGTGACCTGGCCGACGGGGAACCGGGCTGGGGCAGCCCGGCCGCCGACGGCGGTTCCGTCGTGGCCGTCGAGGGCTACCAGGCGCACCGCTACCGCACCCTGACCGGCATCGACATCCCGAGTTCGGAGTGGATGGAGGTCATGGACGTCCGGGGCGGCATCACCGCGCCGGTGGTGGAGGGAGCGACGGTCTGGCTGCCCGAGGGGGACGACAGCACCGTCCGCGTGGTCCACAGGACCACGCACGCGGCCCTGTTCACCGTACGGATGCAGCGCGAGGGCCCCTACCGGATGGCGAGCGCCGCCCACCGCGTGTTCATCGCCCGCGGCGGGCGGATCGCGGCGATGCCGGTGTACGGGGCCTGATCGGACCGGTCCCGGTCCGGGGCGCCCGGATCGGGACCTGGGTCGGGGTCGGGGCCAGGGTCAGAGCCAGGCCGGGACCTGGGCCGGGGGTCCGGCTCGATCCCGCCCGGTCCGGCCCCGGCCGGGTCCTGTCCCGCGCCGCTCAGCCGCGCCGCGAGCGGAGTACGGGCACGGCGACGGCTCCGGCGAGCAGGACGGCGGCGGCGATGCCGAGGCCGATCCAGAGTCCAGTACCGCCGCCCCCGGCGTCGGCTGCGGCGGCCTGCGGGGCGGGCGCCGGGGAGGTGCCCGAGGGAGCCGGTGCGCCCGGTGCGGAGGCGGAGGCTGACGGCCCGGGGGTCGCGGTCTCGGCGAGGTCGTCGATGGGCCGGACGTCGGCGGGCCCGGGGTCGCCGGGCGTCTTCAGCGTCCGCAGCGGCCGGATGGCACCGTAACCGACGAAGTCACTGCGCTCCTCGCCCTTGAGGGGCTTGGCGACCGTGTTCAGCATGACCTTCAGGACCTGGTTGTTGGTCCAGTCGGGATGCTTCGCCCAGAGCAGCGCGGCGGCGGCGGAGGCGAGGGCGGTGGCGTTGCTGGTGCCGGTGGAAGTACAGACGCCGCCACCGGCGCAGGCGGCGACCGTGTCCTTGCCCGGGGCGACGAGATCGACCTGGGGTCCGTGCTGGGACATCGGGATGCGCGCCGCCTTGTTGTCGACGGCGCCGACTCCGACGACACCGGGGGTCGCCGCCGGGTACATCAGTTCGTTGCCCTTCTCAGCGTCGTTACCGACACCCGCAAAGATCAGCGACCCTTTGCTGAGGGCGTAGGTCACAGCGTCGGTGAGCTGCGGTGACGTCGCCGCGACCGCGACGGAGATGTTGATGACCTTGGCCCCCGAGTCGGCCGCATACCGAATTGCCTGAGGCATGATCCTGGTGAACTGCTCATCGGCCGCCGCCCGGCTCATCCCTCTGGGCTCACCGCCCGGAACTCGGATCGGAAGGATCTTGGCGCCTGGCGCCAGCCCGAACGCCCCCTCGCCACCGTCCCGTTGCCCCGAGCCAGCGATGAGCCCCGCCATGCTGGTGCCGTGACCGCTGTAGTCCGTGTATTCGTCACCCGACTTCTCCGGGAAGAAGTCCTTGCCTTTGAGGACCTGACCCTTGAGGTCGGGGTTCTCCCTGTCCACTCCGGTGTCGATGACGGCGACGGTGACGCCCTTGCCCGTGCTGAGCTGCCAGATCTCCTCGGCCCCCATGGCGTCCAGCTGCCACTGCCGTTCCCGGGCCGCGTGGGCGGGGACGGAAGCGATGCCGACCAGCAGCATCCCCAAGGCGGCCGAGGCGGTGACCCGGGCACGACTCCGCCGAACACTGCTGGTAGGCATCTGCTTCCGCTTCCTCGCGCTGATCAGTCGATGACGGGCGGCGCCACGCGGCGGCCCTGCTGCCAGGTCTCCTCGTCCTCGACCAGGTAGTCGGGACGCTCTCCGTTCTGTTCCTCGCGCTCGCCTGGCTTCGCCTGGCTCCCGCGCACGAGACCGGACCCGCCGGGCGTGAAGGGACGTCCGGTGCCACCGACCGCTCCGGCGCGCTGCGCCTTCCCGCCGACGACCCCGCCGGTCTCCCCGGCGAGCCTGCGGCCCCCGCTGATGCCGCTCTGGCCCGCGCCCGCGCCGCCCATCGGACCGCCCATGCCGGGCGCGCCCATGGGACCACGCCCCATGCCCGCGCCCGCGCCGCCGCGCCCGGTCGGCTCGCCGCCGATGACGGTGCCGCGCGGAATGCCGGTGGCGGGACGGCCGGTGGTCTGGGGGACGGCCCGCCCGCCGCTGATGCCCTCGCGGGGACCGCCCCCGAGCGGGCCGAGTCCGCGCGCGCCGCCGGTGACCGGGTTGGTGGTGAGCGGGCCGCGCGAGCCGGAACCGCCGGTGACGGGAGCGGTGGGACCCAGCGGGCCCGGAACGCCCTTCACACCGAGCGGGGGCACGCCGGTGGGCACGAGCGGAGGCGTACCGCCGTCCGGCTTGGTGAGCGGAGGCTGTCCGGTCTGCGTCGGGCCGGGCCCGGTGGTGGTCGGGTTCGGCAGGGTGTCCACGCTGTCGATGCCCAGGTCCACGGGGACGTCGGGCCGGACCTCGGGCCGGACGACCCGCGTCGGCCCGGTGGTGTCCTGCGACGGCGGGACGACGTTCGTGTCGGCAGGCGGGCGGGATCCGTCCGGCTGGTCGTACAGACTTGTGGACGTCCCGGTGGAAGAGCCCGTACCGGTGCCCCCTCCGCGTCGCCCCGAGGAACCGGCATACACGAAGTCGCCGCCCACCATGTCGTTCCGCGCCGGTACGAAATCCCCCGGCGGCGGCGGAAACGTGGGCGGTTCAAGGCCCTTCATGTTGTACGAGGACCAGGTGTACGCGCCGGAGAGCTTCTCCAGTTCGGCGGCGGCCTCCTGCTGGTTGGCGCGCTCCTTGGCCTCGATGGCCTTGAGGTCCTCGCTCGCGGCCATCGACTTCTTGGCGTTGTTGGCGACGGTCGCCGAGTCCGGGTCGTTGCGGTACTTGATCGCCGCTGCCAGGTTCTCCTTGGCGGAGGCGTGCGAGGTGTAGCGGGGCGTGGCGCTCTGCGCGGTGGCGATGGCCTGGGCCGCGTGGTCCATCCAGGTGGCCGCGTCGGAACCGTAGGTGCCCAGGGAGTGGGTGGAGCTGACGACGCTCTCGGCCCACACGTTGAACGCCTTCTCCGCCTCGCCCTCCCACTCGACCCGGCCGGTGCGGTTCTTGAGCTGCTCGGCGATGCGGTGCATCTCCTCGGACGCCTCTTTCAGGCGGCCGGCCGCGTTCCCCACGTAGAACGAGCTGGCCTCGTCCAGCCACGCCAGCATCTGCTGGTGGGACATCGAACGGAAGTCGGTGCCCCCGCCTCCGCCGCCCTCTGCAGGCCTCATCCTTCGCCTCTTCCCCCGTGTGTCCTTCTGGTCCCGTCCCCGGCGCGCTACTTGAAGCTGCCGCCGCCCTCGGTCGCCCCGCTGCCCGTGCCCGCGGGCACGCGCCCGGCCTCCACGTCGGCCTGACGCTTGGCGTCCTCGGTCCGCTGATGGATCTGGAGCATCTTGTACCGGGTGTCCTCGTCCAGCTGCTCGAAGCCGTCCTTGGACGCGACGACCGCGATGCCGAGGCCCTCCAGGCAGTCGCGCAGCAGTCCGGAGAGTTCGACCAGCTGCTTGAGCACCGCGTTGTACGCGTCGTACACCCCGGCAGCCTCGGACCAGGCGGCGCCGCCGCCGCCGAACTGGGCGCGCACCACCGGGTCCGCCTTCATCTTGCCCTTGTCGGCCTCCGAGGAGGTGAGCTTCGTGATCAGGGCGTCGATGCTCGCCTTGAACTCGGTCATGGTCTCCGAGTTGTAGACCACGGCTTCCCTGCTCATGCCGTGCATTCCAGCCTCATAGGGCCTCATGCCCGCGTTCCTCCCCCGTGAACCGCCATGGCAGGGCGTCCGGGACCGCCTGGACGCCCTCCTGCCGAGTCTAGAAGTTCACTGTAGCCAGGAACGACGACAGTCCGCACCTCCTGGTTGCACGAGCAACGGACATCGCACGGTCACGAATTGGGCACGGCGACGGCCGCCTGGGGCCTGATCGGAAGGCGGTTGACCGGGCGTCCCGTCGCCGCGCGCACGGCTGAGGCCACCGCGGCGGGTGAGGTGACGACCGGGACCGCGCTCGCCGCCTTCGCGCCGAAGGGCGCGACGACGTCCCGTTCCTCGACCAGTTTCACGATGCGAATGTCGGGGGCGTCCAGGGACGTCGGGAGGGCGTAGCCCGTGAAGTCGGGGTGGCGGACCAGACCCCGGGCCGTACGGAGGTTCTCCGTGAGGGCCGCGCCGACGCCCTGGGTGACGCCCGCCTCGATCCGGGCGGCCAGCTGGGCCGGGTTGAGGATCCGGCCGACGTCCTGGGCGACGGCCATCTCCACGACCCGTACCGAGCCCAGTTCGATGTCCACGTCGACCACGGCGCGGATCGCGCAGAACGCGAGGCCCACGAACGCGTCGCCCTGGCCCGCCTCGTCCAGCGGTTCGGTCGGATGGGGGCGGCACTGGGCGGTCGCCCACAGCTCCTTGCCGTCCAGCGCCTCCGTGACCGTCGTGGAGAGGACCCCGTCGTACGAGGTGATCTTGCCGTCGTTGATCTGGAGCAGCTCCGTGGACATGCCGAACTGGTGGGCCAGCGGCTGGAGGAGCTGGGTCCGCACCATCTTCGCGGCCCGCTCGACCGCCCCGCCCGACACCCAGGTGTGACGGCCGTGCGCCGACGGTCCCGCCGGGGGCTGGTCCGTGTCCACGGGTGCCACGTGGACCTCCTCGATGCCGAGGGTGTCCTGCACGATCTGCCGGGCGAGCGTCGAGAAGCCCGAACCGGTGTCGACCGCCGAGCAGATGACGGTGGCCGCCCCCTCGTGGACCCGTACGGTCGCCGTCGAGACCTCGTCGGTGCCCTCCGCGCCCAGCATGTGGACCATGCCGAGCGCGTACCCGACGCCCCGCCGGACCGCGCCGGGCTCGCCCGCGCCCTCCGGGCCGCCGGGCAGCAGCCAGTCGCCCTCGGGGGTGTCCTTGGGGAGCGGCGGTAGCGGGAACTCCCGTACGGCGGAGAGGAGTTCAGCCACCGGGGCGGGGCAGGTCACGGTCTGTCCGGTGGGCAGGATGTCGCCGGTCGCCATGACGTTCCGCATCCGCAGCTCGGCCGGGTCGACGCCCAGTTTCGCGGCCAGCCGGTCCATCTGCGCCTCGTAGGCCGCGCACACCTGCATCGCGCCCTCGCCCCGCACATGGCCGGACGGCGGGTTGTTCGTACGGACCGCCCAGCCCTCGACGAAGGCGTGCGGGACGACGTAGGGGCCGCAGGCGAAGGCGACCGCCGCCGCGAGGGACTCGGACGAGGAGTCCGCGTAGGCGCCCGCGTCGAGCAGGATCTGCGCCTCGACCTTCACCAGGCGCCCCTCCGCGTCGGCGTGGTGCCGGTAGCGCAGCAGGGTGGGGTGGCGGTGGGCGTGGCCGAGGAAGGACTCCTCGCGGGTGGCCGTGAGCTTCACCGGGCAGCCGGTGCGCAGCGCGAGCAGGCCCAGCGGGATCTGGAAGCCGGGGTCCTCGCGGTCGCCGGTGGCGCCGGGGACGCCGGTGACGACCAGTCTGACCTGCTCCGGCGGCAGTCCGAAGCAGGCGGCGGCCAGGTCGCGGTCGGTGTGCGGGTCGGTGGACGCGGTGTACAGCTCGACGCCTCCGTCGGGCCGGGGCACGGCGAGACCGGCCTCGGCTCCGATGGGCGCCGGGTCCTGGCGGCCGATCCGGTACAGGCCCTCGACGACGACCTCGCCGACCGCCGCCGGGTCGCCGAAGCGCAGCGGGATGTGCCGGATCAGGTTCCCGTCGGGGTGCAGGGGTTCGGCGGCGAAGGCCTTCTCCGGGTCGGTCACCGGGTCGAGCACCTCGTACTCGACGGTGATCGCGGCGGCGGCGAGCCGGGCCGTGTCGGGGTGGTCGGCGGCGACCGCGGCGAGCGCCTCGCCGTGGTGGCGGACCAGGTCGGAGGCGAAGACGGGCCGGTCGGCGACCCGGCGGCCGTAGGTCGCGGCGCCCGGTACGTCGGCGGCGGTCACCACGGCGCGGACGCCCGGCATCGCGGCGGCGGCGCTGGTGTCGACCGACAGCACGCGCGCGTGCGGGTGCGGGGAGCGCAGGATCGCCGCCCAGAGCAGGCCCTCGGCCCACAGGTCGGAGGCGTACGGGAAGGTGCCCTCGGTCTTCGCGCGGGCCTCGGCCTGCGGGAGCGAGATCCCGAGTCCGTGCGCGGCCGGTTCCCCGGCCGGGGCGCCCGAGAGGTCGGGGAGCGTGGGAATGGCGGTGGTCGCGTCGCTGCTCACGCCATGCCTCCGTCGTGCGTGGGGGGAATCTGGTGCGGGATCCGGGGGCCGTCGGCGTCGTGCGCGGCGGCGGCGCCCGCCTCGCGTCCGGCGACGACCTCCTGTACGGCCGCGAGCACGTTCTGGTAGCCGGAGCAGCGGCACAGGTTGCCCGCGAGGGCCTGGCGCGCCTCCAGTTCGGTGGGGGCGTGGTTGCCCTCCAGGAGGTCGTGCACGGTCATGCACATGCCGGGGATGCAGAAGCCGCACTGCACGGAGCCGCACTTGGCCATCGCCCGCTGCACGTCCGAGGGTTCGCCGTCGGACGCGAGGCCCTCGACCGTCCGGACCTCGCTGCCCGCCGCGGTGGCCGCCGGGACCAGGCAGGAGGCGACGAGACGGCCGTCGACCTGCACGTTGCACGCGCCGCACTCGCCCTGTGAGCAGCCGTCCTTGGCGCCCGCGAGGCCGAGCCGCTCGCGCAGCACGTAGAGCAGGGACTCGCCGATCCAGGACCCGGTGACGGGCCGGTCGGTGCCGTTCACCCGCAGGGTGTACGAGGTGTGGGGGTGCTCGTCGCTGTCGGTGGACGCGAAGGGCCCCGCGGCGGCTTCGGGCACGGGAACGGGGTCGGTCCCGGGCTCGGGGGCGAGGACCGGACCGGTCGCCTGCCCGGGGACGGTCGGCTGCCCGGGGACCGGCGGACCGGCGTGCTCGGGCCGCTGCCCGCCCGCGTGCTCACCTGCGGGATCACCCGCTCCGTGGTCATCCGCTCCGTGGTCGCCCGCTCCGTGGTCGCCCGTGGAGTCGCCCGCGTGCTCCTCCACGTGCTCGGCCGCCCGCTCGGAGCCGGGCCCGGACGGGGAGCCCTGGCCGGAGTCGGGACCGGGGGCGGGGTCGGACGGGTGGGCCGCGGAGGGCCCGTGGGGTGCGGCGGGCGCGGGCGAGCCGGCCGGTTCGTGAGGGGCGGACGGCCCGTGGAGGCCCGCGGGCGCGGGCGCTGCGGAGGACCCGTGCGGCTCACCGGCTCCGGCGCTCCCGCCGGGCCCGTGGGCGTCCCCGGCTCCGTGCGCGTGACCGGCCCCGTGGGTCTCGGCGGCCCCGTGGGGCTCTCCGGACGCGTGTACGGGCTCGACCGCGTGGGTCTCGCCCAACTCGTGGACCTCACCGGCCCCGTGGAGGGCGTCGGCCGACCGGCCGGGGTCGCTCCCCCGCACCGGATCGCCGGGCCCGTGGACCTCACCGGGGCCGTGCGCCCCGCCGGGACCGTGCTCCGGGGCCGACCCCTGCGGGGGGACGGACCGGTGCGTCGGCTCGTCGTCCGGCACCGGCGGGCGCTCCTGCACCGGCGCCGGGCCCTGCGGGGCCGCGCCGGTCCCGTGCGTCACGCCGGAGGTCAGGGCCGCGCCGGAATCCCGCTCGGGCCCGTGCTCCGGCCCGTGCTCGGGCCCTTGTCCGGGTGCGGGCCGCTGCGGGTGCGCGTGCTCCCGCTCCGCCGTCCGCGCGTGCTCCGCCGCGGGTGCGCCGCCGTCGCCGGGGAGGGCGGGCGCCGGTTCCTCCGGCAGCGCCCACGGCGCGGGGGCGCCGCCCGGCAGGGTCGCGGGGGCCTCGGCGTAGGGGCGGACGGCCGAGGCGGCGAACCCGCCCGGCCCCTCGTCCGGTCGCGGCGCGTCCGGCACCGTCCACTGGCCGGTGGCGCCCGGGTCGGGGGCCGTCGTCTCCGGGAAGTGCCACTCCGCCGTGGCGTGCGGGTCGCCCTGGCCGGGCGGCGCCGGGTAGGGGGCCGTCCGCTCGGCGTACCCCCCGTACCCGGAAGCGTCGAAGTACGGGACCTGCTCCGGGTAGGGGGGCTGCTCCGCCTGCGCCGGCACGTGCGCCGACCAGCCGCCGGTGGCCGCCGCGCCGTCCGGCGCCATCGGGGCGAGCGGCTGGAGGGGGGTGATCATCGGCGGTACGTAGCCGTGGCCGGGGGCCTCCAGCGGGACGCCCTCCAGCATGAAGTCCGGCGGGAGCTGGACGAAGGCCGTCGCGTCGCCGTCGTACCCCTCGCTCTGCGGGATCGGCTCCCAGCCGCCGGGGCTCCCGCCCTGGTTCCCCTGCTGTTCGTTGCTCACGACAGTGCCCTCCCCAGTGCCCGTCGGGCGAGTGCGGCGACCGTGCGCCGCAGGTGCAGTACGGCCGGGGGCAACGCCTCGTCGCCCGGTGGGTCCGGGATGCAGGCGGCGGCGACGTACTCGCCGAACGCCGCGAGCGCCTCGGGGGCCAGTCCCCGGTCGTTGTCCCAGTCCACGAGCGAGGCGATCCAGCGCTCGGCCTCCAGCGGGCGCAGCGGCATCGGGGCGACGGCGCCGACCGCGCAGCGGACACCGCGCCGGGCCGGGTCGAGGACGACGGCGACGGACGCGGTGGCGCGGGCCGGGCCGGTGCGGCCGGTGGCCTTGACGAAGACCTGGGGGGCGTGGAGCAGCGGGACGCGGACGAAGGCGACGAGTTCGCCGGGGGCGAGCAGGTCGCGGCCCGCGAGCAGGTGGGAGACGGGGATCTCGCGGCTGCCGAGCGGCCCGAGGACGACGAGGTCGGCCTCCAGGGCGGCGAGGACGGGCAGCGAGTCACCGGTGGGCGCGGCGGTGACGACGTTGCCGCCGAGGGTGCCCGCGTTGCGGATCTGGGGCGGTCCTGCGGCGCGGGCGGCGGCGGCGAGGGCGGGGATCAGGGCGGCGAAGTCGGGGCGGCCCATGCGGGCGTGGGTGAGGCCCGCGCCGAGGAGCGCGTGGCCGTCCTGGTACTGCCAGCCGCGGATCTCGTTGATGCGGCTGAGGCCGACGAGTCCGGCGGGGCGGAGCTGGCCCTTGTTGACGGCGGCCATCAGATCGGTGCCACCGGCGACGGGGACGGCGGCCGGCATCGCCGTGAGCGCCGCCACGGCCTCGTCGAGCGAGGCGGGCAGCGTCACGGACTGCGCCGTCTGTGGTGCGTGCGTGGTCAACCCGCTGCCCCTTCCCGGTGTCCCGGTGGTCCCCGAATGTGCCCGGCCGTAGCGCCTGCGTGTGGGCGTACCGTACGTGCTCACAGGCCGGACGTGGCAACTCTGGCACATCTTGGGAGCGGTCCGGCGCGAGGGTCCGCGAAGGACTGTTCCGTCCGGGACGCCCCGAGGAGGCACGGTAACTTCCGGTTCGCCGCTCTTGGGTGACGGGGACCACCGGGTGTCTCACACGTTCGGGGGCGTCCCTTCCCGGGGGCGGCCGATGATGCCGGGGCGCTGTTGACGGGCGTACGGTCCGGCGGGCGGGCGGTAGTCCACGCCGAGGGCGTCCAGGCGGCGGTAGTGGGTGGTCATGCGGCCTTCGAAGGCGGGGTAGTCGCGGGCTTCGGGGGCGGGCAGTTCGGACCAGGCGACCTCGGCGAAGGCGGCGAGGCGCGGGAAGACCTGGTAGTCGACGCGGGAGCGGTTCTCCATGACCTCGGTCCACACGTTGGCCTGGGTTCCCAGGATGTGGGCCGCGGCCTCAGGGGAGAGGCCCGGCGGGACGGGCTCGAAACGGTAGACGTCCTCCAGGGTGCGGACGTACGCGATGGGTACGGGCTCCTCCTCGCCGGGGGCCTGCCGGTAGTCGAGGTAGACGTGCTGTTCGGGGCACATGACGACGTCGTGCCCGGCGTTCGCGGCGGCGATGCCGCCGCCGTAGCCGCGCCAGGAGGAGACGGCGGCGCCCTCGGCGAGGCCGCCCTCCAGGATCTCGTCCCAGCCGATGAGGCGGCGGCCGCGGGCGGTGAGCCAGCGGTCGAAGTGCCGGATGAACCAGGACTGGAGCTCGTTCTCGTCGGCGAGGCCGAGTTCGCGGATGCGGTCCTGGGCGGCCGGGGAGGCCTTCCACTGGTCCTTGGGGCACTCGTCGCCGCCGACGTGGACGAAGGGCGAGGTGGCCGCCGGGAAGAGGTCGAGGACCTCTTCGAAGACGCCCTCGTAGAAGCGCAGGACGGCTTCGGTGGGGGCGAGGACGTTGGGGTTGACGCCCCAGGTGTCCCAGACGGTGAGGGCCCCGGTGTCGACGACGTCGGTGTTGCCGAGTTCGGGGTAGGCGGCGATGGCCGCCTGGGAGTGGCCGGGGATGTCGATCTCGGGGACGACGGTGATGTGCCGTTCGGCGGCGTAGGCGACGATCTCGCGGATGTCGTCCTGGGTGTAGAAGCCGCCGTGCGGGGTGTCGTCCCAGAGCGGCGAGGCGCGGTGGCCCCACTTGCTGCGGGCGCGCCAGGAGCCGACCTCGGTGAGCCGGGGGTGGCGCTTGATCTCGATGCGCCAGCCCTGGTCGTCGGTGAGGTGGAAGTGGAAGACGTTCAGCTTGTGGGCGGCGAGGAGGTCGAGGTAGCGCAGGACCCCGTCCTTGGGCGTGAAGTGCCGGGAGACGTCGAGCATGAGGCCGCGCCAGCCGAAGCGGGGGCGGTCCTCGACGGTCACGCACGGGAGTTCGCGGGCGCCGCCGCCGACGGGTGCGCTCCGGTACGCCTCCGGGCCGAGGAGCTGGCGGAGGGTCTGGGCGCCCCAGAACACTCCGGCGGGGCCGCCGCCCTCGATGACGACGGCGGCTCCGGGGCCTCCGGTGGTGAGGCGGTAGCCCTCGGGGCCGTCCGCGCGTGCCACGTCCGGGCTGATCCGGAGGCGGACGGCGCCGGGTCCGGCGCCGTCGGTGAGGGGCAGCCCGGTGGCGGCGCCGAGGACGGTCCGCAGCCAGCGGGCGGTGGGCTCGGTGCCGGGGCCCGCGTCGAGCGTGGTGCGGGCGTCGAGGGTGAGGTGCCGGGGGCCGTCGGCGGGGTGCTCGACGGTACGGGGGGCGGGGATCAGGGCGAGGTCGGTCATCGCGTCAGTCCTTCACCGCGCCGCCGAGCCCGGAGACCAGACGGCGCTGTACGAGTACGAAGAAGACGAGCACCGGGACGGTCATCACGGTCGAGCCGGCCATGATGCCTCCCCAGTCGTTCTCGTCGGGCTTGAAGAAGACGAGGAGGGCCATGGGGAGGGTCGACTGCGAGGTGTCGCTGATGATGAACGACTTCGCGAAGAGGAAGTCGTTCCAGGTGGAGATGAACGAGAAGACGCTGGTGGCGACGAGGCCGGGGAAGACCAGCGGGAAGAGGATCTGCCAGAGGAAGCGGCTGCGGCTGGCGCCGTCGATCTGGGCCTGTTCCTCCAGGGCCTCGGGGACGGCCTTGACGAAGCCGCGCAGCATCCAGATCGCGAAGGGCAGCGAGAAGGCGATGTGCGGCAGGATCAGCGAGCCGAGGGTGTTGAGCTGTCCGGCGTCCCGCATGAGGAAGAACAGCGGGATCGTGAGGGCTTCCACCGGCACCATCTGGGCGACCAGGAACATGATCAGCAGGGTGGTGCGGAACTTGAAGCGGAAGCGGGTGACGGCGGTCGCCGCCAGGAAGGCGATGAGCGCCGAGGCGAGGACGACGGTGCTGGCGACGATCAGCGAGTTGAGGAAGTAGCGGCCGAACTCCTGCTGCTCGAAGACCCGCCGGAAGGAGTCGAGGGACGGGGACAGGGTCCACGGCCGGGGGTTCGTGGACTGGATCTCTCCGGCCGGTTTGAAGGCGGAGAGGACCATCCAGTACAGCGGGAAGGCGACGGCGGCGGCGACGAGGAGGGTGACGGCCTCGGCGGCGAGCCTGCCGGGCCGCCTGATGCGGAACGCGCTCACAGTTCTTCTCCCTGACGTCGCAGCAGGCGCAGGTAGACGAGCGTCACGGCCAGCAGGATCAGCAGCATGACGACGCCGATCGCCGAGCCCAGGCTGTACTGGGACGAGGCGAAGGCCTTCTGGTAGGCGTACACGTTGAGGACGAGGTTCTGGCCGGCGATGCCGCCGCCGTTCGTCATCACGTAGATCTGGGTGAAGACCTTGAAGTCCCAGATGATCGACTGGATGGTGACGACGACCAGGATGGGCCGGAGCATCGGCGCCATGACCGCGCGCCAGATCCGCCACTGGGAGGCGCCGTCGAGGGAGGCGGCCTCCAGGACCTCGGACGGGATGGCCCGGATGCCCGCGTAGACGGTGACCATCACGAACGGGAACGAGCACCAGACGACTTCCATGAGGACGAGCGCGAAGGCGCTGTAGCGCCCGTACGTCCAGGAGAAGTCGCCGAGCCCGAGCAGCTTGTTGACGGGGCCGAAGTCGGGGTCGAAGAGGAAGACCCAGACGGTGGAGCCGGTGACCGCGGGCGTGGCCCAGGCGCCGAGCGCGGCCATCATCAGGACGAGCCGGGGCAGGGCGCGGACGCGGGTGAGGAGGACGGCGAGGGCGCAGCCGACGGCCAGGGTGGTGACGACGCAGGCGGCGGCGAAGACGACCGTGGCGAGGAGGACCTGCCAGAACTGGGGGTCGCCGAAGAGGGCGGTGTAGTTGCCGAAGCCCTTGAAGGTGGTGGGTTCGCCGCCGCTGACCTGGGCCTGGGTGTACTCCAGGAAGGAGATCAGGCCGAGCTGGTAGACGGGGTAGACCAGGAGTCCGCCGATGACCACGAGGGCGGGCAGGAGGTAGAGCCAGGGGGTCCAGGCGCTGTTGCGGCGCGGGGTGCGGGGGGCCCGCGCCCCGCCGCGGGGGGCGGGGCGGGGGCCGGTGCCGGCCCGCTTCTCGGTGAGCTGGGTCGCCATGCGTCTCAGCCCGCCGGAGCGAAGGCGGTGTCCATCTTCTTCGCGGCGTCGTCGGCCGCCGCCTTGACGTCCTTACGGCCGCTGACGACCTCCTGGAACATCGTGGGCAGCACGAGACCGGCGTCGATCTGGCCCCATCCGGCGGACGCGGGGACGAACTTGGTGCCCGCGCCGAGGGTGTCGATGAAGGGCTTCACGAAGGGCTGGCGCTGGGCGGCGGCGGCCCGGACGTCGGTGTAGGTGGGCAGGAAGCCCATGGCGTCGAAGAGGCGGGCCTGGCTCTCCTTGCCGGTGAGGGACTTGAGGAGGTCGACGGCGAGGCTGCGGTGCGAGGTGCTCTTGAGGACGCCGATGTTGTTGCCGCCCGCGAAGGCGGGGGCGATGGAGCCGGGGGTGGTGCCGGGCAGCGGGACGACGGCGTACTTGCCCTTGACGGTGCCCGCCTCGACGGCGGCGTGGCTGAAGTCGCCGCCGATGGCCATGCCCGCCTTGCCGGAGGCGAAGGCGGTGACGGTGGCGTTGCCGCCCATCTGGGCGCACTTGGCGGCGGGGCAGTTGTCGTCGCCGAAGAGCGAGGTGTACGTGGTGATGCCCTTGACGGCGGCCTCGCTGTTGACGGCCGCCTTGTAGGAGTCGCCGTTCGCGGTGGCGAGTTCGCCGCCCGCGGCCCAGACGAAGGGCATGGCGCCGTAGGTGTAGGCGCCGCCGACGGCGATGCCGTACAGCTCGGGCTTGGCCTTGCGGATCTTCTTGGCGGTGCTGACGAGTTCGGCCTGGCTCTTGGGGGCGGTGAGGCCGAGCTCCTTGAAGACGTCGGTGCGGTAGTAGAGGGCGCGGACGCCGACGAAGAGTGGGGCGCCGTAGACCTTGCCGCCGACGGTGACGGACTGCTTCGCGGTGGGGTCGGTGTCCTTGGCCTCGCCCCAGGCGCCGAACTCGGCGGTGATGTCGGCGAGTCCGCCGTCCTTGACGTATCCGGCGGTGTCGGTGTTGCCGTACTCGATGAGGTCGGGCGCCGACTTGGGGTCGTTGAAGGCGGCCTTGACGCGCTGGGCGCGGGTCTCGACGGGGATGTACTCGACCTCGACCTTGGCGCCCTCGTGCTGCTTCTCGAAGGTGGCGACGGCCTGCTGGACGACCTGCTCCTTGGGCTTGTTGCTCACCTCCTGGAAGAGCCAGACGCGCAGGGTGCCGGTCTTCTCGTCCGTCGTGGCCTTGCCGTCGGAGGTCCCCGGTGCGCAGGCGGTGGCGGTGAGACCGGCCAGCAGGAGTGCGGCGGCCGGGGCGGTGACGCGGGCAGGAAGCTTCATGACGGATCCCCTCCGGAGGCGTGCGTTGCAGCATGTGCAATGTGCGTTTCGTTCTGCACAACACGCGTGAGGTTAGGCGCGCCTCAGGCGGCCCGACAAGAGGTCTCGACCACCTCAACCACTCCGTGACCGGCGAAAGCACCCTGCGCAACGCCCGAAAGGGCCCGGGAAGGGTGGAAATTCCCCCCGGCACAGGGCGCGTGGACCCGCCCGGCAGCCCGGGACGACCGCCCGGGAATCTCCGGGAGATCCCGGGGAGACTCCGGGAGATCCCCGTTGGAGACTCCGGAAAGCCCCGGAGGGCCGCGGGAGAAGACCCGGACCGGCCCCCGACGCCCTCCGGCACCCCCGGAAGACGCGGAACGGCCCCCGATACCCTCCGGCACCCCGGAAAACGCGGGACGGCCCCCGGCGCACGCACCGGAGTGCGCGCGCCGGGGGCCGTCCCGACGTGCCGGAAGGAAGGACGCCGCTACTTGTCCTTGCCGCCCTTGCCCTTGTCCTTGTCGCCGCCGCCCGCGCCCATGGATTCGTAGATCTCCTTGCACATGGGGCAGACCGGGTACTTCTTGGGGTCGCGCCCCGGCACCCAGACCTTCCCGCACAGCGCCACGACGGGCGTGCCGTCGAGGGCGCTCGCCATGATCTTGTCCTTCTGGACGTAATGGGCGTAGCGCTCGTGGTCGCCGTCACCGTGGGACACCTGCGGCGTCGGCTCGACGAGGGTTCCCGTACCTGCCCCGCGCTCGGGCTCGAGAGTGCTCATAACCGCCAAGGGTACTGAAAGCCGGGGCCTCAGTTGAGCGACGGGTCGTCGGGGTAGGTGGCGATCATCGCCAGTTCCCCGCGCTGGCGCCGCAGCACCTGCCGCCAGAGCGTCTCGGGGCGGGGCGAGGAGACGTCCCCGGGCTCCGACTCGACCACGTACCAGGCGCCGTCGGCCAGCTCCGCCTCCAGCTGGCCGGGGCCCCAGCCCGCGTATCCGGCGAAGATCCGCAGCGAGCCGAGGGCGGGCCCGAGGAGTTCGGGCGGGGTCTCCAGGTCGACCAGACCGATCGCCCCGAACACCCGCCGCCAGCCCAGGGGTCCCTCGTCGCCGGGGATCACGGCGAGGCCGAGCGCCGCGTCCAGGGCGACGGGGCCGCCCTGGAAGACGACGCCGGGTTCACCGGCGAGTCCGGCCCAGGGAGCGAGGACGTCGCCGACCGTCACCGGTGTGGGCCGGTTGAGGGCCACGCCGAGCGAGCCCTCGTCGTCGTGGTCGAGCAACAGCACCACCGCACGGTCGAAATTCGGGTCCGCGAGGGCGGGGGTGGCGACGAGCAGCCGGCCTGTGAGCGAGGACACCTCGGTCATGCGACACATGATCCCGCATCTTCGGCGCGCGCGGGGCCGGTCCGGCCCGAAGGGCGGGCGCGACGACCGGCGGGTGAGCGGCGCCGCAGATCAGAGGCGACGGCGCGGTCCGCCCGGGAGGACGGGCCGGACCAAGCGGACGGTCACCCTCCGCAAGATCACGGAAGCGGAGGGTGTTGTGCCGAATTCATTACATCTGCCAGGCCCCCCGGGGCACCCGATCGGGGTCCCCGGGACCCTTACCCTTTTCACTGGCCACCCGACCGACCCCACTCCGGAACGCGAGATTCATGACCGGCACAGACGATGTCCTGCTTGTCCACGGCGGAACCCCGCTGGAGGGTGAGATCCGCGTTCGCGGCGCGAAGAACCTCGTGCCCAAGGCGATGGTCGCCGCACTGCTCGGCAGCGGCCCCAGCCGCCTGCGCAATGTGCCCGACATCCGTGACGTCCGCGTCGTGCGCGGGCTGCTCCAGCTGCACGGGGTGACGGTCCGTCCGGGCGAGGAGCCCGGCGAGCTCGTCCTCGACCCGACGCACGTCGAGTCCGCGAACGTCGCCGACATCGACGCCCACGCCGGTTCGTCCCGCATCCCGATCCTCTTCTGCGGCCCGCTGCTGCACCGCCTCGGCCACGCCTTCATCCCGGGTCTGGGCGGCTGCGACATCGGCGGCCGTCCCATCGACTTCCACTTCGACGTGCTGCGCCAGTTCGGCGCCACCATCGAGAAGCGGGCGGACGGGCAGTACCTGGAGGCCCCGCAGCGGCTGCGCGGCTGCAAGATCCGGCTGCCGTACCCCTCGGTCGGCTCGACCGAGCAGGTGCTGCTGACGGCGGTGCTCGCCGAGGGCGTCACCGAGCTGTCGAACGCCGCCGTGGAGCCCGAGATCGAGGACCTCATCTGCGTGCTGCAGAAGATGGGCGCGATCATCTCCCTGGACACCGACCGGACCATCCGGATCACCGGTGTGGACCGGCTCGACGGCTACACCCACCGGGCGCTCCCGGACCGCCTGGAGGCGGCCTCCTGGGCGTCGGCGGCGCTGGCCACCGAGGGGGACATCTATGTGCGCGGCGCCCAGCAGCGCTCGATGATGACCTTCCTCAACACGTACCGGAAGGTCGGCGGCGCCTTCGAGATCGACGACGAGGGCATCCGCTTCTGGCACCCGGGCGGCTCGCTCAACGCGATCGCCCTGGAGACCGACGTGCACCCCGGCTTCCAGACGGACTGGCAGCAGCCGCTGGTCGTGGCCCTGACGCAGGCGTCCGGCCTCTCCATCGTCCACGAGACGGTGTACGAGTCGCGGCTCGGCTTCACCTCCGCGCTCAACCAGATGGGCGCGCACATCCAGCTGTACGCCGAATGCCTGGGCGGCTCCGACTGCCGCTTCGGGCAGCGCAACTTCCTGCACTCGGCGGTCGTGTCCGGCCCGACGAAGCTCCAGGGCGCCGACCTGGTCATCCCGGACCTGCGCGGCGGCTTCTCGTACCTGATCGCGGCGCTCGCGGCACAGGGCACCTCCCGGGTGCACGGCATCGAGCTGATCAACCGCGGCTACGAGAACTTCATGGAGAAGCTCGTCGAGCTGGGCGCCAAGGTCGAGCTGCCGGGCAGCGCGCTGGTCTAGGCCGCCCGGTCGCGCACGTCCGGTCCGGCCCGGTGGGACGCGCACCCGTCCCACCGGGCCGGACCGGACGTGTTTCCGGCCCGTTCCGGCCGGCCCGTCCCCCGGCGGCCGGACCGGCGGACGCCTCCCGGCCCGCAGACGGCCCCTGGCGGGCATACGGAAGGGCGGCCACCCCCTGACAGGGTGGCCGCCCTTCCGTCGCCTCTGGACTGCCTTACTTGCCCTTGGCGGCTTCCTTGAGCTTCGAGCCCGCGGAGACCTTCACGCTGTAGCCGGCCGGGATGTTGATCGGGTCGCCGGTCTGCGGGTTGCGAGCGGTGCGAGCGGCACGGTGGGTGCGCTCGAAGGTCAGGAAGCCGGGGATGGTGACCTTCTCGTCGCCCTTGGCGACGATCTCGCCGACGGTCTCGGCGAGAGCGGCCAGCACGGCGTCGGCGTCCTTGCGGGTCACCTCGGCACGGTCGGCCAGGGCGGCCACCAGCTCACTGCGGTTCATGTTCTTACTCCCGTGTTCTTCTTGCCTGTGAGGCGTGCCACGCGGCGGAAGCCGCGTGAGGTGGTTCGGCGATGCCGATGCTGCCAGGGCCCTCGGACAGTCCCCGGACCCGGGTCCGATGCCGGACCCTCGCGCCCAAACACGCATCCTGCCCCCACCAGCGGCGGGAACGCCAATCCGGCACCCCCGGGGGTCACACGAAAAGCGCCAGAGCCCCGTGGTGGTGACGTGCTGTCGACCACGCGCACACGACGCGGAGCCGAAAAGCCACCCTAAAGGCGGGTTTACGACTCCGCGAATCGCGACGCGCCGTCAGCGGTCTTCGGCCGCGAGAGCCGCGGTCGCGGCCTTCGCCGCCTTGCGGACCGCTCCGGCGACCGCGCCCGCGACCTTGTCGTTGAAGACCGACGGGATGATGTAGTTCGGGTTCAGCTCGCCCTCGGTCACGACATCGGCCAGCGCGGTGGCGGCGGCCAGCATCATCTCCGTGTTGACGGTGCGGGACTGGGCGTCGAGCAGACCCCGGAAGACACCCGGGAAGACCAGCACGTTGTTGATCTGGTTGGGGAAGTCGGAGCGGCCGGTGGCGACGACGGCGGCCGTCTGGCGGGCGGCGGCCGGGTCGACCTCCGGGTCCGGGTTGGCGAGCGCGAAGACGATCGCGCCCTCCGCCATCGCGGCGACGTCGGTCTCGTCGAGCAGGTTCGGGGCGGAGACGCCGATGAAGACGTCGGCGCCGACCACGGCCTGCTTGAGGGTGCCGGTGACGCCCTCCGGGTTGGTGTTGTCGGCGATCCAGCGCAGCGGCGAGTCGGCCGGGGCGTCCACCAGGTCCTCGCGGCCCGCGTGCACCACACCGTGGATGTCGGCGACCACCGCGTGCTTGACGCCCGCGGCGATGAGCAGCTTCAGGATGGCCGTACCGGCGGCGCCCGCACCGGACATGACGACCCGTACGTCACCGATGCCCTTGTCGACCACGCGGAGCGCGTTGGTGAGGGCGGCGAGGACGACGATGGCGGTGCCGTGCTGGTCGTCGTGGAAGACCGGGATGTCGAGGGCCTCGCGCAGCCGGGCCTCGATCTCGAAGCAGCGGGGCGCCGAGATGTCCTCCAGGTTGATGCCCGCGAAGCCGGGGGCGATGGCCTTGACGATGGCCACGATCTCGTCGGTGTCCTGCGTGTCGAGGCAGATCGGCCAGGCGTCGATGCCCGCGAAGCGCTTGAAGAGGGCCGCCTTGCCCTCCATGACGGGCAGGGCGGCCATCGGGCCGATGTTGCCGAGGCCGAGGACGGCGGAGCCGTCGGTGACGACCGCGACGGAGTTGCGCTTGATGGTGAGGCGGCGGGCGTCCTCGGGGTTCTCGGCGATGGCCATGCACACCCGGGCCACACCCGGGGTGTAGATCATGGACAGGTCGTCACGGTTGCGGATGGGGTGCTTCGACGCCATCTCGATCTTGCCGCCGAGGTGCATCAGGAACGTACGGTCGGAGACCTTGCCGAGGACGACGCCCTCGATGCCCCGCAGCTGCTGCACGATCAGATCGGCGTGGGCCGTGGAGGTCGCGGCGATGGTGACGTCGATACGGAGCTTCTCGTGGCCGGAAGCGGTCACGTCGAGGCCGGTGACGGAACCGCCGGACGACTCCACCGCCGTGGTGAGCTGGGAGACCGCGGTCCCGCTCGCGGGAACCTCCAGCCGGACCGTCATCGAGTACGAGACGCTGGGCGCCGTTGCCATGGCCGACTTCCTCTGCTTTTCCTGAGCTTCGTTGCTACGCCGCCCCGGCTGGTTGCCCGGCAGCGCCCTCCGATGGTCGCACCTACCTGCTGGTAGCAGGTAATGCGGTCATTTTGTTTTCGGAAACTACTTTCCACCATACGAGAGAGCCCCGGGAAACAGAAGAGGTCCCCGCCACCAGGTGGTGGCGGGGACCTCGACTTCGTAGCTATGCACCAAGTGGCACCGACCCGCCATGCTCGCCTCGCGGCAAGTGGTCCCTCTAGGGGACGAAGGTTGGGCCCGGGGGCTTGGATCGAGCCGGTGCCACGACAAGGCTAACAAACCACCCCGCCCCGCGATTCCAGCGCCACAGGTTGACCGGAAATCAGCCCTACGGCTGCGGGGCGACCCGGATTCCTGCTAGAGCCGCGCCAGGGCGTGCTTCGAAAGCGGCGCCGTCTGCCCGGAGGCCAGGCGGGCGGGACTTTCGAAACACGGACTAGTCCCTCAGCAGATCCGGCACCCCCGCCGCGTCCGGCATGTCCCCGGCTGCCGCGACCACGGTGAGCTGCTGCGTCGCCCGGGTCAGGGCCACGTAGAGCACCCGCAGACCGGCCGGGGACTCGTCGGCGATCTCGGCGGGCGAGACGACCACCGTGGCGTCGTACTCCAGCCCCTTCGCCTCCAGCGAGCCCAGCGCCACCACACGGTCGCCCAGCTCGGCGAGCCAGCGGGCCGCCTCCTCGCGGCGCCGCATGGCGACGACGACACCGACCGTGCCCTCGACCCGCTCAAGCAGCAGCCGCGCCTCGGACCGAACGATTTCGGCCAGATCCGGCTTCCCGGGCCCCTCCGGCACCGCCACGAACCGGGGCTCGACGCCCGTCGAGCGGACCGCGCGCGGCGACTCCTTGCCCGGCATCGCCAGGGCGAGGACCTTCGCGGCCAGTTCGGCGATCTCCGCCGGGTTCCGGTAGTTCACGGTCAGCTCGAAGCGGCGGCGCGGCCGGGAGCCGAGGGCCTCGTCGCGGGCCGTCGCCGCCTCGTCCGGGTCCGACCAGGAGGACTGCGCCGGGTCGCCGACGACCGTCCAGGTGGCGTGCCGACCGCGCCTGCCGACCATCCGCCACTGCATCGGCGTGAGGTCCTGCGCCTCGTCGACGATCACGTGCGCGTACTCGGTGCGCTCGGCCGCGAGCCGCTCGGCCCGCTCCCACTGCGTCTCCTCCCGCACCGGCATCAGCTCCTCCAGACCGGTGAGCTGGTCCAGCGGGTCGTACTCCCGGCGCTTCCTCGGCCGGGCCGGGGCGCCCAGCAGGGTGCCCAGCTCGTCGAGGAGGGCCACGTCGTGGACGGACAGCGCCCGGCGGCGCAGCGAGCGGGCCAGCCGCCGCACCTCGCCGGGGTTGAGGATCCGGCGGGCCCAGCGGCCGAGGCGCCGCTCGTCGGCCATCGCGCCGAGGACCCCGCGCGGGGTCAGCTCCGGCCACCAGGCGTCGAGGAAGGAGAGGAAGGAGTCCTCGGTGGAGACGTCCTCGTCGAAGGAGGAGCGCAGCTCGGCGGCGAGTTCGGGGTCGCTGTGCCGTCCGACCGCCCCCGACCTGGCGTACAGGGCGTCGAGGAGGAGGCGGCGGGCGCGCGGGCGGAGCAGGTTGACGGGGGCGGTGCCGCCGAGGACGTTGTGGCGGATGCGCCGCAGGTCGTCGGCCTCCAGCTCCAGGCGGCGGCCGAAGGCGACCACCCGCAGCCGGGTGGGGGTGCCCGTGCTGACGGGCTCGTCCTCGCCCAGCTCGGGCTGGGCGCGGGGCGGCGGGGTCTCCAGGGCGCCGCGCGCGGCCTTGCGCAGGACGGCGAGCATCCGGGAGGAGCCCTTGATCCGGGCGACGGCCGGATCGTCGTAGGCGGTGGCCTCGGCCCCGTCGACGAGCGAGCCGACCGCGCGGATGGCGACCTGGCCCTCCTCGCCGAGGGAGGGCAGGACGCCCTCGGTGTACGAGACGAGCAGCGGGGTCGGGGAGACGATCAGGATGCCGCCCGCGTACCGCCGCCGGTCCTGGTAGAGCAGATAGGCGGCCCGGTGCAGGGCGACGGCGGTCTTGCCGGTGCCGGGGCCGCCCTCGACGTACGTGACGGAGGCGGCGGGGGCCCGGATGACCAGGTCCTGCTCGGCCTGGATCGAGGAGACGATGTCCCGCATGGTGTGGCTGCGGGCCTGGCCGAGGGCGGCCATCAGGGCGCCGTCGCCGATGACCGGCAGCTCGTGCCCGTCGAGGGTGGCCCGCAGTTCGGGGCGCATCAGGTCGTCCTCGACGCCGAGGACCCGGCGGCCCTTGGAGCGGATGACCCGGCGGCGCACGACCCGGCCGGGATCGACGGGGGTGGACCGGTAGAAGGGCGCGGCGGCGGGCGCGCGCCAGTCGATGACCAGTGGCGCGTAGTCGGAGTCGAGGACTCCGATGCGGCCGATGTGGAGGGTCTCCCCGATCTCGGCCGTGTTGTCGGGGCGTACGGCGTCCTCGGCGGGCTCCACCGAGGTGTAGGCGCCGTCGGGGCCCTTCTTGCCGTCCTTGCCGTACAACAGGTCGATCCGGCCGAAGAGGAAGTCCTCGAACTCGTTGTTGAGCCGGTTGAGATGGATGCCGGCGCGGAAGACCTGGGCGTCCCGCTCGGCGAGGGCGCCGGGCGTGCCGACCTGCCCTCGCTGGGCGGCGTCGTTCATCAGGAACTCCGCCTCGTGGATCTTCTCCTCCAGCCGGCGGTAGACGTGGTCCAGATGTTCCTGCTCGACACCGATCTCACGGTCTCCGACCGTGTCCACGGCTTCCTGCGCGGCCACCTAAGGCCCCCTTCTGACGTGCACTGGGCAGCCGTCGAGCGTACGCCACCGGAAGGCCTCGTGTCAGGCGGGATCAGCTGACGGGGCCAGGTCCGCCGGAACTCCGGGCGGCGGGTCGTCGTGGAGGATGCGCTGGAAGAGGTGGTGGTCGCGCCAGGCGCCGTCGATGTGCAGGATGCGGGGCGCGGTCCCGATGCGTTCGAAACCGCATTTGGCGAGGACCCGTTGGGAGGCGTGGTTGTCGAGGAGGGTGCCGGCCTCGATCCGGTGCAGGCCCAGTTCCTCGCGGGCACCCCGGCAGGCCTCCTCCGTCAGCGCGGTGGCCAGACCGCGCCCGGTGTGTTCCTCGTCGACCCAGTAGCCGAGGGAGGCGCTGCGGAGGGGGCCGAGGACGATCCCGGAGAGGGTCGCCGTGCCGACGACGCGCTCGCCGCGCACGGCGAACCACCGCACCCCGCCGTCGGCGAGGCGCTCGGCCTGCGCCTCGGGGGTGTAGTAGTCCTCGGTGCGGTACGGCTCCCGGTTCTTCATGTACGCCCGGTTGCGCAGCAGCGCGACGGCGAGCGCGCCCGCGTCCTCGGGAACGGCGGGCCGGATGTGGAGACCTTCGGCGATCATCCGCGTACGGTACCGCGCACTCGAACGGATGTCGGGGCGCGGGACGGGGGCGGTGGGGCGGTGCCTTACGGAGCCCGGGGCCTGTCCCGTACGGGCTCCGAGGTCGCCCCGTACGGGCCCTGAGGTCGCCCCGTACGGGCCCTGAGGTCGTCCCTTACGGGCTCCGGGTCTCGTCCCGTACGGGCCCTGGAGTCGCCCCTTACGGGCTTCCGAGACCGTCCCCCGTACGGGAAGCGGGACCGTCCCCTGCGGGAGGCCCGCCCGGGGCCCGTACGGGGAGCGGACTCGGAGTCCTCACCCGTCGGGGTGCGCCGCCGGGTCCACGGACAGCCGGTAGCCGCGCTTGACCACGGTCCGGATGAGTTCCGGGGTGCCGAGGGCGGCCCGGAGCCGGGCCATCGCGGTCTCCACGGCGTGCTCGTCACGGCCCGTGCCGGGCAGCGCGCGCAGCAGCTCCGCCCGGGACACCACCCAGCCGGGGCGCCGGGCCAGCAGCCTCAGGAGGGACATCCCGGCGGGCGGTACGGGCCGGGGGGCACCGTCGACGAGGACGGCGTGGCGCCGCACCTCCAGCCGGTGCCCGGCCACCGGCAGGACCCGGGCGCGGGCGGGCAGTTCGCGGCAGAGCAGCTCGACCAGCGGGCCGGGCCGGGAGCCTTCCGGCTGCTGGGTGCCGATGCCCTCGGCCCGGAGCGGCAGGGCGGCCACCGGCCCGGCGCAGAACGCGGGGACGTCCCGGCGCAGGGCGGCGACGAGCGCGTCCCGGGAGCCCCGGGCCCCGGCGCGGGCGAGCAGCGAGTCGGCGGCGGGGGCGCCGGTGAAGGCGACGGCGTCGAGGGTTCCGGCGAGGACCGCGTCGAGGAGCCGGTCGAGCGGCCCGGTGTCCTCGGGGGGCGTCCAGCGGTGGACGGTGACGCCGCTGGCCTCCGCCCCGGCGGCGGTCAGCGCCGCCATGAGGCCGGGCGGCGGCTCCCCGTGCGACTGGACCAGGACGCGGCGGCCCGCCACCCCCCGGCAGAGGAGCCGGTCGAGGAGTCCGGCCGGGGAGCCGGGCGCCCCGCCCCCGGTGAGCCCGGCGGCCCGGACGGCGTCCAGGACCCCGGGGTTCCGGGCGAGGAGTTCGGCGCGCCGCAGGACGCCGAGGAGTTCGGGTCCCCGCCCCCAGCCGTGGGCCGCCTCGATCCAGTCCCGGAAGCCGGTGGTGGTGGCGACGACGACGTCCGGTGCGCGGACGAGGAGTTCCTCGGTGGCGGAGCGGAGTCCGGTGTCGTCGGCGGGAGGCACGGTCCACGGGGCCGGGCCGGGGACGACGGCGGCGCCCCGGCCGCGCAGCAGCGCGTCGAGGTCGTCCGCGCGGCGCACCGAGGTGACGCCGACCGTGAAACCGGCGAGGGGGCCGTGGGGGTGCTCGTCCATGGGGACCGAGCCTGACGGCACCGCGTGACGGGCTGGGTTCGCCGGTATTTCCTGCCCGTTACGGTCCGCACCGGGCACCCGCACGAGGAGGAGCCGAAACGCCGGTACGGGGCCCGGGGCAGGCGACGGGAACGGGCGTGCGCAGGGGCGGGGGGACGCCGAAGGTATACGTCCGACGGGAAGGGCCCGCCGAGGAGCCGGAACCAGCCGGGCCCCACACCGGCCGGACCCGATCGGACGGCCCCCGGACCAGGTGCTCCCCGGACCAGGTGCTCCCGGACCGGTCCGGCCCCGGGAAGGCGCCCGGGGAGCAGGCAGCCGCCGAGGCCCGGTCAGCGGCCCGGGGAGCTGGGACTGGGACTGGGGCTGGGACTGGGGCTGGGGCTGGGGCTGGGGCTGGGACTGAGACTGGGCGGACCGCACATCGATTCGAGCCCCGGACCGGACGGGCGGCAGACCTGGCCCCAGGCAGGGAGCCGGGACGGGCAGGCCGCACGACGGCCCGGCCCCCGGTTCAGACCGTTCCCCGACCGGACGGACCCCCGCATGACGCCACACCCGGACCGGACGGACCCCGCATGACGCCACACCGGGCCGGACAGACCCCGCATGACACCGCTCCCCGCCGGGCGGCCCCCGTTCAGACGGCCCGGGGCGGACCGGCCCCGCGTCAGGCGGGCGGGAGGCCCGGTTCGTCGGGCGGGAGCCAGGAGTCCGCCGGGCGGGTCCGCCAGCCCTCGCGGGTGCCGACCTCGACGGTGGCGGTCCGCAGCGCGTCGAGACCCGGGTGCCGCACCCCCTTGCGCCACACCAGGCTCACCGGTGACAGCGGTACGGGGTCGACGAGGGGCCTCAGCACACAGTCGGGCATGGGCGGGAAGCCGACGACGGCGAGCACCGGGTTCCGGTGCTTGGCCATGATCCGCCGGAACTCCTCCCTGCCGACCGCGAGCGGCGCGGGCGGGGCGACCTCGATGCCGCGCCCGGCGAAGAGCCGGACGGCCAGGTCGGTCCACTCGGGCGTGCGGTCGTTCCCGGCGCCCGCGTAGATCCGTTCCCCGGCGAGCGAGCCGAGCGGCACCTCGGGCAAGGCGGCCAGCGGATGGTCCTCGGGCAGGATCACCGCCATCCGCTCGTACCGCATGAACCGGACGCCGAGCCGGGCCCTGAGCGCGGGGTCGAGCCCTCCGTACCGGCCGAAGGACGCGTCGAGGCGCCCGGCGAGGATCTCCCGTACGGCTCCGGTGAGTCCGCTCTCGTAGCGGGCCATCAGCTCGTGGTCCGGGACGAGTTCACGCGCCCGTGCGAGGACGCTCTCCTGGGCGAGGCCGGGACTGTTGAGGTCCACGAGGAGGGGCCGGGGCGCGGCCCGGAAGGCCTCGGTCAGCTCCTCGTGGGCGGCGAGGACCCGGCGGGCGTACGGGAGGAGCCGCTCGCCGTCCGCGCTGAGGGTGACCTGCCGGGTGGTCCGTACGAACAGTTCGGCGCCGAGTTCGCCCTCCAGGCGCCGGATGTCCCGGCTGAGGGCCTGCTGGGCGACGTAGAGCCGGGCGGCGGCGCGGGTGAAGTGCAGTTCCTCGGCGACGGCGGTGAAGGCGCGGAGCAGCCGGGGGTCGAGGTCGCGCGGGGCGGGGGACGGGGTCGGGAGGGCCACCGCCGCATTCAACAACACAGATGCGTGAATGGCGACCGAACAGGTGTTGGACCCGTCGGGGCCGGGCCCGCGAGCCTGGGGCCATGCCGCAACCGGACCTCATCCTGACCCCGGCGGGCCCGGCCCTCGCCCTCCGCTACCGCGCACCGGGCGGACCCACCGACCGGCCCGCCCCGACCACGGGCCCCGCCCGGGGCCGGGGCCCCGGGACCGGCCGCCCGACCCCGGACGGCGGCCACCGGCCCCCCGTCGTCCGCCGCCCCGCTCCCGAGGACGGCCCCCCGGCCCTCCTCCCCCGCAACCCCTACCTCCGGCTCTTCTCCCGGCCCGGCACCCGGGCCTTCACCTCGGGCAATCTGATCGCCCGGCTGCCCGTGGGCATGTTCGGGATCAGCGCCGTGATCATGATCGCGGCGGCGCACGACTCGTACGCGCTCGCGGGCGCCGTGACGGCCACCGGCATGGCCGCAGGGGCGGTCACGGCCCCCTGGATCGCCCGGCTCGTCGACCGGTACGGCCAGTCCAGGATCGCCGTCCCCGCCACGGTGTGCGCGGTCCTCGGCCATCTGGTGCTGGTGCTCTGCGTCCACGGGAGGGCGCCGGTCTGGACCCTGTTCGCGACCGCCGCGCTCACCGCCACCGCCCCCAACACCGGCGGCATGTCCCGGGCCCGCTGGGCGTACCTGCTGCGCGACCGGCCGGACGAGCTGCACACGGCGAACGCCTTCGAGCAGGCGGCGGACGAGCTCTGCTACATGCTCGGCCCGGTGGTCGCCGCGTTCCTCTGCTCGGCGCTCTTCCCGGAGGCGGGCACCCTCACCGGCGCGGTGCTCTTCCTCGGCGGTGTGCTGGTCTTCGCCGCGCAGCGCTCCACGGAGCCGCCGGTCGCCCCGCGCACGGCCACCGGCTCCCCGCTGCGGCTGCCCGGCATGGTCCCGCTGCTCGCGGTGTTCCTCGCCACCGGGGCGGTCTTCGGGTCGATGGAGGTGGGGGCCCTCGCGTTCGTCGACGGTCCCGTCGCCGGGCCCGTACTGGCACTCCAGGCGGCGGGTTCCTGCGCGGCGGGGCTGTTCTACGGCCGGGCCCGCCGCACCGTGCGGCTCCGCACCTGTCTGGCCGCGATGAGCGTCCTGATGACGGTGCCGTTCCTCGCGGCCTCGACCGGTTCCCTGCTCGCGCTCGCCGCCGGGCTGCTGGTCGCGGGCATGGCGACCGCGCCCACGATGGTGACGGGGATGGGTCTGGTGCAGCGGATGACCCCGCCGTCCCGGCTCAACGAGGGGATGACGCTGGCCGTGACCGCCCTGCTCGGCGGGATCGCGGTCGGTTCCGCCACCGGCGGCTGGGCCGCCGACCACGCGCCCTTCGCCTCCTCCGGCTTCCTGGTCCCGGCCACGGCGGCGGCCCTGGCGCTCACGCTGTGCGCGGCGACGGGGGTCGGCGGCCGGGGCCCGTCCCCGAGCGCGGGAAAGCCCGGGTCATGACGGGACACCGGGCACGACGGGACACCGGGCCTGATGAGTCCGGCCGTACGGGTCCGGGCACGACGGGACACCGGGCCATGGCGGGTCCGGGCGCGGCGGGTCCGGGCATGACGAAGGCCCGGCGGTCTGACGACTGCCGGGCCTTCGCCCACATGGGGTGAGGTGTCCGAGAGGGCGGGCCCCCTCGGGCTCTCGGTGGAGATGGCGGGAATCGAACCCGCGTCCAACGGTGCGGAACCAGAGCTTCTCCGTGCGCAGTCCGCTATGAGTTTCTCAGCCCCGGAGATCACGCGGACAAGTCTCCGACGGGCTCAGTCACTGTTTGATTTCCCCCTCACCCCCGTGACCGGAATGAGAGGTTTAGATCCCTTGATTACGCCAGGATCCGGGTCGGGACCACCCCCGGGCTGACGCTCCTCACAGAGGCTTCTTGTCGTTACCTAAAATTAGGCAGCGAGGGCGAAGCGGGAGTTATCGCTCTTGGAGTTGGCGATTATTGGTTGCGACATATGGTTAACGAGATCATTGCCGCTTCCTCGACACGCTTCCTCTGGCTCGACATCCGCTGTCGAAACCGATCATCCCCATGTTGTTTTTTCAAAGGTCGCACCCGCTGTGAGGTGCGATGCCCATCGTACGTGACCGACGGGCGCCGCCGCCAGCACATTACGCGCGACCGGGCCGCTAGCCCGCCTTGGCCGCGCGCTGCCTGCGCTTGGCCGCCGCGATGGCCCGGCTGGTCTCACGGGTGTCCTGCTTCTCCCGGAGCGTCTGCCGCTTGTCGTACTCCTTCTTGCCCTTGGCGAGCGCGATCTCGACCTTGGCCCGTCCGTTCACGAAGTACAGGGCGAGGGGCACGATCGTATGACCGGTCTCCTGCGCCTTCGACTCCAGCTTGTCGATCTCCTCCCGGTGCAGCAGCAGCTTCCGCTTCCGCTTCGCCGAGTGGTTGGTCCAGCTGCCCTGCGTGTACTCGGGCACGTGGATGTTGTGCAGCCACGCCTCGTGGTTGTCGATCTGCACGAAGCCGTCGGCCAGCGAGGCACGGCCCATCCGCAGCGACTTCACCTCGGTGCCCATGAGCACCAGACCGCACTCGTAGGTCGTGATGATGTGATAGTCGTGGCGCGCCTTCTTGTTCTGCGCGATCATCTTGCGCTCGGGCGTCTTGTCCTGGTTCTTCGCAGGTTTGCCCTGCACGTTCACGAGTCCCTTGGCCATAGTGCGGTCATTTTCGCACTACGAACCCCCTCCGAGGCCACTCAATACCGTCCGGGCCCGTTCCTCGGCCCGCTCCCCCGCCGCCAGGTCCGGCACGATGCCCCGCCCGTCCACCACGTGCCC
This sequence comes from Streptomyces sp. NPDC087215, assembly GCF_044744885.1. Taxonomy (NCBI): domain Bacteria; kingdom Bacillati; phylum Actinomycetota; class Actinomycetes; order Kitasatosporales; family Streptomycetaceae; genus Streptomyces; species Streptomyces sp. NPDC087215. The sequence goes on from NZ_JBIUZD010000008.1 coordinate 254,809, forward strand.
GGCGGGCGTGCGGTAGTGGCCGACGGTCAGTTCGGCGACCGAACCGTCCGGCAGCGCGCTCGGCATCTGCACCGACCCCTTGCCGAAGGTGCGGGAACCCACCGTCACCGCCCGGCCCCGGTCCTGGAGCGCCCCGGTCAGCAGCTCCGCCGCGCTCATCGTGCCGCCGTCGATCAGTGCCACCAGGGGCCGCGAGGTGTCACCGCCGCCCTCCGCGTACACCGCCCGCTGCTCGCCCTCCACGTCGTACGTGGCCACCAGGCCCCCGTCGAGGAACGCCGAGGCCGCCACCGCCGCCTCCGACACCAGGCCGCCCGCGTTGCCCCGCAGGTCCAGGAGGACGCCCGCGCCCGCCGGGGCCGCCCGGACCGCGTCGCGCACGCGCGTACCGGCACCCTTGGTGAAGGCCGAGACCCGGATCAGCAGGGTCCCGTCGTCGAGCCTGCTCACCGTGACCGGGTCCGTCGCCAGCCGGGCCCGGCGCAGCGTCTGCGTCCAGTCGGCCCGGCCGCGCTCGACCCGGAGCACCACCGGCGAACCGGCCACGCCCTCGCCGCGGAGCAGGGAGACGACCTCCGAGACCGAGAGCCCGTCGACCGGGCGCCCGTCGACGGAGACGATCCGGTCCCCGGTCCTGAGCCCGGCCCGCTCGGCCGGCCCGTCGGCCCGCACCCGGGTCACCCCGACCCTGCCTCCGGCGGTCCGCCCGGCGGAGAGCCCCACCCCGGTGTAGGCGCCGTCGAGGGCCTGCTCGAACTCGGCGTACTCCCGTTTGTCGTACACCGCGCCCCAGCGGTCACCGCTGCGGCTCACGAACTCCTCCGCGGCCTTCTTGCCCGACTTCCCGTCGGCCATCGCGGCGGCGGCGGCCCGGCTCAGCGCGGCACTGTCGACGGTCGCACCGCTCCCGGCGCCCGCCCCCGCCTGCACGGCCCCCGCGCCGCCCGGCTCCCGGGGCAGCGCACCGGTGGCGGCGGCGGTCGCGAGGACACCGGTGAACACCAACGTCAGAACGGCCCCACGGACCACTCCGCGGGGCCGGACACAGCGAAGGCCGCGACCACCCGACACGACGCACACTCTAGGACAAGCGAAAGGCGCCACAGGGGCTTTGCCCCCATGGCGCCGTCCGCCGCCGACGGTGTCCCGTCACACCTTCAGGTACTTGCGCAGCGCGATGAAGGCCGCCACCGCCGGCATCAGAAGACCGATGGCGATGACCAGCGGCAGCTTGGCGAGGACCGCGTCCCAGCCGATGAAGTTGACCAGCTGCATCTTGTCGGCGAGCGCGATGCCGTGATCGATGAGGAAGTACCGGCCGACGAGCAGCAGCACACAGGCGACCGCGCCGCCGAGGAGTCCGGCGAAGGCCGCCTCCATGATGAACGGCATCTGGATGTAGAAGCTGGACGCGCCGACCAGCCGCATGATGCCGGTCTCGCGGCGGCGGCTGAAGGCCGAGACCCGCACCGTGTTGACGATCAGCATCAGCGCGATGACCAGCATCAGGCCCATGACGCAGAGAGCGGCGATGTTCATGCCGTTCATCAGGTCGAAGAGGTTCTGCAGGATGTTCCGCTGGTCCTGGACCGACTCGACGCCGTCCCGGCCCGCGAAGGCGGTGGCGACCACCTTGTACTTCTCCGGGTCCTCCAGCTTGACCCGGAAGGACTCCTGCATCTGGTCCGGCGTCACCACGGAGGCGATGGCGGTGTCCCCGTACTGCGCCTTGTAGTGCTTGAACGCCTGGTCGGCCGTCTCGTGCTGGACGGTCTCGACGATGTCCATCTTCTTCAGGTCGGCCTCGATCTGCTCCTTCTGCTGTGCGGTGACCGCGCCCTTGGCGCACTTGGCCGCCGAGGCCGCGTCGGCCTTGTTGCAGAGGAAGATGGAGACGTTGACCTTGTCGTACCAGTAGTCCTTCATCGTGCTGACCTGCTCGCGCATGAGCAGCGCACCGCCGAACAGGGCGAGCGAGAGGGCCACGGAGACGATGACGGCGAAGGTCATCGTGAGATTGCGCCGGAGACCGACGCCGATCTCGGAGAGCACGAACTGAGCGCGCATGGTGATCTGTCCCCTACCTGCTCAGTGCTGGTACCCGTAGACGCCTCGGGCCTGGTCGCGGACGAGCCGGCCCTTCTCCAGTTCGATGACGCGCTTGCGCATCTGGTCGACGATGTTCTGGTCGTGGGTCGCCATGACGACGGTGGTCCCTGTCCTGTTGATGCGGTCGAGCAGCTTCATGATGCCGACGGAGGTCTGCGGGTCGAGGTTGCCGGTGGGCTCGTCGGCGATCAGCAGCATCGGGCGGTTGACGAAGGCGCGGGCGATGGCGACGCGCTGCTGCTCACCGCCGGACAGCTCGCCCGGCATCCGGTCCTCCTTGCCGCCGAGACCGACCAGGTCGAGCACCTGCGGCACACCCTTGCGGATCTCGCCGCGCGGCTTGCCGATGACCTCCTGGGCGAAGGCCACGTTCTGGGCGACGGTCTTGTTGGGCAGCAGGCGGAAGTCCTGGAAGACGGTGCCGAGCTGGCGCCGCATGTGCGGCACCTTCCAGTTGGACAGCCGGGCCAGGTCCTTGCCGAGGACGTGCACCTGGCCTTGGCTCGCGCGCTCCTCGCGCAGGAGCAGCCGGAGGAAAGTCGACTTTCCGGAGCCGGAGGAACCGACGAGGAAGACGAACTCCCCCTTCTCGATCTCCAGGGAGACATCCCGGAGCGCGGGGCGGTTCTGCTTCGGATAGGACTTGGAGACGTTGTCGAATCGGATCACGAATGCACCACGGTCGGCCGGGAGTAGGTGTGCGTGACCTTACGCGAACGGGGAAGGCCCGCGCAGTCGCGCTCCGGGCTTGCGCCGTTTATCCTTTTCGCCCCACGGGGTGCGGCCGGGGCGATCCGGTGGGGCGCGCCGAAACGCCGACGAGCTGGCACAGTGGTAGGGGGAACGTCCGGACCCCTCCGGGCGTTGTTCCCCGTGTAGTCCAGTGCGGGAGGAGGAGAGCGTATGACCTACGACCGACTGGTGTGCGCCAACTGCGCGGCCCCGGTCACCGAGGGCCGCTGCCCCGTCTGCCGTGCCAACCGGGAGCGGCTGACCCCCCAGGGTCTCTCGCCCGCGATGCTGCTGACGCTGGCGGTCGCCCTGCTGGCCGCGCTCGCGCTGCTGGCCGCGGTGCGCACGGTCTAGGGAGCCCGCCGGTCGGGCCGGACGCCGACGCGCGAGGCCCGCACGAGCCGGAGAGACGACGAAGGGCCGGGGATTCCTCCCCGGCCCTTCCTCATGCGCGGACGCGGATCACACGGCCGGTTCAGACTGCGGCGCGACCGCCGCCGACGAGACGCGGCAGCATACGGAAGCCGATGCCTCCGGCGATCATGGTCGCGGCACCGATGACCAGGAACGAGGTCTCGGCCGCGCCGGTCTCGGCGAGCTCCTCCTTCGCCTGGCCCTGCTGCACGGGCTGCGAACCGGCGCCGTCGGTGTCGACGTTGCTGTTGCCGCCGTCGACGCACTCGGCGCCGTCGAGGTCGACGGTGCAGGTGCCGGGCTCACCGCCGTCGTCCGGGGTGGTCGGGGAGTCGGTGCTGCCGGGGCCGGGCTCGGTGGTCTCCCCGGTGCCCGGCTCGGTCGGCGGCGTGGTGACCGGCGGGTTCGTGGCGGGGGGCGTGGTCGGGGGCTCCGTCGGAGGCGTGGTGGGCGGCTCCGTCGGGGGCGTGGTGGGGGGTGTGGTGGGCGGCTCCGTCGGAGGCGTGGTCGGAGGCGTGGTCGGGGGCTCCGTCGGAGGCGTGGTGGGCGGCTCCGTCGGGGGCTCGGTGGTGGGCGGCGTGGTCGGAGGCTCCGTCGGAGGCTCGGTGGTGGGCGGCGGAGTCGTCTCACAACCGGCACCGCCGGGCATACAGGTGTCCGTCGGGGTCGGAGTGTCGGACTCGCTGAAGACACCCACGGCCTGTGCGGCGCCCGCCGCGGTGAGCGACGCACCGGCCGCGATCACCGCACCGGCGGCGATGCGTGCGATACGGACTCGCATCTGCTTGGTCATCTGGCTGCTACCCCCAGTAGCTCATCTCGTCATGGGGCAGCGCTCGGGGCACGGGACAGGGGCGGCTCACTGCTGGACCGGGCCCCCGTGCGCACGCGCCCCGGAAGTGCGCATGCCGGTACGCCACCCTTCCGAGTTTCCGATGAGGCGTCAAGGTCGTTGCGCGTGCGATGCCCGAAAGGTCACCAGCTGCCCCACATACGACGATGCAACTGTGATGTAAACCCTGAACTACCTCGTGCGCAGGGCCAGTTACCTTGTCGACAAAGCGTCCCGCGCAGCCCGATTCCGCTTGCGGGAGCGAATCCCCTGGTGGTGCGGGAACGGCACCGGCCCCGCACCGGAGGGTGCGGGGCCGGACGCGGAGTACCTCGCGGGTTACTTCTCCTGCTGCTTGCGCCAGCGGATGCCCGCCTCCAGGAAGCCGTCGATCTCGCCGTCCAGGACGGCCTGCGGGTTGCCGACCTCGAACTCGGTGCGCAGGTCCTTGACCATCTGGTACGGGTGCAGGACGTACGAGCGCATCTGGTTGCCCCAGGAGCTGCCGGTGTCCTTCAGCGCGTCCATCCGGGCCCGCTCCTCCTGGCGCTGCCGCTCCAGCAGCTTGGCCTGGAGGACGTTCATGGCGCTGGCCTTGTTCTGGATCTGCGAGCGCTCGTTCTGGCAGGAGACGACGATGCCGGTCGGAAGGTGCGTGATGCGCACGGCCGAGTCGGTCGTGTTGACGCCCTGGCCGCCGGGGCCGGACGCGCGGTAGACGTCGACGCGCAGCTCGGACTCGTCGATCTCGACGTGGTCGGAGGACTCGACGACCGGGAGGATCTCGACGCCCGCGAAGGAGGTCTGGCGGCGCCCCTGGTTGTCGAAGGGCGAGATGCGGACCAGGCGGTGGGTGCCCTGCTCGACGGAGAGCGTGCCGTAGGCGTACGGGGCCTTCACCACGAAGGTGGTCGACTTGATGCCGGCCTCTTCCGCGTACGAGGTCTCGTAGATCTCCGTCGCGTAGCCGTGGCGCTCCGCCCAGCGCAGGTACATGCGCTGGAGCCGCTCGGCGAAGTCGGAGGCGTCCACGCCACCGGCCTCGGCGCGGATGTTGACCAGGGCCTCGCGCTCGTCGTACTCGCCGGAGAGGAGGGTGCGGACCTCCATCTCGTCGAGGGCCTTGCGGACGGAGATCAGCTCCGTCTCGGCCTCGGCGAGGGTGTCCGGGTCGTCCATCTCCTCGGCGAGCTCGAAGAGCACCGCGAGGTCGTCGATGCGCCCGCGCAGGGTCTCGGCCTTGCGGACCTCGGCCTGGAGGTGCGAGAGCCTGCTCGTGATCTTCTGTGCCGCGTCCGGGTCGTCCCACAGGGACGGTGCCGCGGCCTGCTCTTCGAGCACGGCGATGTCGGCCCTCAGCTTCTCGAGGTCCAGGACGGCCTCGATCGACCCCATGGTCGAGGAGAGGGACTTCAGCTCTTCGGATACATCGACGACTGCCACACGCCCAGCGTAACGGCTCCGGGCCCGGAGCCGAACCCTCGGCCGCCGGGCCCGGCGGGGGCGCCCGCGGGGCGGCCCGGCGCGATCGGCGGGGACCCGGCGGGGCCGCCGCTACGGCAGGGAGGACTGCTTGCTGTCCTGCGGCGGGGTCCCGGCGTCCCCGGAGACCGCCAGGTAGCCGCCGGCACCGAGGGCTCCGGCGACCACCACGGCGGCGACGGCGAGGGTGATCCGGCGCTTGCGGACCACACCCGCCTTGTGGCGGGCCGAGCCGGGACGCCGGGCCCCGGCGGGGCGGGGCGCGCGGGCGGTGCCGAGGGGGCCGCCGGACAGTTCGTCGGGGGCCGGGACCCGCATGGAGGTGTGGGTGTCGCGGTGGGAGTCGGCGGAGGCGCCGGGGACGAGCGGGACGGCGGCGCGCCGGGGCGCGGGTTCGCCGGGGGCCGAGGCGGTCGCGTAGGCCTCCTCGTCGTACGGCTCCGGGGAGGACTCGGCACCGGGTTCGTCCACGTCGAGCGGCGGGATGCCCTTGAGCGTCGGCAGGACGTCCTTGAGGCGGGCGGCCAGTTCGGAGGCGCGCAGCCGGGAGGCGGGGGCCTTCGCCAGGCACTGCACGACCAGCTGCCACAGCTCCTCGGGGATGCCGGGCAGCGGGACGACGGTCTCGGTGACGTGGCGGCGCAGGACGGCGCCGGGGTGGCCGCCGCCGAACGGGGTGAAGCCCGCGAGCAGTTCGTACAGGACGGTCGCCAGGGCGTAGATGTCGACGGCGGCGCGCGGCGGGAGGCCCTCGACGATCTCGGGGGCGAGGTAGTCGGGGGTGCCGATGATCCGGGTGGCCTTGGTGCGGCCGGGGGTGTCGATGAGCTTGGCGACGCCGAAGTCGGTGAGGAGGGCGGGGTGGGCGCCGCCGGGGCCGAGGGGGCCCTCCATGTCGAGCAGGATGTTCTCGGGCTTGACGTCCCGGTGGACGACCCCGGCGGCGTGCGCGGCGGCGAGGGCGTCGGCGACGTCGGCGACGATGGCGACGGCCGCCTCGGGGGCGAGCCGCCGCTCCCGGTCGAGGCGGGTGCGCAGGTCGGTGCCGCGGACCAGGTCCATGACGAGGGCGAGGTCGTTGCCGTCGACGACGAGGTCGCGGACCTTGACCACCCGGGGGTGGTCGAGGCCGAGCAGGGCGTTGCGCTCCTGGACGAAGCGTCCGACGAGTTCCTGGTCGGACGCCAGGTCCTCGCGCAGGAGTTTGACGGCGACGGGCCCCTCGGGGCCCTCGCCGAGCCACACCGTTCCGGCGCTGCCCCGCCCGAGGATCTGGTGGGTGGTGTAGCGACTGCCGATGTTCCGTGCCAAGACTGCTCCCTCAGCGGCTGCGGTTCACGCCAAACGTACGCGTCCCCGGCCGCCCGTCTCGACTTCCGAAGGGAAATCACCCTTCGGAAGTCGATAAATCGGCAGCCTTACTGTCCGGTACCGCCGGTGGTGCCCGTCGAACCGGTGCTGTCGCCGAGGCTGGAGATCCAGTCGGTGACCGAGGAGATGCCGTCCCCGATGGCCTCCCAGTAGCCCTTGCCCTGGGCGACCCAGTCCTGCAGGGGGGTCAGTTCCCAGACGAGCCAGCCCGCGACCACGAACAGGACGATCATGATCAGACAGCCCTTGAGGCAGCCGAGGCCGGGGATGCGCACCGGGTTGGCGCCGCGCTGGCGCGGCGGGCGCGGTTCACGGGGCGCGGGGGCCTGGGGCGGCGGCTGCGGCGGGGTGTACTGCTGCGGGGGCGGGGGCGGCGCGTACTGCTGGGGCGGGGGCGGCGGGGCGTACTGCTGGGGCGGAGGCTGCGGCGGGTACTGCTGGGGCGCGGGTCGCTGCGGGGGCCGCTGCTGCTGATAAGACGGCTGTCCGTGCTGCTGGCCCTGCTGCCCGTGGGACGGCTGCTGGCCGTACTGGCCGGGCGGCGGCTGCTGGCCCTGCTGCTGCCCGTACCGGCCGCCCTGCTGACCTTGCTGGCCCTGCTGGCCCTGCTGGCCGTACTGGCCCGGCTGCGGGGGTCCCGGCTGGCGCTGGGGCCGACGGCGCAGCGGGTCCTCGCTCGGGTCCAGGTACTGGACCTGTGTCTGCTCGTTGCGGTCGCGGACCGCGCGCAGCTGGCTCTGCCAGGGGTGCGGGTCCTCGGGCCCGCCCTGTCCCGCCTGGGGCGGGCCGGGCGGGACGGGCGGCATGACGGCGGTCGGGTCGGCGGCGCCCCCCGGGCCGCCGGTCGGCATGACGCTGGTCGCGCCCGCGGGGTCGAAGCGCGGGGGCGCCCCGGTGCCGCTGGGCAGCACCTGGGTGGGGTCGGCGGCGCCGGGGGTCTCCGGTACGGGCGCGGGAGACGGGTCCGGGGCGAGCAGGGCGCCGACGCCTTCGGCCGCCTCGATCTGGGCGGGGGTGGCGTGCACGCCGATGCCCGCGGCGACCGCGCGCAGCCCGCGGGCGAGGTTGACGGCGCTCGGCCGCCGGTCGGGGTCCTTGCTGAGGCAGCGCTCGATGACCGTCCAGAGCGGTCCCGGCACGGTCGAGGGGCGGCGGGGCTCCTCGCTGAGGTGCCGGTGCAGGACTTCGAGCGCGGTGCCGCCCGCGAACGGGGGGCGGCCGGTGACCAGCTCGTACAGCAGGATGCCCGCGCCGTAGATGTCGACGGCGGAGGTCTGCGGGCGGCCCTCGGCGGACTCGGGCGCCACGTACGCGGGCGTGCCGACGAATTCATGGGTGCGGGTGAGACCCGGGGAGTCGGCGAGGCGCGCGATGCCGAAGTCGGTGAGCATCGGGTGCATCTGGCCGCCCTGCTCGGCGAGCAGCACGTTGGCGGGCTTGAGGTCGCGGTGGACCACTCCGTCGGCGTGGCTCGCGGCGAGCGCGTCGGCGATCTGGGCGGTCAGGAGCGCGGCGGCGACCGGGGTGAGCGGGCCGCTCTCCCGGATGTACCGGTGCAGGTCGGGGCCTTCGACGAGGTCCATGACGAGGGCGAGGACATCGCCCTCGACGACCAGGTCGCGGGTGCGCACGATGTTCGGGTGGGTGAGCCGGAGCAGCACGGACCGCTCGCGCAGGAAGCGCATCACGATGTCCGCGTCGTTGGCCAGCTCCTCCTTGAGGACCTTGATCGCGACGGTCTCGCCGGGCTGGCCGGGCACGGCCGCCTCGGCGCCCGCCGTCTCCCGCTGGCGGGCTCGCCAGACGGTGCCCGTGGCGCCGCGGCCGAGCGGCTCCTCGAGCAGGTACTTGCTGCCGATAGGCCGCACGTCACGCGCTCCCTGCTGATCGTGGTCCCGGGGTGTGCCGGAGGTGGTCCCGGGGTCCCTGTTCCCTGTGGTGACCGGTCCGGGTGTCCGACCCACTTTAGTGCCGCCGCACGGACTACCGGCCGGTCGTCCACAGGCCGGTTCCGCGGGCCGTGCCGGGGCGCTTCTGTCCGGAAGAAGACGCTCTGCGAACCAGGAGGGTTGCGGGGCACGTTCCGAAGGCATGTTCAATCAGGCACTTTTACGTCCAGGGCCGACCATTCAAGATCGCTTCTGGCCGACCCGGGGGCGGGTTGTCGGCGGCAGGTGCGAGGATGCCTCCAGCACGTCGTACCTAGGGGGTCGGGAGCCCCGCGCCGTGCCGACCTGTACCGGGCGACGCGCCCGTGCCGGGTGGGGGGAGACACCGGGCGGTTCCCCCTCCGGCATCGCGCGCAGAAGGGACCGCTGACGGCGATGCAGATCCGGCTGACCGTCCTCGCGCCGTACGCCGCCCATGGCGCCGGGCGCGCCTGCGACGTGCTCGTCACGGCCCCCGCCGGGACGGCGCTCGCGGCCGTGGCCTCCCAGCTCGCCGCCGCCGTCACGGGCCCCGAGACCTCCGCCTCGGGCACGACCGTGCTCCATGCGGGCGCCGAGCGGCTCGACAACCGGCGCTGTGTGCTCGGCGAACCCCCGCTCGTGGACGGCGCGGTCCTCTCCCTCCAGGTCCCCGGCCCCGACGAGCGGGTCGGCGAGCCCGCGTCCGCCCGGCTGCACGTGGTGGCGGGCCCGGACGCGGGCGGAGTGCATCTGCTGCACGGCGGACCGATCAGAATCGGCCGTTCCGTAGAGGCGGACGTACCGCTCGACGACCCGGACGTCTCCCGCGCGCACTGCGTGGTCACCGTCGGCGAGGACGGCGCCGTCACGGTCGCCGACCGGGGCTCGACGAACGGCACGACCCTCGACGGCGTCCCGGTCGGCGAGCGCCCGGTCCGCTTCCGCCCCGGCGCCCTGCTCCGGCTCGGCGAGTCCGCCCTCCGGCTGAGCGGCCCCGGCGACGACCCCGTGGGCACGGACGCGCGGGCGACCGCCCCGGACGGCGAGGGACACCTGCGGATCGCCCTCGGGCCCGACGACCGGCCGGGCCACGAGCCGACCGGCGCCGACCGGCCCGGCCACGCGGGCGTGCCCGGGTCCGCCCACGGCGGCCCGGTGGACGACACCACCCACGGCGGCGCGGGCGGCGCCCTGTCCGGCGGCCCGGTGGACGACTCCCGCCACGACTCCCCGTACGGCACCCCGTACGGGGAGGGCTCTCACGGGCACGCGCGCGCGGGAGCCCCCCACGACGGCCCCGGCGACGCCCCGGGACGCGACGACGAGGAGCCCGGCGGGACCCGGCGGACCCGCCCCGCGGCGCCCGCCGCTCCGCCGTCCCCCGCCCGGGGCGGCGGCAGGCGCGGCCTCGGCGCCTGGGCCCGGCGCCTCACGGGCGGCCGCGAGGACCTCCCGGCGCCCGCCGACGGCCCCGGGACCGCGCCCGACACCCGCACCGGCGCCCGGCCGGTACCCGCCGCGCGGGCCGCCGCGCCCGCGCCGGTGGCCGACACCTGGCCCGACCCGGCCACCGTGCTGCTGACCGCCCTCGGCCCCGGCCCCCGGCTCTGGGAGCGCGCCCCGCACCACCCCGAGGCGCTCGTGGTGCGGCTCGGCACCACCGACCGCGCCGAACTCTCCGGCGTGCCCGTCACCGTGGGGCTGCGCGAGGCCGGTTCCCTCGGTCTGGCGGGCCCCGCCGACCGGCTCGCGGGACTGGCCCGCTCCGTCGTCGCCCAGCTCGCCGCCCTGCACTCCCCGGCCGATCTGGAGATCGTGCTGATCAGCGCCGACCGCAACCGCTCGCTGGACGAGCGGCGCCGGGCCTGGGGCTGGCTCGGCTGGCTCCCGCACGTCCGGCCCGCCCACGGCCAGGACGCCCGGCTGCTCCTCGCGTACGACCGCGAGCAGGCCCAGGCCCGTACGGCGGAGCTGACCCGGCGGCTCGACGACGGCCCGCTCGGCCCCGGCTGGCCCAGCGCCGACCGCGCCGCCGTCGCCGAGGCCGCGGCCCGCCACGAAGGCCCGGTCACGGTGGTGGTCGTGGACGGCGACCCCGGCTCCGCGGCCCTGCGCGAGACCGTCGCCCGGCTCGCCGGTGCCGGAGCCGCCGCGGGCATCCACCTCCTCTGTCTCGCCGAGGCCCCCGCCGCCTCCCCCGCCTCCCCGGTGGCCGCCACCTACGAGTCGGCCTGCGCCGGTTCGTTCGCGTTCCGCGAGTGCGGGGCCGCCGTGCTCCTCAGCGGTGACGTCGCCACCGCGCTGCGCCTGCTCAGGACGGCGGGCGGACGGGCCGCGGGCCACGGCACCGTGGGCGTGGTGGACGCGGTCTCCGTCGCCTGGGCCGACCGGTTCGGCCGCGCCCTGGCCCCGCTGCGCACGGACGCGGCGGCGGTGCCCGGCGCCCGCGCCGCCGCGCTGCCCCCCTCGTCCCGGCTCCTCGACGAACTGGGGCTCGCCCGCGCCACCCCCGCCTCCCTGATGGCCCGCTGGGCCTCCGCCGGGGACGGCACGGTCGTCCTGGGCACGGGCCCGCGCGGACCGCTCGCGGTGGACCTCACCAAGGAGGGCCCGCACCTGCTGATCGAGGGCCCCGCGGGCAGCGGGCGCACGGAGCTGCTCCGCTCGGTCGCCGCGTCCCTCGCGGCCGGTGGCCGCCCCGACCGGATCGGGCTGCTCCTGGTGGACGGGGCGGGCGGCGAGCGCGGCGAAGGACTCGCGGTCTGTACGGAGCTGCCGCACATCACCGAGCACCTGGTCGCCTCGGACCCGGTGCGGATGCGGGAGTTCGCGCAGGCGCTGGGCGCGGAGCTGAAGCGGCGCGCGGAGATCCTCGGCGACGGGCACTTCGCCGACCGGCGGGGCCCGCGCCCGGCGTCGGCGTCCGGCGCGGGCGACCGGCTGATCGGCCAGCGCAGCCCGAGCGCGGCGGAGTCGCTCCCGCAGGGCACGCGCGCGACCGTCCGGCTCCCGGAGGGCGACGACTTCGCCTCCCGCGCGAGCGGCCGGACGGCGTACCCCGGCGATCTCGAAGGCCGGACCACCGGACGGACCCTCCGGACGGGGGACGGCACGAGCGGGTCGTCACCGGGCACCCGGAGCGGGCGCGGAGACGAGACCGGGACCCGGGGCACGTACGGAGGGGACGTCGAGAGCCGGACGAGCGGGCGGTTGCCGTACCCGGCGGAGGAGCCGGGCGGGCGCCCCGGCGGCCGGACCGCGTACTCCTCGGGCGCGGAGGATCCGCGCGGACGCCCCAGCAGCCGCACCCTCCGCACGAACGACGACGAGCCGGGCGGCCGGGCGGCCGGCCGGATCTCCCGTACGGGGAACGGCGACGCCGCCGGGCCCGGGTCCCGCGCGGGCGACCTCGGTGGCCGGGCGAGCGGGCGTCTGCCCCACCCCGGTTCCGGCGGGTCAGGCGGGCGCGGGGGCGGGCACGTCGGCCGCGCCGGAGAGAGCGGCCCCGCCGCCCGCACGGGTGCCGAGGACCTCGGTGGCCGTGGTGGCGGAAGGATTCCTCACCCCGGTGCCGGGGACCTCGACGGGCAGGGCTCGTGGGCCGGGGGCCGGGGAGCCGACGAGCGGCCCGGGACGCGGGCGCGGTCGGGCGCCGAGGCCTTCCTCTCCGACACTCCGAGCGGACGGCTGCCCCGCCGGGACGGCGGCCTCCTGGACGACCGCCCGAGCAGCCGGACGCTCCGCACGGGCGACGGCGAACTCGGCGGACAGCCGGGCGGCCGGACGCTCCGCACCGGAGCCGCCGACCTCGGCGGACCCGGCAGCGGACGCGTCTCCCGCACGGGAGAGGGCGACCTCGGCGGGCGGCTCCCGCGCGGCGGCGACGGCGATCCCGGCGGGTACGGGAGCGGACGCGTCCCCCGTACCGGAGAGGGCGACCCCGGCGGGTACGGCTCCCGGGCCCCGGACGGCGGGTACGCGGCCGGGCGGGGTTCCCGTGGTGGGGAAGGGGCGCGGATTCCCGCGCCCGCCACCGGCGAGACGGGTGCCGTCAGGGGCTCGTCCGGATATCTGCCCCGGCTGGTCGTCCTCGTCGACGACTTCGACGCGCTCGTCGCGCCCGCGCTCGGCGCCCCCGGGCGTCCCGCCGCGGGTTCCGTCGTACGGGCCCTCGAAGCCGTCGCGCGGAACGGGGAGCGGCTCGGTGTGCACCTGGTCGCGACCTCGGCACGACCGGACAGGACCGCCGACACCGAGCTGGCCCACGGGGCCCGGCTGCGGATCGTGCTCGACGCGCCCCCGGCGACCTCGGGACCCGACGTACCGGCCGCGGGGCGCGGACGGCTGGGGCATCCGGACGGGCGGGTGACCCCGTTCCAGGCGGGCCGGGTGACGGGCCGCATCCCCCGGACGGCGACGCTCCGGCCGACGGTGGTCCCGCTGGAGTGGGAGCGGATGGGCGACCCGCCGACCCGGCGCCCGGTGCGGGAACTGGGCAACGGGCCTACGGACCTGGCCCTCCTGGCGAGCGCCCTCGACCGGGCCGCCCGCTCGGTGGAGGCGACCCCGGTGCCGCCGCTCACCCCGGCCACGCACGCGTAGCGCGACCCGCCGCCCTCGGTGGACCGGCCCCGGACCGGGCTCACGGTCCGGTGGGGCGCCAGAGCATCGACCGGGGGCTCCTCGGTACGCCCTCCAGCACCTCACGGCTCACGAGCACACCGGGCCGGACGGTCCCTCCACCGCCGAGGAGCGCGCCCGGCCGCTCGCCCACGAGACGGTCGCCCGTCCACCGCGTCGGCGGCGCCGCACCTGGTCATCGGCCCGCCGGGCACGCCCCACCGGGCCGGACCGTAGTGCGGGCCGGTCGTCGGTCCGGCCCGCCGGAGTCTCCGTGACGACCGCCCCGGCCCCCGGCCCCGGGTCCGGTCAGCCCCGGAGCGCCGCGACCGCCGAGCGCGTCAGGTCCTCCACGTATCCCGGCGGCAGTGGCGTACGGACGACGACGAGGCGCCAGTAGAGCGGGCCGACGATCAGGTCGAGGGCGCGTCCGGGGTCGGTGCCCTCGGGGAGTTCGCCACGGGCGACGGCCTCGCGGACGATCTGGGTGACGACGCCCCGGGGCCCGTCGAGGAGGGTCGCGGTGACGGTCTCGGCGATCTCGGGGTGCCGGGCGGCCTCGACGAGCAGATCGGGGACGACCTGCGAGGCGACGGGGTGGCGCAGGGCGTGCGAGGCGACTTCGAGGAGGGCCCGGACGTCCCCGTCGAGGGAGCCGGTGGCGGGGGCGGGCAGGCCCTGGGCGGCGAAGGCGCCGACGAGGTCGAGGACCAGGGCGAGCTTGGACTTCCAGCGCCGGTAGACGGCGGTCTTGCCGACTCCGGCGCGGCGCGCGATGCCCTCGATGGACATCCGTGCGAAGCCCACGGCCGCGAGCTCCTCGAAGACGGCGGCGCGGATCGCCTCGGTCACGTCCTCGCGGAGCACGGCGGCCCCGGCGGGGGCGCGGCGGGGGGTCGGATCGGTCATGAACCGCATCCTAACGAAGGCGAGATCCCGCCTCCGTGACGACGATACGGTTGCGTTCCGACGTGACGAGCCCTAATCTCGCCGTAGCGACGATACGGACCCGTTCCATCGCCGACGAACGCCCCGCACCCTTCGTCGAAAGCGCCCGCCCGTGACCACCACCCTCGCCCCGCCCCCGTCACCCCCGCGCCAGGACGCCCCCGAGGACCTCCGGGCCCTGGCCCTGCGCCACGGACTGACCGTCAGCGGCGCCCGGCCCTCGCTGCCCGCGTACGCCCGGCAGCTCTGGTCCCGCCGCGACTTCATCGCCGCCTTCGCGACCGCCCGGCTGACCGCCCGCTACAGCGAGGCGCGGCTCGGCCAGGTCTGGCAGCTCATGACCCCGCTGCTCAACGCGGCCGTCTACTACATGATCTTCGGCGTCCTGCTGAACGCGAAGCACGGCGTCCCCGACTACGTGCCCTTCCTGCTCACCGGCGTCTTCGTGTGGACGTTCACCTCCGACACGGTCCTGGCGGGCACCCGGGCCATCAGCGGCAACCTGGGTCTGGTCCGGGCCCTCCACTTCCCGCGCGCGAGCCTGCCGATCTCGCTCGCGCTCCAGCAGCTCCAGCAGCTGCTGCTCTCGCTCACCGCGCTGGCCGGGATCCTGTGCGTCCTCGGCGAGTTCCCCGCCTGGAGCTGGCTGCTCGCCGTCCCCGCGCTGCTGTGCCAGGCCCTGTTCAACACCGGCGCGGCGCTCGTCCTCGCCCGGCTCGCGGCCCGCACCCCGGACATCAGCCAGCTGATGCCGTTCGTGCTGCGGACCTGGATGTACGCCTCGGGCGCCATGTGGTCGATCCAGAACCTGGCGAGCGGCGGGCGGTTCCCCGAGGCGGTGGTCCTGGCGCTCCAGTGCAACCCGGCGGCGGTCTACATCGACCTCATGCGCTTCGCGCTGATCGGGAGCCAGACCTCGGCGCAGCTGCCGCCGCACGTCTGGGCGCTCGCCGTCGGCTGGGCCCTGCTGGCCTTCGTCGGCGGTTTCGTGTGGTTCTGGAAGGCTGAGGAGACGTACGGCCGTGGATGAGAACGAGCGGACCCCGACCGTGGTGGTCGACGGCGTCCATGTCACGTACACCGTCAACGGCGCCCCCGCGGGCGGCCGGGGCGCCGCGACGGCCGCGCTGGGCCGCGTCCTGCGACGGGGCGGCACGGCTCCGGCCGGGCGCCGGGTGCACGCGGTGCGGGGCGTCAGCTTCGTCGCGTACCGGGGCGAGGCGATCGGCCTGATCGGTTCGAACGGATCGGGGAAATCCACCCTCCTGAAAGCGATCGCGGGCCTCCAGCCCGTCGAGCGGGGCCAGGTCTACACCCATGGGCAGCCCTCGCTGCTCGGCGTCAACGCGGCCCTGATGAACGATCTGACCGGCGAGCGGAACGTGATCCTGGGCGGTCTGGCGATGGGCATGAGCCGTACGGAGGTCCGGGAGCGCTACGACGAGATCGTGGACTTCTCCGGCATCAACGAGAAGGACGACGCCATCTCCCGCCCGATGCGGACCTACTCCTCCGGGATGGGCGCCCGGCTGCGCTTCTCGATCGCCGCCGCGAAGAGCCACGACGTCCTGCTCATCGACGAGGCGCTGTCCACCGGCGACGCGCGCTTCCGGCGCCGCAGCCAGGCGCGGATCGACGAACTGCGGGCGGCGGCGGGCACGGTCTTCCTGGTCAGCCACTCGAACTCGACCATCACGGAGACCTGCGAGCGGGCCCTGTGGCTGGAGGCGGGCACGCTGCGGATGGACGGCCCGGCGAAGGAGGTGGTGGCGGCGTACGAGGAGTTCACCGCGACGGGAGCCACGGCAGGGCCCGGGGCCGGGGCAGGGGCCGGGGCAGGGGCCGCGACGGGAGCCACGACCGGAGCCGCCATCGAGGCCAAGACTCCGGGCAAATAGGGCATAGAGGTCTAAAGTGCGGAGGGATGACGAACGAGCACCCCTCTCCGCCCCGGCCGTCCGCGCCCCCGCCCCCCTCCCTCACCGCGTCCCCCTTCGACTCGGACACCTTCACCTCCGCCACCTTCGTCACGGTCGGCCTCGGCCCCCGGCTCGCCCTCGCCGCCCTCTGGCTGCTGACCCGCGCGGGCATGGTCCTGCTGCTCCTGCGCGACGACCTCGGCATCGGCGGGGTCGGCCGCGAGGTGGACCTCTACCGGCACTGGTACGGCCAGTTCGCCCAGGGCACCTTCCCGCCCGGCGACGTCACCTGGCAGTACCCGCCCGGCGCCGGAGTCGTGATCATGTCCCCGGGCCTCCTGCCCTGGCTGACGTACTTCCAGGCGTTCGTCGCCCTCACCCTCCTCGCCGACGCGGTCGTCACCCTCGCCCTCGCCCGCGCCGACAGCTCCCGGCTCACCCACGGCGCCTGGTACTGGGCCTGCGGACTGCCGCTCCTCCTGCATCTGCCGCTCGCCCGGTACGACGTCCAGACCACCGCCCTCGCCGTCCTCGCCCTGCTCGCCCTCAGCGCCCGCCCGACCGCCGCCCACCAGCTCGGCGGGGCGCTCGCCGGAATCGGCGCCATGGTCAAGGTCTGGCCGGTTCTCGCCCTCATCGGCACCCCCCGGGGCCGTACCACCCGCGACGCCTGGACCGCCGCCGCCGTCGCCGCCCTCGCGCTCCTCGCCACCCTCGCCCTGTTCTTCTCCGGCTCGCTCGGCTTCCTGCGCCGGCAGGGCGACCGGGGCGTCCAGATCGAATCGCTCGGCGGCACCGCCCTCGCGCTCGCCCGCGCCACCGGCGTCTGGCCCGGCCGGGTCGAGTACCGCTACGGCGCCTTCGAGTACATCGGCCCGTACGTCTCCAGCCTCGGCCACCTCGCCCTGCTGCTCACCGTCATCGCCTTCGGCTGGCTGCTGCTCTGGCGCGTCCGGGCCCACCGCTGGACCACCGCCACCCCCTTCGACGCGGCCCTCGCCGCCGTCCTGCTCCTCACCGCCACCAGCCGGGTCATCAGCCCCCAGTACCTGATCTGGCTGCTCGGACTCGCCGCCGTCTGCCTGACCTCCCGCGCCACCGTGATGCGCCCGGTCGCGCTCCTGCTGCTCCCGGCGGCGGCGCTCAGCTCGCTCGCCTACCCCGTCCTGTACGACGAGGTCCTCGCCGGTGCTCCCAGGGGCCTGGCCGTCATGGTGCTCCGCAACGGTCTGCTGCTCGCCGCCGCCCTGCTCGCCGCCCACCGCCTGTGGACCTCGACGGTCCCGGGACCGCCCAAGGAGACCGCCTAGGGCGACCGGGAACGCGGAAGGGCCCCGCCGGAGATCCGGCGGGGCCCTCCGCGTCCCCGGACCGGGGAGCCCGGTCCGGGGTCGGTGCGACCGGGGTCGGCGCGACTAGCTGTGCGTCCGGAGCAGCGTGCGCATGGTCCGCATCGCCACCGACAGGTTCGCCAGGTCGAAGGTGTCCGAGCCCTGGATCTCCTCCAGGGTCGTCCGCGCGCGGCCCAGGATCGCCGTGTTCCGCTCCTCCCAGCCCTTGAACCGCTCCTCGGGGCTGGTCGTGCCGTTGCCCACCGTCAGGACGTCCGCCGTCAGCGCCGCGTGCGCCGCGAACAGGTCCTCACGGATCGAGGCACGGGCCATCGACTGCCACCGGTCGCTGCGCGGCAGCTCGATGATCCGGTCCATCAGATCGGTGATCCGCAGCCGGTCGCCCAGGTCGAAGTAGACCTCGGCCACCGCCGACGGCTCCTTGCCCATCCGGTCCGCGATCGCCACGACGTCGAGGACCGGGAACGCCGAGGAGAAGCCCGCGACCCGCCGGGCCAGCTCCTCCGGCACGCCCGCCCCGATCAGCTCGTCCCGGATCGACTCGTACCACTCCAGGTCCGCGCCGCGCAGCAGACCGGGCAGCTGCGCCCGGACCTCCTCGACCCGCTCGGAGAAGAACTCGATGGTCTCGGTGAGCTGCAGCGGCTGCGGCCGGTTGTTGAGCAGCCAGCGCGTGCCGCGCTCGACGAGCCGCCGCGAGTGCAGCCGCATCCGGGTCTGGATCTCGGCCGGAACCTGGTTGTCGAGCGCCTCGACGGCGTCCCAGACCTGGCCGAGGCGGAAGACCACCCGGGCCGCGGTCTGCGCCCGGACGATCTCCTCGATCGACGCGCCGGTCTCCTCGCGGAGGCGGTGCAGGAAGGTCGAGCCGCCGGAGTTGACGGTGTCGTTGACCAGGACCGTGGTGATGATCTCGCGGCGCAGCGCGTGGCCGTCGACCGCCTCGGGGAACTTCTCGCGCAGCAGCGTCGGGAAGTACGCGTGCAGCAGTCCGCGCAGGTACGGGTCGTCCGGCAGCTCCGTGCCGATCAGCTCGTCGGCCACCGTGATCTTGGTGTAGGCGAGGAGGACGGCCAGCTCCGGCTGGCTCAGACCGCGGCCGTTGTTGAGGAGTTCGCGGATCTGCCGGTCGTTGGGCAGGAACTCCAGGGAGCGGTCGAGGGCCCCGTCGCGGCCCAGGCGGCGCATGAACCGCTGGTGGGCGTGGAGCAGGGACGGCGACTGGGCGACGGCGTTGGCCAGGGCCGTGTTCTGCGCGTAGTTGTTGCGCAGCACGAGCGCGCCGACCTCGTCGGTCATCTCCGCGAGGATCTTGTTGCGCTGCTTGACGGTCATGTCGCCCTCGGCGACGAGCCCGTTGAGCAGGATCTTGATGTTGACCTCGTGGTCGGAGGTGTCGACGCCCGCGCTGTTGTCGATGGCATCGGTGTTGATCTTTCCGCCGTCGCCACCGGGGCCGCCGGAGCGGGCGAACTCGATGCGGCCCAGCTGGGTCGCGCCGAGGTTGCCGCCCTCGCCGACGACCTTGGCCCGGACGTCCTGGCCGTCGACGCGGATGGCGTCGTTGGCCTTGTCGCCGACGTCGGCGTCGGTCTCGGCCGAGGACTTCACGTACGTGCCGATCCCGCCGTTCCACAGCAGGTCGACGGGGGCCTGGAGCACGGCCTTCATCAGCTCGGCCGGAGTCATCTTGGTGGTCCCGGCCTCGATGCCGAGTGCGGCCCTGACCTGCGCGTTGACCGGGATCGACTTGGCGCTGCGGGGGTGGATGCCGCCACCGGCGGAGAGCAGCGAGGAGTCGTAGTCGGCCCAGGAGGAGCGGGGCAGGTCGAAGAGGCGGCGGCGCTCGGCGTAGGAGACGGCCGCGTCCGGGTTGGGGTCGAGGAAGATGTGCCGGTGGTCGAAGGCCGCGACCAGCCGGATGTGCTCGGAGAGCAGCATTCCGTTGCCGAAGACGTCACCGGACATGTCACCGACGCCGACGACGGTGAAGTCCTCGCTCTGGGTGTCGTGGCCCAGCTCGCGGAAGTGCCGCTTGACGGACTCCCAGGCGCCGCGGGCGGTGATGCCCATGCCCTTGTGGTCGTATCCGGCGGAGCCGCCGGAGGCGAAGGCGTCACCGAGCCAGAAGCCGTACGACTCCGCGACCCCGTTGGCGATGTCGGAGAAGGTCGCGGTGCCCTTGTCGGCGGCGACCACCAGGTAGGTGTCGTCCTCGTCGTGGCGGACCACGTCGAGGGGCGGCACGACCTCGCCCGCGACCAGGTTGTCGGTGATGTCGAGCAGCGCCGAGATGAAGGTCTTGTACGAGGCGATGCCCTCGGCCAGCCAGGCGTCCCGGTCCACGGACGGGTCCGGGAGCTGCTTGGCGACGAAGCCGCCCTTGGCGCCGACCGGCACGATGACGGTGTTCTTCACCATCTGCGCCTTGACCAGGCCGAGGATCTCGGTACGGAAGTCCTCGCGCCGGTCGGACCAGCGCAGACCGCCCCGGGCGACCTTGCCGAAGCGCAGGTGGACGCCCTCGACGCGCGGGGAGTACACCCAGATCTCGAAGGCCGGGCGGGGCGCGGGGAGGTCGGGGATGGCCTGCGGGTCGAACTTCATCGACACGTAGGAGTGCGGCTCCCCCAGGGCGTCCTTCTGGAAGAAGTTCGTCCGCAGCGTGGCCTTGACGACGGTGAGGAAGGACCGCAGGATGCGGTCCTCGTCCAGGCTCGCGACCTGGTCGAGGGCGCCGTCCAGCTCCTCCAGGATGCCGTCGGTCAGCTCGGTCCCGGCGCGCTGGCGCTCCGGCGCCATCCGCGCCTCGAAGAGGGAGACGAGCAGCCGGGTGGTGTGGACGTTGTTGCGGAGGGTGTCCTCCATGTAGTCCTGGCTGAACGTCGCACCGGCCTGGCGCAGGTACTTGGCGTAGGCGCGCAGTACCATCGCCTCGCGCCAGGTGAGCCCGGCGGACAGGACGAGCGAGTTGAAGTTGTCGTCCTCGGCCCTGCCGGTCCAGGTGGCGGCGAAGGCCTCCTGGAAGCGCTCGCGGGCGTCGTCGCCGAGGTAGTCGCCGTTGCCGGTCGGGGCGGGCATCCGCAGACCGAAGTCGTAGATCCAGGAGGTGTGGGCGCGGTCGGTGCGGCGCAGCTCGTAGGGGCGCTCGTCGGTGACCTCGACGCCGAGCCGGTTGAGCACCGGGAGCACGGCGGACAGGGAGATCGGCTCGCCCGTCTTGTAGATCTTGAAGCGGCGCTCGCCGGGGCCCGCGCCGACCGGCTCGTACAGCGAGAGCGCGAAGTCCTTGCCCTCGATGCGGGCCAGGGCCTCCAGGCGAACCAGGTCGGCGACGGCCGCGCGGGGCGAGTGGTCGGCCTTGTAGCCCTCGGGGATGGCGTTGCCGTAGCGGCGCAGCAGCTCGGCGGCGCGCTCCTCGCCGCACTCGGCGTTCAGCGCTTCGGCGAAGCCGTCGGCCCAGGAGCGGGCGGCCTCGACGAGCCGGGCCTCGACGCGGTCGACATCGGCGTCGGTGAGCTTCGCCAGCTCGGTGCCGGGCTCGACGCGGACGACGAAGTGCAGCCGGGAGAGGATCGACTCGGTGTTCCAGGCGGTGAAGTCGACGCTGGCGCCGCCGAGCTCCTCCTTCAGGATGTCGATGATCCGCAGCCGGACGCGGGTGGTGTAGCGGTCGCGCGGCAGGTAGACGAGGGCCGAGTAGTAGCGGCCGTACTCGTCCTGGCGCAGGTAGAGCCGGAGGCGGCGGCGCTCCTGGAGGTACAGGACGCTGGTGACGATGGCCTGGAGCTGGTCGACCGGGGTCTGGAACAGCTCGTCGCGCGGGTAGGTCTCCAGGATCTGGAGCAGGTCGCGGCCGTCGTGGCTGTTGGGCGAGAAGCCCGCGCCCGCCAGGACCTCCTTGACCTTGCGCTTGACGACGGGGACCCGGCGGACGGACTCGGTGTAGGCGGCCGAGGAGAACAGGCCGAGGAAGCGGCGCTCGCCGATGACGTTGCCGTCGGCGTCGAACTTCTTCACGCCGACGTAGTCGAGGTACGAGGGGCGGTGCACGGTCGCGCGGCTGTTGGCCTTCGTCAGGATCAGCAGCTTGTGCTCGCGGGCCTTGGCGCGGGCGTCGGCGGGCAGCCGGCTGAAGGACGGCGAGACGGGGTGGGCGTGGTGGCCCTCGTCGCCGCCGGTGTGCTGCGGGTCGGAGCGCAGGATGCCGAGGCCGGTGCCGGGGACGGCGGCCAGGGCGTCCCCGTCGACCAGCTCGTACTCGCGGTAGCCGAGGAAGGTGAAGTGCTCGTCGGCGAGCCAGCGCAGCAGCTCGCGGGCCTCCTCGACCTCGGTGGGGCGCAGGTCGGAGGCGGTGGGCTCGTCCGGGAGGCCGTCGGCGATCCGCAGGGCGGCCTCGCGCATCTTCTCCCAGTCCTCGACCGTCTCGCGGACGTCGGACAGGACGCGCAGCAGGTCGGCGGTGATCTGCTTGAGGTCGGCGCGGTCGGTCTCGCGGTCGATCTCGACGTGGATCCAGGACTCGGTGAGCGCGTCGTGCGGCAGCTCGCCGTGGATCTGGGCCGAGAGGACCTCGATGAGGCGCCCGGTGACGTCACGGCGGACGAGGACCTGCGGGTGGATCACGACATGGATGCCGCGGCCCTGGCGGGACAGCTCGTTGGTGACGGAGTCGACGAGGAAGGGCATGTCGTCGGTGACGACCTCGACGACGGAGTGGCTGCTCGTCCAGCCGTTCTCCTCCACCGTCGGGGTGTGGACGCGCACGTTCGCGGTGCCCTGCGGACGGTTCTCCGCGAGGCGGTAGTGGGAGAGCGCGGCACCGAACACGTCGACCGGGTCCCGGTCGCCGAGGTCCTCCGGAGCGGTGTGCAGGTAGTAGCGCTGGAGGTACTCGAGCACCGTGTCCCGGTCCGGGCGCTCCCCGGCGCCCTCGGCGCCCGTCGGGAGTCGCCCCCCGACCGGGCTGTGCTCAGCTACCCGGGCGGCCCTTTCGAGCAGCTCGGCCTTGGCTTCGTCCAGCTTGGTCTGCATGTCCTCTGACTCCTGTCGCGCGCCGTTGCGTGACGTCGGTGGAAGAAAGGGCACAACGCCACGACGCGGTGATTCCGGTCGATGTCGACGTTATGCCCGGATGAGAGATGCCCGGGTCGTTATCGGCCACGGAGAGCGGCACGCCCGGACGGAAGGGATCGGCGAACGCACGGTGGGCCCGGCCGCCGTGGCGGGTCGGGCGGCGGCCGGGGGCTCCACTGCCCCCACGGCGTATCGCGCTGATCACGGCAAAAGCCTATCGCCCCCGACCCCCGAACCGTCATGAGCCGCATGTGTACAAAAGATGAGGGGGAAGTTTGACGTTCTGGACAGCGACACATGTCCTCTTGGCAAAGGGCCCCGCCGGGGGCGGCCCGTGCGCGAGCATGGGCGCAGCACGGCAGACCGACCATCTGTGACTCTGGGAGAGCCATGGCGAAGATCCTGATCGTGACCGGGGACGCGGCGGAGTCGCTGGAGGTGTTGTACCCGTACCAGCGGCTCCTCGAAGAGGGGTACGAGGTGGACATCGCGGCCCCGGCGCGCAAGACGCTCCGCTTCG
Organism: Streptomyces sp. NPDC087215; assembly: GCF_044744885.1. Lineage (NCBI taxonomy): Bacteria > Bacillati > Actinomycetota > Actinomycetes > Kitasatosporales > Streptomycetaceae > Streptomyces > Streptomyces sp. NPDC087215. The sequence continues at coordinate 278,094 of NZ_JBIUZD010000008.1, forward strand.
TCGTCCACGACTTCGAGCCCGGTTTCGACACGTACACGGAGAAGCCGGGCTACACCTGGCCGGCCGATCTGGCGTTCTCCGAGGTGGACCCGGGCGCGTACGCGGCCGTGGTGATCCCGGGCGGCCGGGCGCCGGAGTACCTGCGCAACGATCCGGAGCTGCGCGAGATCCTCAAGGCGTTCTTCGACTCCGACAAGCCGGTGGCGCAGATCTGTCACGGACCGCTCATGACGGCGGCGACGGGCAGCCTGGAGGGCCGCCGCGTCACGGCGTACCCGGCGCTGGAACTGGACATGCGGGCGGCCGGGGCGTCCTTCGAGGACAGCGAAGCCGTGGTGGACGGCCTGCTGGTCTCCTCCCGCGCATGGCCTGACCACCCGGTCTGGATGCGCGAGTTCCTGAAGGTGCTCCGCGCCAAGGGCTGACCTCCCACGACTCCGGCGCCGCGGGGCCCCGACGGCGCCGGAGTCCGGGCGGTGCGGGGGCCGGGGCGCCATGGTCCGGGGGCGCCATGGTCCGGCGTGCCGGGCGCGGTGATGTCAGGGCCCGGCACGGTCAGGGCCCCGGCGTGACCGGGACCCGCACCCGCACCCGCACCCGCCAGGACCCGCTAGACCAGTTCCTCCGCGACCGCCACCGCCTCCGCGAGCGAGTCGACCACGGGGACGCCCACCCGCTCCAGGGACGCACGGCTGTGCGAGCCCCCGGTGTAGAGCACCGCCCTGGCGCCCACGTGGGCCGCCGCCAGCGCGTCGTCGGCCGCGTCCCCGATGACGACCACCCGGTCCGCCCGGACGCCGCCCAGCGCCGCCAGGTGCCGCACCATGTGCCCGGACTTCCCGTCCGTCGAGGCGTCGGCGCGGCCGTCCATGCGGACGAACCGCTCGGCGATCCCGTGCCTCCGCACCAGCGGTATCAGCTCGGCGTGCGGCGCGAGCGAGAGCAGCGACTGCGTGAAGCCGGACTCCTGCCGGACCGCGAGCAGCTCGGCGGCGCCGGAGGTCAGCCCGCAGCCCTCGGCCCGCGCCCAGTAGTGCCGGTGGAAGGCGCCGTCCATGACGCTCCACTCGGTGGCCGTGGGCAGCCGCCCCATGAGCCGCTCGTAGAACTTGGGCACCGGCACCGTGTACAGCTCCCGGTACCGCTCCAGAGTGATCGGTTCGAGCCCCAGCTCCGCGAAGGCGGCGTTGGTCGCCCCGATGACCGCGCCGATGTCGTCGAGCAGCGTGCCGTTCCAGTCCCAGACCAGATGCTTGCCCCGCAAGCCGTCGTGCTTCCCCATGGGGAGGACCGTACCCGGCGGCTCGGACACTCACGTGCCGGGCCGGGAATCAGCCCAGGAGCGCGGGGATCTCCTGGACGCCGAACCAGAGCAGTTCGTGGTCCTCGGCGCCGTCCACGACGAACCGCGCGTCGTCGTCGCCCTGGTCCGCCGCCCCGAGCGCGGCGGCGGCGGCCGTGACGTCGGCCTCGGCGTCGTCCGCGTCCACGTGCACGGCGGCGGCCTTGGCGAGCGGTACGGGCCCGGCGATCCGGACCTCGCCGACGGAAGCGGCGTCCAGCCCCGGGCCGGGGTCCGTGGCCGCGTCGCGGTCGGCGACGTCCACGGCGACGACGATCCGGCGCCTGGGCGCCCCCGGGGCCCCGGCGAGGAGGCGCAGGGAGGCGGCGGCGGCCCGGTTGAGCGCCGCGTACTCCAGCTCCTCGATGTCGTCGGAGACGTACCACTCGCGCAGGGCGGGGGTGACGGCGTAGGCGGTCAGCGGGCCGGGGCCCAGCTCGCCCGCCTCGTGCGCCTGTGCGAGACCGGGGAGGGTCAGGGGGACGTACACGCGCATGACTGGCCGCTTTCGTAGACGCATCCGTGGTCGGAGAGCCTCAGGATACGTGCGGAGTCCCCCTTCGGGGATTCCGGCCGGAGCGGGCCCGCGTCCACCCCCGCGGCGGACCTCCGGGGACCCCGGTGACCCGAATTTTCGGGCCATCACCCGGATAGGTGATTCCGTTTTCGGACACCTTCGGCGCGGGCCGCTCCTTGCGGGGGCTCCGGCCCCACCCGTACAAGATCCCCAAGGAAAGTTACCGACTGGTACCAGCCGGTTACGCAATGACAGGGGGCCCTCATGACCAGCACGCTCACCGCCGCACCGCCCGCCGCGCCCGGGCGCACCCCCTCCGGCGCCCCCGCCCCGCACCCGGCCCCCGCACCCGCCGCCCGGCCGCACCCCGCCACAGCGGCCACCCGCCCCCGCACACCACGCCCCCGCACCGCCCCCGGCGGACCGGCCGGCACCCGCCCGCGCGGCCACACCGGCACCCACCCCCGCACCACCGTCCCGCGCCCCCGCACCACCCCGGCACCCCGCGCCCTCCCCCCGCACACCGTCTTCGCCGAGCGTCTGCTCGCCGTCCTCAGCGGGGAGCGCCCGGTCCACTGGATGCTCGGCCACACCGTCGGAGAGGCGTACGAGCAGCTCGTCCGGATCGCCCCGCGGACCCCGCTGCGCTCGCTCGGTCCCCGCCCGGTGCTGCGGCGCTGCTCGGCGCAGGCGCACGACGGCCGGACCGTACTCGAAGCCTTCGCGACGATCGCCACGGGACCGCGCCTGCGGGCCATGGCCTTCCGCCTGGAACTGGGAGCGGACCGCCGCTGGCGCTGCGCCGCCGTGGAGCTCGACGGACTCGGGACGGCGGACCGCCCCGCATGACGGACCGCACGGACCACCCGGCCCGGCCGCCCCGCACGACGGAAAGGGCGGCCCGCTCAGCCCGGCCGCCCCGCACGGACCACCCGGCACGGCCCGCCCCGCACGACGGAAGGGGCCGACCGCCCCGACGGGCGACCGACCCCTTCCGTCATCGGCTCAGGACCTCGGCGGTCCCGGCCTCACTTCTTGCGGCGACGCCCGCCGCCCGCGTTCTTCTGGGCCTTGCGGCGCTCGGCACGGGTCATCCCGTCGCCGCCGTCCGCGTCGTCGGAGGCGAAGTCACCCTCGACGACACCGCCGTCACCGTCCACGCTCGGCGCGGAGAAGTGGAGCCGGTCGGGCCGCTGCGGGGCGTCCAGGCCCTTGGCGCGGATCTCCGGGCGCCCGGCGGGCACCGCGTCCTGCTTGTCGAGCGAGGGAGAGCTGGACTGCACCGGGACCTCCTCGACCTGCTGCTCGACCTGGACCTCCAGGTTGAACAGGTAGCCGACGGACTCCTCCTTGATGCCCTCCATCATGGCGGTGAACATGTCGAAGCCCTCGCGCTGGTACTCGACCAGCGGGTCCTTCTGCGCCATGGCGCGCAGACCGATGCCCTCCTGGAGGTAGTCCATCTCGTAGAGGTGCTCGCGCCACTTGCGGTCCAGGACGGACAGGACCACGCGCCGCTCCAGCTCACGCATGATCTCCGAGCCGAGCTGCGTCTCGCGCGTCTGGTACTGCTCGTGGATGTCGTTCTTGATCGACTCGGCGATGAACTCGGCGGTGATGCCCGCCCGGTCCCCCGCCGTGTCCTCCAGCTCCTCCACGGTGACCTTCACCGGGTAGAGCTGCTTGAACGCGGTCCACAGACGGTCGAGGTCCCACTCCTCCGCGAAGCCCTCGGCGGTCTCCTGGCGGATGTAGTCGTCGATCGTGTCGTCCATGAAGTGCTGCACCTGCTCGTGCAGGTCCTCGCCCTCCAGGACGCGGCGGCGCTCGCCGTAGATGACCTGGCGCTGCCGGTTGAGCACGTCGTCGTACTTCAGGACGTTCTTACGGGTCTCGAAGTTCTGCGTCTCGACCTGCGACTGGGCGGAGGCGATGGCCCTGGTGACCATCTTGTTCTCGATCGGCACGTCGTCCGGCACGTTGGCCATGGCCATCACGCGCTCGACCATCTGCGCCTTGAACAGGCGCATCAGGTCGTCGCCGAGCGAGAGGTAGAAGCGGGACTCGCCGGGGTCGCCCTGACGGCCGGAACGACCGCGCAGCTGGTTGTCGATGCGGCGGGACTCGTGGCGCTCGGTGCCCAGCACGTACAGCCCGCCGAGGTCCTTGACCTCCTCGAACTCCGCCTTCACGGCCTTCGCGGCACGCTCCAGGGCGCCGGGCAGGGCCGCGGCCCACTCCTCGACGTGCTCGACCGGGTCCAGGCCCGCCTGGCGCAGCTCGGCCTCGGCGAGGTCGTCCGGGTTGCCGCCGAGCTTGATGTCCGTACCACGGCCGGCCATGTTCGTGGCGACGGTGACGGCGCCGCGGCGACCGGCCTGGGCGACGATGCTCGCCTCGCGGTCGTGGTGCTTGGCGTTGAGCACCTCGTGCTGCACACCGCGCTTGGAGAGCTGCTGCGAGAGGTACTCGGACTTCTCGACGGAGGTCGTGCCGACCAGGATCGGCTGCCCCTTGTCGTGCTTCTCCGCGATGTCGTCGACGACGGCGGCGAACTTGGCGACCTCGGTCCGGTAGATCAGGTCGGACTGGTCCTTGCGGATCATCGGCCTGTTCGTGGGGATCGGGACGACGCCCAGCTTGTAGATCTGGTGGAACTCGGCCGCCTCGGTCATGGCCGTACCGGTCATGCCGGAGAGCTTCGAGTACAGCAGGAAGAAGTTCTGGAGGGTGATCGTGGCGAGGGTCTGGTTCTCGTCCTTGATCGCCACCCCTTCCTTCGCCTCGATCGCCTGGTGCATTCCCTCGTTGTAACGGCGACCGGCGAGGATACGGCCGGTGTGCTCGTCGACGATCATGACTTCGCCGTCCATGACGACGTAGTCCTTGTCCTTCTTGAACAGTTCCTTCGCCTTGATGGCGTTGTTCAGGTAACCGACGAGCGGGGTGTTCACCGACTCGTAGAGGTTGTCGATGCCCAGCCAGTCCTCGACCTTGGCGACACCGGCCTCATGGATGGCGACGGTCCGCTTCTTCTCGTCGACCTCGTAGTCGCCGGTCTCCTCGATGCCCTTGAGCTGGTTGCCGGGCTCGCCCTTGGCGAGACGGGTGACGAGCTTGGCGAAGTCGCCGTACCACTTCGTCGCCTGGTCGGCCGGGCCGGAGATGATCAGCGGCGTACGGGCCTCGTCGACGAGGATGGAGTCGACCTCGTCGACACAGGCGAAGTTGTGGCCGCGCTGGACGAGCTCGTCCTGGGACCACGCCATGTTGTCGCGCAGGTAGTCGAAGCCGAACTCGTTGTTCGTGCCGTACGTGATGTCGCAGGCGTACTGCTCACGGCGCTGGGCCGGCGTCATGTTGGAGAGGATGCAGCCGATCGACAGGCCCAGGAAGCGGTGCACCCGGCCCATCATCTCGGAGTCGCGCTCGGCCAGGTAGTCGTTGACCGTGATCAGGTGCACGCCCTTGCCGGAGAGCGCGTTGAGGTACGCGGGAAGGGTGCCGACGAGGGTCTTGCCCTCACCGGTCTTCATCTCGGCGACGTAGCCGAGGTGCAGGGCGGCGCCGCCCATCATCTGGACGTCGTAGTGGCGCTGACCGAGCACACGCTTCGCGGCCTCGCGCACGGTCGCGAAGGCCTCGGGAAGCAGGTCGTCGAGGCTCTCGCCGTCGGCGTACCGCTGCTTGTACTCATCGGTGAGCGCCCGCAACTCGGCGTCGGAGAGGTTGACGAAGTCCTCTTCGATGGAGTTGACCTGGTCCGCGATGCGGTGCAGTTTGCGCAGGATCTTTCCTTCGCCTGCACGCATGAGCTTGTTGAAGACGGACACTGAGGCTGGTCTCCTTGCCGGTCGGGCCTGGCACTGGGTCTTGTCATGGACGCGAGCGCGGGCACGGCAGGTGGTCCCCACCGCAACGGCCATCGTAAGCGAGACCGCCCTCGCAGAGGGAGGCCCACAGTGCCGCAGCCCGTACGTCCGCCCGGAAAGAGAACGCCCGAGGTGGGCGGAAGGTGCCGCCCCACCCGAAAAGTGTTCGCTTCCGGTGCCCCGGGTCACCACAATCCCGGCATGGATCCGATCACCCTCACCACCGACCGCCTCCGGCTCCGGAACTTCGTCCCGGAGGACGCCGACGCGGTGCACGCCATCTGCCAGGACCCGGACATCCTGCGCTGGACCGTCGTCCCCTCGCCGTACACCCGGCAGGACGCCGAACTGTTCCTCCAGCGCCTGGTGCCGGACGGCTGGCGCGAGGACACCGAGTACACCTTCGCGGTGGAACCCGTGGCCGGGGGCCCGCTGCTGGCCGCCGCCTCGCTGAGCAGCCGGGGCGGGGGCGTCTGGGAGGTCGGCTACTGGCTGGCCCGTGAGCACCGCGGCGCCGGATACATGACGGAGACCGTCCGCGCCCTCGCCCACTGGGCCTTCACCCAGCTCGGCTGTGTCCGTCTGGTGTGGCGGGCCGAGGTCGGCAACACCGGCTCGCGCGCGGTGGCCGAGCGCGTCGGCTTCGTCGTCGAGGGCGTCCAGCGCGCCGGGCTCGCCTCCCGGGGCACCCTCCGGGACGGCTGGGTCGCCGCCCTCCTCCCCTCCGACTTCGGTCTCCCCAGCCCCCTGCCGCACCTCCCTGCCCGGGACCGGCCGGTCACTCCCTGACGAGGGGCGTACGGGCCCGGGACCGGCAACTCGGCTGTCAGTGCCGGGGCCTAGGGTGCGGTCCATGACGACTGCGCCGCGCCCCGCCGCCGAACTGTCCGCCGACGAAGCCCGCCGCATCGCGCTGCGCGCCCAGGGCTTCCTGGGGGCGCCCGACCGCCGCGCCGGGGTGCGCGGGGTGCTGCGCGCGCTCGGCCAGGTCCAGCTCGACACGATCTCCGTGCTCGCCCGCTCGCACGAGCTGATCCCGTACGCCCGGCTGGGCGCGGTCGGCCGGAAGACGGTCGAGGACGCCTACTGGACCGGCACCCACGCCTTCGAGTACTGGTCGCACGCCGCCTGTGTCCTGCCCGTCGAGGAGTGGCCGCACTTCGCCTTCCGCAGGCGCGCCTACCGCGACCGACCGCACTGGGGCCACGAGCTGTCGCCGGGGGCGTACGACAAGGTCATCGCCCAGTTGCGGGCCGAGGGCCCCCGGACGGCGTCCGAGCTGGGCGGTGCGAAGAACAAGGGCGAGTGGTGGGACTGGTCGGACGCGAAGATCGCCGTCGAGCGGGCTCTGATGCACGGCGAGGTGGTCGTGGTCGAGCGGCGCGGCTGGAAGCGGGTGTACGACCTGGCGGAGCGGGCCGTCCCGCGGGCCCTGCTCCATGACGACCTGGACGACACCGAGTGCGTACGGCGCCTGGTGCGGCAGGCGGGCGAGGCGCTGGGCGTGGGCACCCGCGCGGACATCGCCGACTACCACCGGCTGAAGGGCGAGCAGTTCGACGCGGTGGTCGAGGCGGCGGGGCTCGTGCCGGTGACGGTGGCGGGCTGGTCCAAGCCCGCCTGGGCGGACCCGGCGGCGCTGGCCTCGGAGCCGCGCGGCCGACACCGTACGACGCTGCTCTCGCCGTTCGACTCGCTGATCTGGGAGCGGGCCCGCACGGAGCGGATCTTCGGCTTCACCCACCGCCTGGAGGCTTACGTACCGAAGCAGAAGCGGGTCCACGGCTACTTCGCGATGCCGGTGCTGGCCGGGGGCCGTCTGGTGGGCCGGGTGGACCCGGCGCGGGAGGGCCGGACGCTGGTCGCCCGGCAGGTGACGCTCGACGGCCCGAAGGCGGTGCCCGCGGTGGCGCGGGCGCTGCGCGAGGCGGCGGAGTGGGTGGACTGCGACGCGGTCTCGGTGGTCCCGGACCGGGTGAGCCACCCGGAACTGGTGCCGGAGCTGATCCGCGCCCTGGGCTGACGGCGGGGGACGAGGGGCGTCCGGAGGGCACGGGGTGCGAAGGGGCTCCTGGGGCCCGTCCGAGGACCCGGGACCCGTGGGGTGCGGAAAGAGGGGCCCGTGAGGAGCCCCGCGAGCCTCACAGAAAAGGCCGTGCCCCACCGGAAAGGCCGTGTCCGGCTGGAGAAACCGCGCCCGGCAGAAGGGCGAGGTCCCTCCGGAAGGGTCAGGATCTCCCCGGAAGGGCGGGCCCCGGTCCCTACCGGATCTCCAGGATCTTCTCCCGCATCGCGTAGACCACGGCTTCCATCCGGGAGTGCAGCTGGAGCTTCTCCAGGATGTTCCTGACGTGGTTCTTCACGGTGTTCTCGGAGATGAACAGCCGCTTGGCGATGTCCCGGTTGTTCATTCCGGTCGCCACCAGTTTGAGGACCTCCAGCTCGCGGTCGGTGAGCCGGGGCGCGGGCACGAGCCTGCGTTCGTCGGTGCGCTGGATCATCGACTTGAACTCGGTGAGGAGTTTCGACGCCATCGAGGGGCTGATCTGCGACTGGCCGTCCGCGACCGCGCGGATCGCGGTGGCGACCTCGTCGGTGGAGATCTCCTTGAGGAGGTAACCGGTGGCCCCCGCCTTGATGGCGTCGTACAGATCGGCCTCCTCGTCGCTGATCGTCAACATGATGATCTTCGCGCTGGGGGCCACCTCCTTGATGGAGGTGCACGCCTCGATGCCGCCGCGCCGGGGCATCCGTACGTCCATCAGGACGATGTCGGGCAGCAGGTCGGCCGCCTTGTCGACGGCCTCGGCCCCGTCCCCGGCCTCGCCCACGACCTGGATGTCCTCCTCCTGGGCGAGGACGATCTCAAGTCCTCGGCGGAAGAGGGCGTGGTCATCCACGACGAGGACCCGGATCGGCTCCTTGCGGAAGGTGCCGCTGTCCGGTTCCGATCCCTCCGGGACCGCGCCACCGTGCTCACGCCCGCTGAGCACCGGCCCGAAGCTGTCCGCCATCGTTCCTCCCCCTGAAGGCCGTGGCCTGAATTCGTATCCGGTCCTCCAACCCGTGTTCAGTGAGCACCGGTTGGCGTGCACCACATGATTTCATGCCCCGGCGGCGGCTGAGGCTTCCCGCGCGCACGGGGGTGCCCCCGGCGGCGCGGAAAGCGCTCCAGGGGCACCCCCGGGGACACCTGTGCGAGCGGTGCGGGCGACGGCCGGTCAGCCGCCGAGCGCACCACCGGCGCCGCCGCCCTCGGCGAGCGGGTCGCTCTCCAGATGGATGACGCCGTAGTCGTACGCGTGCCGCCGGTAGACCACGCTCGGCTGCTTCGTGTCGGAGTCGACGAAGAGGTAGAAGTCGTGCCCGACCAGTTCCATCTCGTAGAGCGCCTGGTCGAGCGTCATCGGCGCGGCCGCGTGGGTCTTCTCGCGGACCACGAGCGGGCCTTCGCCCTGCACCTCGATCGAACCCATCATCGTGGTGGGCACCTTGTCGGTCTCGTCGGCGACCAGCTGACCGTCGCCGTTGAGCTGGGCGGCGCCGGGCACCACGTCCCCGACCTCCGCCGCCGAAAGCCTGCCGTTCCCACGGCGGGTGTAGCGCTTGTCGTGCTGCTTCCGCAGGCGCGCCTCCAGCTTGTCGCTGGCGAGGTCGAGCGCTGCGTACGGGTCGCCTGCCGCGGCTTCCGCCCGGATCACCGGGCCTCGGGAGTGGAGGGTGATCTCCACGCGGTCCGACCTGTCGGCCTGCCGCGGATTCAGCTCCTTGGACACCTCGACGTCCAGGCTGATCACCTTGCCGTCGAGCTTCTGGATCTTCTCCAGCTTCAGCTTCTCGGCCACGTGCTTGCGGAACCGCTCGGGCACCTCGGTCTTGCGGCCCTTGACGACGATGTCCACGCAGAACTCCGTTCCCGGATCGCCCGGACCGGCTCCTTGGCCGCCGGGCATCTCCCTTTGCACCAGATGCTCCGGTGGATTACCGGAGCTTCGGACTCGGCGTTTTCACCTCCTCCTCCCCAGCCGACAAGATCCCCACCCCGTCGACATGAGGTTAATTCGCCCTGAACTCCTGTCCTGTAGGCGCAACCATGTTTTCGGCGAGCGATGGCTTTCACCATTCCTCACAACCGAACATAGCCCCTTCGGACGGGTGTCGGCACCCGCTACCGCGACATACCTCCGTTCGGGTGCCCTCACCTCTCACCACCTGCAACGATCCAAGTTCCCGGAGAGTTCCGGTTTAATTCGAACGAACGGGGAGAGGATGCGATCACGGCCGCCACCCGCTGTTCGAATCCGTGCTGCGTGAAACCATCCGCGGAGCCCCCCGGCATTCCACGGGAAATGAACGGAAGGTGTACGGCTCCGAGTGCGCGGGCCGCCTCCGCGAGCGAGGCCCCCGTGGTCATCAGGTCGTCCACGAGGACCACCTTTCCGGCCGCCAGGAGCCGTCCGCCGCCGGGCACGACCTCCAGGGCCCCGGAGAGGTTGGCCAGCCGTCCGCGCGCCCCGAGGCCCGCCTGGTCCGCCACGAACCGGCGCTGCCGCAGCACCGGGACCATCCGCGCCTCCCGCCCCGACCGCCGCAGCAGCGTCGCCGCGGCCCGCGCGATCCGGCGCGTCGGATCGTGGCCACGCGCCCGTACCGAGCGCCGTGAGGACGGCACCGGCACCAGGAGCAGCGGACGGGGCCCGAGGCTCTCCACGGGCCCGGCAGCGGCCTCCACGACCCCGGCCAGCGCCCCGCCCAGCGGTCCGGCGAGCGCGAGCGCCCCGCGTTCCTTGTGGGCCAGGAGCACGTCCCGTACGGCCCCGGCGTAGGGCGCGGCGGCGTGCACCACCGGCAGCCCGGCGGGCTCGGGCTCGGGGCGCACCCGGCGCGGCCCCTCCCCGCCCCCCGCCAGCCCGTCCGCGCACACCGGGCACAGTTCCGTCCTCGGCAGACCGCAGCCCGCGCAGGCGACCGGCAGCACCAGGCCGGCGATCTCGTGCCACCACCCCCGCATGGCTCCACTGTGCGCCCTCGCCGACTCCCGGACCACCCCTGTGGAAAACCCCCGGACCGGCCGCCGAAGTACGTCAGGTACGGACGGAAGGGGCCGGGCGGGGCGCGCGGGCCGGGCGGGGCGCGCGGGCCGGGCGGGGCGCGCCGGGGCAGCCCGAACGAGCTACTGCCTCCGGCACCCCGGGCATCTCGGAGGCCCTGCCGCCCGAGTCGTCCCCGACGCCACCGGCCGCCCCCAGCGCCCCGGCCGCCCCGGCCGCCCCGGCCGCCCCGGCCGGATCATCCCGGGTAGATCGGTGACCGGCCCGTCTTGACCACCGGCTGCCAGTTCATGCCGGGTGCGAGCCGGACGATGCCGTCGTTGCCGGAGTAGGCGACCAGCGGTGTGGTGTCGCCGTGCGGGGCGGCCACCGACTTCACCCCGTTGAGGCCGGGGAGCACCGAGGTGGCGGAGGTCGAGCCGTCCGTCTGGAGGTAGCGGATCTGCTGGACGCCGCCCGCCTCCCTGCCGACCACGACGAGCCTGCTCGGCCCGGCCCAGGAGACGGCCGTGACGGACTCCATCCGGGGCGCGGCGGGCTGGAGGTCGAGGACCGAGACGACCGGGTCCGTCTCCGTGGTCTCCCGCTGGACCCGGCCGATCTGCAGGGTCGTACGGCCGTCCTGGGTGACGACGAGCGCGATCCGGACACCGTCGGCGGAGACCTTCAGGGAGTCGATCCTGACGTCCGGCGTCAGCCACGGCGCGTTGACCCGGACGGGGTGGCCGGTGCCGCCGGGCACCATCCACAGCCGGGGCGCGGAGCGGTCGCGGTCGGCGACCCACAGGTCGCCCCGGCGGTCCCAGCTGGGCGCGGAGAGCCGGTCGTCCGGCTTGGCGCCCTTGCTGCTGAGGATCGCGGGGGACGGTTCCTGCTCGGTGGTGATCGAGGAGACGAACAGGTCGCGGCCGTTCTCCCCCACTCCCGCGGCCCGGGTCTCGCCCCGGTCCACCGCGACCGACTGGAGCCGCGCCGTGTCCTTGCCGAGGGGGCCCGGCAGTTCGGCGGACCTGTCCGGCACCTTCTCCCCGAACACCAGCATCATCAGCTTGCCGTGCTCGTCGACGAAGTACGGGTTCTCGCTGCGGTCGGTGGTGTGGACGGCGGCGAACTCCGCCGCCTGCCCCTTGCCGAGCCTGCACAGCGAGCGGTCGGCCGAACCCAGCAGTTCCACCTGCTCGACGCGCACGGACGTCAGGTCCCGCAGGGTGAAGAGCAGTTGCGCCGCCATCCGCCGGCACACCTCGCCGCCCACCCGGTCGGCCCGGTCGTTGAGCGGCACCTTCAGCGTGGACTGGTCGTCGGTGGTCAGCGTGGTGACGCCCTTCCGCAGCTCCGTACCCGAGGGGAACCTGGAGTCGACGGCGGGCTTCAGCCAGTTCGTGGGGCCTTCGAGGAGCGCCTTGACCGTCTGCGTCACCGGGTCCATCCGGGTGACGGGGTCCTGCCGCTGCCGGATGTAGACGGGGTCGGCGACGACCCAGTCCTCCCGGGAGGCGAAGTAGTACTTGTTGACCGAGCGGTAGTTGCGCAGGAAATCGGCCTCGCCGAGCACCAGACCGGGCGGGAGGCTGTCGATGCGCCACTCCTTGCCCTTGCCGTTGGCGGTGGGCTGCTGGACGACATGGATCGCCTTGAGGTACTCGACCGGGCTGTTCGGCTGGTACGCGTGCCGGGCGTCCACGGTCGCGATCTTCCGGCCGGAGAGCGGATAGGCCTTGCCCTGCTCGTCCGGGTCGGCGTTGCGGTCGGCCTGGTCACGATTGGGCGCGGTGGTGAGCACGGTGATGCTCTGTTCCGGCTTCCAGCTCGCCGCCGCCTTCTTCGTCAGGTACTTGCGGGCCGTGGCGAATCCGGGGTCGTCGCTGGTCATCGCTTCGAGGAAGCCGTCGACGATCTCGTCCGGATCCGCGCTCTCCCGTGGGGCCACGGCGTACACCCGTACCTGCGAGTCCCCCTGGTTGGCGCCCCGCACGGGCTGTACGTCCCCGCTGTCGGGCATCGTCGCGCACCCGCTCACCAGGATTCCGCCGCAGGCGGCCAGCACCGCCGCCCTCGTCCGCGTCCCGCGTCCCACGAGCCCCTCCCGGGAGTCAGCGCCCACGTGTCCCGTCCTCCCGTTCGGTGTTCCCGCCGCCCCCGGCCGTCGCCTGACCGGCCCCGGCGCCCACTCCGTCGCCGTCCGCCGCGCCCCGCGCCACGACCCGGGCGCCGCTCCCGGGCAGCGCCGTCGGATCGACGGTCGCCCGGGGCGGGGCGGGCAGCCTCGGCGGTACGGGAAGCTGCGCGCGGTCGCCCCCGGACTGCGCCGGTACGGCCGACAGGCGCGCGTTCTCCTGCGCCCGCCCGGCCGCCGCCTGCTCCCGGTTGCGCCGCGAGTCCTCGGGCTCCAGGGGTATCGGGGAGCCCCTGAGCGGTTCGTCGGCGGTGCGCGGCAGGGTGAGCCGGAACTGCGAGCCGCCACCGGCCTCGCCCCACGCCTGGAGCCAGCCGCCGTGCAGCCGCGCGTCCTCGACGGCGATCGACAGGCCCAGCCCGGTGCCTCCGGTGGTCCGCGCGCGGGCGGGGTCGGCACGCCAGAACCGGTTGAACACCCGGGTCGCCTCGCCCGGCTTCAGCCCGACGCCGTAGTCCCGGACGGCGATGGCCACGGCGCCACCGGCGGCGGCCAGTTTCACCACCACGTCCTTGCCCTCGCCGTGCTCCACGGCGTTGACGACGAGGTTGCGCAGCACCCGCTCGACCCGGCGGGCGTCGGCCTCGGCCACCACCGGCTGCCGGTCGCCGACGACGACGATCCTGCTGCCCTTGCGCTCGGCGAGCGGCTCGGCGCCGCTGATGACCCGGCGCACGACCTGCCGCAGGTCTATCGGTTCGGCTTCGAGGGCCGCCGCGCCCGCGTCGAAGCGGCTGATCTCCAGGAGGTCGGCGAGCAGCGACTCGAAGCGGTCGAGCTGGTCGCCGAGCAGTTCGGCGGAGCGGGCGGTGACGGGGTCGAAGTCGACGCGTGCCTCGTGGATGACGTCGGCGGCCATCCGGACCGTGGTCAGCGGGGTGCGCAGTTCGTGCGAGACGTCCGAGACGAACCGCCGCTGCATCCGCGACAGCTCCTCCAGCTGCTGGATCTTGAGCTGGAGGCTCTGGGCCATCTTGTTGAATGCCTCGCCGAGGCGCGCGATGTCGTCCTCGCCGGTGACCTTCATCCGTTCCTGGAGGCGCCCGGCGGAGAGCCGTTCGGCGATCCCGGCGGCCATCCGGACGGGGGTGACGACTTGGCGGACCATGAGCCAGGCGATGGCGCCGAGGAGCACGACGACGAAGAGCCCGGCGGTCGCCAGGGTGGTCTTGACCAGGGTGAGGGAGTCCTCCTCCTGGGTCAGCGGGAAGAGGTAGTACAGCTCGTACTGGGTGCCCTCGGCGTCGTTCATCCGCTTGCCGATCACCAGCCCGGCCTCGGGGGCCTTGCCGCTGGTGTAGTGGATGCTGGTGAACTTCTGGAAGGTGTCGGTGCTCTGCGCCACCGAGTGGCGCAGGTCGGCGGGGATGCTCGTGGTCGGATCGACCTCGCCGGAGGCGCGGGCGCCCCGGCTCGCGGTGTCGCCGGTGTCGAGGGAGAGCGCCACCACGTTGAAGGCGCTCTGTCCGCCGCTGGCGAGCTGCTCGACGAGCGTGGACCGCCAGTTCACGGAGGCTCCGGCCCGTCCGCCGTCCTGCTGCCCGGGGGCGGAGGAGGTGGTGGCCGCCCGGTCCTGCGCGGCCGAGAACCCACCGGCGGCCTGGCTCTGCGCGGCCCTCTCCTTGGCTTCGAGGAGCCCGTTGCGGACCTGTCCGATGACGACGAGGCCGAGCAGCAGGACGACCCCGAGGGACATCAGCAGGGTGCCCGCGACGATCCTCAGCTGGATGTTCCGCCGCCACAGCCGCACGGCGGGCAGCAGCGGGCGGCGCACCCACCGGGCGACGAGCCGGATGACCGGCCCGCCGGGGGTCCCGTCCTGGAGCAGCCGTCCGCCACGCGGCAGACGGCCGGAACGCGAGCCCCCCCGCCCCGGTCCGGCAGCCCGCCCCGTACGGACTCCCGGGTCACCGGGCTTCGGAGCAGTACTGCCTGTGCTCATGTCAGCTGGGTCCCGCCTTGTAGCCGACGCCCCGGACGGTCACCACGATCTCCGGGCGCTCCGGGTCCTTCTCGACCTTCGAGCGCAGCCGCTGGACGTGCACGTTCACCAGGCGGGTGTCGGCCGCGTGGCGGTAGCCCCAGACCTGCTCCAGCAGGACCTCGCGGGTGAAGACCTGCCACGGCTTGCGGGCCAGCGCGACGAGCAGGTCGAACTCCAGCGGGGTCAGGGCGATGGACTGCCCCTCCCGCTTCACGGAGTGCCCGGCCACGTCGATGACCAGGTCACCGATGGTCAGCTGCTCGGGAGCCGGTTCCTCGGACCGCCGCAGCCGCGCCCGGATGCGGGCGACCAGTTCCTTCGGCTTGAACGGCTTCACGATGTAGTCGTCGGCACCGGACTCCAGGCCCACGACGACATCGACCGTGTCGCTCTTGGCCGTGAGCATGACGATCGGCACTCCCGACTCGGCCCGGATGAGCCGGCACACCTCGATGCCGTCCCTTCCGGGCAGCATCAGGTCGAGCAGCACCAGATCCGGCTTGGCCTCGCGGAAAGCGGCGAGCGCCTTGTCACCGTCCGCGACGAACGACGGCTCGAACCCTTCACCCCGCAGCACGATGCCGAGCATCTCGGCCAGTGCGGTGTCGTCGTCGACGACAAGAACGCGTCCCTTCATGTCGACATCATCCCATTTCCGTATCAGTCTGAAGGCGGCTGGTGAGATACCTCACTGGCCTGCGGCGACGTCCGAATTCGCTCGCCGTGAACCGCCGGTGTCTGTGGGTGTTGATGCCAGACATGGATGTCAGCCCGTGGCCCCCGTGGTCGCCCCGAACCGTACCCTGCGGGGCCTGGTAAAGCCCATGGGAGGGCTGGCCCGATCGGCGGCCTCGCCCCCGGCGGGCGGAGACCTGCCCTCCCGGGACGCCGACGCCCCCGGAAAGAGCCACTCGGCCCCTTTCGGCTTCGAGCCCGTCCACGAACACCCACCGAACCAGGCCGTACGAGCCCCGGCACGGCCGACGAGGGCCCGCCCGACCGGCAGCCCTCCCGGCCCTCCCTCCCGCACGCAGGACCCGGGAGGGGACCGACGCGGGAAACGGATCAACGATCCACGCGCCCGCCCGACGCGGAGGACGGAGCGCTGAAGGCCCGGGGCCACGAGCAGCAGGAGCAGCACGAGCAGCACGAGCAGCAGGACGACCATCAGGGGATGCAGCCGGGAGTCCCCATAAGACCCACCGCCGCTCCACCCGACACACCCTGGATCAGACCGGATCAGATCTCGACCGGGCAGGAATCCCTCCCCCGGCACCCCCAGGCCGGGACCTCGGCAACTCCCCGGTACCTCGGCACCCGGTCCGTTCCGGCGAGGCGAACTCGCACAAGGGCGAGGGCTCCCCCACTCACCCGCCGACCGGAATCCCGTGGGCGAGGATCTCGCAGAGCAGCACGGGCATCCCCATCAACCGGTCGTCATCTGCCGTGACATGCCGTGATCCGACCTGAGCCGACCCACGGCGGCTCCCCGGCCGGGGTGACGCCCTGCTGGACCATGGCACGCTCGCCCGCCGCCGCGCGGTCCGCGTGCTCTGATCGGGCATCCGCACAGTGCGCCGCCTGCCTCCCACCCGCCGGAGGTCCGGACAAAGGTACGAACGGCGGCACCTGTCCGGCCCACGGGCGGGCCCCGCGTGGCACGATGGCACCCGGCCCGCCGCCATGTCCGGTGTCGGCCGCCGTGACCGAGCCGGCTCGCCGATCCGGCACCGCGACCATTCCTCCGAGGTGGACGACCGTGAACGACACTCCGGGCTGGACCTCGCCCGGATCCGCCCCCTCCGACGGCCAGGACGGCTCCGGCGTGCCCCGGCCCGCAGCTCCGGCCGACGAGAACGGCTCCGCCCCCCAGTGGTCGAAGGACCAGCCGCCCGGGGGCCAGTGGTCCCCGCCGACCCAGCAGGCCCCGCCCCCGGCGCGGGGCCCCGGCTGGGGCACCCCGCCGCCGAACGTCCAGTGGGGCAAGCCCCCGGCCGCCAAGCCCGGTGTGATCCCGCTGCGCCCGCTGGGCATGGGCGAGATCCTCGACGGCGCCGTGAAGACCCTGCGCACCTACTGGCGCACGGTCCTGACGATCACCGTCGTGGTCGCGCTGTTCTCCCAGACGGTCAGCGTCCTGGCCCAGCGCTATCTCGTCCCCCGGGCCCCGGCCACGAACCCGGACGCCTCCCCCGCCGAGATGCTCGAAGAGTCCATCGAAGCCGCCCAGGTGTCCCTGATCGGCATGGGCCCCTCCCTGCTCGTCACGCTCATGGCGTCCGTGGCGAGCGCGGCACTGCTGACCGTCGTCATCAGCCGCGCCGTGCTCGGCCGCCCGGTGACACTCGGCTCCGCCTGGCAGGAGGCCCGCCCCCGGCTGCTCCAGCTCATCGGCCTGACCCTGCTCCTGGCCGTCCTCGGCGCGGGCATCGTCACCGTCGCCCTGCTCCCCGGATTCCTCATCGGCGGCGGCGCGGGAGCGTTCCTGGCCTTCCTCGGCGGCCTCGGCGGCCTCGTGGCCGTCGTCTGGCTGATGGTCCGCTTCAGCCTCGCCTCCCCGGCCCTGATGCTGGAACGCCAGGGCGTGTTCCCGTCCCTGAAGCGCTCGGCCAAGCTGGTCCAGGGCTCCTGGTGGCGGATCTTCGGCATCACCGTCCTCACCCAGCTGCTGATCTTCGTCTTCGCGATGATCATCGCGATCCCGTTCACGATCATCGGCATCGCGGTCGACGGCGACGGCTTCTCCGGGCTGCTCTCCGGCTCCAGCACGACCTTCGGCTGGCCGTTCCTGATCGTCACGGGCATCGGCGGAGTCATCACCAGCGCGGTCACGTACCCCATCTCGGCCGGTGTGACGGTCCTGCTCTACGTGGACCAGCGCATCCGCCGCGAAGCCCTGGACATCGAACTCGCCCGGTCCGCGGGCCTTCCGGGCTACGGCCCCGCACCGGGCACCCAGACCGTCGGAGGCTGATGCCGTGACGGTCACGGGGGGAACGACCAGGGCACCGGCGCGGCTCCGCGCCGACGGTGACGTACCGGTGGACCTCTCCCGGCTCCCCGCCCGCGAGGCGGCGGAGCGGGAGCTGTCCGAGCCGATGTACCACGAGAACGACCCGAACCTCCTCCAGCGCGGCCTCGACCGCTTCTGGGAGTGGATCGGCGACCTCTTCGCGTCGGCTTCCGGAGCCACCCCGGGCGGAGTCGTCGGCCTCGTCGTGGTCGTCCTGCTCGTGGCCGCCGTCGCCGCCGCCCTGTGGTGGCGGCTCGGCACCCCCCGACGTACCCCCGGCACCACCGCCGACTCCCTCTTCGAGGACGGCCCCCGCACCGCCCGGGAACACCGCGCGGCCGCCGTCCGCCACGCCTCCTCCGGCCACTGGAACCAGGCCGTCCAGGAACGGATGCGCGCCATCGTCCGCTCCCTCGAAGAACGCACCCTGATCGACCCCCGGCCCGGCCGCACCGCCGACGAGGCCGCCGCCGAGGCGGGCCGCTCCCTGCCGTCCCACGCCGACGCCCTGCGCCTCGCGGTCCGCGCCTTCGACGACGTCACCTACGGCGGCCGCACCGCCGACGAAGCCGCGTACCGCCGTGTCGAGGAACTGGACACGGCCCTGGAACGGACCCGCCCCACCTTCGACACCACCGCCCCGGGAACGCCCGCATGAGCCGCCCGGCCGTCAGCGCCACGTCGACCGCCGCGACCGCGCACCAGTGGTGGACCCGGGCCCGGGGCGTGCTCCTCCTCCTCGTCCTGGTCCTCATCGGGGGGATCGTCCTCGCCACGGTGCGGTCCACCGGCTCCCACGGAGCCCTCGATCCCCGG
Source organism: Streptomyces sp. NPDC087215 (assembly GCF_044744885.1). Classification (NCBI taxonomy): domain Bacteria; kingdom Bacillati; phylum Actinomycetota; class Actinomycetes; order Kitasatosporales; family Streptomycetaceae; genus Streptomyces; species Streptomyces sp. NPDC087215. The sequence continues at coordinate 296,865 of NZ_JBIUZD010000008.1, forward strand.
TCCGCCGCCCCCCACGGCAGCCGGGCCGTCGCCGAACTCCTCAAGGACCGCGGCGTCACGGTCACTCTCGCCACCACCCTCGACGAGGCCACCACCGCGACCGGCCCCGACTCGACCCTTCTGGTCACCACCCCCGATCTGCTGACGAAGAGCCAGCAGTCCACGCTCCACCGGGCCTTCGCGGACACCACCGCCCGCACCGTCCTCGTCGGAGCGGGCGCCGCCTCCCTCCCCGTCCTGGCCCCGGACGTCTCCGCCGAGCTCAGCACCCCCGTGCGGAACCGCGCCCCCGCCTGCGCCTTCCCGGGCGCCGTCCACGCGGGCAGCGTCGACCTCGGCGGCGAGCGCTACCGCGTCCGCCCCGGCACCACCGCCGACTCCTGCTACCCCGCCGACGGCCTGCCGACCCTGGTCCGCCTCCCCGGCTCCGGCACCACCGACACCGTCCTCCTCGGCTCGCCCGACATCCTCCACAACAACCGTCTCGACCAGCAGGGCAACGCCTCGCTCGCCCTCCGGCTCCTCGGCTCCCGGCCCCATCTCGTCTGGTACCTCCCCGCGCTCTCCGACGCCTCCGCCACCGCCCCGTCCGACGGCGACACCACAGCCGACTTCCTCACCCTCGTCCCCTCCGGCTGGCTGTGGGGCACGCTCCAACTCGCCGTCGCGGCCCTCCTCGCCGCCGTCTGGCGCGCCCGCCGCCTCGGCCCCCTGGTGACCGAACGCCTCCCCGTCACCCTCCGCGCCTCCGAGGCCACCGAGGGCCGTGCCCGCCTCTACCGCAAGGCGGACGCCCGCGACCGCGCCGCCGCCGTCCTGCGCACCGCGACCCGCACCCGGATCGCCCCGCTCCTCGGCGTCCCCACCCAGGACGCCCACTCTTCCGAGCGCCTCCTCCCCGCGCTCTCCGCCCGTCTCCCCGAGACCGCGGATCACGGAACCCTTCTCTTCGGCCCGGCTCCCGCCGACGACGCCGCCCTCATCCGCCTCGCGGACCAACTCGACGCCCTCGAAAGAGAGGTACGCACCTCATGAGCGCCCCGACCCCCGAGACCGCTACGGACTCGGACAGCGCCCGCGCCTCCCTGGAGGCCCTGCGCACCGAGATCGCCAAGGCGGTGGTCGGCCAGGACCCCGCCGTCACCGGTCTCGTCGTCGCCCTGCTCTGCCGGGGACACGTCCTCCTCGAAGGCGTCCCCGGAGTCGCCAAGACACTGCTGGTCCGCGCGCTCGCCGCCACTCTCGAACTCGACACCAAGCGCGTCCAGTTCACCCCCGACCTGATGCCGAGCGACGTCACCGGCTCCCTGGTCTACGACACCCGGACCTCCGAGTTCTCCTTCCAGCCCGGCCCGGTCTTCACCAACCTCCTCCTCGCCGACGAGATCAACCGGACACCCCCGAAGACCCAGTCCTCCCTCCTCGAGGCGATGGAGGAGCACCAGGTCACGGTCGACGGCACCCCCCGCCCGCTCCCTGAACCCTTCCTGGTCGCCGCCACCCAGAACCCCGTCGAGTACGAGGGCACCTACCCCCTGCCCGAGGCCCAACTGGACCGCTTCCTGCTGAAGCTGACGGTCCCGCTGCCCTCACGCGCGGACGAGGTCCAGGTCCTCACCCGTCACGCCGGGGGCTTCGACCCCCGCGACCTGAAGGCCGCGGGCATCCGCCCCGTCGCAGGCCCCGCCGAACTCGCGGCGGCCCGGGCCGCCGTCGCCGAGGTGTCGGTCTCCACCAAGATCGCCGGCTATGTCGTCGATATCTGTCGTGCCACGCGTGAATCCCCCTCGCTCACCCTCGGGGTCTCTCCCCGAGGTGCCACCGCCCTGCTCTCCACCGCCCGCGCCTGGGCCTGGCTGACCGGCCGGGACTACGTCACCCCGGACGATGTGAAGGCCCTCGCTCTCCCCACCTTGCGTCATCGCGTCCACCTGCGGCCCGAGGCCGAGATGGAGGGTGTCACCCCCGACTCCGTCATCGACTCGATCCTCGCCCACGTCCCCGTACCCCGCTGAGAACGACGCCCATGGCCCTCACCGGACGAACCGCGCTGCTAGCCGCCCTCGGATCACTCCCCGTCGGCATCCTCGCCCCCAGCTGGGCGGGGATGCTCGCCGTGAACGCGCCCCTCTCCCTCGCAATTCTGTGCGACTACGCCTTGGCTGCGCCAGTACGAACGCTCCAATTCACCCGAAGTGGTGATACATCCGTTCGACTCGGTGACGCGGCGGACGTGCAGCTCACGGTCACCAACCCGTCCCGTCGGCGCCTCCGGGCCCAGCTCCGCGACGCGTGGCCGCCCAGCAGTTGGCTCCCGGGCACCGAACAGGCGGCCTCACGCCAGCGCCTGACCGTGCCCGCGGGCGAACGCCGCCGTCTCACCACCAGCCTGCGCCCGACCCGCCGCGGCGACCGCCGGGCGGCCCGCGTGACGGTCCGTTCGTACGGCCCCCTCGGCCTCGCGGCCCGCCAGGGCAACCACGAGGTCCCGTGGACGGTCCGCGTCCTGCCGCCCTTCACCAGCCGCAAGCACCTGCCGTCCCGCCTGGCCCGCCTCCGTGAACTCGACGGCCGCACCAGTGTGCTGACCCGAGGTGAGGGCACCGAGTTCGACAGCCTCCGCGAGTACGTCCCCGGCGACGACACCCGCTCGATCGACTGGCGGGCCACGGCCCGTCAGAGCACGGTCGCCGTCCGCACCTGGCGTCCCGAGCGCGACCGCCACATCCTCGTCGTCCTCGACACCGGCCGTACGTCGGCCGGCCGTGTCGGTGACGTCCCCCGTCTGGACGCCTCGATGGACGCGGTTCTCCTCCTGACCGCGCTCGCCTCCCGTGCCGGTGACCGCGTGGACCTGCTGGCCTACGACCGTCGGCTCCGCGCCCAGGTCCAGGGACGTTCGTCCAGGGACGTCCTGCCCGCCGTGGTCGACGCCCTCGCCCAGCTCGGACCCGAGCTGGTGGAGACGGACGCCCGTGGTCTGGCCGCGACCGCCCTCGCCCGCGCCCCCCGCCGCTCCCTGATCGTCCTCCTGACGAGCCTGGACGCCGCTCCGATCGAGGAGGGCCTGCTCCCGGTGCTGCCCCAGCTGACCCGGCGCCACACGGTCCTGGTGGCGTCCGTGGCGGATCCCCAGGTCGCCCGCATGGCCGCGAACCGGGGCACGATCGAGAACGTCTACGAGGCTGCCGCCGCCACCCAGACCCAGTCCCAGCGTGCCCGGACCGCCGACCAGCTCCGCCGCCACGGCGTCACGGTCGTGGACGCCGTTCCCGACTCTCTCGCCCCGGCACTGGCGGACGCCTACCTCGCGCTGAAAGCAGCCGGCCGCCTCTGAAAAGGAAAGGCCGGGGTTTCGGCGCGCGGGGCTTTCCCGATTCCGGCCGGTAAACGCAGAAAAGCCCCGCACCATGAGGTGCGGGGCTTTCCCACAATGATTGTTCGGCGGTGTCCTACTCTCCCACAGGGTCCCCCCTGCAGTACCATCGGCGCTGAAAGGCTTAGCTTCCGGGTTCGGAATGTAACCGGGCGTT
>NZ_JBIUZD010000009.1:0-176812 GCF_044744885.1 Streptomyces sp. NPDC087215
GACCATCCGAAGATGGACGGGGTATCAACTAATCTGGCGTTGATTTTTGGCACGCTGTTGAGTTCTCAAGGTGCGGACGCTTCCTTCGTTCCTGTCTCCAGGCCCTTGGGGCGCTTCCTTCGGTATTTCGTGTTTCCAGCTTAGCAGATCCGATTTCCGTTTCTGCCACCCGCTGGAGCGGGCTGCTGGGGCTGGAATTCGCTTTCGCGCTTTCCGTTCCCGGCGGGGTTGAACGTTACCAGGCTTTCTCGGCCTCCCCGACCACTTCCCCTGCGAGCACGCAGAGGTGTAGACCACTGGGGGTTAGGATCTGGCTTGGTAGGTGCTGCCGACCCACGACTCGAAAGTCGCGTTGGGGCCAGGCAGGAGTACGACAGTACATCCCACCGCCAGTAGAGGCAAATCGTTTCCGGTGGTCCCTAGCTCCGCCCAACTGGTACGTCTCGTGCGGAACTGGGACTTCTTATGACTTACGCTTCTGAACAGTACGCCGTCCAGGACAGGTAGTGACGGCGCCACACAATCTCCGCCCCTGGGAGGCTTCCCATGACAACCGTGACGTCGCCGCTTGCCGGACGCGCCATCGGTCTCGCCGCAGTTCCCGACCCGGTCTTCTCCGGTGCGATGGTCGGTCCCGGTACCGCCATCGATCCCGTACGTGAGCTCTCCGAGGCGGTGTCCCCCATCGACGGGGTCGTCGTCTCCATGCACCCGCACGCCTTCGTCGTCGTCGACGGCGAGGGGCACGGTGTGCTGACACACCTCGGCATCGACACCGTTCAGCTGAACGGGCAGGGCTTCGAGCTGCTCGTGAACAAGGGTGACACCGTGACGCGCGGACAGGCCGTCGTGCGCTGGAACCCCGCCGACGTCGAGGCCGCCGGCAAGTCCCCCATCTGTCCCATCGTGGCCCTGGAGGCCACTGCGGACTCGCTCTCCGATGTCGCGGAGGACCGCGACGTCAAGGCCGGCGACGAGCTCTTCGGCTGGAGCTGAGCCGGATCGTCCTCGTGACGACCGCGAGTTCGACATTCATCGCGGCGGCCGGTGCCGCCGCTCTATCGGAGACAGGTGAGATGGAGACAACGCTGCAAGGCGTCGGCGTCAGCCACGGTGTGGCGATCGGCGAGGTCCGGCACATGGGCACGGCGGTTCTCGAACCTCCGGCCAAGCAGATTCCGGCGGACGAGGCGGAGCGCGAACAGGGGCGCGCCCGTCAGGCCGTCGAAGCTGTCGCTGCCGACCTGATTGCGCGCGGCAATCTGGCCGGCGGTGAGGCGCAGCACGTGCTCGAGGCCCAGGCGATGATCGCCCAGGACCCCGAGCTCATCGCCGACGTCGACCGCCGTATCGCCGTGGGCAGCACGGCCGAGCGCGGTATCTACGACGCGTTCTCGCACTACCGCGAGCTCCTCGCCGGGGCCGGCGAGTACATGGCGGGCCGGGTCGCGGACCTGGACGACGTGCGGAACCGGATCGTGGCGCGCCTGCTGGGCGTGCCGATGCCGGGTGTGCCGGACAGCGACGAGCCGTACGTGCTGATCGCGCGGGACCTGGCCCCCGCCGACACGGCGCTGCTCGACCCGGCGCTGGTCCTCGGCTTCGTGACCGAGGAGGGCGGGCCGACCAGCCACAGCGCCATCCTGGCGCGTGCCCTCGGTGTGCCCGCGATCGTGGCGCTGCCGGGTGCGGGCGAGCTGGCCGAGGGGACGATGATCGCGGTCGACGGTTCGACCGGTGAGATCTTCGTGGACCCGAGCGAGGAGAAGAAGGCGGAGCTGACCCGGGCCGCCGCGGCACGGAAGGCCGCGCTGGCCACGTCCAGCGGTCCCGGTGCCACCTCGGACGGGCACAAGGTGCCGCTGCTCGCCAACATCGGTGGTCCTTCGGACGTTCCGGCGGCGGTCGAGGCGGGTGCGGAGGGCGTGGGCCTGTTCCGTACGGAGTTCCTGTTCCTCGACGACAGCAAGAAGGCGCCGTCCGAGGAGACTCAGGTCGAGGCCTACCGCAAGGTGCTGGAGGCGTTCCCCGAGGGCCGTGTGGTCGTGCGGGTGCTGGACGCCGGTGCGGACAAGCCGCTGGACTTCCTGACGCCCGCCGACGAGCCGAACCCGGCTCTCGGTGTGCGGGGTCTGCGGTCGCTCCTGGAGCACCCGGAGGTGCTGCGGACGCAGCTGACGGCGCTGGCGAAGGCGTCCGAGGGGCTTCCCGTCTACCTTGAGGTCATGGCGCCGATGGTGGCCGACCGTACGGACGCGAAGGCGTTCGCCGACGCGTGCCGTGAGGCGGGGCTGCGGGCGAAGTTCGGGGCGATGGTCGAGATTCCCTCGGCCGCGCTGCGGGCGCGCTCGATCCTCCAGGAGGTCGAGTTCCTGTCGCTGGGCACCAATGACCTCGCGCAGTACGCCTTCGCGGCCGACCGTCAGGTCGGTGCGGTGTCCCGGCTGCAGGACCCGTGGCAGCCCGCGCTGCTCGACCTGGTGGCGCTGTCCGCCGAGGCGGCCAAGGCCGAGGGCAAGAGCTGTGGTGTCTGTGGCGAGGCGGCGGCCGACCCGCTGCTCGCTTGTGTGCTGACGGGGCTGGGTGTCACCTCCCTCTCCATGGGCGCGGCGTCGATCCCGTACGTGCGGGCGACGCTGGCCAAGTACACGCTGGCGCAGTGCGAGCGCGCCGCCGCGGCGGCGCGGGCCGCCGACACGGCGCACGAGGCGCGGCTGGCCGCGCAGGCGGTGCTGTCCGGGGAGTGATTCCCGGGAGTGCCCGGACGAAGGGGCTTTCCGTCACGGTGGTGACGGGGAGCCCCTTCGTCGTGCGTGGGGTCAGTGGTGGGTGGTCCATTCGTCGTCGGGTCCGGTGGTGAGGGGGAAGCCCGCGCGGTGCTCGACGCCCGGTTCGGGCGGGAGGGGTTCTCCGGTGCGGTTGTCGGTGCAGTAGGCGGCGAAGACCTCGGCCTCGGTGAGGGGGGTGAGGGTGCCGCCGGTGAGGCGCCAGCCGTGGAGCCGGTCGGGGGCCCCGGGGGTGGTGGTGCGCAGGACCAGGCCGCCGCGGGTGCCGAGGGCGATGCCCGCGGCGAGTACGGCGGTGAACTCGGCGGCTGGCTCGTCCGCGACCGAGGCGGGCTCGGTGGTGCCGTCGGCCCTGAGGGCGGCGACCAGCTGGTCGGCGGCCGCGGAAACGCTGCAGACGAGATGGTGGGTGCCGGGTCCCACGGCGGCGAGCAGCCGCGTGAGGAGCTCGGCGGCCCGGTCGAAGGCGGCCTTGCCGATGTCCGTGCCACAGGTGGCGCAGTCGCCCGTGGTGGCGAGGACGGTGGTGGCGTACTCCCAGGTGGCGTGGCGTACGGCGGTGTCGACGAGCTCGGGCAGAAGGGTGCTGAGGGCTTGGCCCGTATAGGTGACGCGGGCTCCGGTGGCGGCGAGGTGGGCGGTGAAGCGGCCCCGGGTGGTGGGGTGGTCGGGGTCGAGGGCGGTCTCGGCGCACCAGGCCGCGTACTCCTCGGGGTCGAAGAGGGTGACGGTGGTGGGGCCGCCCTGGGTGGCGAGGGTCTTGAGGAGTGCTTCGACCTGCCGGAGGTAGGTGGTGTGGTCGTCGAAGGCGAAGGTCCTGTACCGGCGCATCGCGGTGAAGTCGTGCTCGTCGGCGAGGAGGCCGACGGTGCTGGGGACTTCGCGGCGCAGGGCGCGGCGGAGTCCTGCCGGGGTGGTGCCGGTCCGTGTCATGTTCTCCCCCTGCTCGTACGGTCCGATCAGTGCTCACTCACCGTAACCTTCGGCACTGACAGTGACGTTCCGGTGAGGCGTCGGCGGACGAGTCGGCTCTGGGCGGCGGCGGTGGCGACGAGGGCGGTGCCGAGGACGGGCCAGGCGAGGGGACCGGCGGCGATGAGGCCGGTCATGAGGAGGGGGCCGGCGCAGCGCTGGGTGGACTGGGCGAGGCCGTGGACCCCGAGGTAGGCGCCCTGGGCGTCGTCGGGTGCCAGGGCGACGGAGATCTCCCAGGAGGCGATGGTGTGGAGCATCTCGGCGAAGGTCAGGGCGACGGTCGCGGTGACCAGGGCCGCGACGGCGAGGGTCTGGCCGCCGAGGGCGGAGGCGGCGACGGCGAGGGTGGTGACGGCGAAGAGGACCGCGAGGGGGCGGAACAGGCGGCGGGCGGCTTCGGTGGTGGTGGCGAAGCGGGAGAGCGGGACCTGGAAGAGGACGACGAGGGCGCTGTTGGCGACCATCAGGAGCGGTGCGAGGCCGACGGGGGCGTCGGTGGCGTGGACGATCCAGAGGGGCAGGGCGACCTGGAGGATCGAGTCGTGGAGGAAGAAGACCGCGTCGCCCGCCGTGAAGGCGAGGAAACCCCGGTCGCGCCAGGGACTGGAGGGCTTGGCGGTGGGGGTGGGGCCGGTGGAGGAGGCGGCGATGCGGGAGGCGGGGGCCGGGGGTTCGGCGCAGCGGAGGGTGAGGGCCGCCATCACGAGGTAGGAGAGCGCGTCCCCGATGAGCAGCAGGTGGAACGCGGTGGTGGTGCCGACGGCGAGGGCTCCGGCGGCGCCGAGTCCGCCGAGGGTCCAGCCGATGTTGGAGGTGGTGCGGTTGATGGCCTGGTAGCGGATGCGGTCGGGGCCCGCGACCCGGGCGGCGTAGAGCTTGGTGAGGACGTTGGTGGCGCGGTCGGGCAGGGCTCCCGCGGCGGAGATGAGGACCAGTAGCGGGTAGTCGTCGGTGGTGAGGAGTGCGAGGAGAGCCGTCGCGCGCAGCAGTTGGGTGCAGATCAGGACGCGGATGAGGGGGAAGCGGTCGGCGAGGACGCCGCCGAGCGGGGCGCCCGCGATGCCCGCCGCGCCGGAGACGGCGACGAGGAGGCCGACCTGTCCGAGGCCGAGGCCGGTGACGTAGGTGAAGTAGAGGGCCATGGCCGTGGACCAGAGTCCGGTGCCGCACTTGTCGATGAAGTTGACGAGGAGCATCCGGCGCCCGTCGGGGCCACCGGGGACGCGGTCCTCGAGGGCTGGTCCGGTGAAGCGGGTGGTACGGCTCAATGGGTCCCCCTTGCGAACTTCTTTGTATCGGTACATAATTGATTACGTGGCAGCACAATATGCGATCGACGGTACGACAGCCAAGGGGATCGCCGCGTCCGTGGAACGCGGTGTGGCCGAGGGCGGACTCTCGCCCGGCGACGCCCTGCCTCCGGTGCGGCGGCTCGCGGACGATCTGGGGGTGAGTCCCGGGACGGTCGCGACGGCCTACAAGGAGCTGCGGCGACGGGGTCTCGTCCTCACCCGGGGCCGGGGCGGGACCGTCGTGGCCGATGTGCCGTCGGTGGCCTCCCGGCGTCCCCCGCGCGTCCCGCGGGGCCTGGTGGACCTGGCCGGCGGGCATCCGGACCCGGCCTTCCTCCCCGTACTCCGACCGCCGACGACGGTCAGCCCGGTCTACGGGTCCCATCGCGCCGCGCCCCGGCTCCCGGCTCTCGAAGGGGCCACCCGGGAGTGGTTCGGGCGGGACGGGGTGCCCGCGCGGCACGTCACGTTCGCGCACGGGGCGCTCGACTGCATCGCGCGCCTCCTGTCGACCGAGCTGCGGCCCGGTGACGCGGTGGCCGTGGAGGACCCCGGTTTCCACCATCTGCTCGATCTGGTGCCCGCGCTGGGTCTGCGGATGGTCCCGGTGGCGGTCGACGGCGAGGGGATCGTGCCGGAGTCGCTGCGGGCGGCGCTGCGCGGCGGGGTGCGCGCGGTGGTGTGCAGTCCCCGGGGGCAGTGCCCCACCGGGGCGTTCTTCACCCGGTCGCGGCGGGACGAGCTGGTGGCGGTGCTCCGGGAGTTCCCCGAGGTCCTCGTCGTCGAGGACGACCACAACGCGGAGGTCGGCGGGGCTGCGGCGCACACGCTGGCGGCGGCCGGGCTCGACCGGTGGGCGCAGGTGCGGACCGTGTCGAAGCACCTCGGGATCGACCTGCGGTGGGCCGGGGTCGCGTGTGACCCGGTGACGCTCGCGCGGCACGACGGGCGGATGCTGATGACCTCGGGCTGGGTCAGCCATGTGCTCCAGGAGACGGTGGCCGGGCTGTTCGGTGACCCGTCGGTGCGCGCGCTCGTGGCGGCGGGCGAGGAGGCGTACGCGGAACGGCGCGCGGCGCTGATCGGCGCGCTCCGGGCGCACGGCATCCGGGCCGTGGGGGCGAGCGGGCTCAATGTGTGGGTGCCGGTGCGCGACGAGTCGGCGGTGGTCAACGGGTTGCGGACGCAGGGCTGGTGGGTCGCGGCGGGGGCCCGGTTCCGGATCGCGGCCCCGCCCGCCGTACGGATCACGACGGCGACGCTCGACGTGGGCGAGGCGGCGCGGCTCGCGGCCGACTTCGCCGAGGTGCTCGGGGACGCCCAGGCCACGTATGGGGGGTGAGGGGAGCCGGGGTCCGGGGTCCGGGGTCCGGGGTCCGGGGGGACTGTGGTGGGGGCGTGGGGCTGTCGGGGCGAGTGGGGAGCTGTGGGGAGTTGTGGAGCCGGTCCGGGCTTGCTCCGTGGCTGCCGGAGCGGGGGCGGTCGGGCTGTGGTTGGGCAGTGGTGGTCAGGTCGAGGCGGGGCGGGCAGGGGTCGGGTCGGAACGTGTTTGCCCGGCACGGCCGGTGGGCCGTGCCGGGCGGTGGGGGTCGGACTGAGTGGTTCTGCCGGGCGGTGCGGTGCGGTGGGTGTCGTGCCGGGGCCGGGAGCCTCGCGTCATGCCCCCGACGGTCGCGGGCGGGTGCTCCGGGGAGGGCGTGGCTTCCCCGGAGTGCTCGCGGTCAAGGGCCGGTCAGCGGGTGCGGTAGGCCTCGGTCAGGGTCTGGTGCAGGGTGTTGCCCCGGCTGTCGGTCAGTTCGGCGCGGAGCGAGACGGAGCGGCCCGGGGCCGGGTTGCGGTAGGACACCGCGCCGTCGGCGACGGGGACGCGGGACCAGGTGGCGCCGCCGTCCGTGGAGAGCGCCACGGTGAGGGACCGTACGCCGGTCGTCGCGGCGGCGCCCTGGACGGTGACCGGGACGGTGACGGGGGTGCCCGCCGGGCCGGTGCCGTCGAGGCCGAGGGCCGGGGTGAAGCGGACGGCGCTCAGCGGCAGCGCCGCCGGGGTCGTCGTGCCGGCCGAGGAGAAGGTCCAGGCGGCCGTCACGCGCCCGCGTGAGGCCGTGCCGTCGCCGCGTGTCGCGGAGGCGGTCAGCCGGTACGAGGCGCGGCCCGGGGTGGTGGTGAACGTGGCGCGGCCGGGGGCGCCGTGCCGGGTGCCGATCAGGACGCCGTCGCGCTGGAGGGTGGTGGTGGCGGCCAGGAAGCGCGGGGCGGACGGTGTGTGGCCGTCGCCGTCGGCGAGCAGCGGGATGTCGAGCGTGAGGGAGTCGCCGTCGCGGACGCCTGCCGGACGGGCACTGGGCGCCCCGTCGATCGCGGGGCCGAAGACCGCGTTGTCGAAGGTCTTGGTCACGGTGGCGCCCGCGCGGACCGCGATGCCCTCGGCCATGTACTGGTTGGGGCGGGTCTCCGGAGTGGCGGGGCCCGTGTAGTCGACGTCCCACGTCCCCCGTTCCGGTGTCACGAGGACGGTGGCGGTGTCGGCCGGCTGGAGCGCCCGGCCGAGGCCGATGGTGGTGCCCTCGGCGGGCTGGACGGAGACGAAGGCGGTGCCGGTCGCGCCCTCGGTGGCGGCGCCCCGGATCTTGAGGGTGGCCAGCGAGGCGGTCGTCGGGCGGCGGACGACGCCGGTCTGGGCGTGCGTGGAGGTGAAGGTGTAGCCGAGCGCGTAGTCCTGGGAGGCGCCCGTCCAGTAGTTGTCGAACCACTCCTTGACGGAGCCGGGTTCGGCGGCGGGGCCGAGGTGGGCCACCCGCAGGTTGTCGCCGGCCATGATGATGTTGGCGGAGCGGGTGGTGCCCTCGTGGGTGACCTGGACGTAGCCGATGCCGCTGCGGTAGCGGGCGCCCCGCTCCGGCGGGCGGACGTCCACGGGGGCGGTGGTGCGGGCGTCGACGGTGACGGTCGTGTCGCCGGTCAGGTCGAGGCGGGGCTGGACGATCCAGTCGACCTCGGAACCCTTCTCCAGGGTGGAGTCGAGCAGGTAGCGGCCCTTGGGCAGGCGGACGGTGACGGTCCCGGAGGCGTCGTGGGGCGCGACCGCCTCGGCCGCGCCGGGGCCGGAGATGCCGGTGACGTGGGTCAGGTAGTCGCCGGTGGCGGCTCCCTGCCGGTCGAGGTGGCGGATGGTGAGGGTGTACGTCTCGGCAGGGTCCGCGGCGACGGCGCTCGGCGGCGGCACCGAGAGCGAGGTGCCCGCGAGGACCGTGGCCACGGCCAGGGCGCGCAGGGCGGCGCGGCGGGTGGTGCCGCGTCCGGTGGCCGTGGAGGTACGCAGGGGTGTCGAGGAATCGTTCATGATCAGCACTGCTCGTACCGCGCGCCGCGTTCCGGTGACCTGCGCCACATCGGCCCGGGGGCGGGGGGCTGAGCGCTCTTCCCGCCGGGGGTTTCCGGCCGGGGGTTCCGGCCGGGAGAGGGAGTGGTTCCGGCCAGGCGCTTCCTGCTGAGGAGAGTGCTTCCGGCCGGGCTCGGCGGGCTGGGAGGTGCCCGGCCGAGGTCTGTCAGGGGCCGGGACCCACTGGGGCGTGAACTCGCCAGGGCCGGATCTCTCCGGGACCAGGGCTCTCCGGGACCGGACTCCCCAGGGCTGGGACTCGCCGGGCCGGGACTCGCCCGGACGCGGGACCCGCCGTCCGCCCCGGGGTGCGGGCGGGTGTGGTCCAGGTCACGGGAACCCGGACGAACCAGGGCCCAGTGCCAGATGTGGAATCACCTATGAGAGATCGTTTCCGCGCCGGGGACCCCTCGGCGCTCGGGGAGGCGTACGACGAGCACGCACGCGTGCTGTACCACTACGCCCACCGGGTCTGCGGGGACCGCGCGGCCGCGGAGGACGTCGTGTCCGCCGCCTTCCTGGAGGCCTGGCGCTGCCGGGGGAAGGTGCACGCCGACGGCGGCAGCCTGCGCCCCTGGCTGCTGGGCATCGCGACCAACATCATGCGGGGCGCCGCCCGGGAGGCCCGGCGGCGCGACGCGGCCCTGGCCCGGATGCCCGAGCGCGGTGTCCTGCCGGACTTCGCCGACGACGTCCTCGCCCGGATGACCGACGGGGAGCAGGTACGGGCCGCCCGCGCCGCGCTCGGGAAGCTGCGGCGGCGCGAGCGGGAGGTCTTCACCCTCGTGGTGTGGGCCGGGCTCGACTACGCCGCCGCGGGGGAAGCCCTGGGGGTGCCGGTCGGGACCGTGCGGTCGCGGCTGTCCAGGGCCCGTGAACGGCTCCGGAAGCTCGCCGACGCCGAGTTGCGCGCGGTGCGCCGGAAGGACCGGGCGGCCGGAGTCGCCGTCCGGTCCCGGGGAGCGGCCGCCGTCCGTTCCCCGGGACCGGGAGCGGCCGCCGTCCCCTCCCCCGGCGGGACCGCGTCCCCGCCCGCTTCCTCCTCGGCCCGGCCGCCCGCCCCCACGCCCGCGCGTACCGGGGCCGGGGACGGCCCCGGAAGTACGCCCGCCCGTTCCGCCGCCCGTCCCGCCGCCCTCGTGCCCCGACCGATCCCGGAGAACCAGGCATGAACGCCTTCGCCCCCCGCCCGCCGCACGCCCAGGGCCACGCGCGCGCGGCAGCCGACGAGCTGCTGCGCGCCGAACTCACCGAGCTGCTGCCCCCGCCGCCGGTGCCCGAGCCCGCGCCCGGTCTGCGGCACACCGTGCTGCGGACCGCGCTCGCCGGGGACGGTCCGGACCGCCGACCGTCCCCCGTGCGGCGCCCCGGGTTCCGCCTCGCCGGGCTCGCCGCGCCGGTCGTCGCCTGCGCGATGGTGGCCGGTGTCGCCGTGTTCGCGCTCCAGGAGGCACCCGCCGGGGGCCCCGACCGTTCCCAGGTGGGACAGCGGGCCCCGGGCGGCGCGGGCCAGGTGCTGACCCGGGCCGCGCTCGCCGCCGCCGCGGCTCCCCCGCCGGACGTCCGGGCCGACGGGTACGTCTACGTCCGGAGCCTGGTCGCCCACGCGGGCCGGGCCGCCTCCGGCGGGGCCGCCGCGCTCCCGGCCGTCCACCGGCGCGAGGTGTGGCTGTCCGCCGACGGCAGTCGCGCCGGTCTGCTGCGCGAACCCGGCGCCGCCGATGTGGAACTCGGCGCACGGGCGCCCGTGTACGAGCTGGACCACCGGGGCGCCACCCCCCGGAAGACCACCATCGACATGGCGCCGCCGTCCGTCACGCACCCCACCCACGCGTACGTGGCGACGCTTCCGACGGACCCGGACGCGCTGCTGCGCCTGATCCGTGCCGAGACCGGCCGGGCCGGGGGCGACACGGACCAGCGCGCGTTCACCGCGATCGGGACGCTGCTCGCCGAGACCTGGGCGCCGCCGAAGGTCACCGCCGCGCTGTACGAGGCGGCCGCGCGCGTCCCCGGGGTCACCGTGCTGCCGTCCGCGAAGGACGCGGCGGGCCGTGAGGGCGTCGCCGTGGCACGTACCTCCGGTGGCGCGCAGACCCAGTGGATCTTCGACCGGGCGACGTCGGCGTTCCTCGGGGAGCGCACGGTCCTGACCGAAGCCACGTCTGCCGGGCCCGCTGGCACCGTCCTGGGTGTCTCGGCGGTGCTGGCCAAGGCGGCGGCCACCGCCCCCGGCGAGCTGCCCGGCGCGGCGCGGGCCTGACGTACGGGTTCCCCGGGGGTACCGAGGCTCCCGGGGGCCCGCGTCAGCCTCTGCGGGAGGCCGCCAGGGCTTCGTAGAAGCGCAGCAGGCCGAGGTCGTCGACGGAACCCGCGTTGACGGCCTCGGCCAGCGGTGTGCCCTGGAGCAGCCTCTTGACCGGGACCTCGATCCGCTTGCCGGTGAGGGTGTGCGGAACGCCCGGCACCTCGATGATCTCGTCGGGGACGTGCCTCGGGGACAGTTCCGTGCGGATCGTGCCCTTGATGCGGGCGATCAGCTCGTCGTCCAGGGTGGCGCCCTCCGCCAGGTGGACGAAGAGCGGCATCCAGTAGCCGCCGTCCGGCTCCTCCAGGCCGATCACGAGGGACTCGCGGATCTCAGGGAGCCGTTCGACGGCCTCATAGATATCGGCGCTCCCCATGCGCACGCCCTGCCGGTTCAGGGTGGAGTCGGAGCGGCCGTGGATGACGACCGAACCGCGGTCGGTGATCGTGATCCAGTCGCCGTGGCGCCAGACGCCCGGGAACATCTCGAAGTAGCTGTCGCGGTAGCGGCTGCCGTCGGGGTCGTTCCAGAAGCGGATCGGCATCGACGGCATGGGCTTGGTGACGACCAGTTCGCCGACCTCGTCGATCACCGGCTCGCCCGAGGGGTTCCAGGACTGGAGGTCGGTGCCGAGACCCGCCGCCTGGAGCTCGCCGATGTGGACCGGGAGGGTCGGCACGGCGCCCGCGAAGCAGGAGCAGACGTCGGTGCCGCCGCTGACGGAGGCGATCCAGAGGTTCTCGCGGACCTCGTCGTGCAGCCAGCGGAAACCGTCGGGCGGCAGCGGGGAGCCGGTGGTGGCGACGCACTTCACGGACGAGAGGTCGAAGTCCCGGCCCGGGTGCGCGTCCGCCTTGGCGCAGGCCATGACGTACGCGGCGGAGGTGCCGTACAGGGTGGCGCGGGTGCGTTCGGCGACGCGCCACTGGGCTGCGATGTCCGGGTAGCCGGGGCTTCCGTCGTACAGGACGACGGTCGTACCGGTGAGGAGGCCGGAGACGAGGAAGTTCCACATCATCCAGCCGGTGGAGGTGTACCAGAAGAACACGTCCTCGGGGCCGAGGTCGCAGTGCAGCCCCAGCTGCTTGACGTGCTCGACGAGGATGCCGCCCTGGGACTGGACGATCGCCTTCGGCAGACCGGTCGTGCCGGAGGAGTACAGGACCCACAGCGGGTGCGAGAACGGGACCTGTTCGTAGACCGGCTCGACGTCGGCGGCGACGAGACCGGCCCAGTCGAGGGCCCCTTCGGGCGCCGGGGTGCCGAGGAGCGGGATGTGGACGACCGCGCGCAGGGTGGGCAGCTCGGCGCGGAGTTCGGCGACGGTGTCGCGGCGGTCGTGTTCCTTGCCCCCGTAGCGGTAGCCGTCGACGGTGAACAGGACGACCGGCTCGACCTGCTGGAAGCGGTCGAGGACGCTGCGGGCGCCGAAGTCCGGGGCGCAGGAGGTCCACACGCCGCCGACGGCGGCGGTGGCGAGCAGGGCGACGACCGCCTGCGGCACGTTGGGCAGATAGCCGCTGACGCGGTCGCCGGGCCGTACGCCGAGTTCGCGGAGTCCGGCGGCGAGGGAGGCGACCTGACGGCGCAGCTCGGCCCAGGTCACGGGGGCCGGCTCATGTGTCTCGTCCACAGGGAGCAGGGCCGTGTCGTGGGGGCGCTCGTCGGCGGCGCGCAGTGCGTGCTCGGCGTAGTTGAGGGTGGCCCCGGGGAACCAGTCGGCGCCCGGCATGGAGCGGTCGCCGAGGACCCGCTCGTACGGGGTGGCGAAGCGGATGTCGAACCATTCGACGACCGCCTGCCAGAAGGTCTCCAGCTCGTCGACCGACCAGCGGTGGAGCGCCGGGTACCCGCCCTCGGCCGGGGCGCCGTGGTGCTCGGCCGCCCAGGTCTGGAAGCGGGTGACGGCGGCCGAGGCGATCTGCTCCTCGTCGGGCTGCCAGAGCGGCTCGGTCTGCGCTGATGTCATGGGGGCTGCTCCCTGGCTGTACGCGGGTCGGCGTGTGTCCCGCGCACGTGCTGGGGTGTGCGCGTGACGCGGCTGACAGGACGATGCCATGTGATCGTCTTTCGCACCAGGGCTGCCCGCCCATGGTCGGAGAGTTGAACATGTGCTCCCAGCACGGGTGAACGAAAGCTGAACGGAGGCGGTTCCGTCCCTGGTGGGTGGCAGGGTGAGCCGTATGGACGGTCGTGAACTGGTGCGTTCGATCAAGGCGTTCGGCTCGGCTCGGGGACGGCGGACGGTGGCGGTGGCGTGGCGGCAGCGGCGCACGGACGCGCGGGCGCTGCCGCCGAGGGGTCCGGAGCGGGCCCGGGTGCCGGGGCTCGCGGTGGTCGCGGAGGCCGCACCCGGCGGGGGGACCATCCGGTTCGCGCGGTCCGTCCTGAGGGTCTCCGTCTCGGCGGTCGGCACCGTGTTCTGGGCCTGGGACGGAGCAGGGCCGCTCCCCTCGTACGCGCTGGCGGGCGGGGCCCCCGATCCGGACCCCCGGGCCCTGCTCGAACCGGACACCGGCGGCGGCTGGCGGATCGTCTCGGAGCGGGTGACGGTGGCGGTCTCCCGGCACGGGGCGGTGGAGGTGCGGACGCCGGGCGGGGTGATGCTGCGCAGGGATCTGCCGCCCCGCTGGTGGGAACCGGTGGACGAGGAGGGCGGCCGGGCATCCGGGGGGTCCGCGCGCTGGACGCAGCGCAGCGAACTGCCCGCCGACGCGCGGTTCTTCGGGCTCGGCGGCCGGGCGTCGGGGCCACGCCTGCGGGACGGCTCGTACCGGCTGTGGAACACCGACCCCCAGGGCGGTTTCGGTCCGGGGGACGATCCCCTGTACATCACCATGCCGGTGCAGTTCGTCGTGTCGGACGCCGGGACGCACCTCGCCTTCCACGACAACACCTGGGACGGCCGGGTCACCCTCGCGGAGGGCGAGGAGGGGGCGGGCTCGGGACACGACCGCCCCGCGACCTGCGAGGTCCGGGTGGACGGCGGGCCGCTGCGCTGCTGGGTGGTGGTCGGCACCCCCGCGCGCGTGCTCCACCACTGGGCGGCGCTCACCGGCGCGCCCGCACTGCCGCCCGCCTGGGCGCTGGGGCCGCAGCACGCCCGCTGGGGCTTCGGGAGCGCCCAGGAGGTCCGGCGGGTGGTGGCGGGGTACCGGGAGCGGGGGCTGCCCCTGTCCGCCGTACATCTGGACATCGACCACTACGACGGGCACCGGGTGTTCACGGTCGACCGGGACCGTTTCCCCGATCTGCCGGGGCTCGCGGCGGAACTGCGGGAGCAGGGTGTGCGGCTGGTGTCGATCGTGGACCCGGCGGTGCGGGCGGAGCCGGGGAACACGGTGTACGACTCCGGGCGGGCGGCCGGGGCGTTCGTCCGGGACGCGGCGGGCGCGGAGCTGCACGGGGTGGTGTGGCCCGGTACCTGCGCCTATCCGGACTTCACCGATCCGGCGGTACGGGAGTGGTGGGGCGGGCTGTACGAGGAGCGGCTCCGGCAGGGCTTCGCCGGGGTCTGGCACGACATGAACGAGCCCGTCTCCTTCGTCCCCTTCGGCGATCCGACGCTGCCCCGCTCGGCGCGCCACGCGCTCGACGGGCGGGGCGGCGACCACCGCGAGGCACACAACGTGTACGGGCTCATGATGGCCCGTGCCGGTTACGAGGGGCTGCGGCGGCTGCGGCCCGGCGAACGGCCCTTCCTCTTCTCCCGCTCGGGCTGGGCCGGGATGCAGCGGTACGGGGGCACCTGGTCGGGCGATGTGTCCACGGGCTGGCCGGGGCTGCGGGCGTCGCTCGCCCTGGTGCTGGGGCTCGGGCTCTGCGGGGTGCCGTACTCGGGGCCCGACGTGGGCGGGTTCGACGGCTCGCCCTCGCCCGAGCTGTTCCTGCGCTGGTACCAGCTGGGGGCGTGGCTGCCGCTGTTCCGCACCCACGCGGCGATCGGCGCGGGGCGGCGCGAGCCCTGGGAGTTCGGGCCCGAGGTCCTGGAGCACGCGCGCGTGGCGCTGGCGGAACGGGAGCGTCTGCGGCCGTACTTCACGACCCTGGCCCGGCTCGCCCGGATGACGGGCGCCCCGTACGTCCGGCCCGTGTGGTGGGGGACGCCGGAGGACCGGGCGCTGCGGGACTGCGAGGACGCGTTCCTGCTCGGTGACGCGCTGCTCGTGGCGCCCGTCCTCACCGGGGGCGCCGACCGGCGGGCGGTCAGGCTGCCGCGCGGGCGCTGGTACGACACGGCGACGGGCCGGGCGTACGAGGGTCCCGGGCAGGTGTTGCTCGACGCGCCGCTGTCCCGGGTGCCGGTGCTGGCACGGGCCGGGGCGGTGCTTCCGGTGCGCGGCGACGACGGTGGTCCGGCCCTGGAGGTGTGGGCGCCCGCGCCGGGACGGACGGGTGGCGGACTCGTCGTACGGGACACCGGGGACGGGTGGGAGCCGGGCGAGATCGAGCGGTACCAGTCGCGCCTGGTGGACGGCCGGGTGGTGGTGGAACGGGTGACGGACGACGGACCGGAGGAGCCGGAACTCCCGGTGCGGGTCCGGGGACTCGGGGAGGGAGGGGCGGGGGTGTGATGGGGGCGGGGCCGCGAGGCGGCGGGGGCCGCTCCGGCTCGCGCCCGTGCGGCCCGTGCGGCCCGTGCGGCCCGTGCGGCCCGTGCGGCCCGTGCGGCCCGTGCGGCCCGTGCGGCCCGTGCGGCCCGTGCGGCTGCGGAGCCGTATCGGGTGGCCTGGGTCGTGAACCCGTTCCGTCAGCCGTAGTCCCCCGCGAACCACTTCGCCGTCGCCCTCGTGTGGAGGGGGAAGGCCAGGTCCTGGGGTGCGGAGAGCAGGTGGTGGCCGCTCGTCTCGTCCGTGGCGACGGAGGGCGGGAGCGCGCTCGCCGCGCGGGGCGGGAGGAGGCCGAAGAGGAGGAGGTGCCCGGCCGGGGAACTCATCGCGTCGGCGAGCCGGACGTCCTCGGCGGGGGCCTCGATGCCGGTCTCCTCGCGCAGCTCGCGGACGACGGCGGCCCGCCAGTCCTCGCCGTGGTCGATGAAGCCGCCCGGCAGGGCCACCCCGCCCCGCGCGGGCTCGATGGTGCGGGTGATGACGACGAGACCCGTACCGCCGCCGTCCGTGACCGGCAGGAGGGCGACGGCGACGGGCAGCGGGTTGCGGTACGCGGTGGCACCGCAGACCTGGCAGGTGCGGGGCCACCCCGCGGCGGCCCGGTGGGCGGCGCCGCAGGAGGAACAGTGCGTGTCATGGGTGTCCTTCACCCCGCCGACCGTACCCGCGCACCCTTTCCCGGCGCTGCCGGAACTGGTAGACGGTGCGCATGACAGGACTCGTCCCCGCCCTCCGTACCCTCGCCGTCATGGCTTCGGCCGGGCTGCTCGCCGCCGCGGGCGCCCTCTCCACCCCCGCTCCCCCGGCCTCGGCCGCGCCGGAACCCGGGGCGCCCGGGGAGTTCGTGGCGCTCTCCTCGGTCGACCCGACGATCCTCCAGGAGATGCGCTACACGACCCGGCACAACTTCGTGGGCGCGCCGGTGGACGGCTACCGGCAGCCGCTGTGCATCCTGACCCGGCCCGCCGCCGAGGCACTGCGCCGGGCGCAGAAGCGACTGCTGGCCCGGGGGTACACGCTGAAGGTGTACGACTGCTACCGGCCGCAGCGGGCGGTCGACCACTTCGTGCGCTGGGCGGAGGACCCGGCGGACGAGCGGATGAAGGGGGAGTTCTATCCGCTCGTCGACAAGTCGAGGCTGTTCGAGGACGGTTACATCGCGGAGAAGTCCGGGCACAGCCGGGGTTCGACGGTGGACCTGACGCTCGTACGCCTCCCGGCCGCGCCCACGCGCGCGTACGTGCCGGGCGAGGACCTGGTGGAGTGCTTCGCGCCCCGGGCGGAGCGCTTCCCGGACAACTCCGTGGACATGGGCACCGGCTACGACTGCTTCGACACCCGCTCGCACACCGACGACCCGAGGATCGTGGGCGGACCCCGGGCGAACCGGCAGCTGCTCAAGGGGGTGCTCGCCAGGCAGGGCTTCGTGAACCTTCCGGAGGAGTGGTGGCACTTCACGTTCGAGCCGGAGCCCTTCCCCGGCACCTTCTTCGACTTCCCGGTGGCCCGGCGGTCGGTGGCCGGTCACTGACGTCTTCCCTGGGCCGGTCTCCCGTGCCACACTCCTGACGGTTCGTCAGATACGGGATGGCCGACGGTACGGGAGACCTCGATGGCAGGGACGCGCAGACCGGTGGTGGCCGGGTGGTTCACCGACGACACCGTGCCGGAGGACCGGTTCCGGCTGCTCGGAACCCGCTGCGCGGCCTGCGCCTCGGTGTTCTTCCCCCGTGAGGACGACGCCTGCCGCAATCCGCTCTGCGCGGGCGGGGAACTCGTCGAGGTCCCGCTCTCGCCGCGCGGCCGGGTCTGGTCGTACACCGACGGCCGGTACCGCCCGCCCGCCCCCTACGTGTCCGACCCGGACGCCCCCTGGGAGCCGTACACCCTTGTCGCCGTGGAGCTGGCGGCGGAGGCGATGGTGGTCCTCGGGCAGGCCGCGCCCGGCGTCACCACGGCCGATCTCGCCGTCGGCACGGAGGTCGAGGTGGTGCCCGGGGTCCTCAACGAGGACGAGCGGCACATCTGGACCACCTGGAACTGGCGGCCCGTAGGGGGGACTCAGGGGGCCGCTCCCGGACTTCAGGGTTCCACCCCCGGGTCTCAGGGTTCCGTCCCGGGCGAGCGGGAGGAGCGGTCGTGAACGACATCGCGGTGCTCGGGGCGGGGATGCACCCCTGGGGCAAGTGGGGGCGCCGCTTCGTCACCTACGGGACGGCCGCCGCCCGTGCCGCGCTCGCCGACGCCGGGCTCGACTGGACCGACGTCGGCTCGGTCGTCGGCGCCGACACCGTGCGCTGCGGCTACCCCGGCTATGTGGCCGGGGCGACGTTCGCCCAGGCCCTCGGCTGGCAGGGCGCTCGGGTCACCAGCGTCTACGCGGCCTGTGCCTCGGGCGCCCAGGCCGTCGCGGTCGCACGGGCCCAGATCCTGGCCGGTCTCACGGACGTGGTCCTGGTGGTCGGCGCTGACTCGGCGCCCAAGGGCTTCTTCGCCCCCGCCGGGGGCGACCGGCCCGACGACCCCGACTGGCTGCGGTTCCGGGTGCTGGGGGCCACCAATCCCACGTACTTCGCCCTCGCCGCCCGCCGCCGGATGGCGCTGTACGGCGACACCCCCGAGGACTTCGCCCGGGTCAAGGTGAAGAACGCGGCGGCCGGGGCGCTCAACCCGCTGGCCCGCTACCGGACCCGGGTGACCGCCGAGGAGGTCGCCGCCTCCGCCGTGGTCGCCGATCCGCTGCGGCTCCTCGACATCTGCGCCACCTCGGACGGCGGGGCCGCGCTCGTCCTGTCCGGAATGGACTTCGCCCGCGCGCACGGGCACCCCGATCCCGTACGGATCAGGGCCGTGTCGACGGTCTCCCCCACCTACCCCAGGACGGTGCTCGACCTGCCGGACATCGCGACGGACTCGGCGGTGGCCGTCGCCCCGGCCCCGTACGCCTTCCGTGCCTCCCTCGCGCGCGCCGCCTACGAGGAGGCGGGGATCGGGCCCGAGGACCTGTCGCTCGCGGAGGTGTACGACCTGTCCACCGCCCTGGAACTGGAGTGGTACGAGGACATCGGGCTCTGTCCGCCGGGCGAGGGCGCCAAGCTGCTCGGGGAGGGCGCCACCGCGCTGGGCGGACGCGTCCCCGTCAACACCAGCGGCGGGCTCGCCTCGTTCGGGGAGGCGGTGCCCGCGCAGGCCATCGCCCAGGTCTGCGAGCTGACCTGGCAGCTGCGGGGCACGGCGGGCGGGCGGCAGGTGCCGGGGGCCCGGGTCGGCATCACCGCGAACCAGGGCCTGTTCGGGCACGGGTCGGCGGTGGTGGCCGTGCGCTGACCGTCCCCTGAGGTCCCTGAGGACCCTGAGGACCCTGAAGACCTTGAGGAGCTGAGGAGCTGGGGAGCTGAGGACCTCAAGGATCTTGAGGGGCCGGAAGCCCCCGAGGTCCCTGAGGGTCGCTCAGGGGGTGGCCGTCGCGTGGCTCCGGTCCGCGAGGACGAGCGCGTGCTCGACGACGGCCACCAGCACGTTCTTCACGGACTCGCGGTTCCGTGCGTCGCACATGACCAGCTCCACCTCGGGGTCGAGGTCGAGCGCCCCGCGCACGCTCTCCGCGGGGAACCGCTGGGCGCCCTCGAAGCAGTTGACGGCCACCGTGAACGGGATGCCGCGCCGCTCGAAGTAGTCGATGGCCGCGAAGCTCTCCTCCAGACGGCGGGTGTCCGCGAGGACGACCGCGCCGAGCGCGCCCTGTGCCAGCTCGTCCCAGAGGAACCAGAAGCGGTCCTGGCCGGGGGTGCCGAACAGATACAGGACGAGGTCCTCGCGGAGGGTGATCCGGCCGAAGTCCATGGCGACCGTGGTGGTCTTCTTGGCCTCGACCCCGTGCAGGTCGTCGACGGGCCGCCCCGCCTCGCTGAGGACCTCCTCGGTCCGCAGCGGCCTGATCTCGCTGACCGCGCCCACCAGTGTCGTCTTGCCGACCCCGAACCCGCCCGCGACGAGGATCTTCAGGGTCATCGGTTCGACGTAGGGGTGTTTGCGGCTAGAGCGCCCGAAGGCCATTGATCACCTCGCGGAGAATGCTCACGTCCGGCAGTTCGGCCGGCGGAACGGGGCGGGTCACATGGACGAGTTCGTCCTCGACGAGATCACCGACGAGGACCCTGACGACCCCTACGGGGAGGTCGAGTCCCGCGGCGAGCTCGGCGATCGACTGGGGCTGCTCGGAGCAGCGTTCGACGATCTCCACGTGCTCGGGGGAGAGCGACTGGTCCCGGCCGGGGTCGTCGGCGGCGGGTTCGGGGACGACCAGCGCGATGAGGTCGAGTCGGTGGCGGGTGGCGGCGCTCGTCCGGCCGCGGGTCATCGCGTACGGACGGACCACCGGTCCCGCCTCGTCGTCGAACCAGTGGTGGTGGCCGGGGGTCCGGCCCTGGTTCACCTGGTTCCGCTCGGCTGCGTCTGTCATGCCGTCCCGCTCACCCTCCCGAGGGCAGACCGGACCGGGGGGCCGTCGTGAGGTGGGCCCCGACCCGCTTCACCATCAGCGTCATCTCGTAGGCGACCTGGCCGATGTCGGAATCGGAGTCCGCGAGCACGGCCAGGCAACTGCCGTCCCCGGCGGCCGTCACGAAGAGGAAGGCCTCCTCCAGCTCGACGACCGTCTGGCGGACCTTGCCCGCCTCGAAGTGGCGGCCGACGCCCTTGGCGAGGCTGTGGAAACCGGAGGCCACGGCGGCCAGGTGCTCGCCGTCCTCGCGGGTCAGGTCCCGGGACGCACCGGTGGGGAGGCCGTCGCTGGAGAGCACGAGGGCCTTGCGGATCGAGCCGACCCGCTGGACGAGCTCGTCCAGGAGCCAGTTCAGCTCGCCGTGCCCGTGTGCGTGACCGGACGTGCTGGGTGCTGCGGCGTTCGGTGCGGTCATCGACCGTCCCCCTCGGGTGTCGTTCCTGGTGCTGTCGGTTCGTCCGGATCGGCGTCGTGGCCGCGCCCGCGCTGCCAGCCGCGCTGCATGGCGGCCATGCGGGCGCGCACCTCGTCGGCGTCGCGCTCGAAGGAGTCCGGGCCCTCGGCGGAACCGGCCCTTCCCGTACGGGCGCCGACGCGGGAACCCGTACGGGTTCCGTCCGGTCCTTCCGTCCCGCGCAGCTGCGGCGCGAGGCTGGCCTGGCGGACCCGGCGGGGCAGTCCGCCGAAGGGCTCGGGGCCGTCCGCCCGGACGGGACCCTCGGCCGGTACGGGGAAGAGGGCGGGGCCGGAGCCCCGCTGGTCCCGTCCCGCACCGTGGCCGTGGTGGCCGGTGCCGGGGTGGCTCGTGTCCTGGTGGCCGGTGCTCCCGTGGCCGGTGCCGGGGTGGCCGGGGGCGTCCGCCGCCCGGCCGGGGGCGTCCGGGTTCCCCGGGTGACGTCCCGGAGCGGGGTGCGCCCGGCCGGTGAGCGGCTGCTCCAGGGCGGGGAGCTCGTGGCCGTGGGCGGGGAGTCCGTGGGCGGGGTCCGGGACGGAGTCCGTACGGCCCTGGGGCGTACGGGTCCGGTCCTGGGGGGCGCCGGTCCGGTCCTGGGACGTACCCGCGCGGTCCGGGAGGCCGGGCACGCGGTCCGGTTCGTCGACGCGGCGGCCGTGGTCCACCACCAGGGTCGGGGTGGGGCGGCGGCGCGGCAGCGGCGCCGGGCCGTCGGCCGGGTCTTCCTCGTCGCCGTGGCCGTCCGGCCGGTCCTGGGCCTGCCCGTGCGGTCCCGGGCCCGTGCGGCGCCCGCGTCGGGGCCGGAAGAGGCCACCGCGCTCGCTGTCGCTGTCGAGCAGGTCCGCCGAACGGTCGAGCAGCACGTCGAGGTCCTCGGCGCCGACCGGTCCTTCGAGCTCGACGGGACCGTCGAGCGGGCCCGGCGCCTCGACGACGTCCGGGACGCGGGCCAGCGCCGGACGGCGGCTCGGCAGCGCGGGGGTGCCGTCGGGGCCGGTGCCGGTCGTACCGGCCCGGTCCGGGGTCTTGCGGTCCAGACGGAATCCCGCGCCCTGGGTCTCGGGCGCGTCGGTCAGCAGGGCCGCCGGGATGAAGACGACCGCGGTGGTCCCCCCGTAGGGGGAGGTCTGGAGCGAGACCCGGACGTTCTGGCGCTGGGCGAGGCGGCTGACCACGAAGAGGCCGAGGCGGTCGGTGTCCGACAGCTCGAACTCGGGGGTCTCGGCGAGCCGGAGGTTGGCGTCGAGCAGGGCGTCGGCGTTCATGCCGAGGCCGCGGTCGTGGATCTCCAGGGTGAAGCCGTTGGCGACGCGCTCGCCGAGGACCTGCACGGCGGTGTGCGGGGGCGAGAACACCGTGGCGTTCTCCAGGAGTTCGGCGATGAGGTGGGTGAGGTCCGCGACGGCGGGTCCGCCCACGCCGAGGCGCGGGAGCCTGCGCACCTCGATCCGCTCGTAGTCCTCGACCTCGGCGACGGCGGCGCGGACCACGTCCATGAGCTGGACCGGCTTGCGCCACTGCCGGGAGGGGGCGGCGCCGGAGAGGATGACGAGACCCTCGGCGTGCCGCCGCATACGGGTGGTGAGGTGGTCGAGGCGGAAGAGGTCGGCCAGCTCGTCGGTGTCCTCGGTGCGCCGCTCCATGGTGTCGAGGAGGGTGAGCTGGCGGTGCAGCAGGACCTGGTTGCGCCGGGCGAGGTTGACGAACACCTCGGAGACGCCCCGGCGGAGCTCGGACTGCTTGACGGTGGCCTCGACGGCGGCGCGCTGGAGGGTGTTGAGGGCCTGGCCGACCCGGCCGACCTCGTCCTCGTCGTACCGCAGGTGGGGCACCTCGGTGCCGACGTCGACCTGTTCGCCCGCGGCGAGCCTGCGCATCACGCTGGGCAGCCGGACCCCGGAGACCTCCTGGGCCTCCTTCTGGAGGCGGCGCAGGTCGCGGACGAGGGAGCGGCCGACGCGGACGGAGATGACGACCGAGGCGAGCAGCGCGAGGAAGCCGAGGACGCCCGCGACGCCGACCTTGATCAGGACGCTGTACGCGGCGGGCCGGACCCGCTCCTGGTAGCGGTCGCCCGCGGCGGTGTTCTCACGGGCGAGGTCGTCGAGGACGGGGCCCGCCCGGTCCTGCCAGTGGGCCGCGGTGACGGCGCGCGGGGTGTCGGTGGGGCCCTCTTCGAGGATCGCGTTCTCGGCGGCGCGCAGCGGCTGGGTGTCGGGGCTGCGCCAGTACTTCTCGAAGTGGTCGCGCTCGGCGGAGGGCAGGACTTCGAGGTTGACCTCGTAGAACAGGGTGCGCTTGGCGACCAGGTCCGAGACGGCGCGGACCTCCTCGCGGGTGATGCGGCCCGCGACGAGCGCGGAGAGGACGAGGGCGTCCTCCTGGGAGAGCAGTTCGCGTGCGCGCGTGATGCCGACGAGGGCCCGGCCCTGCTTGTCCATCTCCACGTTCTCCAGGGCGTGGAGGGTGATGAGGAAGCTGTAGCAGGGGTCGACGAGCCGGTTGTAGAACTCCAGGGTCTGGATCCGGCCGACATCGCGCTTCTCCACGGAGCGGCGCAGGGAGTCGAGGCCGTCGAACGCTTCGAGGAGGGAGGTGAGCCGCTGGGCGGTGACGGACCGCATCTCCTCGCGGACGCCGGGGTCTCCGGCGTTGGCGCGGATGCGGGCGATCTGCCGGTCGGTGGCCTCGCGGGTCTCGCGCAGCGAGTCGAGCGCCTCGGAGCCCCGGGGGTCGGCGAGGTAGATCAGGGACTGGCGGCGTTCGAGCTGGATGACCCGGGCGGTGTCCTCCAGGGGGTAGCCGACCTTGTCGACGATGTAGCCGACGTCGAGGAGCTGGTCGGCCTCGCGGCCGGTGAGGGCCGTGGCGAACGCCCAGAGCCCGGTGAGGGAGACGAGCGGTACGAGCAGCAACGCCACGATCTTCCGGCGGATGGACTTCCCGCGAAAGCGCATGGCCTCCCCCAGCTCGGCCCCCGCTCGTCGCGGGGGGCCTTCACGTTGGTGACGTCCGGCGTCAACACGCGGCGTCAACCTTCGGTTTCAACAAATGGCGGCGCGAGCCTACTACTGCATCAAGACCATCTCGAAGGCGTGTCCGGGCTATTTTCAGCCTGTCGAGTGAGCGTTGATCATGAGATGTCCCGGTATTCGGGGAGTTGGGATCGGCCACTGTGGCGCAGGACACCTGATGGCACGCCATTTCACCCACTCGGGGAGATGGCTGGAACTTTCTGTTCCGTTCGCTCGTGTCGCATGTTTCACGGGGGTCGGGCGAAACCTTTTACCTCGGTCGTGCGTCAATAAGTACGGGGAGGGCTCTGTCCGCGTAAAGACACTCAAGGCGGGCAGCCACCCCTGGAGTCGTTCAGCGGTGGGGAGTGACAGGACCATGGGACACGAGGCGCGGTCGGCGCGGCAGTTGTGGATGGAGGAGGAGCGGGGCACTCAGCGGATGCCGGACCCGGTGCGCAACGCGGCGGTACGCGCGGTGATGATCACATCGGTGACGCTGATCCAGGCAGTGGTGGCGTTCCTGTGCAGTGTGGCGGGTTCCTGGATGGCGTTCCCGGTCACGGTCACGGCGGTCGCCTCGACCGTGGTGGCCACCTGGAGCGTCCTGGACGTCTGGATCACCCGTCAGGTCTGGCGCCAGCGCCATGGCGTGGTGTCGGAGCCGAGCAGCACGGCCCGTCCGTCGCCGCGCGCCAAGCGCGCGGCGGAGCGCACGGAGACCGTGCCGCTGTCGGAGGCGGCCTGACGGTCTGACCGGCCGTCCACGGGGCGGTGACCTCGCCCCGTACGGGAAGGGCGTCCGGCTCCTGCGGGAGCGCGGCCCCGGCCCGTACGGACGGAAGGCCGGTGGTCTCGTCGGCCTTCACGGCGACGCGCGGCCCCGGCCCGTACGGGCGGAAGAACGGCCCGGTCCCCCTCGTGGGGACCGGGCCGTTCCGCGTCCCGCGCCCCTACGGGGTGTGCGCGGGGGCCGGGCCGTCGGACTGGTGGCGGCGGAACATGCGGGTCGCCGTGATCTCGCCGTGGATCTTCTCGCCCTCCCCGGCGGGCTGCGGCAGCCCCGGCCGCAGGTGCTCCTCGACGCTGATGTACTTCAGGCCCGCCCTCAGGTCGGCGTCGTTGCGCAGCCGGATCACCAGCGGGAACTCGGCGAGCGCCGTCGTGTCGAACAGGCCCGTCGTGTAGAGGAGCTGGACGCCGAGCGCGTCCGACACGGCCCGCTGGAGCTCCAGGAGGTACGTGGCGTTGGCCCGGCCGATCGGGTTGTCGAGGAACAGCGTGCCCGCGTGCCGGTGCTTGTCCCGGCCCCGGTCGTTGGAGCGGAGCGCCGCCATCGTGCAGTACAGGGCGATGGCCGCGGTGAGGAGCTGGCCGCCGGAGAAGACGTCGCCCATCTGCCCGACGGGCACCCGCTCGGCGCGCAGCACCGCGTCGGGCTTCAGGATCTCGACGGAGATCCCCTTGGGTTCGAGCGCCGCCTGCACCCCGCGCAGCAGCAGCGACATGCCGTCGCGGCGCAGGTCGGAGTTCTTCCTGACGGCGGCGCGGGTGGCCTCGTCGACGACCTCGCCGAGCCGCTCCGCGAGGGTGGCCTGGTCGGGCTCCTCGAAGCGGATGCGCAGGAACTCCTGGCCGGACCACTCGCCGAGGCCCTCGGGGAGCCGGGAGAGGCGCTGCGCGGAGCGGAGCGTGGCGAGCGAGGACTCCACGAGTCCGCGCAGCCGGTCCACGATCGAGTCGCGGTTGCGCTCCAGCTGTTCCAGCTCGTCGGTGAGGACCCGCAGCCGGGGCGCGAAGGCCTGGGCCCACTTGGCGGCGTGCTCGGGCAGCGCGGAGGCGGGGAGTTCGCGGATCTGCTGGCGGGCCGGGGTGCGGACCTGCTCGTACCGGGTGGAGTTGGCGTGCCGTACGAGGATGTCGCTCGCCTCGCGCACGGAGGCGTCGGCGGCGGACAGTTCGGCCGTGCGGCCGCGCAGGGTGCGGCGGGTCTCGGCGGCCGTCGTCCGGGCCTCCTCCAGGGTCCCCCGGTACGCCTCGGTCTCCTCGCGCTCCTCGTCGGCGTGGTCGCGGAGCAGGTCCCGCAGGAGGGCGGCGGTCTCGTCGAAGCCGCCCGCCGCGTCCTCGGCGGCCCGGTGGTCCCGCAGGAGTCCCGCGTGGGCCGCGCGGGCGGCCTCCAGGGCGTCGGTGCGGGCGGCGAGTTCGGTGGTGGCGGTGCGCAGCAGGGCCTGGGCGCGCTCGGCGTCGGCGGGCACCTGCTCGTCCGGCAGGGCGGTGTGCGCCCCGCCGTCCTCGGGCGCGAGCCGCTCGGCCTCGCCCCGGAGGCGTCCCAGCTTCTCGCTGGCCTCCGAGGCGCGGGTCTCCAGCATCTGCACCAGGGCCTCGGCGCGGGCCGCCGCGGCCTGCCGGGACGGGCCGTCGGCGCCGTCGGTGGACTCCAGGAGCTGTTCGGCGCGGACGCGGACCTTGTTGGTGAGGCGGTCGAGTTCGGCGAGGGCGGCGGACTCGTCGCTCTCGGCGCGGGCCTGCTCGGCGCGCAGGTCGGCGCCGACGCCGACCTTCTCGTACAGCTGGGACGCGGCCCGGTAGGCCTCGCGGAGGGTGGGGAGCGCGACGTGCGGGGCGTCCGGGGCCTCCTCGGGGAGGGTGTCGGGGGCGCCCGCGATCTCGGCGCGCTCGGCCCGCAGGGCGCGGGCGGTGCGGTGGGCGTCGTCGGCGGAGCGCTGGGCGGCGCGGCGGTCCTCGTCGGCGGCGCGCGCGCGTTCCAGACAGGTCTGGGCGCGGGCCTCGGCCTCGGTGGCGTCGTCGGCGAGTTCGCGGAGCTTGGCCTGCCAGGTGGAGCGCTCGCGCAGTCGGTACGCGAGTCCGGCCAGGGCGTCGGCGGCCCGGCGGGCGCGCTGGGCGGCCTCCTGGCGCTCGTCGCGCGTCCGGGACGCCTCGGCGGCGGTCTCGTCGGCCTCCGCGCGGACCGCGCGGGTCTCGTCGAGGGTGGTGGCCGCGGCGTGCGCGGTCTCCCGGGCGGTCGTGGCGACGGCGGCGAGTTCGGCGAGCATCCCGGGCGGGCAGTCGGCGCGCCAGGCGCCGATGCGGGAGGCGAGGGAGCGGTCGCCCGTGAGCCGGGCGGCGAGGGAGCGGATCTCCTCGTCGCGGGCGGTGGCGCGGGCGCGCAGGGCGTGCCGTTCCTCGTCGGCCGCGTGCTCGTCGTGCATGGCCGGGTTGGGCGGTACGAGGAAGACGCCGGTGTCGTCGGCCGGGTGGGCCGCCGGTACGGGGGCGAGCAGGGCGGCGGCGGTGCCGACGGCGACGGCGGAGCGGGGCAGCAGGGCGGCCGTACCGAGGACGTCGCGGGCGCGGCCGTACGAGACGGGGTCGGTGATGACGACGCCGTCGACGAGTTCGGGGCGGGCGGCGAGGACCCGGGCGTGGTCGGCCGGGTCGACGGCCTGGGCGAGGTAGCGCCAGCCGGGGAGGGCGGGGATGCCGTGCTCGCCGAGGTACTCGACGGTGGCGAGGACGTCGGGGCCGGGCGGGAGCAGTCCGCCGTCGCCGAGCGCGCCGAGGATGCGGGAGTCGTCGGCGGCGGCGGTGCGCAGGTCGAAGAGCTGGCGCTCGGCGGAGGCGACGGCCTGGTCGAGCATCCCGCGCAGTTCGTCGGCGTACCGGTCGAACTCGGTGACGGTGAGCGGGCCCTGGGGCGCGCTGTCCCCGGTGGGGCCGTCGTCCGGGGCGGGTGTGCCGGGGCCCCGGTCGCCGCCGTCGGCGCGCTGGCCGGGGAGGGGGGAGCCGGTGGCGGGGAGGCCGGGGAGGGGGGAGCCGGTGGCGGGGAGGCTGAGGAGTTCGGCGAGGCGCTCCTCGGTGGCGAGGAGTTCGGCGGCTCGGCGCTCCGCGTCGTAGGCGTTCCCGGCGGCCTCGGCCGCGTCGGCGGCGCGGGCGGCGGCGAGTTCGGCGCGGGATTCGGCGGCGGCGCTCTCGCGGGCTCGGTCCGCGGCGGTGCGGGCTGCCTCGCGGGCGGTGTCCCAGGCGGCGACGGCGGTCTTCTCGGCGTCGTTCGCGGCGAGCGCCGCGCGGGCCGGGTCGGCGTCGGGCGCGGAGTCGTCGAGCCAGCCCGCCCGTACCGCTTCGGCGGTCTCCTGCTCGACCTCGGCGAGCCGCTGGCGCAGATGCCCGGCCTCGCTGCGGGCGCGCTGGGCCTCGGTCGCGGCGGAGGTGGCGTCCCGGTGGGCGGTCTCGCCGACCTCCTGGAGGGCGCTGGAGCGTTCCTCCTCCTCGGCCGCGTGGCGTCCGCCCTCCTCGGCGGCGGAGGCCAGGGCCCGTACGAGGCCTGCGGCGGCCAGGGAGCGGGCGGCGAGGGCCGGGGCGGCGTCCCGCTCGGCCTCGCGGATGGCGGCGGCCACGCGCGCGGAGCGGTCGCCGGAGGCGCGGTGCCGCAGGACGACCTCGGCGGCCTGCCAGGCGGAGTGCGCGGTGCGGGCGTCGGTGAGTTCGCGGCGCTGGGAGGCGGCGCCCTTCTCGGCGACGGCCAGGGCCAGGGAGGCATGACGGTAGGCGAGTTCGGCGGCGATGAGGGCCCCGTGCCCGCGTGCGCTCTCGGCCTCGGCGACGGCGTGCGCGGCGGAGGTGACCGACTGGGCGAGTTCGGCGCCGCGGCCCCGTTCCCCGGCGGCGCGCGCGGAGAGGCGGCGGGCGAGGCCACGGGTGCGGCGCTCGGCCGCCGCGTGGATCTCGCGTGCCTGGGCGCGGGTCGCGGCGCCTTCGACGATCCGGCCGAGGAGGTCGACGGAACCGGCGGTGAAGTCGCGTTCGGCGGTCAGTTCCGCGCGGCGGCCCAGTTTGTCGCCGAAGGCGCCGACGAGGTCGGCGAGGCCGTCGGTGTCGCGGGTGTCGGTGACGGCCCGCAGCAGCAGGTCGGTGAAGTCGGAGTCCTTCTTGACGGCGAAGAGGCCCGCGGCCTCGCCCTCGTCGGCGTTCATCTCGCGCTGGTAGCGGAAGAGTTCCGGGTCGAGGCCCAGCTCGCCGAGGTGCTCGTTCCAGCGGTCGTGGATCTCCTCCCAGGAGACCTCCAGGTGCGGGTACGCCTTGCCCGCCTCCGTGATCGCGTCGCGGAAGCCCTTCATGGTGCGGCGGCGGCCGGTCGCGCCCGAGGCGCCCTCGGCGGGCGGGCGGACGGAGGTCGCCTCGGCGACGGGGAGGTTGTCCAGGCTGAGGCCGGGTCCTGGCCGGAAGGAGTACCAGCCCTCGGCGAACTTGCGCGGGTCGGAGGAGACCTGGCGGCCGCGCCATTCGCTGGCCTTGCCGACGACGACGAGTTCCCCGGTGAGGGTGTGCTGCCATTCCAGGGCGACATGGCCGCAGTCGTCGGCGAGGAGGAACTTGCGCAGCACGCCGGAGCTGGCGCCGCCCAGGGTGTTGCGGTGGCCCGGGAGCATCACGGAGAAGATCAGCTTCAGGAGGACGGACTTGCCGCCGCCGTTCTCCAGGAAGAGCACGCCCGCGGGGGCCGGGCGGCGTGGCGGGCCGACCGGTTCCTCCGCGAAGAACTCCGCCTGGGTGGGGGCGGGGTGGGGCACGGGGGCACCGACCCCGCGCAGGTCCAGGACGGTGTCGGCGTAGCGCGCACCGGCGGGGCCGATGGAGTAGAGGCGGACCCGGGACAGCTCGTACATGCGGCGGACTCTCGTCGTCTCGTTCGGGTGGTGCGCGGGTTAGGCGTGGAAGGGCAGGCCGGCGTCGGCGGCGAGCTCCAGATCGTCGCCCTCGGGCGGCGGGAGGAGGGTCGCGGTGCCGTCGCTGACGGGGACGACGCCGAGTTCGAGGAGTTCGGCCATGGCGGCGGAACCCGCCATGTCACGGACCTGGAGCTGGTAGCGGGCGGTGGTGCGGTAGGAGCCGCCGCCCTCGTCCCCGGTGCGCTGGAGGAAGCCGGAGTCGGTGAGGAAGGCGGCGGCCTTGCCGACGATGCCGGTGGTCGAACCGGCGAGGCGGCGGGCGTCCTTGGTGGCGCCGGTGGCGCTGCGGCGCGCGTAGATCCGCCAGGCGGCCTCCAGGCCGGGGGCGTCGGTCGCGGGGTCGGTGTTCTCCCCCTGCTCCTCGGCGCGCTGTTCGAGCCGCAGACAGGCCTGGCGTACGAACGCGTCGACGCCGTTGACCGTGAGGCGCCCGATGTACGCGTCGTCCGCGAGGTCCTCGGGGCGGGGGAAGGCCATGGTGGCGACGGCGAGGTGGGCCAGACCGTGCAGGAAGCGGTCGGCGGAGTCGGTGGAGGCGCGGCGCGCGTAGTCGCCCATGCGGACGGCGAAGACGGAGTCCTCGCCCGCCGTGACGGCCATCCCCGCGCGCGGGGAGACCTCCAGGACGATCAGGCCGAGGCCGGTGGCGACGGCGTCGGCGAGGCGTGCGAAGGCGGGGTTCTCGCGGTAGCGGCGGAGCAGTTCGCCGTACTCGGCGTCGCGGGCGGGCAGCAGCTTCGGCTGGAGGCCGAAGGAGACCAGCCGGGCCGCGTCGGCGGCGTCGGCGGGGGTGACGGGGGCGGTGACGGGGGCACCGCCCGGGGAGGCGGCCGGGGGCTGCGGGGGCTCCTGCTCGCTCCACGCGTCGGCGTGCTCGGCGTGGGTCTCACTCACGGCTGGGGCTCCTCGGTGCGGCTCTCGGTCGGTGTCGTGGTCGGTACGGCCCGGGGGACGGGCAGCGGTACGGGGGTGACGGCCGCCGGGGCGCCAGGGCGTTCCCCGGGTGCGGCCGGTCCGTCGGCGAGGCGCACGGCCCGCACGGTGGGCGGTCCCGGCCGCCGCCCGGCCCCGGGACGCGGGGCGACGGGTACGGCGACGACCCCGAGCCGGGGCCGGGCGTCGCCCTCCCCGGGCACGGACGGCTCACCGCCGCCCTCCGCACCGGCGGCGCCGCCCGCGACACGGGGCGGCTCGACGAGGACGGGGGCGAGGCGGGGGCCGGGGTGGGGCGTGGTCCCGGGGTGCGGAAGTCGTTCGGGGCCGGTCCCGGGCGCCGGGGACAGCACGGGGCTGCCCTCGGGAGCCGGGAGGGGTACGGGCGCGGGGGCCGCGAGCGGGGCGCGCGGTGCACCCCGGTCCGGGTCCGGGGCGGCCCCGAGCCTGGTGGCCGGGTTCGGGTTCGGGGTGAGCGTGGCGCCCGGGTCGGGGCCCGGCGCGGGTCCGGTCTCCGGGGTGGCCACGCGCGCGCGGCCGGGCACGGGGTCCGGCGCGGGCGCCTCACGGGCCGTCTCGCCGGAGCGGAGGGCTTCCCCGGGCCGGGCGGGTCCGGCCTCGGGTGTCGGCTCGGCTTCCGGTGCGGGCTCGGTGCCGGGGCCCGGCGCGGTCCCGCGCACGGCGTCGGGACCGGTGGTCCGTTCCGGTCGGGGGGCCGGCTCCGGGGCCTGGTTCGGATTCGGCCCGGGGTTGGGCTTCGGTACGCGCGCGCGGGCCTGTTCGGGCTGCCGCGGGGGGACCCGGTACGGGGCC
Organism: Streptomyces sp. NPDC087215; assembly: GCF_044744885.1. Classification (NCBI taxonomy): domain Bacteria; kingdom Bacillati; phylum Actinomycetota; class Actinomycetes; order Kitasatosporales; family Streptomycetaceae; genus Streptomyces; species Streptomyces sp. NPDC087215. Next base: position 30,795 of record NZ_JBIUZD010000009.1, read on the forward strand.
GGGGCGGGAGGGGCGGTCGCCGGGGGCGGGGGGACGGGGGTCACGTCGCCTCCGAGCGGTCGGCGGCCATGCCCGCCGCGTCGAGCAGGGCCGTACCGACGATGAGGTCGGCACCGCCGAACTCGGCGTCGTCCAGCGGGGTCCCGTCGTCGACGGCGAACAGGAGGCGCTCCTCGCCCTGCCGGTAGGCCGTGCCGACCGGGGGGCTCGCCGCGTGCACGGCGAGGAGGGCGACCAGGTACGGCAGCTCCGCGTCGATGTCCCTGGCCTCCGCGAGCAGCCCGGAGAGGCGGCGCGGGGCGTCGTGCTCCAGGTCGAGCAGGCGCATCGCGTTCGTCAGCTGCTCCTCGCTGAAGCGGGAGTCGTCGGGGGTGGCGATGAGGTCGGGCTCGGGCATCTCCGCGCCGAGGTTCTCGCGCTCGACGGGCGGGGTGAGGAGCAGGTCGACGAGGTCGCCGAGGCGGACGGAGGCGGGGGTGCGCAGTCCGGTGCCCCGGGCGAAGAACGCGTCGGTGACCCTGGCGGCCTGTTCGACGGGGAGCGGCAGGGTGGGTGCGACGAGCTGTCCGTACAGGTCGAGCCCGGTGTACGCGGTGGGGGCGGCGAACGCCTGCCGGTCCTGCTCGGCGCGGAAGAGCGGTCCGGCGTCGAGCAGCCGGGACTGGAGCTGGGTGTGGCGCCGGATGCAGTCCTTCACGATGTCGACGAGTTCGGCGGCGCGCCGCTTGTGCTCGGCCGTCCTGGCGTCGGACGCGGCCTCCGCCTCGTCCCGGACGCGGCGGATGTTGGTGAGGATCGCGTTCTCGTGGCGGTAACGGTCGGCCACGTGGCCGAGCGCCTCGGCGATCATGTCGGGGACCGTGTGGAGCCAGTCCACCGCGCGCACGTTGCGCCGGGTGGCCTCCAGGGTCCTGCGGAGGGTCTCGGCGTACTGGACGGTCCGGTAGCGGGCCTGCTCGGCGGCCAGTTGGGCGTCGGCGAGGCGGCCCCGGTCGATCAGGACCTCCAGCTTCACCTCGGCGGCGATCTGGGCGCTGGTGACGTCCGTGTCGAGGGCCCCGACGAGGACGTTGACCGCTTCGTCGGTGGTGCGGAGGTACACCCCGCCGCCGTAGCCGGGGACCTCCTCGATGAGCTTGAAGTCGTAGTCCCTGCGGACGTACACCCCGTCGGTGCCGAAGGTGCCGTAGACCGCGCGGAAGCCCCGGTCGACGCTGCCGACGTTGATCAGGTTCTCCAGGACCCAGCGGGCCACCCGCTCGTGCTCGGCGGCGGGCCGCCCGGGGGCCTGGGCGGCGACGCGGGGCAGCAGTCTGGCCACTATCTGCTCGTGGTCGGCGCCGGTGTCGAAGTCCATGTTGAGCGTGATGAGGTCGATCGCGGCGAGGGCCACCTCGGCCATCGCGTAGACCGTGTACTCGCCCGCCAGGTTCGCCTTGCGGGCGTCCAGGTCGTGCAGCGGGGCGGTGCACGCGAGCGCGCGCAGGCGCCGCGCGAGCCCTTCGTCGGCGGCCGGACCCTGCGCGGGCCGCGGCCCCGCGCTGAGCTGGGGCGGAGCGAGGTCCGTCGAGGCAGGCGAAGTCACGGTGGACAGATTAGGTCCTCGAACTGACAACGGTCGAAACGGCGCAGATGCGGACCCGGCCGCGGGGCTCAGCCCGCCCGGCCCCCCGGGGCCTCCACGGCCCGCGCGTAGGCGGCCGTGACGCGGGCGCGGGAGTCGTCGAGGTAGCGGGCGAGGAGGCGTTCCGCCGTGGTCCGGTCCCCGGCGCGCAGCGCGTCCAGGATCTCCCGGTTGCGGGCGAGGTAGGGCTCGTGGAGCGGCCGGGGGTCGCCGACGACGTGGAAGGCGAGGCGGAGTTCGGCGAGGACGCCCCGCATCAGTTCGTCGGTGCGCGCGCTGCCCGCGAGGGCGACGAGTTCCCGGTGGAAGTGGATGTTGGCGGTGGAGACGTCGGCCCACGCGCCCGCGTGGGCGGCGCTCTCGCCCGCGGTGACGGCGGCGGCGAGCCCGTCGAGGGCGTACGGCGGCCGTCCCAGACCGCGTACGACGGCGCATTCGACGAGGCGGCGCGTGCGGTGGATGTCGTCGACGTCCTCGACGGCCAGGACCCGGACGAAGACGCCCCGGTTGAGCTCGTGGACGAGGAGCCGTTCACGGGTGAGGAGCCGGAAGGCCTCGCGCAGGGTGTTGCGGGAGACGCCGAGGGCGCCGCCGAGGGCGTCCTCGGAGAGCCGGGTGCCGGGCGGGAACCAGCCCTCCGCGATCCGGGTGCGCAGCACGTCCGCCACCCGCTCCGCCGTGCCGGTCCGGCCGAGCAGCACCCGGTCGTCTGCCAGGTCCCGGGTTCCGCCCACCGTCACGGCAGCTCCTCCTCGTACGTCGTGTGCGGGATCGTACGCGGCCGACGGGAGGTCTTGTCGGATTGTTGAACGATCCTCTACGTTGACGGCGCCGTACGGTCCCCGCCGCCCGGTCCCCCGCGCCGTTCCCCGGCACGTTCCCCCTGCGAGGTGCAGATGCGCACGCCCCCGAGCCCGCACCCGGCCGAGGAGGCCCCGGCCGGTCCCTCGATCGATCTGAACGCCGACCTCGGCGAGGGCTTCGGCCGCTGGACGCTCACCGACGACGAGCGGCTCCTCTCGGTGGTGACCAGCGCCAACGTCGCCTGCGGCTTCCACGCGGGGGACGCGGCCACCATGCGCCGGGTCTGCGAGCTGGCCGCCGCGCGGGGGGTGCGGATCGGTGCCCAGGTCTCCTACCGCGACCTGGCCGGTTTCGGGCGGCGCGCCATGGACGTCCCGGCGGCGGAGCTGGCGGCCGAGGTGGCCTACCAGATCGGCGCCCTGGAGGTGTTCGCGCGCGCGGCGGGCTCGCGCGTCTCGTACGTGAAGCCGCACGGCGCGCTGTACAACCGCGTGGTCCGGGACGGGGAACAGGCGGCGGCGGTCGTGGCGGGGGTCCTGCTCGCGGACCGGACGCTCCCCGTCCTGGGGCTGCCGGGGTCACGGCTGCACGAGGCGGCCTCGGCGGCGGGGCTGCCGGTGGTTCCCGAGGCCTTCGGCGACCGGGCGTACCGGGCGGACGGCTCCCTGCTGCCGCGCGGCGAGCCGGGCGCGGTCGTCAGCGATCCGGAGGCGGTCGTGGAGCGGTCGCTGGCCCTCGCCGGGTCCGGGGTGGTCACGGCGCACCGCGGTGGCACGGTCGCCGTGCGGGCCCGGTCGCTGTGCCTGCACGGGGACACCCCGGGCGCCGTGGACCTCGCCCGGCGGGTGCGGGAGCGCCTGGAAGCCGCCGGGATACGGGTGGAGGCGTTCGTATGACGGGCTCCGGCACGCGCGTGCTGCGGGTGGGCGAGCGGGCGCTCCTGGTGGAGTTGCGCGACGGCGAGGAGACGGAGGCGTTCCACGCCGGGCTGCTGCTGCGGCGGGCGGCCGGGACCCTGCCCGCCGTACGGGAGATCGTGCCCGCCGCGCGGACGGTCCTGCTCGACGGGGTGGCGGACCCGGAGCGGCTCGCGGCCGAGCTGATCGGCTGGGAGCCGGGGCCGGTCCCCGCGCGCGTGGGCCGGGCCGTCGACATCCCGGTCCGGTACGGCGGTCCGGACCTGGCGGAGGTCGCGGCGCACTGGGGGGTGTCCGTCGAGGCGGCGGTGCGTCTCCACACGGCGGCCGAGTTCCGGGTGGCCTTCTGCGGCTTCGCACCGGGCTTCGGCTATCTGACGGGCCTCGGCGAGCGGTACGCGGTGCCGCGCCGGGCGACGCCGCGCACCTCGGTGCCCGCCGGATCGGTCGCGCTGGCGGGCCCGTACACGGGTGTGTACCCGCGTTCCTCCCCCGGTGGCTGGCAGCTGATCGGCACGACCGACGCCGTCCTGTGGGACGCGGACCGTCAGCCGGCCGCGCTGCTCCCGCCGGGCACCCGGGTCCGGTTCACGGAGGCGGGCCTTCCCGGGCGGAAGGGGCCCGCCGGGACGGCTCCCGGGCGGGGCTCGCCGACGGACGGGTCCTCGGGGCCGGGTACCGGGGCGGAGGACGGGCGATGAGCGAGCGGGCCCTCACCGTCGTACGGGCCGGGGCCCTGACCACCGTCCAGGACCTGGGCCGCCCCGGCCACGCGCACGTGGGGGTGGGCCGCTCGGGCGCGCTCGACCCGGGGGCCGCGCGGCTCGTGAACCGGCTCGTCGGCAACCCGGAGACGGCCGCCGTCCTGGAGACCACGGTGGACGGCTGCGCCCTGCGGTCGCGTGGAGCGGTGACCGTCGCGGTGGGCGGTGCTCCCTGTCCGGTACGGGTGGACGGGCGTCCGGCGGCCTGGGGGACCGCGCTGCGGATGCCCGCGGGGGCCGTCCTGGAGGTCGGAGCGGCCGTGCGCGGGCTGCGGTCGTACGTGGCGTTCGGCGGCGGTGTCGACGTCGGGCCGGTGCTCGGCAGCCGTTCCACGGACCTGCTGTCCGGGCTCGGTCCCGCGCCGCTGACGACGGACACCGTGCTGCCGCTGGGTCCGGTCGCGGGGGTGCCGGGACCGGTCGACGCGCCCCCGTGGCCGGGCCCGCCGGACGTGCTCGTCCTGCGGATGCGGTTCGGGCCCCGCGACGACTGGTTCACCGGCCCTGCGCTGCGGACCCTAGTCACGCGCGCGTACCGGGTGTCCCCGGCGAGCAACCGGGTGGGGCTGCGCCTCGGAGGACCGGCCCTGGAGCGGGCGGTGCCGGGTGAGCTGCCGAGCGAGGGCATGGTCCTGGGCGCGGTGCAGGTGCCGCCGGACGGGAGCCCGGTGGTGTTCCTCGCGGACCATCCGACGACCGGGGGCTATCCGGTGGTCGGCGTGGTGCGGGAGGCCGATCTGGGTGCGGCGGCGCAGGCGGTGCCGGGGACGCCGGTGCGGTTCGTGCCGGTGCGCTGACGGTCATCCGGGCGGGTCGCCGGGGTGCGCGCCGCGGGGGCTCCGGGGCGGTGGGCCGTAGCCACCGCCGCCGGGGGTGCGCAGGACGAGGACGTCGCCGGGGCCGACCTCCGTGGCGGCCCGGCCGCCGAGGCGCTCCACGGTGCCGTCGGCGCGTTCCACACCGTTCTCGCCGAGGGCGCCGGGCTCGCCGCCCGCCATCCCGTACGGGGGGACCCTGCGGTGTCCGGTGAGCAGGGTCACCGTCATGGGTTCCAGGAAGCGGAGGCGGCGCTCGACCCCGTGTCCGCCGTGCCAGTGGCCGCGCCCGCCGCCGTCCTCCCGTACCGAGAAGGCGTCGACCCGGACGGGGTAGCGCCACTCCAGGACCTCGGGGTCGGTGAGCCGGGAGTTGGTCATGTGGGTCTGGACGGCGTCGGCGCCGTCGAAGCCGTCGCCCGCGCCCGAACCGCTGGCGACGGTCTCGTAGTACTGCACGCGCGCGTTGCCGAAGGTGACGTTGTTCATGGTGCCGGAGCCCTCGGCCTGGACGCCGAGGGCCGCGTAAAGGGCGCCCGTGACGGCCTGGGAGGTCTCGACGTTGCCCGCGACGGTCGCGGCCGGGGCGACGGGCGCGAGCATGGAGCGGGGCGGGACGCGGATGTCCAGGGGTTCGAGGCAGCCGCTGTTGAGCGGGATGTCCTCGTCGACGAGGGTGCGGAAGACGTACAGGACGGCGGCCGTCACGACGGCCGTGGGGGCGTTGGCGTTGCCGGGGAGCTGGGGCGAGGTGCCGGTGAAGTCGATGACGGCGGAGCGGCGTTCGCGGTCGACGCGGACGGCGACCCGGACGACCGCGCCGTCGTCGGTCTCGTAGCGGCAGGTGCCGTCGTGGAGGCGGGCGACGATCCGCCGGACGGACTCCTCCGCGTTGGCGCGGACGTGCCGCATGTAGGCCTGGACGACGTCGAGCCCGTACTCCCGCACGGTCCGGCGCAGTTCCTCGACGCCCTTCTCGTTGGCGGCGATCTGGGCGCGCAGGTCGGCGAGGTTGGTGCCGGGGGCCCGGGAGGGGTACGGGGCGTCGGTGAGCAGCGCCCGGGTCTCGGTCTCGCGCAGCCGTCCGTCGCGGACCAGCAGCCAGTTGTCGAAGAGGACGCCCTCCTCGTCCACGGTCCGGCTGAAGGCGGGCATGGAACCGGGGGTGATCCCGCCGATCTCGGCGTGGTGGCCGCGTGAGGCGACGAGGAAGCGGAGCCGTGGGCCGCCGGTGCCGGGCACGGAGTCGTCGAAGACCGGGGTGATGACGGTGACGTCGGGCAGGTGGGTGCCGCCGTGGTACGGGTCGTTGACCGCGTAGACGTCGCCGGGGCGCAGGTCGTCGGCGCGCCGTCGCAGCACTTCCTTGACGGTCTCGCCCATGGAGCCGAGGTGGACGGGGATGTGGGGTGCGTTGGCGATGAGGTTGCCGTCGGCGTCGAAGAGCGCGCAGGAGAAGTCGAGGCGTTCCTTGATGTTGACGGACTGGGCGGTGTTCTCCAGGCGGACGCCCATCTGCTCGGCGATGGCCATGAAGAGGTTGTTGAAGACCTCCAGGAGGACCGGGTCCGCGTCCGTTCCGGCCGCCACGCGCGCGGGGCGGGGGGTGACACGGCGCAGGAGGAGGTGTCCGGTGCCGGTCGCGGTGGCCCGCCAGCCGCTGTCGACGACGGTGGTGGCGTCGTCCTCGGCAAGGAGCGCGGGCCCGTCCACGGTGTCGCCGGGCCGCAGGTCCTCGCGCCGGTGGAGCGGGGCTTCGTGCGCTGTTCCGGCGCTGTGCATCCGGACGGTGGTGTGCGGGGCGGGAGGTCCGGCCGGTGCGGGGCTCGTGGTCGGGCCGGTCCGCTCGATGTCGGTCGTCGGACCGGTCCGTTCGGTGTCGTTGGTCGGGCCGGTCCGTTCGGTGTCGGTCGTCGGGGTGGGTTGTGGTGTGTCGGCGGGCGGGGCGGTGTGGACGGGGCCGTGGAGTCCGGCGCGGCCGACGGCCGCCACGGAGACGGCCTCGACGACGAGGGGCCGGTCCAGGGTGAAGGCGTACCGCGCACGGTGCGCGGCTGTGAACTCGCTTTTCAGGCGGTCCGGGGGTGCGAGGTCGACCGGGAGGCTCGCGTCCGTTCCCTCGTAGCGCAGGAGTACGCGCGCGTGTGTGGTGATCGCCTCGTCGGCGAGGCCGTCGGAGCGGAGCTCCGCGCGGGTCCGGTCGGCGAGTTCGGCGCAGAGGGCCGTCACGCGCGCGGGGGTGCCGGGGGTGTCGAGTCCGGCCTCGACGGACCGCTCGCGCATCGCGGTGGCGTCGGCGAGCCCGATGCCGTACGCGGAGAGGACCCCGGCCAGCGGAGGGACGAGGACGGTGTCGACGCCCAGCGCGTCGGCGACGGCGCAGGCGTGCTGGCCCCCGGCGCCGCCGAAGCTCGTGAGGGCGTACTTCGTGACGTCGTGGCCGCGCTGGACGGAGATCTTCCTGACCGCGTTGGCCATGTTGAGGACGGCGATCTCCAGGAAACCGGCGGCGACCTCCTCGGGGGTCCGGCCGCCGCCCACCTCCCCGGCCAGGGCGGTGAACCGTTCTCGTACGACGTCGGCGTCCAGGGGCCGGTCGCCCGTCTCTCCGAAGACGGCGGGGAAGTGGGCGGGCTGGACCCGGCCGAGCATGACGTTGGCGTCGGTGACGGTCAGCGGGCCGCCCCCGCGGTAGCAGGCGGGCCCGGGGACGGCGCCCGCCGAGTCGGGTCCCACCCGGTAGCGGCGGCCGTCGTAGTGGAGGACGGAGCCGCCGCCCGCGGCCACGGTGTGGACGCTCATCATCGGTGCCCGCATCCGGACCCCGGCGACCTGTGTACCGAGTTCACGCTCGAAGGTGCCCGCGTAGTGCGACACATCGGTGGAGGTGCCGCCCATGTCGAAGCCGATGACCCGGTCGTGGCCCGCCCGCTCCGAGGTGCGGGCCATGCCGACGACACCGCCTGCCGGTCCGGACAGGACGGCGTCCTTGCCCCGGAAGTGGGCGGCCTCGCGCAGCCCTCCGTTGGACTGGAGGAACATGAGACGGATCCCGGCGAGTTCACGGGCGACCTCGTCGACGTACCGGCGCAGGATCGGCGACAGATAGGCGTCGACGACGGTGGTGTCCCCGCGCGGGATCAGTTTGATGAGTGGACTGACCTCGTGCGAGCAGCTGACCTGTGTGAATCCGGCGGCGGTGGCGAGGGCCCCGGTCCTGGTCTCGTGCTGCGCGTACCGGTGGCCGTGCAGGAGGACGACGGCGGCGGAGCGGAGGCCGTCGCGATGGGCCACGGCCAGCGCCTCGGCGACGGCGGTCTCGTCCAGCGGCCGGACGACCCGGCCGTGCGCGTCGATCCGTTCGGGGACCTCGATCACGCGCGCGTAGACCGCTTCGGGCAGCACGATGTGCCGGGCGAAGATCCGGGGCCGGTTCTGGTAGGCGATGCGCAGGGCGTCACGGAAGCCCTCGGTGATCAGCAGGACGGTCGGCTCGCCCCGCCGCTCCAGGAGCGCGTTGGTGGCGACGGTCGTGCCCATCTTGACGACCGCGACCCGGTCGGCGGGGACGGGGTCCTCCGGCCCGAGGCCGAGGAGCAGGCGGATTCCGGCGACGGCGGCGTCCGCGCGGCGGGCCGGGTCGTGGGAGAGCACCTTGCGGGTGACGAGCCGCCCGTCGGGCCGCCGCCCCACGACGTCGGTGAAGGTGCCGCCCCGGTCGATCCAGAACTCCCAGCGGTCGTTCATCCCTCCATTGTGGCCGCGAGAGCCGTGACGAGGGCGGCCCACGCGCGCGTCGGGCACCCGGACGACCGGGCAGGGGGCGTCGGCGTCGGGCCGCCGGGGCGACGACGGCGGGGGCGATGACGAGGGGGCATGGCCCCGGCGCACCAGGTGGCGCGCGGTCTGCAGGGCGCAGTGCGCCACGCCGTTGACGTCGGGAGGGAAGGATTCGGTGACGATGACGACACGCATACGGGTGTTGCCGTCGTGCTCGGCGTGTCCCCGACAACGTGGATCTGGACGGGGAGGGAACGTCCCATGAGCGTTTCGCGCGGACGGCGGCGCGGACGGCCGTGCACCGGACCCGCCCACAGGTGCCCGTCCTGACCCGCGCCCGTCCTCGCCCCGGGTGCCCGTCTCCGCCGGGCAGGGCGTCTCCGCCGGGCGGAGCGTCACAGTCAGGCGGAGCCTCACAGTCCGGGCAGAGCGTCACAGTCGGGCAGAGCCCGATCGCCGAGGCGCAGGGTCGACGTCGAAGGCGCAGCACCGCCGTCGAGGCGGAGCGTCGCCGTCGGGCGACAGGCCACCGCCGGGGGCGGAAGCCTCACCACCGGGGCACGGTGGCCGGGCGCCGCTCCGGGGCGGGGCCACGGCGGTGGAGGGTTCCACCGCGGGCCGCGCCGCCCCGGAGCGGGCCGGTCAGACCGGGAGGTCCGGGCCTATCCGGTTGCGCACGGCGGTCTGGACCTCGGCCTCCTCGGCCGGGTCCGCGGCCAGGCGGCGCAATCGCTCGGCGACGCGCACGTCCCCGGTCTCGGCGTGCTCGGCCGCGACCTCGCGGGTGGTCTCCTCGCAGTCCCAGAGGCATTCGACCGCGAAACCGGTCGCGAAGGTGGGGTCGGTGGCGGCGAGCGCGCGGGCCACCCGACCACGGAGCTGGGAGGAGGTCGTCTCGCGGTAGACATGGCGCAGCACGGGGGCCGCGCAGGCGATCCCGAGGCGGCCGGCACCGTCGACGAGCCCGGCGAGGGCGGGCGCGTCGGGACCGGCGGAACGGACGGTGCCGCGGAGTGCGCCGAGGACGGAGGGGGAGTCCTGGGCGGTACCGCGGCAGGCGAGCACGTCGGCGGCGGCGACACCGAGGGCGTCCGTCCTGCGCACCCAGGCGCGGGCGCGGGCGACGGCGTCCTCGCCGCACATGCGCCGGTACGCGGCGACGGCGGCCTCGGCGACCTCGTGGGAGTCCCCGTCGGCGGCCGCCTCGACGAGATCGAGGACGGCGGGATCGCGCGACTCGGCGAGGTGGTGCAGGGCGGCGCCCCGGGCTCCCGCCGCGCCGCCCCGGGCGGCGGCGAGCAGTTCGGGCCGGTCCTCGGGTCCGGCGACGGCGGTGAGGCAGCGGGCGGCGGGCCCGTGCAGCACGGCCCCGCGTTCGTACCCCTCCTGCGCCCAGTCGAGGACGGCGCGCACGCTCCAGCCGGGGCGGGGCCCCGAGGGACGCATCTGGCGTTGCCAGCGGTCGAAGGAGCCCTGTTCCCCGGCGGCCCTGACCCGGGCACCGACGGTTTCGCGCGGGTCCTCCGCCCACAGTCGCCAGGGGCGCGGCTCGAAGGCGTCCCGGACGACGGCGGCCAGCTCGGCGGCGCCCTCCGCGTCGGCCGGGAACCGGGCCAGCACGGGCAGGGCGAGCGCGCGGAGTCCGGTGTCGTCGTCGCGGAGCGCCAGTTCGTCCAGGGCCCAGGCCCAGTTCGTGCCGGTCGCCGCGTAGCGGCGGAGCAGGAGCAGGGCGTCCTGGCGTCCGTAGGACGCGAGGTGACCGAGGACGGCGAGCGCGAGCCCGGTCCTGGACTCCTCGGTGTCGAGATGGTCCTCGGCACCGAAGAGGTGCGCCTCGATCTCGTCGAGACCTCCGTGGAGATCCAGGTAGAGACGGGCGTAGTAGAGGGAGCGGTTCTCGACCTGCCAGTCGTGGCGGGGATCGTCGAGAACGCAGTGGTTGAGGGCCGCGAGGGCCTCGGCGCGTGGCGCGGCGAGCGCGTGCAGGGTGCCGTCGCCGCGGCCCCGCTGCAGCAGGCCGAGCAGGGTGCCGCTCGGCGCTATGACTGGTTCGAACATGGGGAGACGCCTCACATCAAGCTGTCGACACGACCGGGGGATGCCGGGATGACCGGGGCAGGGCGCTGAGCGGCCCGTACTCCTAGGTCGTGCGGCGACAGGTCGGGCCGCTCGTCGTGTTCCGCCTGGTAGTGATCATCTTCCTCAGCCTCTCGTCGGTGGCCCGTTTTGCCGGGCCCGACGTCATGATGACCCACCCATTTCGCCGACGCGACCACATTTACGACGCCGCTCCCACCTGGGGTTCAGTGGCCGTTCACCGGGCACTGAAGAGGTCGAGAAGTTCCGTCTTGCCGAACATGCGTGCGGTGTCCACGGCTGACGGAGTGCCTGATTCCGGATCGGCGCCACCGGCCAGGAGGGCGTGGATCACGGCCTCCTCGCCCTTGAAGACGGCACCGGCGAGCGGGGTCTGTCCGCGGTCGTTCGCGCGGTCGGCGTCGGCGCCGCGCGCGAGGAGGGCGGAGACCGCGGCGGCATGGCCGTGATAGGCGGCGAGCATGACGAGGGAGTCACCCCTGTCGTTGGTGAGGTTCACCGGCACACCCGCGTCGACGTAGGCGGCCAGCGCGTCGGCGTCCCCGGTGCGGGCGAGGTCGAAGACCTTGGACGCCAGTTCGATGACCTCGGGGTCCGGAGTGTCGCTCATCGGGTGGAACCGCCTCTCTCCTGCAGTGTTGACCTGGGCACGGCAAGCGCAGCCGTACGAGTGAATCGACAGGGTACTGCCCGTTCACCGACATGACCTCGCCCCACCGAGGCAAAGATCACGGCAATAGATCCCCGGCGCCCCTTCTAGCGCACGCCGGACATTTCGCCACTCAGCGGTCCACGCATCGTCCGCCAGTGAAGTGAAATCACCCGTTTTTCACCCGTATGCAGCTTTAGTCATATAGATACTTGCTGTGAACCTGGAAGGACTCATGGTGACTGTCCCCTCAACCAGGAGAACAACCAATGATCCTGTCCATCTCAGGCGTGGTCCTGCTCGGCATCATCTGCTTCCTGTTCTTCAAGAAGGACGGGATGAAGGCCTCGCACGCCCTCGTCAGCGCGCTGTTCGGTTTCTACCTCGCGGGCACGGCCATCGCCCCGAGCATCACGGCGGGCGGCCAGAGCCTCGCCGGTCTCCTGGGCGGGATCAAGTTCTGACGCCCTTCCGTCCCTTCCACCACTACAGGAGCACCCCGTGGCCCGGCGACCACTCCCCCGCATTCTGAGCAGCGGCAGCGCACAGATCGCTCGCAGTCGAGAGATCGCGCGCACGGCCGCCGACAGCGCCACCGACGTGCTCCATCCGCTGATCACGGTCTCCCGCGGTCTGCGGAAGCTGGCCGCGACCGCGCGCGCCAAGTGGGCCGCGACCCCCAAGGACCGGCGTGGTCCCACGTTGTTCCTGGTCGCGGCCTGCGTCATGGTCGTCGTCCTCGCACCGTACGGCCCCCTCCTGGCCCTCGTCGCCCTCATGGGCGCGGCCGCCTGGCAGGGGCGTGAGCGCCCGGTCGTCAAGACCGGGCCGGACGACGCGGAGGCCGCCCGTCTCAGCGGCCTCTACGAGGCCCTCGTGCCGTACTTCTCCGTGGCCGACGACCCCTCCCCGCTCTTCGCCCACGGCGGCGACTGGAGCGGCCCCTTCGGGGAGTACGCCTTCGACGGGGACGGACGGCTCACCCGGCTGAGGATCGCCTACCCCCCGTACTTCACCGACGGCGAGCCCTCCGCACGCGCGCGCATCGAGCAGCTGCTGCACGCCAAGTCCGGGCGCGGCCGCGAGTACCGCTTCGACTGGGACGAGGAGGGCAACCGGCTCGTGATGAGCGTGCTGCCCGCCCTGCCCACCACCATCGCCGCCCAGCACTTCGTGACCATGCCCGGCGAGACCGTCCTCGGCTTCACCGACGCGGACGCCGTGCGGCGGACCGTGCCCGTGGTCGGCGCGGACGGCACGGAGGACGCCCCCGCCGTCGTCTGGCGCACCGGCCCCCGCTCCGCCGAGCCCCACCTCCTCGCCGTCGGCCAGCCCGGCAGCGGCACCACGTCCCTGCTGCGCTCGATCGCGCTCCAGGCCCTCGCCCACGGTGACGTCCTCGTCGTCGAGGGCGGCGGGACGGGCGAGTACGCGTGCCTCACCGGACGGAACGGCGTCCTGGCCGTCGAGTGCGGCCTCTCCGGCGCCCTGACCAGCCTGGAGTGGGCGGCGCACGAGACGGAACGGCGCCTGATCTCCGCCAACCGGGCCCGCCAGGCCGGGCACGCGGCCCCCGAGGACACCCGGCGCCCGCTCTGGATCCTCCTCGACCGGCCGAGCGTCCTCGGTCACCTGGCCGCCGCCGACGGCCGCCCCGACCCGCAGGACCTGCTCCAGGTGCCGCTGCGGCACGGGCGCGCCGCGCAGGTCACGGTGGTGGTCGCCGAGCACTTCGACAGCGCGGACACCCTGAGCGAGGCGGTACGGACCCACACCAGGGCCAGGATCGCGCTCGGCCCGGCCTCGCCGGAGCAGATCGCGGCGGTCCTGGGCGCCGACCCGCACACCACGCCGACGCCCGAGGTCCCGGCGGGCCGGGGCTACGCGCGCCTGGGCACCGGACCCGTGCTGCGCCTCCAGGTGCCCGCCACGCCCGACCCGTACGACGAGGCGACGAGCGAGGCGCACCGGCAGGCCGTCCTCGACCTGCTCCCGGAGCGGCTCACGGCCGCCGTATCGGTGGCCAAGGCCGTCCCCGCCGTCCCCGCTTCCCCCGCCTCCCCCGTCGAACCGGACCCGGGCCCGGCGACCCTCCAGACCCCGGTCCCCGCCGAGGGCTGAGCACCCTGGACGGCCGCGGGGGCGGGGCGCGCCCCCCCGGCCGCCCCCCCCCCCCCCCCGGGCGGGCCGCCCCCCCCCCCCCGCCGGGGCCGCGCCCCCCCCGGGGGGGGGGCCCCGGGCGGGCGCCCCCCGCCCCCCCCCCCCCCCCGGGCCCCCCGGGGGGGGGGCCCCCCGGGGGGGGGGGGGGGGGGGGCGGCCCCCCGGGGGCCCCCCCGCCCCCCCCCCCCGTCCGGCTCCGCGCGCGGAGCCGGACGGGCGCCGCGCCCACGCGTGCGGTGACCCCGGGTTCCGCCCGCCCCGCGCGCGTGGGCGGACGGACCGGGCCCCCGGCACACCATCGACGAGCGCCCGGACCCCGCTACGCCACGAAGGAGCGCGGCGGTTCCGCGCCACCGCCCGCGCCCGACTCGACCAGCCGGGCCGCGGCGGCCAGCCGGGCGGCGGCCTCGTCGGCGACCGCCCCGCCGACGGTGAAGGGCAGCCGGACGAAGCCCTCGAAAGCGCCGTCCACGCCGAAGCGCGGACCGGAGGGGACGCGGACCCCGACCCGCTCCCCCGCCTCCGCCAGCCGGGAGCCGGACAGACCGCCGGTCCTGACCCAGAGCGTCAGCCCGCCGTTCGGCACCCAGAACTCCCATTCCGGCAGTTCCCTGCGCACCGCGGTGACGAGCGCGTCCCGGTTCTCCCGCGCCTGCTCGCGGCGGAGGGCTACGGCCTCCTCCCAGCCGCCCGTGCGCATCAGCCAGTTCACCCCGAGCTGTTCCAGGACCGGGGTGCCCAGGTCCGCGTAGGCGCGGGCGGCGACCAGCGAGCGGATCACGTCGGGGGCCGCCCGGACCCAGCCGATCCGCATCCCGGCCCAGAAGGCCTTGCTGGCCGAGCCGACCGTGAGGACGGTGGAGCCCGCCGGGTCGAAGGAGCAGACCGGACGGGGCATCTCGACGTCGTCGAGGCGCAGTTCGGTCATGGTCTCGTCGACGACGAGAACGGTCCCCGCCGAGCGGGCGGCCTCCACCAGCTGCCGCCGCTGGTCCTCGTCGGCCAGTGCGCCGGTCGGGTTGTGGAAGTCGGCCACCACGTACGCGAGGCGGGGGGCCGCGTCCCTCAGGACCTGGCGCCAGCGGCCCAGGTCCCAGCTCCCGAGACCCTCGGACATGGCGACGGGGACGAGCCGGGCGCCCGCCTCCCGCATCAGCTGGAGGATGTTGGCGTACGAGGGGGACTCGACGGCGATCCGTTCCCCCCGCCCCGCGAAGAGGTGGCAGATGGCGTCCATGGCGCCCATGGCGCCGGTCGTGACCATGATCTGCTCGGGCATGGTGGGGATGCCGCGCGCGGTGTAGCGGTCGGCGAGCATCTGCCGCAGCGCGGGCAGGCCCGCCGGGTAGTCGCCGTGCGTATGGGCGTACGGGGGCAGTTCCTCCAGGGCGCCCCGGACCCCCCGGGTGAGCCAGGGCTCGGGCGCGGGCAGCGCCGCGCAACCCAGGTCGATCATGGAACCGAGCGCTTCGGGGGGCAGCGGTTCGAGACCGCGAGCGGGCAGCGGGTTGCCCGCCGGGACGGCGGTCCAGCTGCCCGCGCCCCGCCGCGACTCCAGGAAGCCCTCGGCGCGCAGCGCCTCGTAGGCGGCGGCCACGGTCGTCCGGCTGACGGTGAGGGCGAGGGCGAGTTCCCGTTCGGCGGGCAGCCGGGCGGCGACCGGGACGCGGCCCTCCAGGACGAGCAGCCGGATGCCGTCGGCGAGGGCGCGGTAGGCGGGCGGCTTGCGGGCACCCGGGGTGGCGCTCCGGGGCCGCTGGGCCTGGAGTTGCCGGGCGAGCTGAGCAGGACCCACCGCCGAAGTCCACTGGGCCATCGAAATCAGTCCACCTTCCTCGAATTGGCCATGGTTGGCATCCGTTCCCCGCCACAGAGTGTCATGAGCCAGTCCACTGACACCACCCTGGGGGAAAGTCCCTTGTCCATCACCTCCGGCCTCCGCGGCCGGCACCTCACCCGCCGCCTCGTCCAGCTCTACGTCGGTCTCACGCTGTACGGAGCCAGTGCGGCCCTGCTGGTCCGCAGCGGTCTGGGCCTGGAGCCCTGGGGGGTGCTCCACCAGGGCCTGGCCGGGAGGACGGGTCTGACCATCGGCGTGGTCTCGATCGTCGTCGGGGCCGCGGTCCTGCTGCTGTGGATACCGATCCGGCAGCGGCCGGGGCTCGGCACGGTCTCCAACGTGTTCGTGGTCGGCCTCGCCATGGACGCCGCCCTGGCCCTCGTGCCGGACGTGCGGCAGCTGGCCTGGCGGATCGGCCTGCTCGTGGCGGGCATCGTCCTCAACGGGGTGGCGACCGGCCTGTACATCGCCGCGCGCTTCGGTCCGGGCCCGCGCGACGGCCTGATGACCGGTCTGCACCGGCTCACCGGCCGGTCGATCCGGGTGGTGCGGACGGCGATCGAGGTGGCGGTGGTCGCCACCGGTTTCCTGCTCGGCGGCTCGGTCGGCGTCGGCACGGTCCTGTACGCCCTGTCCATCGGACCGCTCGCGCAGTTCTTCCTCCGCCGTTTCGCCCTCCCCGAGCAGGACTCCGGAAGCACCGCCGTCGCCACCGGGACACCGGGACAGGCCATACTGCGGCCGTGACTCGCGTACGCCATCCCTATCTCGACCATCCCCTGCCCCTTCCGTTCGCCCACCGGGGCGGCGCGGCGAACGGCCTGGAGAACACCGCCGCCGCCTTCCGCCGGGCCGCCGCCGAGGGCTACCGCTACTTCGAGACCGATGTGCACACGACGGCCGACGGGGCGCTCGTGGCGTTCCACGACGCGACCCTCGACCGTGTGACGGACGCCTCGGGCCGCATCCGCGACCTCCCGTGGGCGGCGGTGCGGGAGGCGCGGGTGGCGGGCACCGAACCGCTGCCGCTCTTCGCGGACCTCCTGGAGGAGTTCCCCGAGGCCCGGTGGAACGTGGACCTCAAGGCCGAGTCGGCGCTGCTGCCGCTGGTCGACCTGGTCCGCGCGACGGGTGCCTGGGACCGGATCTGCGTGAGTTCCTTCACCGAGGCGCGGGTGGCGCGGGCGCAGCGTCTGGCGGGGCCCCGGCTGGCCACCTCGTACGGGGTGGGCGGGGTGATGGCGCTGCGGCTGCGGTCGCTGGGCGTCCCGGCGCCGCTGCGTCCCGGCGCGGTGGCGGCGCAGGTCCCCGAGCGGCAGGGCGGTGTCCGGGTCGTGGACCGGCGGTTCGTGCGGGAGGCGCACGCGCGCGGGCTCCAGGTCCATGTGTGGACGGTGAACGATCCGGCCCGGATGAACTCTCTCCTCGACCTGGGCGTGGATGGCATCATGACCGATCAGCTGGAGACCCTGCGCGCGGTGCTGACCGACCGGGGCGTCTGGGTCTGAGCGCGTCCCGGCGGCACCGCGCCGGGACGACGGGGACGGAACACGGGGACGGACGAGGGGGCGGCCTTGACCGCAGGGACCACCGCACCGGAGGAGTACGTCTCCGATCCCGGCGAACGCCGACGGGAGCAACGGGGCTGGTACTTCTACGACTTCGCCTGCTCG
Source organism: Streptomyces sp. NPDC087215 (assembly GCF_044744885.1). NCBI lineage: Bacteria > Bacillati > Actinomycetota > Actinomycetes > Kitasatosporales > Streptomycetaceae > Streptomyces > Streptomyces sp. NPDC087215. The sequence continues at coordinate 47,918 of NZ_JBIUZD010000009.1, forward strand.
GTGTACTCGACGAGCGTGCTGACCGTGTTCCTGGGGCCGTATCTGACCTCGGTGGCGCGGGCGGCGGCCGACGCCGAGGGCTTCGTGCACCCGCTGGGCGTCCCGGTGCGGGCGGGCTCGCTCTTCGCGTACACGGTGTCGGCGTCGATCGTGGTGGCGGTCCTCCTGATGCCCCTGGTGGGCGCGGTGGCGGACCGCACGGGGCGGAAGAAGCCGCTGCTCGCGGCGTCGGCCTATCTCGGGGCGACGGCGACGGCCTGCATGTTCTTCCTGGCGGGAGAGCGGTATCTGCTGGGCGCCTTCCTGCTGATCGTGGCGAACGCCTCGCTGTCGGTGTCGATGGTGCTCTACAACGCCTATCTGCCGCAGATCTCGGAGCCCGACGAGCGGGACACGGTCTCCTCGCGCGGCTGGGCCTTCGGCTACACGTCGGGCGCGCTCGTCCTCGTACTGAATCTGGTCCTCTACTCGGGCCACGACTCCTTCGGCCTCACGGAGGGCGAGGCGGTCCGGCTCTGTCTGGCCTCGGCCGGTCTGTGGTGGGGCGCGTTCACCCTGGTGCCGCTGCGGCGGCTGCGGGACCGGCGGACCGGGGGCGGGACCGGAAACACCGGGCGGGCCGGCGGAGGCGCGGTCGGCGGGGGCTGGCGCCAGCTCCGGGAGACGCTCAGGGACATGCGGCGCCATCCGAAGACCCTGGCGTTCCTCCTCGCCTATCTGGTCTACAACGACGGTGTGCAGACGGTGATCTCGCAGGCCTCCGTGTTCGGTTCGGAGGAACTGGGCCTGGAGCAGACCACGCTCATCACGGCGGTCCTGCTCGTGCAGGTGCTGGCGGTGGCGGGGGCGCTCGGCATGGGCCGACTCGCCCGGTCGTACGGCGCCAAGCGGACGATTCTGGGCTCGCTGGTGGTCTGGACGCTGATCCTGGTGGCCGGGTACTTCCTGCCGGCCGGGGCGCCGGTGTTCTTCTACTGTCTGGCGGCCGCGATCGGCCTGGTACTGGGCGGGAGCCAGGCGCTGTCGCGTTCGCTGTTCTCGCATCTGGTGCCGCGCGGGAAGGAGGCGGAGTACTTCTCGGCGTACGAGATGAGCGACCGGGGGCTCAGCTGGCTGGGTCCGCTGGTGTTCGGTCTCGCGTACCAGGTGACCGGAAGCTATCGGGATGCCATCATCTCCCTGGTGATCTTCTTCGTGCTCGGCTCCGTCCTGCTCGCCCGGGTCCCGGTGCGGCAGGCGGTGCTGGACGCGGGGAACCCGATACCCGACCGTGTTTAGACGTGGCACCGAAAGGGCGGTAGTGTACGCGTTTGGCCTGCCAGGCGGACCGTTACTGCGTGCTGCTTTGGTGAAGACACCGGGTTACATCTGCCGCCAGATGTGACAAAACGGTCACTGGTGGGTACAACAAGGGGCGGCACGACGGGCGACGCATGACCCGGCACGGGAATCTTTACCGCCGACCGGACGTTGACCGGATAACGACGACAGCGACACCTGTCCTGTGGGCGACAAGCCCGGGAGGCACGATTCATGAGTGAGCGAGCTCTTCGCGGCACGCGCCTCGTGGTGACGAGCTACGAGACCGACCGCGGCATCGATCTGGCCCCGCGCCAGGCGGTGGAGTACGCATGTGAGAAGGGACATCGCTTTGAGATGCCCTTCTCCGTCGAGGCGGAGATTCCGCCGGAGTGGGAATGCAAGGTCTGCGGAATCCAGGCTCTCCTGGTGGACGGGGACGGACCCGAGGAGAAGAAGGGCAAGCCGGCGCGAACGCACTGGGACATGCTCATGGAGCGGCGCACCCGCGAGGAGCTGGAGGAGGTCCTCGCCGAAAGGCTGGCCGTCCTCCGTTCCGGCGCCATGAACATCGCCGTGCATCCGCGCGACAGCCGCAAGTCCGCCTGACGGACCCGGCAGGACGACGCCGCGGGGCCCGGTACACGATCCGTGTACCGGGCCCCGCGGCGTTCCCATGTGTCCAGGACGGGCTTCCCCGACCTCCGCCACCACGGGCCTCCCTGCCACGGGACCTCTGTCACGAAGACGTCCGCCGCGGCGCGGGCGCCCCGGCCCGGCCCTTCCCCCTCCGGGCGGAACCGGGACCGGAAGGCCGGTGGCCCCGTCTCCCGGTCCGGGTCCCGGAGAGCGCGCGACGGCCCCGTCCCTCCGTGGGGACGGGGCCGTCGGGCCGTCGGGGCTCGGGTCGTCAGGGTGTCAGCGGGGGACGGGGGCCGTCGGCCCGGCGGGGGGCCTGCTCGCCGTCCTGGCGGATGACCTCGCCCGGGACGACCTTTCCGTCCGGGCGGTGGATGCGGGCCTGCTGGAAGGCGTCCTGGAGGCTGCCGGAAGGGGCCGCGCTCATCCGCCGCTCGACGGCCCGCTCCGCGGACCGCCCCAGGAGGGAGCGGACCGGCGGGACGAGCAGCAGCAGACCGACCGCGTCCGAGATCAGGCCGGGGAGCATCAGGAGCAGACCGCCGAGCATCAGGAAGCCGTTGCGGTCCTCGGCGCCGGTACGCTCCGGCGGTACGGGCGCGGTGCCCGCCCGCGCCGCCTCCTGGGCCGCTTCCTGGGCCTGCTGGAAGGTCGAGGTGAGGTTGCGGAAGGCACGGCGCCCCGCCCGCTTCACGACGACGGCGCCGAGGACGGCGCCGCCGACGAGCAGGGCGAGGACGGTCAGTCCGCCCGCCGCGTCCGCCACCACCGTGAGCAGCCAGATCTCCAGGACCAGCCAGGCGGCGACGCCGAGCGGAAGGAACGTGCGCGCGCGGGAGCGCTTGGGGGCGAGGGGAGGCGGTGCGCCGGTCGTCATGGTCACCAGTGTGCCTGGCGCCCTGCCGGAACGTCGTAAAGGAGGGATCAGGAGGGCTTGCGGCCGAGCAGTCTGCCGACCTTCTCCGCGCGGGCCGTCACACCCCAGCCGGTGACCCGCCACAGCGCCTCGACGACGATGTTCCGGCTCATCTTCGAGTCGCCGATCTCGCGTTCCACGAAGGTGATCGGGACCTCGACGACATGGAAGCCCGCGGCCACCGCGCGACGGGCCAGGTCGACCTGGAAGCAGTAGCCCGCCGAGGCCACGTCGTCCAGGCCCAGGCCCTCCAGGGTCTCCTTGCGGAAGGCCCGGTAGCCGCCGGTGACGTCGCGGATCGGCACGTCGAGCATCACGCGGGAGTAGAGGCTGCCGCCGCGCGAGATGAACTCGCGGGACTTCGGCCAGTTCACGATCCGGCCGCCCGGCACCCAGCGGGAGCCGAGCACCAGGTCGGCACCCTTGAGCGCGGTGAGCAGGCGCGGCAGCTCCTCCGGCTGGTGGGAGCCGTCGGCGTCCATCTCGACGAGGACGCCGTAGCCGTGCTCGATGCCCCACCGGAATCCGGCGAGGTAGGCGGCGCCGAGCCCCTCCTTGCCCTTGCGGTGCAGGACGTGCACATGGTCGTCCTCGGACGCGATCTCGTCCGCGAACTTGCCCGTGCCGTCGGGGCTGTTGTCGTCGGCGACGAGAACGTGCGCCTCGGGTACGGCCTCCCGTACCCGCGCGACGATCGGCTTGATGTTCTCCGCCTCGTTGTAGGTCGGAATGATCACCAAGGCCTTGCCGAGCGGGCCGTAACGCCTCTGGCCACCGTCGTTCACTACTGCCCCTTCGGATACATACACAGGCCCCCACCATAGCGAGGTCCCCGGCGTGCTCCGGCGGGGCGGTCGGCCGACCCGGGTGACAGACGGGACGGAAGGGACCACCGGGACGCGGGAAGGGCGGTGCGGGGCCCGGAGTCCTTCGGTCCGACCTGGGATCCGCTGGCTGCGGGTCGACCGAGAGCCGTTGTCTACTGAACGTCCGGGCCCCACCCGGGTCGCACCTTCCGCCGGAGAAACCTTCCCTCGGGCCGAGGCGCGGGCGGCGTACGGCGACTGCGGGAGGGACGGGGTCCCGGCGGACGTCCTGTGGTGGACTCGGAGAACCTACCCGCCCCCGACCCGCGACTGTCAATACCCTCTTGACCTGCGGAGACAGTTCAAAAGCGCAGGCCGGAGGGGAAGATCCGCAGGTCGGGGACAAACACCCGGAGCGGCTGCCCCCAGGGGGACATATCCCCACATCACACGTTCGGCCGTACGAACACCGTCTGTCCGTGCACGACCGTGCGCAGGCAGACGGGGAGGTCGGCACCGGGCGTCAGATCGGGCAGACCGGGCGTCCCGGAGCGCGGATCGGTCGACCAGCGGGCCACCCGGTCGTCGGGTGCCTGGACCACGAGTTCCGCCGCCCCCCAGATCGCGTAGTCGGCGGGAGCGCCCGGCACCAGCGTCCCGGCGTCGTCCCGGCCGACCGCCCGCCAGCCGCCCCGGGTGTGCGCGGTGAAGGCGGCCCGGACGGAGATCCGGTGCTCCGGGGTGCGGTGGAAGGCGGCGGCCCGGACGGTGCCCCAGGGGTCCAGCGGGGTCACCGGGCTGTCGGAGCCGAAGGCCAGCGGCACACCGGCGCGCAGCAGCGCGGCGTACGGGTTGAGGGTGCGGGCCCGCTCGACGCCGAGCCGGTCCGCGTACATGCCCTCGTCCCCGCCCCAGAAGGCGTCGAAGGCGGGCTGCACGGAGGCGGTGAGGCCGAGTTCCGCGAAGGCGGCGATCGTCTCGGGGGTGAGCATCTCGACGTGCTCCACGCGGTGCCGGGCGGCCCTGATCCGGGCCGGTCCCAGCTTCTCGGCGGCGGCCCTGACGCCCTCGACGACGGCCGTCACTGCCGCGTCCCCGATGGCGTGGAAGCCCGCCTGGAGACCCGCCTCGGTGCAGGCCGCGACATGTCCGGCGACGGTGGCCGCGTCCAGGTGGGCGGCTCCGGTGTGCCCGGCGTCGGCGTGGTCCGCGTACGGCTCGTGGAGGCAGGCCGTGTGGGAGCCGAGGGAGCCGTCGGCGAAGAGGTCCCCGGCGGCGCCGAGCGCGCCGAGGGCGCGCGCCCGCTCCACGTCGAGGTCGGCCCAGTAGCCGACCACCCGGGGTCCGGGCTCGTCACGGGCCAGGTCCAGGAGGCCGGTGAAGTCGTCCTCGGAGGAGATCTGCGGGCCGCCGCACTCGTGCAGGGTGCCGATGCCGAGGGAGGCGGCCCGGGTGCGGGCGGCGCGCTGCGCCTCGGTGCGCTGACGGGCCGAGACGGCGCCGAAGGCGGCGGCGCGCACGGCGTGGTGGGCGTCCCCGGTGAGCGGGCGCTGTCCGTCGTGGAAGCCGTCCAGGTCGCGGACGCCGGGGACGAGGTCGAGCAGGGCGGTGGTGACGACGGCCGAGTGGACGTCGATACGGGTGAGGTAGAGCGGCCGGCCGCCGGTGAGCGCGTCGAGTTCGGCGCGGGTCAGGGGCCTGCGCTCGGGCCAGCGGGCGGCGTCCCAGCCGTGTCCGATGAGGATGCGGTCCTGGGTACGGGCGGCGGCGTGGGCGCGGATCAGCTCCGCCGCCTCGGCGAGCGAGGCGGCCCGGGACAGGTCGAGCCCGGTGAGGGCGAAGCCGGTGGCGGTGGTGTGCACGTGCGCGTCGACGAACGCCGGGGTGACCAGCGCGCCCTCCAGGTCGACCACCTCGTCCACACCGGAGGCGAAGGCGTCGGCGGCGCCCTCCGAACCCACCCAGGCGATGTGCCCGCGCTCCACCACCATGGCGGTGGCGAAGGGGTCGGCGGGGCTGTGGACTTCCCCGCCGCGCAGCAGCACGGTGCGGTGTTCGGCGGCAGCCGCGGCGGGCGCGGCAGGCATGGACTCACTCATGCGACCAGGCTAGGACCTGTCAGGAGCCGGTTTGTCCGGCAGGTCCCCCCGGGCGGGCGGTCCGGGGTCAGATGCGGGGCGGCCTGGCCTCGTACGGCGTGGAGAGGACCACGGTGGTGCGGCTGGAGACTCCGGCCTGCGAGCGGATGCGGCTCAGCAGGTGTTCCAGCTCCAGCGGGGTCGCGACCCGGACCTTGAGGATGTAGTTCTCGTCACCGGCGACGCTGTGGCAGGCCTCGATCTCCGGGATGTCGGCGAGCCGGTCGGGGGTGTCGTCGGGGGCGCTGGGGTCGAAGGGTTTGACCGAGATGAAGGCGGTCAGCGGCAGGCCCACGGCCTCCGGGTCGACGACCGCGGCATAGCCGCGGATGACTCCGCGCTGCTCCAGGCGGCGGACGCGCTGATGCACCGCCGACGTGGACAGGCCGGTGGCCTTGCCCAGGTCGGTGTAGCTCATGCGCCCGTCCTTGACGAGCAACTCGACGATCTGACGATCCAGCTCCTCCATGCGGCGACCCTAGTGCTCCCCGGAGGCGGGCGGCAGCGCCGGGGGCGCCCACTATCGATGGGTATCAGCCATAGCGGGGCACCTGCGACGGGCATGTGACGAACGCCACAGGTTTGCGCCCGCCTCCGGGGACCGCCACACGGTTATGCGGACCACCGCATGGGAAGTGCTTGCTGTGGTCGAGGCCACACAGATCCGGCCGACCCACCCGAGGGGGAGATCTCCATGCAGGAGCCTGTTGATTCGGTCGACATGTCCGACGAGCTCGACGCGTACGACACGTTTGAGATGTTCCGGGTCGTCTGCCCGGAGTGCGTGCAGCCCATCGCGCTGCTCGCGGACGAGGACGTGCTGCCGGAGCACGCGCTCTGCCCCACTCCGTGGAACCCCTTCGTCCTGACGGTCTGCCCGGGTACGGGCCTGTCGGCGGGCGAGGCCGGCCCGGCCGACGAGACCCTGGAGGTGCTGGAGCAGGACACCGCCCTGCTCCTGACGCTCCCCCAGGGCCTCGACTGGCGCACGCAGCCCTTCTCGCACGTCGGCGGTCCGGGCTCGCGTCCGATCCAGGTGCCGCAGATGCGGCGCGCGGCCTGAGCCGCCCGGTTCACCAATAGCTTCCCCGCACCATCGCCGCGAGCGCGGCGCGGTGCAGGATCAGCGCGTCGGGGTCCTCGGGCACCTCGACCTCGCCGAAGTGGGCCTGCCGGTACGCGATCCTCAGCATCACGATCGCGTGCCGCAGGGCCGCGTAGAGGGTGTGGAACTCCATGGCGCGCGGAAGGTGCCCGGTCAGTTCGGCGTAGCGCCGTTCGACCGCGTCGCGGGACAGGAAGCCGGGCAGTCCCGGCTGGCCGAAGCCGACGGTGAGGTCCTGGAAGAAGCGGTGCAGGTAGACCGTCCAGCCGAGGTCCACCTCGCGCGGGACGCAGGCCGCCATCTCCCAGTCGAGGACGGCGGCGGGGGTGAAGCCGTCGTAGACGATGTTCCCGATGCGCGCGTCGCCCCAGCCGAGGACGGCCGGGCCCTCGTCTGCGGGCCAGTGCGCCTCCAGCCAGTCGAAGGCCGACTCGATGAGCGGCGAGCGGGCGAGACCGTCCACCACCCAGGCGTAGTAGGCGCGTTGGGCGTCGACATGACGGCGCAGCGGGGTTCCCCGGCCCTCCGGGAGCAGGAAGGCGGCCTCCGCCGCCGGGAACTGGTCGTGCAGCCGCGCGAGCACGGCGACGGACTCGGCCTCCACCTGGGCGCGTTCGGCGTCGGTGGCGGCGTGCAGCCAGTTCCCCTCGTACGTGTAGGGCATGACGTCGGGCGGGACGCGGCCCTCGGCGCGGGCCATCACGAAGAACGGGGCGCCGAGCGGCCCCGGGTCCTCCTCCAGCCACAGCACGCGCGGCACGGGCACGTCGGTGTGCTCGCCCACCAGCCGCATGACGCGGTGCTGCCGGGCCATGTCGTAGACGGGGAAGACGGTGTACGCGGCGGGGTCGGCGGCCAGCCGGAGGGCGCAGCCGCAGACCGGGGCGTCCGGGTGGTCGAGGTCGAAGAGCAGGGTCTCGCTGGACATGCCGTTGGAGCCGGGTACGGAGAGTCCGGTGACGCGGGCCCCGGGCAGGTGCCGGTGCAGCCAGGCGGTGAGGCGGCGGCCGAGTTCCTCGGGGTCGCGGGTGGTGGTCCGGGGGCGGGGAACGGAGGTCAAGAGGGGCTCCTCAGAGGGCCGTTGACGTGTGGTCGGCGAATCCGCTGGGGTCGTGACGGCCGAAGGAGCCGTGTTCGAAGATGCCGTACCCGGTGCGGCCGTCGAGGGTGAAGCGGGCGGAGTGGTCGGTGACGCCGTACGCGGCGGCGGGATGGGCCGCCGGGTCGGAGAGGTCGTAGACGCGCCGGTCGGTCCAGTCCCTGCCCTGCCAGGTGCCGTGCTGCCAGTCGGTGGCGGGCGGGTAGCCCGCACCGACGGCGAGCGGGGAGGAGGCGAGGACCTCGACGCCGATCTCCAGGGGTCCGCCGGTGGGGTCGGTGAGGTGGACGGTGGCCCGTTCGGGGTGGCGGGTACCCGGGCGGTACGCGATCTCGGTGCGGGGCCAGCCGAGTTGGACGTCGCGGTGGCCCTCGCGCACGAGGAGCGCCTCGTTGAGGGTGCGGTAGCCGTCGGCGTCCTCCTGGGCGATGACCATGAGGAAGCGGTCCTCGAAGCGCATCGGGATCCAGAGCCAGTGGAAGCCCTCGGGGCGGAACTCGGCGGCCCGGCCGGGTTCTTCGCCGGGTATCGGGCGGACGCCCCAGCTGCGGTCACGGGTGCCGGTCCACTCGCCGGGTGTGACGGCGAACTCCCGGCCACCGGCCCGGACGGTGCCCGCGCAGTGTCCCGCCTGGACGAAGCGGCGGCCTTCGAGGGTGAGTCGGCCGCCGTGGCGCTGGGTGTGGTGGGGTTCCCAGACGGCGGGGAAGTCGCCGGTCCAGGCGATCTCGTAGGAGAGCCCCTCGGGGTCGGCGGGGTCGGCGGCGCAGGACAGGGTGAGGCGCCGGAGGGGTTCGTCGACGGTGATGGCGAAGGGGCCGACGGAGAGGTTCGTGCGGTCGTCGCCGAGGGCGTCGGAGGCCCGGACGGCGTGCAGCCGGTCGCCGACGCGGAGGGTGGCGTAGGCGTCGACGACCCCGGCGTTGGGGTAGACGCCGAGACCGGCGATGAGCAGGGCGCGGCCCTCGTGGTCGAAGACGTGGAAGATGCACCGGTCGTAGGCGTTCCGGTCGCCGCTGACGTGGTGCTTCATGGAGAGCGGGGCCTGGTGCACGGGATATTCGTCGAGGGCGACGGGCCGGTCGTCGTGCCGGTGCGCGGACATGGCTGACCTCCTGGTCGGCGGGGCTTCCGGACAGACGTCTGACGGTATGTCAGATACGAGTCGGGGGGCCAGGGCCGTGCACCGGGCGGCAGGCGGCAGGCGGCAGGCGGCAGGCGGCAGGCGGCAGGCGGCAGGCGGCAGGCGGCAGGCGGCAGGCGAACTGTCGCTCGAATCCCTTCGGCGGTGACCGGGGCCGCCGGGGCGCGTTGGTCCGGGCATGACCACGCTGTTCACCCCTCCCGGCGGTCTCGGTCGGCACCGGCAGACCGGACCGCGCCTTGAAGAATCGGTTCCTCACCCGGTGTCGGCGCCCGCCCCGGCGAAGGCTCCCGTACCGGCGCCGGTACGGCAGCCGCTCCCCGCCGCCGTCTCCGCGCCCGCGCCCGTGCCCGTACCGGCGCGGGTCCCCTCCCTCCTGCCCTCCGACCCGCCCCTCTACCGGGCCGTACTGTCCCTCTGGGCGAGCCAGGGCCGGACCCTGCCCGGCCACCACGACCAGGAGCGGACCCGGTCGGCCCCCGGGCCCGTCCGGTCGGACCGGACCGTACGAGTCGACGGGACCCTGGCCCGACCCGGTGACGGACGATGACGAGGCGCCGGGGCTGAGGACCTCCGACGGCCCGGAGCCGCCCTCGCGCGGCACGGACGCCGTCGCGCGGACACCCGGCGCCGACGGCGGACGGAGCGGGCGCCCGTACGGACGCCGTGGTGCGCCCGGGACCGGTTCCGCTCTCCCCTGCCTTCGCCGGGGCGCCGCGGACGGCGGCGGACCGGGAGCCGTCCCGCCCCGGCGGTCGCCCCCGCCCCCGCCCGTCACTCACCCCTCACCCTCCGGCTCACACCAGCCCCAGCTCCCGCAGCGCCCGACGCCGCTCCGAGGTCGGACGCTCGGACCAGAAGACGTAGCAGACCCCGCCCGTACCGCTCCTGACCTTGCCGTTCGCGTCGTAGCGCTTGGTCCGCAGCCAGATGTTCTCCCATTCGCGCCGCCGGTAGACCCGGCGGACGGCCTCGTTGCTGGGAGAGGCGGGGTCGTTGGCGACGATGTCTCCGTCCGGGGTGAAGCCGATGACCGTCATCAGATGGCCCGAGGTGCCGTATCCGGCCCCGGTCAGCTCCTCCTCGCGGAACGACTGGGAGGTGATGGCCGGGATGCCGGCCCGGACCAGGGACTCCAGCTCGGTGAGCGAGCGGAGCCGGGTGACGACGGCGTTCATGTCGGGGTAGGAGGCCGCGTAGGCGGCGTTGAACGGCCAGTTGCCGCAGCCCTCGTACTGGTGGTCATAGGTGGAGCGGGCCGCGTGGCAGACCTGGGGGTCCTCGAAGGCGGGGTCCACCCAGGCCAGTTCCTCCCCGGAGGGCCGCCGCCCCCAGTACTCGACGATCATCTGGGAGGAGGTCGGGCTGCACCAGGCCTCGCCGCCGTTGTCGTACTCGGGGTACTGCCCGACGTGGGTGTTCTGCGAGTAGCGCGGCACGGTCAGCTCATGGCCGGGTCCCGGCTTCGAGGCCGGGACCGTGAAGCGGTCCGGGACGTCCGAGGCCATCGCGCCGATCCGCCACACCGTGGGCGTGAGGCCGCTGCCCGGGGCGCGCAGGAGGGTGAGGCGCAGCCGGTACGCGGTCAGCCGCAGCCCGCTCGCCGGGTCGTCGACGGCGAGGGTGTCGGTCCAGACCGCGCTCCGGCCGTCGCTCTGGCCGTCGACGGAGGTGCGCCGGACGTCGCCGTCGCCCGAGGCCCAGTGGCCCATGACGTACCAGGGGGTGGCGGCCCCGTCGCCGTACTCCCCGGACAGTTCGATCCGGAGCCAGGTGCCGGGCGGGGTGTGGGCGTTCCAGGAGGCGATGACCTCGGTGGCGGGCACGGCCGGGACGTGCCGGGGCGAGGTCCAGCTCGCGTACTCCCAGGTGGAGGTGCGGCCGGTGTGCGGGTCGGTGTGGTCGGTGCGGCCGACGGGGGTGTCGAGGACCAGACCGGGGCGGTCGCCCGGCAGCGCCCTCGTACCGGCGGCCGTGCCGCGCCGCCAGTCCTGGTACGAGGACCAGAACCGGTGGGCGACGGGCCCGGCGGCGGGGGCGTGGCCGTGCCTCCCGGTGCCGTCCGCCGCGCCGGTCCGGCCGGAGGACGGGGAGGAGCCCGAGGACGGGGAGGAGGGAGGGACGGCCGCCGCCGTGGCGGACGCGGCGGTCGTTCCCGCCACGGCGGCGAGGGCGGCGGTGAGGACGGTCCTGCGAGGAGTGGAACCGGTCATGGGCGGTGACCCCCAGTCGAGAACGGTGGGTGTGCGGACTCGCGGCCGGACGGCCCGGGACCGGGACCCCGGGACCGCGCGGGCGGACGACCGGGGCACGGCCCGGACACCGGTGGTGCGGGGCGCGGAAGGGCACGGCACGGACCCGGACACGAGCGGTCCGCCGGGCCCACTATCGCGGCTCCCGGCGGGCCTCCGCCAGCACCTCGCCCCGCGTCGCCGCACCGATGAGGCACTCGGCCGATGACGGTGGTACCTCGTTGACCTGCGACGGTCCCCCGCTCCCCTACCCTGGGTCCATGAACGACCTCGACCGCGCGGCACAGGCGCTGCTCCGGCTGCCGCCCTCCTGCGGACCGGTCCGGCTGGTCGCGGTCGACGGCCACGCGGGCTCCGGCAAGTCCACCCTGGCCACCCGTCTCTCCGCCGCGCTCGGCGACGCCCCGGTGCTCCACCTCGACGACCTCGCCACGCACGAGGAGCTGTTCGGCTGGACCGGCAGGCTCCGGGAGCAGGTCGTCGGGCCCCTCGCCCGGGGCGAGGCCGCCTCCTTCCGTCCGTACGACTGGCGGCTGCGGCGCTTCGGCGAGCCCCGGACGCTGCCCCCCGCTCCGGTGGTCCTCGTCGAGGGGGTCGGGGCGGGCCGGAGGGAGGTCCGCCCGTTCCTGGCGTGGCTGCTGTGGATGGAGCGCGGGGCGGAGGACTCCTGGGACCGGGGGCGGCGGCGGGACGGTCCGGAGCAGGCCGCGTTCTGGGACGGATGGACCATGGCGGAGACTCGCCATTTCGCCCAGGACCCCTCCCGCCCCTTCGCCGACACCCTGGTACGCGAGTGCCAGAAGGGTCACGAATGGATCACTGGGCCCTCCGTGACAGCGGTCGCGGACCAGATCATCACCCACCGTGACGGCTTCATGTCCGTGAACTGAGGGTCACCTCATCCGCTTCCGCAAGTGCCTCAACTCTGCTTGACCCAAGGGGCGTACAGGTCTTACGTTCTGAATGTGCGGCTTTCCGAAGCCGCCGCGGACGCGAAGCCCCCGGTTGTTCCCCCGTGATCGGGGGCTTCGTTCTGCCCCGGGAACCCTCCCCCGGCTCCTCCGTGACCCCTTCCGCTCACCCAGGGTCACCACTTCCGGATCATGCGCTTCTCCTTAATCACACGCACCCTGCGCAGGTACGATGCCCCCAGGTGCGGTCAAATCCCGTCCATGCGAAGACGGTTGTGGGGGACCCGATGGACATCGGCACGCAGGGCGCGCAGGCCCCCGCCGAACTCGCCTGGCTGCGCGGCGTCGACGCCTACACGATGGGCGCCTACCCGCAGGCGGAGGACGAGTTCCGGACGGCGGTACGCGTCGACCCCGGAATGGCGGACGCCTGGCTCGGGCTGCACGCCCTGAGGGTCGACACCACGACCGCGCTGCTGCGCATGTACAGCAACCGCGAGCGCTTCGGCGAGCAGCGGTCCCGTTACCGGCGCCCCCTGAACTCCTGGTACTGGCTCGGCTGGTGGGTGCAGCCGGTCCTGGAGAGTCCGCGCGACCTGCTGCTCGCGCACGCCTCCCACTGGCTCGACGGCCGCCATGTGCCCGAGCTCGACCGGGCCCTCGCCGGGCTCCCCCCGGTCGACACCGACCCCCAGGTGCGTTTCCTGCACGCCTGCCGCGCCTATCTCGTCAAGGACTGGGACCAGCTCGTCCGGCACACCGAGACCCTCGTCGACGATCCGCTCCTCGGCATCGAGGCGGGACTCTTCGGCGGGATGGCCCGGGTCCGCCTGGAGATGTACGGGCAGGCCGAGCCGCTGCTCTCCACCTCCCTGATGCGGTGCCGCAGCGAGCAGCCCCAGCGCAAGGAACTGCGCTACTGGCTCGCCCGCGCCCACGAGGGCACCGGACGCAGCGCCGCCGCGCTCCCCCTCTACCGGGCCGTGCACCGGATCGACCCGACGTTCATGGACACCGCCGCCCGGCTCGCGGCCATCGCGGAGTACGACGGCTTCGAGGGGTACGACGGCCTGGACGACCCGACCGGGCTCGCCACGGTCGCCCTGGGCACCGTGGGCGGGGGGCTCGGGCAGGACGCGGGGGAGGTCGTACCGGGCACCGAGCCCGACACCGGCGGCCCCCTCGGGGACGGGCTGCGGTTCGCGCCCGAACCGGTACCCCCGGCACCCGCGACCACCCCGCCCGAGACCGCCCGGCGGAAGGGCCCGCTGCCCTCGCAGCCCGCTCCCCCGCGCTTCCCTGCCGGGCCGACCGATCCGGCCCTGCTCGCCGAGGCGCTCGCCGAGCTGGAGGGCATGGTGGGGATGGATCCGGTGAAACGCCAGGTGAAGGCGTTGTCGGCGCAGCTGGAGATGGCGCGGCTGCGGGCCGGACAGGGCCTGCCGGTCCAGCCGCCCAAACGCCACTTCGTCTTCTCCGGGCCCTCCGGCACCGGCAAGACCACGGTCGCCCGCATCCTCGGCCGGGTGTTCTACGCCCTCGGGCTGCTCGGCGGCGACCATCTCGTGGAGGCCCAACGGGCCGATCTGGTGGGCGAGTTCCTCGGCCAGACGGCGGTGAAGGCGAACGAGCTGATCGACTCGGCGATGGGCGGGGTCCTCTTCGTCGACGAGGCGTACGCGCTCTCCAACACCGGCTACAGCAAGGGCGACGCCTACGGCGACGAGGCCCTCCAGGTGCTGCTCAAACGGGCCGAGGACAACCGCGACCACCTGGTGGTGATCCTGGCCGGATATCCCGAGGGCATGGACCGGCTCCTCGGCGCCAACCCCGGCCTCTCCTCCCGGTTCACCACCCGCGTCGACTTCCCTTCGTACCGTCCGCTGGAGCTCACCGCCATCGGCGAGGTCCTCGCGGCGGCCAACGGGGACGGCTGGGACGACGAGGCCCGCGACGAGCTGGGCTCCATCAGCGCCCATGTCGTCGAGCAGGGCTGGATCGACGAGCTGGGCAACGGACGCTTCCTGCGCACCCTGTACGAGAAGTCCTGCGCCTACCGTGACCTGCGGCTCTCCGGCTATCCGCACACGCCCACCCGGGACGATCTGGCGACCCTGCGGCTCGCCGACCTCATGCAGGCGTACGGCGAGGTGCTCTCCGGCCGGGGCCCGGTCGACCGGGGCCCCCAGCAGGAACCGCCGGGCTACTGACCGGCCCGCGCACGGCGGGCGGTGTCCCGGAGGACCGTGGGCCCGGAGCTGGTCCGGGCCCACGGTTCCCTACGGGGCGGGCGCCCGGTCCGGGAGGAGCCGGTGGGCCGGGTCGCGGACCTCGCCCACCAGTTTCTCCAGGACGTCCTCCAGGGCGACCAGGCCGAGGATCCGGCCCGAACCGTCCGCCACCTGCGCCAGATGGGTCGCGGCCCGGCGCATCACGGTGAGGGCGTCGTCGAGGGGCAGTTCGGCCCGGACCGTCGCCATCGGCCGCCACAGCCGCCGGGGCACCGCCCGCTCCCGCTCCTCCAGGTCGAGGACGTCCTTCACGTGCACGAAGCCCATGAAGGTGCCCCGGGCCTCGGCCCGTACCGGGAAGCGCGAGTACCCGGTACGGACGGTCAGCTCCTCGATCTCCCGGGGGGTGACCGTCGGCGGGACCGTGACCAGGGAGGCGGAGGCGAGGAGGACCTCCGTCACCGGGCGCGTCCCCAGTTCGAGAGCGTCCTCCAGACGCTCCTGCTCGGCCGGGTCGAGCAGTCCGGCCTGACCGGCGTCCTCGACGAGCCTGCCCAGCTGGACACTGGTGAAGACCGCCTCCACCTCGTCCTTCGGCTCCACCTTGAACGCCCGCAGGACCAGCCGGGCACAGGCGCCCAGCGAGGCCGTCACCGGGCGGCACAGCCGGGCGAAGCCGACCAGACCGGGGGCGAGCCAGAGCGCGGTCCGCTCGGGCGCGGCCATCGCCAGGTTCTTCGGGACCATCTCGCCGATGACGAGATGGAGGAAGACGACGGCGGCGAGGGCGACGACATAGCCGAGCGGATGGATCAGCGCGTCCGGGACCCCGACCGCGTGGAAGACCGGTTCGAGGAGACGGGCGACGGACGGCTCGGCGACCGCGCCGAGCGTCAGCGAGCAGACGGTGATGCCGAACTGCGCGGCCGCCATCATCCGCGGCAGGTTCTCGAGCCCGTACAGGACCTGCTGGGCACGGGCGCCGCCGAGCGGCTCGATCTGGCTGCGGCGGACGGAGACGAGCGCGAACTCGGCCCCGACGAAGAAGCCGTTGGCCAGTACCAGGAGGACGGCGAACAGCAGGGGAAGGGTGCTCATCGGACCGCCTCCGCCGCCACCGGGACCCGGGGCGCGGCCCCGCCGGTCTCCCGGCCGGGCACCGGGCCCGTCCGGACGATCCGGACGCGCTCGGCGCGGTAGCGGTCGACCTGCCGCACCGAGAGCCGCCAGCCCGGGAGTTCGGCCCGGTCTCCGGGGGCGGGGATGCGCCCGAGGAGATCGGCGACGAGCCCGGCGACGGTCTCGTACGGCCCTTCGGGCACGTCGAGGCCTATCCGGCGCAGGGCGTGGACCCGGCAGGAGCCGTCGGCGTCCCAGGCGGGCCGGCCGTCCTCGGCGGGCGCGGCGGCCAGCTCGGGCCGCCCGTCGGCCGGGGTGTCGTGCTCGTCACGGACCTCGCCGACGAGTTCCTCGACGATGTCCTCCAGGGTGACGACCCCGGCCGTCCCGCCGTACTCGTCGACGACGACCGCGATGGGCTGCTCCCTGCGCAGCCGCTCCAGGAGGGTCTGGACGGGCAGCGATTCGGGGACCAGGAGCGGGGGGACGGCGATCCGGCCGACGGGGGTCCGCAGCCGGGCGGGCGGGGCGACGGCGAGCGCGTCCTTGAGGTGGACCATGCCGACGATCTCGTCGATGCGGTCCCGGTAGACCGGGAAGCGCGAGAGGCCGGTGGCCCGGGTGAGGTTGAGGACGTCGGCGGCGGTGGCGTCCCACTGGAGGGCGCTGACCTTCACCCGCGGGGTCATGAGCTGCTCCGCGGTGAGACCGCCGAGGGACAGGGTCCGTACGAAGAGGTCGGCGGTGTCCTGTTCGAGGGTGCCGGCCCGCGCCGAGTGCCGGGCCAGGGAGACCAGCTCACCGGGGGTGCGGACCGAGTCCAGCTCCTCGGTGGGCTCGACGCCCAGGAGCCGGACCAGCCGGTTCGCGACCCGGTTGAGCAGGGAGATCACCGGCCGGAAGACGGCGGAGAAACAGCGCTGCGGGGTGGCGACGAAGCGGGCCACCTGGAGCGGCCGGGAGACCGCCCAGTTCTTGGGCACCAGCTCCCCGACCACCATCTGGACGGCGGCGGCGAGCAGCATCCCGGTCACCACCGCGGTCCAGGAGACGACGCCCCCGGGCAGTCCGGTGGCGGTGAGCGGTCCGCGCAGCAGTCCGGCGAGCGCGGGCTCGGCGAGCATACCGACGACGAGGGAGGTGATCGTGATGCCGAGCTGGGTGCCGGAGAGCTGGAAGGACAGCTCGCGCAGGGCGGTGACGACGGTGCGGGCGCGCCGGTCACCGGCGGCCGCGGCGCGCTCGGCCTCGGCGCGCTCCACGGTCACCAGACCGAACTCGGCGGCCACGAAGAAGCCGTTGGCGAGGACGAGGACGAAGGCCGCGACGAGCGGCAGAAGGGAGACGATCATGCCGCCGCCTCCTGGGAGGGGGCGGCGCGGGTACTACCGGACGATCCGTCCATTGCTGGAGGGAGTCACTCCTCGGGTAGAAGGGCGGCCCCGCGGGCCGCGACCGCGGCCCTGCACACGCGAGGCGGTGGTGCGCTCGGCACCACCGCCTCCAGAGTAGTCACGCGAAGGCCCCGAGGGGCAGAGGGTCGGCCCCGGACGGGGGACGGACCGGGGTCGTCCCGTACGGGGCGGGACGCTCCTCCCCCGAGGGGTCCCGGGCCCGGCGGGCCGTCAGGCCGCGGCGCCGCACGTCCCGTGGCTGTCCGCCAGGGCCCGCAGGGCGCGGGCGTCGCGGATCGCCGACTCCTTGGCGATCCCCGGCTGGATGCCGAGCGCCGGGAGGCTGGTGCCGTCGCTGAGGTCGAGGAAGACCCACGGGTCGCCGGGGCGCAGATTGACCTTGAGGATCTCCGCCCAGGCGAGTCGCCGGGTCCGGGTGATGTTGACGACCGTGACGCCCTCGGCGTCGGCGACGACCTTGGGGCGGCTCAGCAGCACCAGGACCCCGGCGAGCATCGCGGCGGTGAAGACGAAGCTGGCCTTCTCCCCCGGCCCGAGGCGGTCCAGCATCAGTGCCACGACGGTGATCACGACGAACATCACGGTCGCCATCGTCAGCAGGATCGCCCGGGTGCGCCCGGGGCGGAAGGTGACCGGCAGGGCGGGCGCGGACGGCTGGGACATCAGGGTTTCCTCGGTGCCTCGGGGAGTGCGGGCCGTGCCGTCAGAGACGGCAGGCGTGGATGGCGGTGGTGAGGATGGCGCGGGCGCCGATCTCGTACAGGTCGTCCATGATCCGCTGCGACTCCTTGGCGGGGACCATCGCGCGGACGGCGACCCAGCCCTCGTTGTGCAGCGGGGAGACGGTCGGCGACTCCAGGCCCGGGGTGAGGGCGACGGCCTGCTCCAGGTGCTCGGCCCGGCAGTCGTAGTCCATCATCACGTACGAGCGGGCGACGAGGACGCCCTGGAGGCGGCGGAGGAACTGCTGCGCCTGCGGGTGGTCGGCGTCGGCGCCCTGACGGCGGACGACGACCGCCTCGGAGGTGAGGATCGGGTCCCCGATGACCTCCAGGCCCGCGTTGCGCAGGCTGGTGCCGGTCTCGACGACGTCCGCGATGACCTGGGCGACGCCCAGCTGGATCGCGGTCTCGACGGCTCCGTCGAGGTGCACGACGGAGGCGTCGATGCCCTGGTCGGCGAGGTGCTTGGCGACGATGCCCTCGTAGGAGGTGGCGATCGTCATGCCGCCGAAGTCCTGGGGGCCGCTCGCGGTGCCGGGCCGGGTGGCGTAACGGAAGGTGGAGCGGCCGAAGTTCAGCGGGAGGATCTCCTCGGCGCTGGCGCCGGAGTCCAGGAGCAGGTCGCGGCCGGTGATGCCGATGTCCAGCTTCCCGGAGGCGACGTAGATCGCGATGTCCTTGGGGCGCAGGTAGAAGAACTCGACCTCGTTGCCGGGGTCGATGACCACCAGTTCCTTGGACTCCTTGCGCTGGCGGTAGCCGGCCTCATGGAGCATTGCCGACGCAGGTCCGGAGAGGGAACCCTTGTTGGGGACGGCGATGCGCAGCATGGGGTGAGCTTCCTTTGCCTGGGACGGGAGGGGGAGTCGGGGAACGCGTGCTCAGAGGTGGGCGTAGACGTCGTCGAGCGAGATCCCGCGGGCGACCATCATCACCTGGACGTGGTACAGCAGCTGCGAGATCTCCTCGGCGGCGGCTTCCTTGCCCTCGTACTCGGCGGCCATCCAGACCTCGGCGGCCTCTTCGACGACCTTCTTGCCGATGGCATGGACGCCCTTGTCCACCAGTTCCGCGGTGCGGGAGGTGGCCGGGTCGCCGGTCTCGGCCTTGAGCTTGAGCTCCGCGAAGAGCTCTTCGAAGGTTTTGTTCGCCATGATGGTCCTAGGGTACGGGGTGGGGGTCGCGTGTCAGCGCCAGGGTTCGCTGACCGTACGGAGGATGGTCGCGGTCGCGACGGCGGCGGTGACGGCCTCGTGGCCCTTGTCCTCGGAGGAGCCTTCGAGTCCGGCCCGGTCGAGGGCCTGCTCCTCGGTGTCGACGGTGAGGACGCCGAATCCGACGGGTACGCCGGTGTCGACCGAGACCTGGGTGAGGCCCTGGGTGACGCCCTGGCACACGTACTCGAAGTGCGGTGTTCCGCCCCTGATGACCACGCCGAGCGCCACGACGGCATCGTAGCCGCGCCCGGCGAGGACCTTGGCCACGACCGGGAGTTCGAAGCTGCCGGGGACGCGGAGCAGGGTGGGCTCGTCGATGCCGAGTTCGCTCAGGGCCCGCAGGGCTCCGTCGACCAGGCCGTCCATGACCTTCTCGTGCCACTGGGCCGCGATGACCGCGACCCGGAGGTCGCCGCAGTTCTTCACGCTGAGGACGGGTGCGCCCTTGCCGCTCATGTCTCTCCTTGTCGGTGACGTGCTTCGTTACTGGTTGCCGCAGCCGGCGGCCGGGGAGCCGTCCAGCCAGGGCAGGTCGTGGCCCATCCGGTCCCGCTTGGTGGTGAGGTACCGGACGTTGTGCTCACCGGCCGTGACCGGCATGGGCTCGCGGCCCTCGACGGTGAGGCCGTGCCGGGTGAGCGCGTCGATCTTGTCGGGGTTGTTGGTCATCAGCCGGAGGCTGCGGACGCCGAGGTCGGTGAGGATGCGCGCGCCCGCCGCGTAGTCGCGGGCGTCGGCGGGCAGTCCCAGTTCCAGGTTGGCGTCGAGGGTGTCCCGGCCGCGTTCCTGGAGCTCGTACGCGCGCAGCTTGGACAGCAGGCCGATGCCCCGGCCCTCGTGGCCCCGGAGGTAGACGACGACTCCGCGGCCCTCCTCGGTGACGCGGTCGAGGGAGGCGTGGAGCTGGGGGCCGCAGTCGCAGCGCAGCGAGTGGAAGACGTCGCCGGTCAGGCACTCGGAGTGGAGGCGGACCAGGACGTCCTCGCCGTCGCCGATCTCGCCGTGGACGAGGGCGACGTGTTCGACGCCGTCCACGGTGGAGCGGTAGCCGTAGGCGGTGAAGTCGCCGTGCGCGGTGGGCAGGCTGACCTCGGCCTCGCGGCGGACGGTGGGTTCGGCGGAGCGGCGGTAGGCGATCAGGTCCTCGATGGAGATGATCGTGAGGCCGTGCTTGCGGGCGAAGGGGACCAGTTCGGGGAGGCGGAGCATGACGCCGTCCTCGCCCGCGATCTCGACGATCGCGCCGGCCGGGCGGAGGCCCGCGAGCCGGGCGAGGTCGACGGCGGCCTCGGTGTGCCCGTTGCGGGCGAGGACGCCGCCGGGCCTGGCGCGCAGCGGGAAGACGTGGCCGGGGCGGACGAAGTCGGACGGTTCGTGCCGACCGCTCGCCAGCATCCGCAGGGTGGTGGCGCGGTCGGCGGCGGAGATGCCGGTGGTGACCCCGTGCGCGGGGGACGCGTCGACGGAGACGGTGAAGGCCGTGCGCATCGACTCGGTGTTCCGGTCGACCATCTGCGGGAGCTGGAGGCGGTCCAGCTCCTCCGTCTCCATGGGGGCGCAGATCAGGCCGCGGCACTCGCTCATCATGAAGGCGACGACCTCGGGGGTGGCCATCTCGGCGGCGATGACGAGGTCGCCCTCGTTCTCGCGGTCCTCGTCGTCGACGACGACCACCGGGCGGCCGGCGGCGATGTCGCGGACGGCCTGTTCGACGGGGTCGAGGGCGAGGTCGGTGACGTCCCAGAGGGCGGTCCCGGGGGACTGCTTGCCTTCGGGGGCGCGGGAGGGGCGGGCGCTCATGCGTGGGCTCCCTTCAGAGCGGGGGTGCGCGTCCTGAGCCACCAGTCGCGCATTCCCCAGAGGACCAGGGCGAAGTAGATGACGTAGACCAGACCGGAGAAGGCGAGACCGCTGTGGAAGGCGAGCGGGACGCCGACGAGGTCGACGAGGAGCCAGGCGAACCAGAACTCGACCAGGCCGCGGGCCTGGGCGATCATCGCGACGAGGGTGCCGACGAAGATGTAGGCGTCGGCCCAGGGGCTCCAGGAGAGCGACGGGTAGAGGGTGAAGAGGCCGCCGACGACGAGGGTGCCGAGGACGGCGCCGCCGACGAGCAGCCCGCGCTCCTTCCAGCTGGCGAAGCGGACGGCGATGGAGCCGTCCTGGGCGTGCCGCCTGCCCCGGTTCCACTGCCACCAGCCCCAGGCGGCGACGCCGATGACGAGGAGCTGCTTGCCGACGCCGCCGGAGAGGTGGGCGGAGGCGTAGGCGCCGACGAGGATCAGGCCGGAGAGCAGCTGGGCGGGCCAGGTGAGGATGGAGCGGCGCCAGCCGAGGGCGAGGGCGATCAGACCGACCGTGTTGCCGATCATGTCGGACCACAGGATGCGCTGGTCGAGGACGGTGAACGCCTCGGAGTTGAGCCAGTTCACTTGACGTTCTCCCGGGCGTTCGGGCCGAGCAGCCGCTCGACGTACTTGGCGATGACGTCCACTTCGAGGTTGACGGGGTCGCCGGGCCGCTTGATGCCGAGCGTGGTCAGGTCGAGGGTGGTGGGGATGAGGCTGATGGTGAACCAGTCGTCGGTGACCTCGACGACGGTGAGGCTGACGCCGTCGACGGTGATCGAGCCCTTCTCGACGACGTACCGGGAGAGGTGCGCGGGCAGCCCGACCCTGACGAGTTCCCAGTGCTCGGAGGGGGTCCGCTCCAGGATCGTGCCGGTGCCGTCCACGTGGCCCTGGACGATGTGGCCGCCGAGCCGTCCGCCGACGGCCATGGGCCGTTCCAGGTTGACGCGGGAGCCGGTCTCCAGGGCGCCGAGGGAGGACCGCTTGAGGGTCTCGGCCATGACGTCGGCGGTGAAGGTGCCGTCGCCGCACTCGACGACGGTGAGGCAGACGCCGTTGACGGCGATGGAGTCGCCGTGCCGGGCGCCCTCCGTGACCACGGGGCCGCGCAGCCGGAAGCGGGAGGCGTCCGTGAGCTGCTCGACGGCGACGACCTCGCCCAGTTCTTCGACGATTCCGGTGAACACGGTCAGGCTCCCTTGGGGGTGGCGGTGGACTGCGGGGTGGCGGTGACGCGGAGGTCGGGGCCGATCCGGACGGTCTCGGTGACGTCGAGCCGCAAGGCCTGCGCGAGGGTGCCGATTCCGGCGTCGGCGAGGGCGGCGGGGCCCGCGCCGAGGAGGACCGGGGCGAGGTAGCCGACGACCTGGTCGACGGCGCCCGCGGCGACGAAGGCGCCCGCGAGGGTGGGGCCGCCTTCGAGGAGGACGGAGCGGACGCCGCGCGCGTGGAGGGCGTCCAGGAGGGCGGGGACGGACAGCCCGCGTCCGGCCCTGGGGAGCCGGAGGACGTCGGGGAGGTCGGTGTCGGCGTCCTCGGCGACCGCGATCAGGGTGGGGGCGGCGTCGTCGAGGACCCGGGCGCCGGGGCGTACGGCCTTCGCCTCGGTGTCGACGACGACACGGAGCGGCTGGACGGCCCCTTCGACGCCCCGGACGGCCAGGTGGGGGTCGTCGGCGCGGGCGGTGCCGGAGCCGACGACGACGGCGTCGGACTC
Organism: Streptomyces sp. NPDC087215; assembly: GCF_044744885.1. Taxonomy (NCBI): domain Bacteria; kingdom Bacillati; phylum Actinomycetota; class Actinomycetes; order Kitasatosporales; family Streptomycetaceae; genus Streptomyces; species Streptomyces sp. NPDC087215. Next base: position 70,498 of record NZ_JBIUZD010000009.1, read on the forward strand.
GGCGCGGAGGCGGTGGACGTCGGCGCGGGACCCTGCGGAGCTGATCCAGCGGGAGGTGCCGTCGGCGGCGGCGGTCCGGCCGTCGAGGGTGGCGGCGTACTTCCAGCGGACGAAGGGGCGGCCCTTGCGTACGGAGGTGAGCCAGGCGGTGTTGACCGCTTCGGCCTCGGTCTCCAGGAGCCCGCGCTCCACGGTCACGCCGGCCGCGCGCAGGGTGCCGGCGCCGCCGGTGGCCCGCGGGTCCGGGTCGCCGACCGCGTACACGACCCGGCTGATCCCGGCTTCGATCAGCGCCTGGGAGCAGGGGCCGGTGCGGCCGGTGTGGTCGCAGGGTTCGAGGGTGACGTAGGCGGTGCCGCCGCGGGCGAGGACACCGGCCTCGCGCAGGGCGTGGATCTCGGCGTGGGGGCCGCCGGCGCGCTGGTGGAAGCCTTCGCCTGCACGGTGGCCGGAGGCGTCGGTGACGACACAGCCGACGACCGGGTTGGGGCTGGTGGCGCCGAGACCGCGGGCGGCGAGTTCGACGGCGCGTCGCATGGCGGTGGTGTCGGTCTGCCGTGCCACCGGGTCCTCCTGCCTCTTCGGGCACGGACTCCGGGGCCTGTCGATGACGACAGAGAGCGGGAACGACTCCTTCGTACGGGTGCGCCGGGGCCGCGTCGCACGGGTACGCCGCGTCGGGTACGACACGGCGACCAGCGGACGTACGGCCGATGCGCCCCGAAGAGAGGGGTCACCCGCCGCGCACTGCCTCCCATCCGGACTTTCACCGTCGGTCCAGGAATCTCACCTGGTCAACCGGCCGCTGGCTGCGGACGGGTCGCGGACTATAACCGCCGGTTCGGAATTACACCGACCCCGGAGTGCGCTGCTGCTGATACAGGGCCAGTGTGCCACGCCCCGCAAGGGGCCATACGGCCCGGACCCTGTGGGCTGGCTCACACGCTCTCACAGAATTCTCTGTTGGTACAGACCTATTGACGCACTGGTCTAGTCCTCTTAATGTCCGTGTCACCTCCGAGGTAACCGGTCCGACGGCGTGCGCACTCCACGGGCCCAACACGACCCACCCCCTTGCTCGTTGTCCTGAACTCCTCCCACGCCGCGAGGCGCGGGGGAACCCCCACTCCAGGAGGACCCGATCGTGTTGTCCCCCACCGCGAAAAGAGCCTCGCTGCTCGCGTCCGGCGCGGCCGTCGCCGGGCTGCTGCTCAGCTCCCTCTCCGGCGGCGTCTCGTACGCCGCCGACAACGAGTCCTGTCGCCCCGACGGGCTCTACAAGACCCCGGGCGTCGACGTCCCGTACTGCTCGGTGTACGACACCGAGGGCCGCGAGAAGATGGGCGCCGACCACCAGCGCCGCGTCATCGGCTACTTCACCGGCTGGCGCACCGGGAAGAACGGCGAGCCCGCGTACCTCGCCAAGGACATCCCGTGGCAGAAGATCACCCACATCAACTACGCCTTCGCGCACGTCGGCGGTGACAACAAGCTGTCCGTGGGCACGGACGGCCCGAACAACGCCGCCACCGGGATGACCTGGCCCGGTGTCGCGGGCGCCGAGATGGACCCCGCACTCCCCTACAAGGGCCATTTCAACCTGCTCAACAAGTTCAAGAAGCAGTACCCGGACGTGAAGACGCTGATCTCCGTCGGCGGCTGGGCCGAGACCGGCGGCTACTTCGCGGACAACGGCGACCGGGTCAACTCCGGCGGCTTCTACTCGATGGCCACCAACGCCGACGGTTCGGTCAACCAGGCCGGGATCAACACCTTCGCCACCTCGGCCGTCGACTTCATCCGGAAGTACGGGTTCAACGGCGTCGACATCGACTACGAGTACCCGACGACCATGAAGGACGCGGGCAACCCGCTGGACTGGCAGCTCGCCAACGCGCGCCGCGCCGGACTCGTGCAGGGCTACGCGGCCCTCATGAAGTCCCTGCGCGAGAAGCTGGACACGGCCGGCGCCACCGACGGCAAGCACTACCTGCTGACCGTCGCCGCCCCCTCCTCCGGCTACCTGCTGCGGGGCATGGAGACGTTCCAGATGCAGAAGTACCTGGACTACGTCAACATCATGTCCTACGACCTGCACGGCGCCTGGAACGAGTACGTCGGTCCCAACGCCTCCCTCTTCGACGACGGCAAGGACGGCGAACTCGCCGCCGCCAACGTCTACGGCTCGGCGCAGTACGGCAACATCGGGTACCTCAACACCGACTGGGCCTACCACTACTTCCGCGGCTCCATGCCGGCCGGCCGCATCAACATCGGCCTGCCCTACTACACCCGCGGCCACAAGAACGTGCAGGGCGGCACCGACGGCCTCTGGGGCAAGGCCAGCGCGGCCACCTGCCCGGCCGGAGCGGGCCTGACCAAGTGCGGTGACGGTGCCGTCGGCATCGACAACCTGTGGCACGACAAGGACACCGCGGGCAAGGAGTCCCCCGCAGGCTCCAACCCGATGTGGCACGCCAAGAACCTCGAGAAGGGGATCGTCGGCGACTACGTCACGCAGTACGGCTTCCCGGCGAACACCACGCTGACCGGCACCTACGCCCGCAAGTATGACGCGACCCTGGTCGCCCCGTGGCTGTGGAACGCGCAGAAGAAGGTCTTCCTCTCCACCGAGGACGAGCAGTCGGTGGCCGCCAAGGCCGACTACGTGGTCAGCAAGGGCATCGGCGGCACCATGGTCTGGGAGATGGCCGGTGACTACGCCTGGAACGCCGCCAAGGGCCAGTACGAGATGGGCTCCACGCTCACCTCGCTGATGTACGACAAGTTCAAGGCGGCCACCCCGTACGGCGCCAAGAAGTCGAACAAGGCGCTGCCGACCCAGGCCGTGAAGATCGACACCCAGTTCACCGAGTTCAAGCTGGGCGACTCGAACTACCCGATCACCCCGAAGATCAAGATCACCAACAACACGGCGACGGCGCTCCCGGGCGGCACGGAGTTCCAGTTCGACTACGGGACCTCGGCCCCGGCCAACGCCTCCGACCAGTCGGGCTTCGGCACGAAGGTCATCAGCAGCGACCACACGGGCGGCAACGTGGGCGGTCTGAAGGGCGACTTCCACCGCGTCTCCCTGAAGCTCCCGGCCTGGCAGTCGCTGGCCCCGGGCGCGACGATCGACCTGGCGTTCAACTACTACCTGCCGGTGACCACCCCGTCCAACTGGACGGTGAACATCAACGGCACGACGTACGCCCTCGCCGGTGACCTGGCGCGCGGTACGACGGTGGTGGAGCCCGGCTCCACGACGCCGCCGACGACCCCGCCGACCACGCCTCCGACGACCCCGCCCACGACCCCGCCGACCACTCCCCCCACCACGCCTCCGACGACGCCGCCCACGGGCTGCACCGGAACGACGGCGTACGTGGCCGGCGCGGTCTACAACGCGGGTGTCGAGATCTCCCACAAGGGCCGCAAGTACAAGGCCCAGTGGTGGACCCAGAACGAGGAGCCGGGCACGACCGGCGCCTGGGGCGTCTGGAAGGACCTCGGCCCCTGCTGAGGCCCATCCGCTAGCACGCCCATGAGGCACCACCCGTAGGACTCCGGCGGGGACACACGGCCCTTGCCCCCGCCGGACGCCCACCGCGCCGCGCTCCCCTGTCCGGAGCGCGGCGCGGTGGTGTTTCCCGGGATGCCCCGGAGGGGGAAGCCCGTACGGCTCCCGCCCTCAGGAGCTGTTCCCGTAGGGGAGGCCCTTACGGGAACAGCTCCTCCTGGGCCGCGTCCCTGGCCCTCAGCAGGGCGCCCCTGAGGACCGCCGCGTCGCCCAGGGTCGTCGCGCGGACCTCCGTACGGAGCGGGGAGAGGGCGGCCAGCTCCGACTCCACGCGGGCGGCCAGCTCCGGGCCGCCCGCGTGGCCGGTCTCCCCCGCGAGGACCAGACAGCCGGGGTCGAGCACGGAGACCACCGCCGCCGCCCCGACGGCCAGACGGCGGGCCAGGGCGTCCAGGAAGGGGCCGTGGCCCGAGCCGAGCGCGGCGGCCGGGTCGAGTCCGTGGGAGGCGGCCAGGGCCGCGACCGCCGCCGTGCAGGCCAGCTCGTGGAAGCCGCCGTCGCAGCCGGTCGCCGAGGGGAGCCCGGAGGTGCCGGGGACCGGCAGGAAGCCGATCTCGCCCGCGCCGCCCGAGGCCCCCCGGCGCAGTCGCCCGTCGAGGACGACGGCGGCGCCGACGCCCTGGCCGAGCCAGAGCAGCACGAAGTCCTCCCGGCCGCGGGCCGCGCCCTCCCGCAGTTCCGCGACGGCGGCGAGATTGGTCTCGTTCTCGACGAGGACCCGGGCCGGGAGCCGCTCCTGGAGGACGCCGACGAGCCTGCGGTGCCAGGCGGGCAGCCCGGAGGAGTCGCGGAGCTCGCCGCTGGCCGGGTCGATGAGTCCGGGAGCGCCGACGGCCACGCTGTGCAGCCGGTCGGCGCCTGCCTCGGCGACGGCCCGCTCCAGCAGGGTGACCGCCTTCTCGACGGCTGGTCCGGTGCCGTGGTCGTCACCGACGGGCACGGACGCCTCGGCGAGGGCGGAGCCGAGCAGATCGGTGACGGTGACGGTGACCGAGCGGGTGCGGACGTCGAGGGCGGCGAGGTGCGCGCGGTCGGCGACGAGTCCGTAGAGCTTGGCGTTGGGGCCCCGGCGCTCGGCTCCGGACTCCCCCACGACATGGACGAGCCCGGAGCCCCGGAGCCGTTCGACGAGATCGGCGACGGTGGGACGGGAGAGACCGGTGAGGGTCTTGAGCTGAGTGGCCGTCAACGGCCCTTCGTCCTGGAGCAGTCGCAGGGCGAACCGGTCGTTGATGGCTCGTGCGGTGCTCGGGGATGCGGCCATGCGGCGATCCTCTCAGAAGCGTCCCGGTCGTCGGTGCCGTCCGCGAGCTATTTATCAGGCAGGGTTCCTGATAGTTTACCGGCCACCAGACCCGAGGGAGGGCCCATGGCGGCGCAGAACGTCACCAGCACCGAACGCCTGCGGCGGGCGCGCTTCGCCGTCGCCGCCGTCTTCTGCGTCCACGGCGCGGTCACCGGCAGTTTCGCCACCCGCATCCCCTGGATCCAGGAGCACGCGGGGGTCAGCGCGGGACAGCTCGGGCTGGCGCTCGCCTTCCCCGCCCTCGGCGCCTCCGTCGCCATGCCGCTCGCCGGATCCGTCTCGCACCGCTTCGGCGCCCGCCCGGCGCTGCGCGGACTGCTCGCGCTCTGGACGCTGGCCCTGATCCTGCCCTCGCTCTCCCCGAACATCTGGGGACTGTGCGGCGCGCTCTTCGTGTACGGCGCCACCGCCGGAATGTCCGACGTGGCGATGAACGCGCTGGGCGTCGAGACCGAGAACCGGCTCGGCCGGTCCATCATGTCGAGCCTGCACGGCATGTGGAGCGTGGGCGCCCTCATCGGCTCCGCCGCGGGCACGGTCGCCGCGCACCTCGGCGGCGACGCCCGGATCCACCATCTGATCGCCGCGCTCGTCCTGACCGCCCTCGGCCTCGTCTTCTGCCAGGGCGTGCTCGACGTCCGCAGCACCCCGGAGGAGGAGGCGCCGCCGCGCTTCTCGCTACCGCCGAAGTCCGCGCTGGTCATCGGCGCGGTCGGCTTCTGCGCGGTCTTCGCGGAGGGCGCCAGCCTGGACTGGTCGGCCGTCTACCTCCGTGACGAGCTGGGCGGCTCCGCAGGGCTCGCGGCCGCCTCCACCACCGCCTTCGCGCTGATGATGGCCGTCGCCCGGCTCGCCGGCGACCGGGTCGTGGACCGTTTCGGCGCGGTCCGCACGGTACGGGTCGGGGGCGCCGCCGCCACCCTGGGCGGGGTGATGGTCGTCGTCGCCCCGCACGCCGCCGTCGCCATGGCCGGTTTCGGTCTGATCGGGCTCGGGGTCGCGGTCGTCGTCCCGCTCGCCTTCGCCGCCGCCGGGCGCAGCGGCCCGAACCCCAGCCAGGCCATCGCGGGTGTCGCCACCATCACGTACACCTCCGGTCTCATCGCCCCCTCGGCGATCGGCGGCATCGCGAACGCGACCTCCCTGGTCTTCTCGTTCGGCCTGGTCACGCTGCTCTCGCTGGGGCTCGTCCTGGGCGCGGGGGTGCTCAGGACCGAGGGCCGCAGGGCTACCTCGAAGCCCTCCGCCACGGAGAGGGCCCCGGGGCCCGTCGGATAGGTCCGCCGCCCCGGGCTGCGCCCGCACGTACGAGGTTCCGATGGCGCATACCATGTGGCTGATCTTTTGCGGTCACGACACGGCCGCCGGAACCGGAGAACGGGAGCGACCTCATGAACCTCGGCGTGCGCTGGACCTTGCACGGCGACGGGCGAACACCCGCTCCCGGCGCCGTCGTCCGCCCGGACGAGCGGCTCTCCTGGCCCCGTACGGCCGGTCTCGGCGCCCAGCACGTGGTCGCCATGTTCGGGGCGTCGTTCGTGGCTCCGGTCCTCATGGGCCTGGACCCGAACCTGGCGATCATGATGTCGGGCGTGGCGACCGTGATCTTCCTGCTCGCCACGCGCGGCACGGTCCCCTCGTACCTGGGCTGCTCGCTCTCCTTCGTCGGGGTCGCCGCCGCGATCCGTGCCTCGGGCGGCAGCAGCGCCACCGTGACCGGCGCGGTGTTCGTGGTCGGCGCGGTGCTCTTCCTCGCCGGGCTCGCGGTCCGCAAGTTCGGGGCGCGGATCATCCACGCGGCGATGCCGCCGGTGGTGACGGGCGCCGTGGTCATGCTGATCGGCTTCAACCTGGCGCCGGTCACCGCCTCCACCTACTGGCCGCAGGACCAGTGGACGGCGCTCCTGGTGATGCTGTTCACCGGTCTGGCCGTGGTGTGTCTGCGGGGCTTCTGGTCCCGGATCGCGATCTTCCTCGGTCTGCTCTTCGGCTACGGCATCTCCTGGGTCTTCGACCTCGTCTTCGGCAAGATCCACTCGATGTCCCCGTCCGGTCAGGTCGCCGACCACTGGCGGCTCGACCTGTCGGGCGTCGGCAAGGCCGACTGGATCGGTCTGCCGTCGTTCCACGGCCCCAGCTTCGAGTGGTCCGCGATCCTGGTCGCGCTGCCCGTCGTCATCGCCCTGATCGCCGAGAACGCCGGTCACGTCAAGGCCGTCGGCGAGATGACCGGCAAGCCGCTGGACGACCAGCTCGGCACGGCCATCGCCGCCGACGGCGCCGCCTCGATGCTGTCGACCGCGGTCGGCGGTCCGCCGAACACCACGTACTCCGAGAACATCGGCGTCATGGCCGCCACCCGGGTCTACTCGACCGCCGCCTACTGGGCCGCCGCCGGTTTCGCCCTGCTCTTCGGCCTCTGCCCGAAGTTCGGCGCGATCGTCGCCGCCATCCCCGGCGGTGTCCTCGGCGGCATCACCGTGATCCTGTACGGCATGATCGGCCTGCTCGGCGCGCAGATCTGGATCAACGCCAAGGTCGACCTGCGCAACCCGCTCAACCTGGTGCCCGCCGCCGCGGGCATCATCATCGGCGTCGGCGGTGTGAAGCTGACCTTCACCGACACCTTCGAGCTGGGCGGCATCGCGCTCGGCACGATCGTCGTCATCACCGGCTACCACGTACTGCGCGCCTTCGCCCCGGCCCACCTCAAGGAGCAGGAACCGCTCCTCGACTCCGGCACCAGCTCGTACGAGGGCACCCCGGGCGACGGGACCGGGACCCCGACGAAGGACTGAGCGTTCGCCCGTTCTGGGTAAGCCGGTCCAGGGGAGTTCCCTCCGGGCCCGGCTGCTGGGAGCCTGCCCCCATGGAGCGGACCCAGCGGCGGTGGCAGGTACCGGCCGACCCGAGCGAGCCGAGCGGCACGAGCGGCCGGAACGGGCGGGACGGCCGCGACGGCCCGGCGACGGAGCGGGACGGGCGGCCGCTCGGCCCGTTCCTCGCGGTCGACCCGGTCCTGGAACGGATGCGGGCGCTGCGCTCCGCCTGGCACCCGGCCGACGGCGTCGCCGTCTTCAACCGGGTCTATCTGACCGTGACCGAGGAGATCGGGCACGCCGTCGAGGCGGGCGGCTTCCCCGACCGGCGGGCCGTCGGCACCCTCGGCACGCGGTTCGCCGAGCGCTATCTCGCGGCGGTCGACGCCGTCACGGACGGCGCTCCCGCCCCCGCCTGCTGGCGGCCCCTCTTCCACTTCCGCCGCCATCCCGGCGTACGGCCGCTCCAGTTCGCGCTGGCCGGGATCAACGCCCACATCGGCCACGACCTGGCCCTCGCGGTGGTCGACGCCTGTCAGGACCTGGAGTGCGCCCCCGCCGACCTGGAGGACGAGTACGACCGGGTCGGGGACGTCCTGGTCCTCCTGGAGGAGCGCATCCGGGAGGAGCTGATGCCGGGCCCGGACCTCCTGGAGATCGCGGACCCGCTCACCCATCTGCTCGGCTGCTGGAGCCTGGACCGGGCCAGGGACGGGTCCTGGCTCGCGGCCCGCTCGCTGTGGCAGCTGCGCGCCCTGCCCGGTCTCGCGGAGGAGTTCACCGAGCGGCTCGACCGGTCGGTGGGCCTGGTGGGACGGATGCTGCTCACGCCCCTGACCAGACCCTGAACCGGGCGTCCCGCTCCCCTGACCGCGCCCGGTCCGGACGGCCCGCTCCCCGCGCGGACCCGGGATGCGGGGCGGCTCGCTCCCCTCCCGCGCCCGCGCTTCGGGCGGTTCAGTCCTCCGGCAGCTCGACCGGGGCGATCTCGTCGTACACGTCGCCGGGACCGGGGTTGGTCGCGTCCGTGCCGCCGCCGAAGTGGTGCATCACGCCCCACACCGCGTTGAGCGCCGTCTGCACCGCGCCCTCGGCCCAGCCCGCCGTCCAGGAGATGTCGTCGCCCGCGAGGAAGATGCCCCGCTTGTCCTCGGGCAGCCGGTCCTGCATGAAGTGGGTGAAGAGACGGCGCTGGTAGCGGTAGTGCCCCGGCAGGTTCGCCTTGAAGGCGCCCATGAAGTAGGGCTCGTTCTCCCAGGACACGGTCACCGGGTTGCCGATGACGTGCTTGCGGATGTCGACGTCCGGGTAGATCTCGCCGAGCGACTTCAGCATGACCTCCATCCGCTCGTTCGCCGAGAGCGGCAGCCACTTCAGGCTGTCGTCGCACCAGGTGTACGAGAGGCAGATCACGGCCGGCTTGTCCGGGCCGTCGTCCAGGAGGTAGGTGCCGCGGGTCATCCGGTCGGTCAGCGTCATCGACATGACGTCCCGGCCCGTCCGCTCGTCCTTGTCCAGCCAGAACGGCCGGTCGACCGGGACGAACAGCTTCGACGACTCCATGTAGTGGGTGCGCTCGATCGCCGTCCAGTGGTCGATCGGGAAGAGCGAGTCGTCGCAGGCGATCTTGGACAGCAGCATCCAGGACTGGGCGGTGAAGACCGCCGCCGGGTAGGTGCGGATGTCGCCGGAGGCGTCCGTGACGGTGATCCGGTTCCCCGCCGTGCGGTTCAGCCGGGTCACGGCCGGCCTCGGGGCGCCCCCGTGGAGGGAGCTGAGCGAAGTGCCCTGCGCCCAGTGCACGATCTTCTCCGGGGCGCGCTCCCACAGGCGCAGCGGCAGCTGCTGCGAACCGCCGACGATGCCGCGGTGGTGGTCGTCGGCCTCGGTGTAGACGACGCGGAGGATCTCCAGGATGGAGTTGGGGAAGTCGGTGTCCCAGCCGCCGGTGCCGAAGCCGACCTGGCCGAAGATCTCGCGGTGCCGGAAGGACCTGAAGGACTCCGCGTCGCACAGGAAGCCGTAGAAGGTCTGGTTGTCGAGCTTCTCGACGAGCCGCGACCAGATCTTCCGGATGCGCGGGACGTCCCGCTCGCGCATGGCACGGTTCATGTCGGAGAAGTCGGCGCCCTCTTCGAGACAGGCGTTCCAGGCGTTCATCACATCGCGGTAGACCTGCGGCAGGTCGTCGACGGTGGTGGCGTAGTGGGACTCGCCCTTGAGGTCGACGACGGTCGACGGGGTCGCCTCGGCGAGCGGGTTCGGGAACGGCGTGGTCTCAAGGCCCACCAGGTCGATGTAGTGCTGGAGCGCGGTCGAGGAGGGCGGGAAGCGCATGGCGCCCATCTCGGCGGTGAGGCCCTCGGTGGCGGTGCCCTCGAAGCCGACCGTGCGCAGTCGGCCGCCGATCTGGTCGGCCTCGTAGACGACCGGCCGCAGACCCATCTTCATCAGCTCGTACGCGGCGATGACGCCGGAGAGCCCGCCGCCGATGACCGCGACCTCGGTGCCGTGCCCGGTGGCCGGTATCTGGCCGAGTCCGGCCGGGTGGGCCAGGAAGTCGTCGTAGGCGTACGGGAAGTCCGGACCGAACATGGTGATCGGCGGCTGGCCGTCGCTGTGCGGGACGGCTGTCGTGGGCACCGTGGACGTCATGGGGTACGGACTCCTTGCGCGGATGGGGAAGGGTGGAGACGGGCGGCGGGGGCGGCCGGTCGGACGAGGGGGCCGTAGAGCCCGGGGCGCCGGTCGGCGAGGTAGGGGTTGGCCGCCCGGGAGACCGCCAGGAAGCCGGGGTCGACATCGCCGAGGACGAGGTCCTCGCCCCGCCCCGCGCGGGCGCGGGCGGTGCCGTCGGGGGCGGCGAGGGTGGACAGGCCGACGAACTCGAACTCGCCCTCGGGGCCGGTCCGGTTGGCGTACGCGATGTAGAGCTGGTTCTCGAAGGCGCGCACCGGGACGACGGACTCGGCGACGACCTCGGCGGGGTGCATGAGCGCGGTGGGGACGAGGAGGAGGTCGGTCCCGGCCAGCGCCTGCGCCCGGACGTTCTCCGGGAACTCGACGTCGTAGCAGATCATCAGGCCGACGGTGAGCCCGCCGAGCCGGGCCTGGACGACGCCCTCGTCGCCGGGCGTGAACCAGTGGTGCTCGAAGTCGCCGTACAGATGGGTCTTGCGGTAGTGCGCGAGCGGCTCGCCGTCGGCGCCGATGAGCTGGGCCGCGTTGTGGAGGACGCCGTGGCGCTCGGTGGACCGCTCCGGGTAGCCGTAGGCCACGGCCAGGCCGTGGCGCACGGCGACGGCGGCGACGGCACGGGCGGAGGGCCCGTCGGCGGGCTCTGCGAGGCGTCCCGTGTCGGCGCCGATGGCGTATCCGGTGAGGAAGAGCTCGGGGGTGAGCAGCAGGCCCGCTCCGGCGGCGGCGGCGCGGGCCGCGGCCTCGTCGAGGAGCTTGAGGTTGGCGGCCACGTCACCGGGCTCGCCGGAGCTCTGGAGCAGGGCGGTGCGCAGCGCGGACATGCGTGGTCCTCGGGGGGTTCGGAGTATGGGGGAGACGTCAGAAACGGTACGGTTCCGGACTCCATCGGGACAAGGCGGCAGCGTTGCGGACCGACCGCCGAACCGTTGCGCGATCGGCGGGTGCGGCGGTGATTCGTTGCGTACGGCTCCGCCCGGGGCCGTACGGGTCCCCCTGCCGCGCGGCGGAGGGAGGGACCGGCCTTGCGGCCCGGCGTCCCGCGGTCGGCGCGGCTGGATCCGGGGGAGGAGTTCCCGGAGTTGCCACCGTGGGTGAGCGCGGCCCCCTTCGAGAAGGGGCTGCCGGGCACCGGTGACTTCACGGTGCCGCCCCGGCGGGGCGGACACCCGGCCGCGTGGACCGCCCCATGGGGGAGGTCAGGTGCGGGGGCCACGGCCCGCCCCCGGACCTCCCCCGGGCGGGGCGCGGGGTCGTCAGGCGGGCGAGCCCGAGGAGAACCGCCTCAGCAGGGGTGAGAGCACCAGGACCGACTTGGTGCGCTCCACGAACGGCTCGCCCGCGATCCGCTCCAGGACCCGCTCGAAGTGGCGCATGTCCGAGGTGAAGACCTGGACGACGGCGTCCGCGTCCCCGGTGACGGTCGACGCGGACACCACCTCGGGGTACCGCTCCAGACCGCGCCGGATGTCGTCGGGCGAGGTGTTGTGACGGCAGTAGATCTCGACGAAGCCCTCGGTCTCCCAGCCGAGCGCCGCCGGGTCCACCCGTACGGTGAAGCCGGTGATGGCGCCCTCGGCGCGGAGCCGGTCCACGCGCCGTTTCACGGCGGGCGCCGAGAGGCCGACGAGCGAGCCGATGTCGGCGTAGCTGCGGCGGGCGTCCTCCGCGAGGGCGTGGACGATGCGTTCGTCGAGGTCGTTGAGTCGCACTACGGGTGGATCACTTCTCTGCTGGGGGCCCGTCGGCGCCTCGGTGGCCGACCGGTCGGGGTGCGGCGCGCGCCGCACAGGAAGTAGAACACGGGCCCGGCGTCCGTCCGGCGACCGAGGGCCGTCCGGGCGAGCGGCGGAGGCCCCGGGGAGACCTCGCGCCCACCGCGTGTGCGTCTGCGCGTCGGGGGTGTGAACCGGGGCGCGCACGCGTATGGACTCCTCATGGCCGATGACCGACGCTGCGAGCCCCTGCCGACCCCTCGATCGGAGGCCCCCGTGGGCTGGCTCGACCCGGCACGCTTCCTGCGCGGTACGGCCTGGCTGGACGGGGACCGGCCGGTGCGCGCCGATCCCGCCGACCTCGAACGGCTGCCGTGGGACATCGCCGAGCGGGCCGCCCTGCCCATCGGGGTGCGGATCGAGTTCACGGCCGGGCCGGGCACGCGCGCGGTGCAGGTGCGCTACCGGGCCACCGTGCCCGAGCGGACCGATCCGCTGGCCGGGCTGCGCCACTGCTTCGCCCTGTGGCACGGCACGCGGCTCGTCGGCGAGACCTGTGCCGCCCCGGCGGCACAGGCGACCGTAACCCTGCCGCTGCCACCGGGCGGCGGGGTGTTCAGCGTCCATCTCCCGGAGGGGCAGGCGCCCGTCCCGCTGGGTCTGCGGGCCCTCGGCGGGGAGCTGTCGCCCGCTCCGGTCCGGCCGCGCTGGCTCGTCCACGGCGACTCGATCACCGAGGGCTGGTGGGCGACCCGGCCGGCCCGTTCCTGGCCCGCGACGGCCGGGCGGCTCCTGGACCTCGACCCGGTCAATCTGGGGTACGCGGGCGGGGCGCGCGGCGAACTGCCGCTCGCCGAGCAGCTGGCCCGGCTCCCCGGCGAGCTGATCACCCTCGCCTTCGGCACCAACTGCTGGTCCCGGGTGCCCGCGACGGCCGAGTGGCTGTACGCCACGGTGCGGGCCTTCGTCGGTCTGGTCCGCCGGGGCCATCCGGACACCCCGCTGCTCGTCGTCTCGCCGGTCCTGCGCCCGGAGGCCGAGGACCGTCCCAACCTCCTCGGCGCGACCCTGGCGGAGCTGCGCGGGGCCATGGAGCGGGCGGCCCGTGATCTGGCCGCCGAGGGCGACGGGCACCTCCTCGTGCTGTCCGGTCTGCCGCTGCTGGGCCCGGAGCACCTGGTGGACGGGCTGCACCCGGACGACCGGGGGCACGCGATGATCGCGGCGGCGGTGGCGGACGCCCTGCGGCCGTACGTGCCTGCCGGGGCCGCCGACGGGCCGTCCTGACACCGGGCGGCACACGGGCGGGCACGGGCGGCTCAGCCGTCCGGCACGGTCAGTCTCCTGACCAGGAACGTGCAGGGGTCGGCGTGCTCGTGCACGCGTCCCGCCGCGTCGGTCCGGCTCCAGCGGTCGGTGTACTCCACGACGGGTGTGTAGCCGAGCCGTGCGTACAGCGCCGCCGCGCGCGGGTTGTCGTGTCCCGCACCGAGCCCCAGGAAGGCGTGCCCCCGCGCCAGGGACCGCTCCTCGGCAGCGCGGATCAGGGCCGTGCCGATGCCCAGGCCCCGCAGGTCCGCGCGTACGTCGAGACCGTTGAACTCGGGGCAGTCGTCCACGGCGGCCCGTACCTCGGGCGCCGCGCAGCCGTCCCGGCGGAGCTGTCCGTACCCGACCGGCACCCCGTCGCGCCAGGCGACGAGGTAGGGGCCCGCGCCGGTCTCCTGGCGGGCGAAGCGGTCGGCGTGCCGGGTCGGCGCCCCGGGCGCGGGAAGGTGGCGATCGAGCAGGGGCACGTCGGCGGCCCGGCAGGGCCTGATGTCCGTGAGGTCTCCTCGGTCCATGCGCCGACCGTACGGGAACGCCGAGGGCCCCCGGGAGGAGTTTCCCGGGGGCCCTCGGAGGGAGCGGTGGCGGAGAAGCGTTTCTCCGGAGGGGACCGGGCCGTGTTTCGAAAGTCCCGCCCGCCTGGTGGGCAGACGGCGCTACTTTCGAAACACGCCCTAGCTCCAGCTGGCGTGCAGCGGCTTGCCCTCGGCGTACCCGGCGGCGGACTGGATGCCGACCACGGCCTTCTCCTCGAACTCGGCGAGCGAGCCGGCACCGGCGTAGGTGCAGGAGGAGCGGACGCCCGCGATGATCGAGTCGATCAGGTCCTCGACGCCCGGACGGGCCGGGTCGAGGAACATGCGCGAGGTGGAGATGCCCTCCTCGAACAGGGCCTTGCGGGCGCGGTCGTAGGAGGACTCGTCGCTGGTGCGGTTCTTGACCGCGCGCGCGGAGGCCATGCCGAAGGACTCCTTGTAGAAGCGGCCCTTGGCGTCCTGCTGGAGGTCGCCCGGCGACTCGTACGTACCGGCGAACCAGGAGCCGATCATCACGTTGGAGGCCCCGGCGGCGAGGGCCATGGCCACGTCGCGCGGGTGGCGGACACCGCCGTCGGCCCAGACGTGCTTGCCGTACTTCTTCGCTTCGGCGGCGCACTCCATGACGGCCGAGAACTGCGGGCGGCCGACGCCGGTCATCATGCGGGTGGTGCACATGGCGCCGGGACCCACGCCGACCTTGATGATGTCGGCGCCCGCCTCGATCAAGTCCTTGACGCCCTCGGCGGCGACGATGTTGCCCGCGACGATCGGGACCTTCGGGTCGAGCGCCCGGACGGTCCTGATCGCGCTGATCATCGACTCCTGGTGGCCGTGCGCGGTGTCGATGACGAGCGTGTCGACGCCCGCGTCGAGCAGCTGCTTGGCCTTGCCCGCCACGTCGCCGTTGATGCCGACGGCGGCGGCGACGCGCAGCCCGCCGTTCGCGTCGACGGCGGGGGTGTAGAGGGTCGCGCGCAGCGCGCCCTTACGGGTGAGGATGCCGACCAGCTTGCCGTCGGCGTCGACCGCCGGGGCGTAGCGGCGGTTGGCGGCGTCGAGGGTGTTGAAGGCCTCGCGGGGGTCGATGTCCGCGTCCAGGAGCAGCAGGTCCCTGGACATGACCTCGGAGAGCTGGGTGAAGCGGTCCACTCCGGAGAGGTCCGCGTCGGTGACGACGCCGACCGGACGGCGGTCGGCGTCGACCACGACTCCGGCGCCGTGGGCCCGCTTCGGCAGCAGGGAGAGCGCGTCGGCGACGGTCTGGTGCGGCTCCAGGACGATCGGGGTGTCGAGCACGTGGTGGCGGCTCTTGACCCACGAGATCACGTCGGTGACGACCTCGATCGGGATGTCCTGCGGAATGACGACCAGTCCGCCGCGCCGGGCGAGGGTCTCGGCCATCCGGCGGCCGGCGATGGCGGTCATGTTGGCGACGACCAGCGGGATCGTGGTCCCGGTCCCGTCCGGCGAGGAGAGGTCCACCGCCTGGCGGGAACCGACGGCCGAGCGGCTCGGCACCATGAACACATCGTCGTACGTCAGGTCGTAGGGCGGCTTGACGTCATTGAGGAAACGCACGTGCTGACATCCCAGTCGTTCGGATCGGCCCCTAGGCATTTCAGCCAGGGGAAAAAGCACGTAGTTCATTCTCCCACGTGTGTACGGATACCGGTCCCGGGCTAATCCTCCGAGGCTCGCGAGAGCCTCTTCGTAGGATCCTCCGAGGACGCGCCGAGGGAGAGGAGGACGGCGAGGCGGGTGGGGCGCTCGTCGACGGCCGTGGCGAAGACCTCCTGGGCGGTCCCCCACTCGCGCGGCCGGGCCCCGGCGTACTCCCGCCAGCCCGTCACCACGAGCACGACCGGTTCCGGCAGATCGGTGAGACAGTCCGCGAGGGCGTCCCAGTTGCGGCCGAACCAGTCGGGCAGGGCGAGGGCGGCGGCGCAGCGGTCCATCAGGGCCGCCTTGTCCGTGACGCCGGTCAGATCGAGGACGACGGTGCCGTCAGCGGGCATCGGGGACCACCTCCCGGAAGGTCTCGTAGTGGTCGTCGGTCCAGTAGGTCTCGCCGCGCTGTCCGGTGACGATCCGGCGTGCGCCCCGGTCGCGCGAGCCGGGCGTCTTCACGGTGTACTCGTGGTAGTAGCCGCGCTTCTCGCGCGGCAGGACCTTCTCGAAGTTCGAGAAGACGGTGCCGTCCTTGGCGTACGGGTAGGGCCCGCCCCGCGCGATCAGCGCGAGGGTCCTCCGTGCCTCCGGGGGCAGGTCGGCGGCCCGTACGGTCGGCAGTCCCGAGGTGCCGGTGGACGCGGGGGCGGGCGCGGAGGAGGCGGCCGGAGCGGTGCGGGAGGACGTGGTGTCCCCGCCGCCGCCCGCGGCGGAACAGCCCGCGAGGAAGACGCAGAGGACGAGCGCGAGGAGCACGCGCAGGGGCCGGAGCAACATGATCCCGAACATATCGCCACGGAACGGTTCCGTCCCCCCCGGGCCCCTGCCCGGAGCGGCCCGGGTACACCCTTCGGGCAAGCCCCCGGCCCGTGCCCTCCGGGACCCGCCGGACTCGCCCGGTGCGCCCCGGGCACGACGAAGCCCCCGTCGGTGGCCGACGGGGGCGTCACGGTGTGGCGGCGGCTCAGCCGCTGTCCGGGTCCGCCCGGTCGAGCGCCGGGTGGGTCCCCGGGTTCGTCGCGGTCAGCAGGTAGTCCGCGGCGGCGCGGTCGGTCACCAGGCTGGTGACGAGCCCGGAGCGCAGGACCGCCCCGATCGCCGCCGCCTTGCGCTGGCCGCCCGCGATGGCGACGACCTCGGGGATGCGGCGCAGCCGGTCCGCCTCGACGGTGATGCAGCGCTCGCCCAGGTCCCGGCCGACCCGGCGGCCTTCGGAGTCGAAGAGGTGCGCGGACATCTCGGCGGCGACGCCGAGCGAGGCGTAGTGGGCGCGCTCCTCGTCCGAGAGCATGTCGTGGACGGTGGAGATGCCCGGCTCCCAGGAGCCGATGGAGACACAGGCGACGGTGACCTTGTCGAAGTACTCGAAGGCGCGTGCGATACCGGTCTGGCTGCGCAGGGCCGCCGCCGTCGCCGGGTCCGGGAGCAGCATCGGCGCGTAGATGGGGTGGGCCTCGCCGCCGGAGACCTGGGCCGCGCGGCGGACCGCCTCGACGGAGCCGCGCTCGGCAGTCCCGGCGTCGTACACCCCGGTGAGCTGGACGACGGTGCACGGGGGCAGCCGGTCGAGGGCCGCCGCCATGTGGATGGTGGAGCGGCCCCAGGCCAGGCCCAGGACGTCTCCCTCGGCGACCAGTTCGCCGAGCAGGTCGGCCGCGACCTCGCCGAGGTTCTCCGGGTCGGGCGACTCGTCCTCGCCCTCCGAAGGGGACTCGACGACGACCGCGTGCCGGAGCCCGTAACGGGCGCGGAGCGCGTCGGAGCGTTCGGCGTCCAGCTCGGCCGGTACGCGGATCTCGATCCGTACGAGATCGCGCTCCAGGGCGGTCTCCAGGACCCGGGCCACCTTGAAGCGGCTCACGCCGAACTCCTCGGCGATCTGGATCTTGGACTTGCCCTCCAGGTAGAAGCGGCGGGCCATGGCCGCCGCCTGCACCAGCTCCGCGGGGCCCATCCGCAGGGCTGCCCGTCCCGCCGACATACCCGCCACCGCGATCTCCTCACTGCTGTTCACGTACCGCTGTTCACCTAGCGATGTCCATGTACCGATTGTCGTTCACACGGTGGACCCGCCGTCCATCCTGTCAGATCCGGCGGGTCCTGATCAGTCCTGTCGGTGGCCCGACGGACCGCGTTCATCTCATGGCGGCTCAGTGGCCGCACGCCCACGGAGCGGTGGCCGTGACGGCATCGGCGCGGGCCCTGAGCGAGGCCACGGCGGCGGCCGGGTCGGCCGCTCCGTAGACGGCGGAGCCCGCGACGAAGACGTCGGCGCCCGCCTCGGCGCACTGCTCGATCGTGGACTCGGTGACTCCGCCGTCGACCTGGAGCCAGAGCTCCAGACCGTGCTTGGAGATCAGCTCACGGGTCCGGCGGATCTTGGGCAGCATGATGTCGAGGAAGGCCTGGCCGCCGAAGCCGGGCTCGACGGTCATGATCAGCAGCATGTCCAGTTCGGGGAGCAGGTCCTCGAACGGCTCGATGGGCGTGGCGGGCTTGAGGGCCATCGAGGCCCGCGCCCCCTTGGCGCGGATCTCCCGGGCGAGGCGGACGGGCGCCGCGGCCGCCTCGACGTGGAAGGTCACCGAACCGGCGCCCGCCTCGACGTACCGGGGCGCCCAGCGGTCGGGGTCCTCGATCATCAGATGGCAGTCGAGAGGGGTGTCGGTCGCGCGCGCGAGCGACTCCACGATCGGCACGCCCAGCGTGAGGTTGGGCACGAAGTGGTTGTCCATCACGTCGACGTGCAGCCAGTCGGCACCGTCGACGGCCTTCGCCTCTTCGGCGAGCCGGGCGAAGTCCGCGGACAGGATGCTGGGGTTGATCTGCGCCATGCGCCAAGCCTCCCACGTTCTTGGGTGGTTCTTTGCCGCTGGACGGTTTCGAATCCGGTCCAGACCAATTTCGGTACGAACCGACGAGGACGGGACCTGTACAGACCAGGAGATTGCGGTCAGGTGATCGAAGGGGACGGGCTCCCCGGACGCCGTGCCGCGCCCGTGGAGCCCCGCCGTCACGCCGTCCGGCGGATCAGTGCCAGGTACATGGCGTCCGTACCGTGCACGTGCGGCCAGAGCTGGACGTCCGGTCCGTCGCCGAGCGCCGGGACGCCCGGCAGCAGCGGGCGGGCGTCGATCAGTTCGGCGCCACCGGTCCGCTTCAGGACGTCGTCCACCACGACCCGGGTCTCGGCCAGGTGCGGCGAGCAGGTCGCGTACCCCACGACCCCGCCGACGCGCACCGCGCTCAGCGCCTCCGTGAGCAGGGCCCGCTGGAGCGGGGCGAAGCCGTCCAGGTCCTCGGGACGGCGGCGCCAGCGGGCCTCGGGGCGACGGCGCAGCGCGCCGAGCCCGGAGCACGGCACGTCCATCAGGACCCGGTCGAAGGAGCCGGGGCGCCACGGCGGGCGGGTGCCGTCGGCGGCGATGACCTGGTACGGGCCCGGGTTCCCGGCGAGCGCCCGCTCGACCAGCCGCGCCCGGTGCGGCTGCTTCTCCGAGGCGAGCAGGGCGGCACCGCGCTGGGCGGCGAGGGCGGCGAGCAGCGCGGCCTTGCCGCCGGGGCCCGCGCAGCCGTCGAGCCAGCGGGCGTCGGCGCCTTCGACCGGCGCGTTGGCCAGGGCCAGGGCGACGAGCTGACTGCCCTCGTCCTGGACGCCCGCGCGCCCCTCCTTCACCGCCTCGATGGCGCCGGGCTCGCCGCCCTCGGCCATCCGCACGGCGTACGGGGACCAGCGGCCCGGCAGGGACTCGGTGGCCCCGGCGAGCTCCTCGGTGGTGGCGCGGCCCGGCCGGGCCACCAGCGTGACCTCGGGGCGCTCGTTGTCCGCCTCCAGAAGGTCCTCGATGCCCGCCCGGCCGCCGCCGAGGGCGTCCCAGAGCGCCGAGACGATCCAGCGGGGGTGCGAGTGGACGACGGCGAGGTGGTCCTCGGGGTCCTTGTCGTACGGCGGGGCGACCTGCGCCACCCAGGCGTCCAGGTCCTGCCGCGAGATCTTCCGCAGGACGGCGTTGACGAACTTGGCCCGCCCGTCGCCGAGCACCACGCGCGCCAGCTCGACGCTGGCGGAGACGGCGGCGTGGGTGGGGATGCGGGTCCCCAGGAGCTGGTGGGCGCCGAGCGCGAGCACGTCGAGCACGGGCGGGTCGACCTCGCGCAGCGGCCGGTCGATGCAGGCGGCGATGATCGCGTCGTACGTGCCCTGGCGGCGCAGCGTCCCGTAGACCAGCTCGGTCGCGAGGGCCGCGTCCCGCGCGTCGAACGTCCCGCCCTCCCGGGCCTTGCGGAGCAGCGGCGGCAGCACCAGGTTCGCGTAGGCGTCCCGCTCGTCCACCGCCCTCAGCGCCTCGAAGGCGAGCATCCGGACGGGGTCCTTCTGGGGCCGCCGGTAGGGCTTGGGGGGACGGCGACGTGCCTGCTCGCTCAAAGGTGCTCCGGGTGACGATATGAAGAGGTCGAACCCCCCAAGCGTACGTCCGCCGCGCCGCCACCGGCTCCCGGGGCACCGGGCGGACCGTCCGGCCCGGCCCCGGGAGCCGGGCCGCGCCGCGTCGGCAGTGCCACCGGGAGCAGCCGGGTACGCCCGGTGCCCGGCTGCTCCCCGCCCTTCCCGGCCGTTCCCCTCTCCCCGCCGCTCCTCCGTCTCCCGACGACCCGCGCCGGACCCCGAGGACCCGACCGGCGGGAACGGGACGGGACGGGATGCGGAGGGTGTGGAGGTACTACGCCCCCAGCCGCTCCCCCGCCGCGATCCGCACGCCCCGCGCCCAGTCGGCCGCCTTCATCGGCTTCTTGCCCTGGGGCTGGACCCAGACCAGCTCCACGGCGTACGAACCGGTGCCCGCGTACACGTTGTTCTTGCCCACCGCCAGCTCGCCCTGGGCCAGGTCCACCCGGTCCGGCAGCGGCGTGACCTGGATCAGCTTCAGTCGCTCGCCGCGGAAGAGCGTCCAGGCGCCGGGCGCCGGGGTGCAGCCGCGGACGACCCGGTCCACCCGCAGGGCGGGGGCGGCGAAGTCGACATGGGCGTCCTCGACCTGGATCTTCGGGGCGAGGGTGATGCCCTCGGCGGGCTGCGGCACGGCCTTGAGGGTGCCGTCCTCGATGCCGTCCATCGTCGCCGCGAGCAGCCCGGCGCCCGCGAAGGCGAGGCGGGTGAGCAGGTCGCCGCTGGTGTCCGTGGGGCGGACGTCCTCGGTGACCACGCCGTAGACCGGACCCGAGTCGAGCCCCTCCTCGATCTGGAAGGTGGACGCGCCCGTCACCTGGTCGCCCGCCATCAGCGCGTGCTGCACGGGTGCGGCGCCGCGCCAGGCGGGCAGCAGCGAGAAGTGCAGGTTGACCCAGCCGTGGGCCGGGACGGCGAGGGCCGCCTTCGGCAGCAGCGCGCCGTAGGCGACGACCGGGCAGCAGTCCGGCGCGATCTCCCGCAGCCGGGCGAGGAAGTCCTCGTCACGGGGCTTCACCGGCCGCAGGATCTCGATCCCGGCCTCCTCCGCACGCTGTGCCACCGGGCTCGCGACGAGCCGCCGGCCGCGCCCCGCCGGGGCGTCCGGCCGGGTGATCACGGCGGCCACCTCGTGCCGCCCGGAGGCGAGCAGGGCGTCCAGGGCGGGTACGGCGACCTCGGGGGTGCCTGCGAAGACGAGCTTCATGGGTGGCGGTGCCTGTCTGTCCGGGGGCTTTGCGGGCGGCCCATCAGTCTAGGTCGTCCCTTCCGGATCGTGCCGGTCGAGCCCACGGCGTCCCGATGCGGTGCCCTGTGTGTGGGGGGGGGACGTGCCGGGCCGGCGCCCCGCGAGGACGGGCCACCCCGGGTCGGGCGGGAACCGGAAGGGACGGCCCAGGCGTGTTCCGTCGGCCCGCCCCGCCCCGACCGGCGGGGACACGCCGGACGCCGGGGACGGGAGGGGGCGTACGGAAGGACGAGCGCCCCCGCGCGGATACATGTACGCCCCCGCAGCGTGACCCAACTCCCGGTGACGCGTTGGTCAAGAGAGATTGACCGATTCGGGTCGCCGCCTCCCCCCGGCGGCCCTTCCCCTTACACGCCGGTTCGAGAGGCTTTCACATGGCCGACCACGCAACCCACGACGCCCAGGCTCGGGCGAGCCTGCACCTGCTGGTGCGGGACATCGAGCGGGTCCGGCGGCAGGTGGACGCACTGCGCACGCTCACGGCCCAGCTGGGCAATGTCTACCGTCCTCGCCGCTCCGGCCCCTCGACGGGCTTCGTCGTCTACGGGCGGGCCCCCGCCCCGACCGTCCGGCTGGCCCAGGAACTGCGGGACAGCGTCGAGACCCTGGTGACCGCCGCGGTCGACTTCGACCGTTCGCTCGGCTTCTCCTGGGACGCCGTCGGCTCCGCGCTCGGCGTCACCAAGCAGGCCGTCCACCGCCGTTACGGTTCCCGGCGCGCGCCCCAGCCGGGCGTTCCCGTCGACCAGGACCCGATCATGGAGCCGGGGGCCACCCGCACGCTCCCCGCGGTGCCCGCCGCCCGTTCGATGCCCCCGCAGCCGACCTCGGGCAGTGCCACCCTCCGCGAGGAGCCCCGCCCGACGGCCTTCCCGGGCCCGCGCGGCGGCTGACCTCCCGTCGCCCCGAGGCCGTCCGTCCCTCCGGGGGCGGACGGCCTTCGCGCGTACGGGGCCGCGAACCCCCGGTCGTAAGGGCCCGGCGGCTCTCGGACCGCTGTCCGGGGGCCTCGCCAAGGGCCCGGCGGCCCCCGCGCGGGTTCAGCCGATGTCCGGCGGGTCCACGCGGATGCGCACCGGGTCTCCGCCGCCCCGGGCCAGTCGGCCCGCCCTGGCCTGCTTCAGGGCCGCCGCCAGGGCCGCGCCGCTGCCCTGCGGGACCCGGACCAGGGCCCGGTCCCACCGCTCGCCCGGCGGTGGGTCGCCGGGGCGGCGCGGTCCGCCCGGCCGGACGGCGGGCAGCGGCACCGGGCCCAGGATCTCGGCGTCACCGGGGAGCCCGGCGGCGGCCAGGAAGCCCTCGACGGCCTCCGGGGGGCCGGAGACGGACGCCATCCGGGAGACCGGCGGGAAACCCAGCTCGGCCCGCTCGGCCAGCTCCCGCTGGGCGTGCCCGACCGGGTCCCAGCGGACGAGGGCCTGCACCGGCCGCAGCGTCGGCTCGGCGACCACGACGACCGTGCCCCCCTCGGCCTGCCCCCGCACCAGGGAGGCGGCGTCGATCCAGCGGCGCAGCGCCTCCTCCCCCGCCCGCAGATCGGGCCTGCCGAGCATGGCCCAGCCGTCGAGGAGGAGGGCCGCCGCGTAGCCGCCGTCGGCGACGGGTTCGGCGCCGGGGGTGGAGACGACGAGGGCGGGCCGGTCCGGCACCCGGTCCAGGACGTGGTCCCGGCCCGAGGTGCGGACGGGCACCGCGGGGAACGCCCGGCCCAGTTCCTCCGCGGTCCGCCGGGCACCGACCACCTGGGCCCGCAGCCGGGTGGAGCCGCACTCCACGCAGTGCCAGTCGGGGGCGCCGAGCCCGCACCAGCCGCAGCACAGCTCCCGCTGTTCGGGGGCCTCCAGGGGCCCCGCGCAGTGGCGGCAGCGGGCGGGCGTCCGGCAGCGCTCGCAGGCCAGCCGGGGCACGTATCCCCGGCGCGGGACCTGGACCAGCACCGGTCCGTCCTTGAGGCCCTCCCGTACGGTCCGCCAGGCCAGCGAGGGCAGCCGGGCGGCCCGCGCGGCCTCGTCACGGGCGAGTTCGCCGTCGCCGACGGTCCGGATCAGGGGCGCGGCGGCGCGGACCTGCTCACGGCCCGCGCCCAGCGCCCCGGCCCAGCCGGACTCCACGAGCTGGGCGGCCTCGACGGTGCAGCTGGTGCTGCCGAGGAGGAAGGCGCAGTGGTCGTGGGCGGCGCGCAGCAGCAGGACCTCGCGGGTGTGGGGCTGCGGGGCGTGCGGCTCGCTGTGGCTGCCGTCGCCGTCGTCCCACACGACGACGAGGCCGAGGTCGCGGACGGGCGCGAACATGGCCGCCCGGGTGCCGACGACGGCCCGGACGGCGCCGCGCCGGACCGCGAGCCAGCGCGCGTACCGCTGCTCGGGACCCGACTCGGCGGTGAGCAGAGTGTGGCGGCCCTCGCCGAGCACGGTGGTGAGGGCGGTGTCGACGCGGTCCGCCGCCCGTCCGTCGGGGACGACGACGAGGGCGCCCCGGCCGGAGGCCAGGGTCGCCCGGACGGCTCGGGCGATCTCCTCGGCCCAGTGCGGTCCGGGCAGCGCGTTCCACACCGCGCGGGGCGCGCCGCCGCGCGCGAGGGCGTCCAGGAACGCGGGCCCGCGCTCGTACCGCGTCCAGCTGCCCGGTTCGGGTGCGGTGGGCGGTGGTGGCGGCTCCGGCGAGGGGCGGCCCTCGGCGCGGGCGCTGCGCGGGGGCACGGCGAGCTGGAGCACATCGGCGAGGCTGCCCGCGTACCGGTCGGCGACGGCGCGGGCGAGGCCGAGGAGTTCGGGTCCGAGGACGGGCTCGGGCGAGACGACGTCGGCGAGGGCGGCGAGCGGCCCGGAGTAGTCGGAGGTGGCCCGGCGCTCGACGAGGAAGCCGTCGATGAGCCGGCCGCCCTCGCGCCGCCCGCCCCGCACCTGGCCGGATCCGGCGCCGAACCGCACCCGGACCCGTACTCCGGGCCGGGCGACCTCGTCGAGTTCCTCGGGGACCGCGTAGTCGAAGAACTGGTCGAGGTGGAGGACGCCCTTGTTCACGACGACCCTGGCCACGGGGAGCTCCTTGGCCAGCGCCGCACCCCGCCAGGTCCGGGGCTTGGCCTTGGGTGCCTTCGCCTTCCGCACGGTCTCCCGGATGAGCGCGAGCTGCTCGGGCTCCGCCGTCTCCCCTGACCGCTCCTTCTCGCTGCTCACAGCCCCATACCTACCAGACGGCACCGACAGCCGGACATGCCGGAGCCCGGCGCCCCCGAAGGGGGGCCGGGCTCCGGGCGGGTGCGGGTGGGGCTACAGACCGGCGGCCCGGCGCAGGGCCTCCACGCGGTCCGTGCGCTCCCAGGTGAAGTCGGGCAGCTCACGGCCGAAGTGGCCGTAGGCGGCGGTCTGGGAGTAGATCGGGCGGAGCAGGTCGAGGTCGCGGATGATCGCGGCCGGGCGCAGGTCGAAGACCTCGCCGATGGCGTTCTCGATCTTCTCGGTCTCGATCGTGTGGGTGCCGAAGGTCTCGACGAAGAGACCGACGGGCTCGGCCTTGCCGATCGCGTAGGCGACCTGGACCTCGCAGCGCGAGGCGAGGCCCGCGGCGACGACGTTCTTGGCGACCCAGCGCATGGCGTAGGCGGCGGAGCGGTCGACCTTCGACGGGTCCTTGCCGGAGAAGGCGCCGCCGCCGTGGCGGGCCATGCCGCCGTACGTGTCGATGATGATCTTGCGGCCGGTGAGTCCGGCGTCGCCCATCGGGCCGCCGATCTCGAAGCGTCCGGTCGGGTTCACCAGGAGGCGGTAGCCGTCGGTGTCGAGCTTGATGCCGTCCTCGACGAGCTGCTTGAGCACGTGCTCGACGACGAACTCGCGGATGTCGGGCGCGAGCAGCGACTCCAGGTCGATGTCGGAGGCGTGCTGCGAGGAGACGACGACCGTGTCGAGGCGGACGGCCTTGTCGCCGTCGTACTCGATGGTGACCTGGGTCTTGCCGTCGGGGCGCAGGTACGGGATGGTCCCGTTCTTGCGGACCTCGGTGAGGCGGCGGGAGAGGCGGTGCGCGATGTGGATCGGCAGCGGCATCAGCTCGGGCGTCTCGTCCGAGGCGTAGCCGAACATCAGGCCCTGGTCGCCCGCACCCTGCTTGTCGAGCTCGTCCTCGTCGCCCTCGACCCGCTGCTCGTACGCGGTGTCCACGCCCTGGGCGATGTCCGGGGACTGCGACCCGATGGACACCGACACGCCGCAGGAGGCGCCGTCGAAGCCCTTCTTGGAGGAGTCGTAGCCGATCTCGAGGATCTTGTTCCGGACGAGGGTCGGGATGTCCGCCCACGCCTTGGTGGTCACCTCACCGGCGACGTGCACCAGGCCGGTGGTGATCAGCGTCTCGACGGCGACGCGGGAGGTGGGGTCCTCCCGGAGCAGTGCGTCGAGGATGGTGTCGCTGATCTGGTCAGCGATCTTGTCGGGGTGTCCCTCGGTGACGGACTCCGAGGTGAACAGACGACGGGACACAACGCTCCCTGGGGTTGCAGCGGCTGCTGGCTCTTCTTTGAAGCGGACCGGCAGGGGGCTGCGCCCCAAGACGTTCCACCGACAGTCTATCGGTCGTGGTCGCGCAATGGACCAGGTGTCTCGAACAGTGAATACACCGAGAGGGTGAATCCGGTCGTACGAAGCGGTTCAGGACACCGCCGGGAAGGCCGGGCCGGGGGCCGCCCGGCGCCGTCCGCGCGGGGCACGGACGGCGGCGGGCGCGACAGGTCGCAGGGTCAGGGCGCCGGGAGCAGCCGGGGCAGGACGAGGTCCCAGACGGTCTCGGCAAGCGCTTCCTTCGGGCCGTACGGGACGGGCGTCTCGGTGCCGTCCGAGGCGATGACCACGGCTTCGTTCTCCTCGGAGCCGAAGGTCCTGCGTTCTCCGACCTCGTTCACGACGAGGAGGTCGCAGCCCTTGCGGCGGAGCTTCTCGCGTCCGTTGGCGAGGACGTCGTCGGTCTCGGCGGCGAAGCCGACGACGACCTGTCCGGGCAGCGCGCGGCCGGTGGACAGCTCCGCGAGGATGTCCGGATTCCGGACCAGCTCGACGGTGGGTGCCCCGCCGTCGTCCTTCTTCTTGATCTTCCCGGTCGCGTAGGCGGCGGGGCGGAAGTCGGCGACGGCCGCGGCCATGACGACCGCGTCGGCGTCGGCGACGGCCTTGAGCACGGCCTCGCGGAGCTGGAGCGCGGTGCCGACGTGGACGACGTCGACGCCCGCCGGGTCGGTGATGCCGGTGTTGGCCTCGACGAGGGTGACCCGGGCACCCCGGGCCGCGGCGGCCCTGGCGAGGGCGTAGCCCTGCTTGCCGGAGGAGCGGTTGCCGAGGTAGCGGACGGGGTCGAGGGGCTCGCGGGTGCCGCCCGCGCTGACCACGACATGGCGTCCGGCGAGGTCGGGGGCGGTGGCGCCGCGGGCGAGGACCCGTCGGCAGACCTCGAAGATCTCCGTCGGGTCGGGCAGCCGTCCCTTGCCGGTGTCGACCCCGGTGAGGCGTCCGACGGCGGGTTCGATGACGACGGCGCCGCGGCGGCGCAGGGTGGCCACGTTCTCCTGGGTGGCCGGGTGCTCCCACATCTCGGTGTGCATGGCGGGGGCGAAGACGACGGGGCAGCGCGCGGTGAGCAGCGTGTTGGTGAGCAGGTCGTCGGCGAGGCCGTGGGCCGCCTTGGCGAGCAGGTCGGCGGTGGCGGGGGCGACGACGACGAGGTCGGCGCCCTGTCCGATCCGTACGTGGGGCACCTCGTGGACGGAGTCCCAGACCTCGGTGGAGACGGGGTGGCCGGAGAGGGCGGACCAGGTGGCGGCACCGACGAAGTGGAGGGCGGACCCGGTCGGGACGACCCGGACGTCGTGGCCCGACTCGGTGAGCCGGCGCAGCAGCTCGCACGCCTTGTAGGCGGCGATGCCGCCGCTGACCCCCAGAACGACCTTCGGCTCGGCCACGACTGTCACTCCCCGCGCTCGGACGCGCACTCGGACGCGTGTAGGACTCCATGAGAACACCACAGGCCCGGCGGAACTCCGCCGGGCCTGTGGTGACAAGCGTTACACGCGACGCGTGGTTACTGGGCCGGGCCCTCGATGGCCTCGGAGGTCAGCAGACCCGCGTTGATCTCGCGCAGCGCGATCGAGAGCGGCTTCTCGTGGACGTGGGTGTCGACCAGCGGACCCACGTACTCCAGCAGGCCCTCGCCGAGCTGGGAGTAGTACGCGTTGATCTGACGCGCCCGCTTGGCCGCGTAGATCACGAGACTGTACTTCGAGTCCGTGGCCTCGAGCAGCTCGTCGATCGGCGGGTTGATGATGCCCTCGGGCGCGGTGATGGAAGAGGACACGCTCTACCTTCCGAAGATGGAAAAAGATCTGTTCTGTACTGCTCTTGTACTGCCCTGCACTGCTCTGTACTGCGGCGATCCGGGGGTCACTCCCCAGACGACACCAGCGTCAACGTTAGCAGCTCACGTGCGACGTCCTCGACGGAGGTGTTGACGAGCGTGCTGTCGAACTCCGACTCGGCGGCCAGTTCGACCTTGGCCGCGGCGAGGCGGCGCTCGATGACCTCGGGCGACTCGGTGCCCCGGCCGGTGAGCCGGCGGACCAGTTCGTCCCAGCTCGGCGGGGCCAGGAAGACCAGCTGGGACTCGGGCATCGAGTCCTTGACCTGGCGGGCGCCCTGGAGGTCGATCTCCAGGAGCACGGGCTCCCCGGAGTCGAGCCGGGCGAGGACCGCGCCGCGCGGGGTGCCGTAGCGGTTGCCCGCGAACTCGGCCCATTCGAGGAGCTCGCCGTTGGCGATCAGCTTGTCGAACTCGTCGTCCGTCACGAAGAAGTAGTGGACGCCGTGCTTCTCGCCGGGGCGGGGCTTCCGTGTCGTCGCGGACACCGAGAGCCAGACCTCGGGGTGGACCTTGCGCATATGCGCGACGACCGTGCTCTTGCCGACCCCTGAGGGGCCGGAGAGCACGGTCAGCCGCGGACGTACCTCTGCTGCCATGCAGCGATTATTCCAGCATCACCGGGGTGCCCGGGACGCGAGTCCCGGACCGGACGCCGGACCGGTCACCCGATCAGGCGCCGGTGCTGCCGAACTCGCGCTCCAGGGAGGCGATCTGGTTGGAGCCCAGACCGCGCACCCGGCGGCTCTCGGAGATCCCGAGACGCTCCATGATCTGCTTGGCGCGGACCTTGCCCACGCCGGGGAGCGACTCGAGCAGCGCGGAGACCTTCATCTTGCCGATGACGTCGTTCTCCTGGCCGGTCTTGATGACCTCCTGGAGGGAGGCGCCGGAGTGCTTGAGTCGATTCTTGACCTCGGCCCGCTCCCGGCGAGCCGCGGCGGCCTTCTCGAGCGCGGCTGCGCGCTGTTCAGGGGTAAGGGGCGGAAGAGCCACGCCTACGTCACCTCGGATGTCGATCTGTCGGATACGGACCGGTGAGGAACCTAGTCGCCCCACACCAGTGGAGCAACGATCAACGCACTGGCCGTTGAACGCCTGCTCTGCCCCGGAGACTAGCGGCCGATGCCGCTCCAGTCAGCGAGAACAGCGGAAAAGTCCTGGTCAGCATCGACCGACCAGGACTTTCCCGACAAAACGACTCGGTTTTGAGCCAAGTTTTCGTCAAGGAGCGGGGCGACCCGGTGAGACGGCCCGTCAGCACCGTCCCACCTGCGGATTGGCCGCGCGCCCCGCTACCCCCCGACGGCCGCGCGGATCTCGTCCGCGTACCGGTCCGCCGCGTCCCTCAGGGCGGTCGCGTCCGGACCGTGCCGCAGGACGCCCCGGCTCACGTTCGGTACGACGTTGCGCACCGCCGCGCCGAAGACGGCCGGGAGGTCGGCCGGGGTCGCGCCCTGCGCGCCGATGCCGGGGGCCAGGAGCGGCCCGTTGATGTCCAGGTCGAACGAGGACAGGTCGCCGAGCGTGGCGCCCACCACGGCCCCGAAGGAGCCCATCGGCTCCTCCCCCGCGTTCTCCTCGGCGAGGTGCCCCAGCATGAGCGCGCCGACGGTCCGCCCGGCCGGGTCGTCGGCGCGCACCGCGCGCTGCACCTCGGCCCCCTCCGGGTTGGAGGTCAGGGCGAGCACGAAGAGCCCCGCGCCGGACTCGCGGGCCAGGTCGACGGCGGGCTTCAGGGAGCCGTAGCCGAGGTACGGGGAGACCGTGAGCGCGTCGGAGAAGAGCGGGGAGCCCACCCGCAGGTAGGTCTCCGCGTACGCGGCCATCGTGGAGCCGATGTCGCCGCGCTTGGCGTCCATGACCACCAGGCCGCCCGCCGCGCGCAGCTCGACGACGGCGCGTTCCAGGACGGCGACACCGCGCGAGCCGAAGCGCTCGAAGAAGGCCGACTGCGGCTTGAAGACGGCGACCGTCCCGGCGAGGGCCTCGACGACCGTGAACGTGAACCGCTCCAGGCCCGCGATGTCGTCGGTCAGGCCCCAGGAGCCGAGCAGGGCGGCGTGCGGGTCGATGCCGACGCAGAGCGGCCCGCGCTCGTCCATGGCGGTGCGCAGCCGGGTGCCGAAGGGCGTCGGGGCGGGGTGCGGGGCGGGCGTGGGGAAGGTCACTGGGCGGCCTTTCGGTTGTCGGCGCCGACGGCCTCGGCGAGGGTGGCGTACGGGGAGGCGGCGAGGCGCGCGGCGAGGCCCCGGTGGATCGCGCGGGCGTAGCACGGACCCTCGTAGATGAAGGCGCTGTAGCCCTGGATCAGGGTGGCGCCCGCGAGGATGCGCTGCCAGGCGTCCTCGGCGTTCTCGATGCCGCCGACGCCCACCAGGACCAGGCGGTCGCCCACGCGCGCGTGGAGGCGCCTGAGGACGGCGAGGGAGCGTTCCTTGACGGGGGCGCCGGAGAGGCCGCCGGTCTCCTTGACGAGTGCCGGGTCCGACTTCAGGCCGAGGCCCTCGCGGGCGATGGTGGTGTTGGTGGCGATGATGCCGTCGAGACCCAGTTCGAGGGCGAGGTCGGCGACCGCGTCGACGTCCTCGTCGGCCAGGTCGGGCGCGATCTTGACGAGCAGCGGGACCCGGCGGTCGGTGACCGTGCGGTCGGCGGCCTCCCGTACGGCGGTCAGGAGCGGCCGGAGCGACTCGGTGGCCTGGAGGTTCCGCAGGCCGGGGGTGTTCGGCGAGGAGACGTTGACGACGAGGTAGTCGGCGTGCGCGGCGAGGCGCTCGGTGGACTTCACGTAGTCGTCGGCGGCCTCGGCCTCGGGGACGAGCTTGGTCTTGCCGATGTTGACGCCGACGACCGTGCGGAAGACGGGCTCGCGGGCGGCGAGACGGGCGGCGACGGCGGCGGAGCCCTCGTTGTTGAAGCCCATGCGGTTGATCAGGGCGCGGTCCGGGATCAGCCGGAAGAGGCGCTTCTTGGGGTTGCCGGGCTGGGCCTCGCCGGTGACCGTGCCGATCTCGATGTGGTCGAAGCCGAGCATCGACATGCCGTCGATGGCGACGGCGTTCTTGTCGAAGCCCGCGGCGAGCCCGAAGGGGCCGTGCATCCGCAGGCCGAGGGCCTCGGTGCGCAGGGCCGGGTGGCGGGGCGCGAGGACGGCGGCGACGAAGGTCCGCAGGACGGGGACGCGGGCGGCCAGCCGGATCCAGCGGAAGGCCAGGTGGTGGGCCTGCTCGGGGTCCATGCGCTTGAAGACGAGCCGGAAGAAGAACTTGTACATGCGGGGAGTCCAGGTGTGCTCATGAAGAGGGGGGACACCGCGGTGCCGCCGGTGTCCCCCCTCGTTCGTACGGGCTGCTGCTAGTCGCGGGCCGCGGTCAGGATCTCCGCGTGCTCCTGGAGCGAGCGGACGCCGACGTCGCCGCCGTTGAGCGCGTCGATGCCCTGGACGGCCGCGGCGAGCGCCTGGACCGTGGTGAGGCAGGGGACGCTGCGGGCGACCGCGGCCGTACGGATCTCGTAGCCGTCGAGGCGGCCGCCGGTGCCGTACGGGGTGTTGACGATCAGGTCGACCTGGCCGTCGTGGATGAGCTGCACGATCGTCTTCTCGCCGTTCGGGCCCTCGCCCTCGCTCAGCTTGCGCACGACCGTGGCGTTGATGCCGTTGCGCTTGAGGACCTCGGCGGTGCCGGAGGTGGCGAGCAGCTCGAAGCCGTGGGCGACGAGCTCGCGGGCCGGGAAGATCATCGAGCGCTTGTCGCGGTTGGCGACCGAGATGAACGCGCGGCCCCCGGTGGGCAGCGGGCCGTACGCCCCGGCCTGCGACTTGGCGTAGGCCGTGCCGAAGACCGCGTCGATGCCCATGACCTCGCCGGTGGAGCGCATCTCCGGGCCGAGGACGGTGTCCACGCCGCGGCCGTGCACGTCGCGGAAGCGGGACCAGGGCATCACGGCCTCCTTGACGGAGATCGGCGCGTCGAGCGGCAGGGTGCCGCCGTCGCCGGTCTTCGGCAGCAGGCCCTCGGCGCGCAGCTCGGCGACGGTGGCGCCGAGCGAGATGCGCGCGGCGGCCTTGGCGAGCGGGACGGCGGTCGCCTTCGAGGTGAAGGGGACGGTCCGGGAGGCGCGCGGGTTGGCCTCCAGGACGTAGAGGATGTCACCGGCCATCGCGAACTGGATGTTGATCAGACCGCGCACGCCGACGCCCTTGGCGATGGCCTCGGTGGAGGCGCGCAGGCGCTTGATGTCGTGGCCGCCGAGGGTGATCGGGGGCAGGGCGCAGGCCGAGTCGCCGGAGTGGATGCCCGCTTCCTCGATGTGCTCCATGACGCCGCCGAGGTAGAGCTCCTGGCCGTCGTAGAGGGCGTCGACGTCGATCTCGATGGCGTCGTCGAGGAAGCGGTCGACCAGGACCGGCCGGGTGGGGCTGATCTCGGTGGACTCGGCGATGTACGACTCCAGGCGGGCCTCGTCGTACACGATCTCCATGCCCCGGCCGCCGAGCACGTACGAGGGGCGCACGAGGACGGGGTAGCCGATCTCGTCGGCGATGGCCTTGGCACCGGCGAAGGTGGTCGCGGTGCCGTGCTTGGGGGCGGGCAGTCCGGCCTCGGCGAGGACCTGGCCGAAGGCGCCGCGGTCCTCGGCGGCGTGGATGGCCTCGGGGGGAGTGCCGACGACGGGCACGCCGTTGTCCTTGAGTGCCTGCGCCAGGCCCAGCGGGGTCTGGCCGCCGAGCTGGACGACGACGCCCGCGACGGGGCCCGCGAGGGTCTCCGCGTGGACGATCTCCAGGACGTCCTCCAGGGTGAGCGGCTCGAAGTAGAGCCGGTCGGAGGTGTCGTAGTCGGTGGAGACGGTCTCCGGGTTGCAGTTGACCATCACGGTCTCGTACCCGGCGTCGCTCAGCGCGAAGGAGGCGTGGACGCAGGAGTAGTCGAACTCGATGCCCTGGCCGATGCGGTTCGGGCCGGAGCCCAGGATGATCACCGCGGGCTTCTCGCGCGGGGCGACCTCGCTCTCCTCGTCGTAGGAGGAGTAGAAGTACGGGGTCTTCGCGGCGAACTCGGCGGCGCAGGTGTCGACCGTCTTGTAGACCGGGCGGACGCCGAGGGCGTGCCGGACCTCGCGGACGACGTCCTCGCGCAGGCCCCGGATCTCGGCGATCTGGGCGTCGGAGAAGCCGTGGCGCTTGGCCTCGGCGAGCAGTTCCGGCTCCAGGCGCTCGACGGCGGCCAGCTCGTCGGCGATCTCCTTGATCAGGAAGAGCTGGTCGACGAACCAGGGGTCGATCTTCGTGGCGTCGAAGACCTCCTGCGGGGTGGCTCCGGCGCGGATCGCCCGCATGACGGTGTTGATGCGGCCGTCGGTCGGGCGGACCGCCTCGCGCAGCAGCTCGTCCTTGTCGCCGGGCTCGCCGGTGAAGGCGAACTGGGAGCCCTTCTTCTCCAGGGAGCGCAGGGCCTTCTGGAGCGCCTCGGTGAAGTTGCGGCCGATCGCCATGGCCTCGCCGACCGACTTCATGGTCGTGGTCAGCGTGGAGTCGGCGGAGGGGAACTTCTCGAAGGCGAAGCGGGGGGCCTTGACGACGACGTAGTCGAGCGTGGGCTCGAAGGAGGCCGGGGTCTTCTCCGTGATGTCGTTCGGGATCTCGTCGAGCGTGTAGCCGACGGCGAGACGGGCCGCGATCTTGGCGATCGGGAAGCCGGTCGCCTTGGAGGCGAGCGCCGAGGAGCGGGAGACGCGCGGGTTCATCTCGATGACGATGACGCGGCCGTCGACCGGGTCGATCGCGAACTGGATGTTGCAGCCGCCGGTGTCGACGCCGACCTCGCGGATGATCGCGATGCCGATGTCGCGGAGGCGCTGGTACTCGCGGTCGGTCAGCGTCATCGCCGGGGCGACGGTGATCGAGTCGCCGGTGTGGACGCCCATCGGGTCGAAGTTCTCGATGGAGCAGACGACCACGACGTTGTCGTTCTTGTCGCGCATCAGCTCCAGCTCGTACTCCTTCCAGCCGAGGATGGACTCCTCCAGGAGCACCTCGGTGGTGGGCGAGAGCGTGAGGCCCTGGCCGGCGATGCGACGCAGCTCGTCCTCGTCGTGGGCGAAGCCGGAACCGGCGCCGCCCATGGTGAAGGAGGGGCGGACGACGACGGGGTAGCCGCCGAGGACGTCGACGCCCTCGATGACGTCGTCCATGGTGTGGCAGATGACCGAGCGGGCGGACTCGCCGTATCCGATCTTGGCCTTGACGGCCTCGACGACGCCCTTGAAGAGGTCGCGGTCCTCGCCCTTGTTGATGGCCTCGACGTTGGCGCCGATGAGCTCGACGCCGTACTTCTCCAGGACGCCCTGCTCGTGCATGGAGATCGCGGTGTTGAGCGCGGTCTGGCCGCCGAGGGTGGGCAGGAGGGCGTCGGGGCGCTCCTTGGCGATGATCTTCTCGACGAACTCGGGGGTGATCGGCTCGACGTAGGTGGCGTCGGCGATCTCCGGGTCGGTCATGATCGTGGCCGGGTTGGAGTTGACCAGGATGACCCGCAGGCCCTCGGCCTTGAGGACGCGGCAGGCCTGGGTACCGGAGTAGTCGAACTCGGCGGCCTGGCCGATGACGATCGGGCCGGAGCCGATGACCAGGACGGACTGGATGTCGGTGCGCTTAGGCACGCTCGGCCTCCATCAGGGATACGAAGCGGTCGAAGAGGTACGCGGCGTCGTGCGGGCCCGCGGCCGCCTCGGGGTGGTACTGGACGGAGAAGGCCGGCTGGTCGAGCAGCTGGAGGCCTTCGACGACCTGGTCGTTCAGACAGACGTGGGAGACCTCGGCGCGCCCGTAGGGCGTGTCGGAGACCTTGTCGAGGGGCGCGTCGACGGCGAAGCCGTGGTTGTGCGCGGTGACCTCGACCTTGCCGGTGGTGCGGTCCTGGACGGGCTGGTTGATGCCCCGGTGGCCGTACTTCAGCTTGTAGGTGCCGAAGCCGAGGGCGCGGCCGAGGATCTGGTTGCCGAAGCAGATGCCGAAGAGGGGCGTTTTGCGGCTCAGGACCTCGCGCATGACGGCGACGGGGCCGTCCGCGGTGGCCGGGTCGCCGGGGCCGTTGGAGAAGAACACGCCGTCGGGGGCGACCGCGTAGACGTCCTCCGCGGTGGCGGTGGCGGGCAGCACGTGGACCTCGATGCCGCGCTCGGCCATCCGGCGCGGGGTCATGCCCTTGATGCCGAGGTCGACGGCGGCGACGGTGAACCTCGCGGTGCCGAGCGGGAGGGCTTCGCCGTCGGGGCCGATCGCGGGGACGACGTAGCTCTCCTTGGTGGCGACCTCGGCGGAGAGGTTCGCACCGGTCATCTCGGGCTGTGCCGTGACCTTGGCGAGCAGGGCGGCCTCGTCGGCGACGGCGTCGCCGGAGAAGATGCCGACGCGCATGGCGCCGCGCTCGCGCAGGTGGCGGGTGAGGGCCCGGGTGTCGATGCCGGCGATGCCGACGACGCCCTGGCGCTCCAGCTCTTCGTCCAGGGAGCGCCGGGAGCGCCAGTTGGAGGAGACGCGCGCGGGGTCGCGGACCACGTAGCCGGAGACCCAGATGCGGCCGGACTCGGGGTCCTCGTCGTTGACGCCGGTGTTGCCGACGTGCGGGGCGGTCATGACGACGACCTGGCGGTGGTACGACGGGTCGGTGAGGGTCTCCTGGTAGCCGGTCATGCCGGTGGAGAACACGGCCTCGCCGAAGGTCTCCCCCACGGCCCCGTAGGCGCGGCCGCGGAAGGTGCGGCCGTCCTCCAGGACGAGTACGGCGGGAGTCTTGGCGGCTCCCCTGGTGGAGGTCGTCATCGTGCGATGCCTTCCGTCGTGTTGATCATGGAGTTGATGGCTTCGACCCAGGCGGTGTGCTCGGCCGCCCGGTCGGAGCGGAAGCCGGAGTCGAGCAGTTTGTCGCCGTGCGCCCAGGTGACGACCAGCAGGCCGCCCTCGGCGAGGACCTTGCCCGCGATGCCCTTGTCGAGGCGGGCCTCGCGCAGGGCACCGGCGGGGACGAAGAAGTCGTTCGCGCCGGGGCGCCCGACGGTGATCCCGGCCCCGGTGAGCGTCAGCTCGGCGCGGCTGCGGGTGCCGAGTCCGTGGGCGACGATCCGGTCGAGCCACTGTCCGGCGGTCGTGGACCCGTGGTAGCGCCCGCTGAGGGTCAGGGTCGCCGGGCCGGGACCGGTCGGCGCGGTGGGCAGCTCGGGGAGGTCCGACTGGAGGCTGCCGCGCCACTTCCAGCCCTGGCGCATCAGCCAGTACACGAGGGCGATGAGGATCAGCAGTCCGGCGACCCAGCCGATCCGTCCGGCCCAGTCGGTCACCTCCGCCGACTTCTTCTCGGCTGCCTCTGCTGCGATTGCGATGAGTGGTGTCACGCCAGCTTCCCGTCCACGACCGTTGCCCGGCCCCGCAGGAAGGTGTGGGTGACGCGTCCCGGCAGCTCACGGCCCTCGTACGGGGTGTTGCGGCTGCGGGAGGCGAAGTCCGCGGGGTCCACGACACCACGGTAAGCCGGATCGACCAGGGTCAGGTTGGCGGGCTCGCCTGCCGAGACGGGGCGGCCGTGTCCGGTGGCCCCTCCGATGCGGGCGGGCGCGAGGGACATCCGGTCGGCGACCCCGGCCCAGTCGAGGAGGCCGGTCTCGACCATCGTCTGCTGGACCACGGAGAGCGCGGTCTCCAGGCCGACCATGCCCATGGCGGCGGCGGCCCACTCGCAGTCCTTGTCCTCGTGCGGGTGCGGGGCGTGGTCGGTGGCGACGATGTCGATCGTGCCGTCGGCCAGCGCCTCGCGGAGCGCGAGGACGTCCTTCTCGGTGCGCAGCGGCGGGTTGACCTTGTAGACCGGGTTGTACGAGCGGACCAGCTCGTCCGTGAGGAGGAGGTGGTGGGGGGTGACCTCGGCGGTGACGTCGATGCCGCGGGACTTGGCCCAGCGGACGATCTCGACGGAACCGGCGGTGGAGAGGTGGCAGATGTGGACGCGGGAGCCGACGTGCTCGGCGAGGAGGACGTCGCGGGCGATGATCGACTCCTCGGCGACGGCGGGCCAGCCGCCGAGTCCCAGCTCGGCGGAGACGATGCCCTCGTTCATCTGGGCGCCCTCGGTGAGGCGGGGCTCCTGGGCGTGCTGGGCGACGACGCCGCCGAAGGCCTTCACGTACTCCAGGGCGCGGCGCATGATGACGGCGTCGTCGACGCACTTGCCGTCGTCGGAGAAGACCGTGACTCCGGCGGCGGAGTCGTGCATGGCGCCGAGTTCGGCGAGCTTCCGGCCTTCCAGGCCGACGGTGACGGCGCCGATGGGCTGCACGTCGCAGTAGCCGTGCTCCCGGCCGAGCCGGTAGACCTGCTCGACGACACCGGCCGTGTCGGCGACCGGGTGGGTGTTGGCCATGGCGAAGACGGCGGTGTAGCCGCCGGAGGCGGCGGCGCGGGTGCCGGTGAGGACGGTCTCGGAGTCCTCGCGGCCGGGCTCGCGCAGATGGGTGTGGAGGTCGACCAGGCCGGGCAGCAGGATCTGGCCGTCGGCCTCGACGACGGTGGCGCCCTCGGCGGACAGGCCGGTCCCGGTCTCCGCGACGGTCTCGCCGTCGATCAGGACGTCCTGGACCTCGCCGCCCAGCACCCGCGCACCGCGAATAAGGATCTTGCTCATGGTTACTTGTTCTCCTCGGTACGGGGGGTGCTGGGGGCGGGGGTGGCGGAGTCGTTGCCGCCCAGGAGCAGGTAGAGGACCGCCATCCGGACGGAGACGCCGTTGGCGACCTGCTCGACGACCGTGCAGCGGTCGGAGTCGGCGACCTCGGCGGTGATCTCCATGCCGCGGACCATGGGGCCGGGGTGCATGACGATGGCGTGCTCGGGCATCTTGGACATCCGGTGGCCGTCGAGCCCGTACCGGCGCGAGTACTCCCGCTCGGTGGGGAAGAAGGCGTCGTTCATCCGTTCGCGCTGCACCCGCAGCATCATGACCGCGTCGGACTTCGGCAGCACCCGGTCGAGGCCGTAGGAGACCTCGCAGGGCCAGGTCTCGACGCCGACGGGGAGCAGGGTGGGCGGTGCCACCAGGGTGACCTCGGCTCCGAGGGTGTGCAGGAGGTCGACGTTGGAGCGGGCGACCCGGCTGTGCAGGACGTCGCCGACGAGGGTGATCCGCTTGCCCGCGAGGTCCTGGCCGAGTCCGGTGTCGCGGCCGACCAGGCGGCGGCGCATGGTGAAGGCGTCGAGCAGGGCCTGGGTGGGGTGCTGGTGGGTGCCGTCGCCCGCGTTCACGACGGGGGCGTCGATCCAGCCGGAGGTGGCGAGGCGGTAGGGGGCTCCGGAGGCGCCGTGCCGGATGACGACGGCGTCGACGCCCATGGCCTCCAGGGTCTGCGCGGTGTCCTTGAGGGACTCGCCCTTGGAGACGCTGGAGCCCTTGGCCGCGAAGTTGATGACGTCGGCGGAGAGGCGCTTCTCGGCGGCTTCGAAGGAGATCCGGGTGCGGGTGGAGTCCTCGAAGAAGAGGTTGCAGATGGTCCGGCCGCGCAGGGTGGGCAGCTTCTTGATGGGCCGGTCGGCCACCCGGGCCATCTCCTCGGCGGTGTCGAGGATCAGGACGGCGTCGTCGCGGGTGAGATCGGCGGCCGAGATGAGGTGACGCATCATCGGTGTGTCGCTCCGTGGTGGGAGGTGTGAGGGCGTGCGGGGGCGCAGGGGGGTGCCCCGGCCCCGCGCGGGGGAAGGCCGGTCGGGCTAGGCGGTGGGCCTGGTGCCGAGCAGGACGGTGTCGCGGCCGTCCTCCTCGGCGAGCTGGACCTTGACCGTCTCCCGCAACGACGTGGGGAGGTTCTTCCCGACGTAGTCGGCGCGGATCGGCAGCTCGCGGTGGCCGCGGTCGACGAGGACGGCGAGCTGGACCGCGCGGGGGCGGCCGATGTCGCCGAGGGCGTCGAGGGCGGCCCGGATGGTGCGGCCGGAGAAGAGGACGTCGTCGACGAGGACGACGAGGCGGCCGTCGATGCCGTCACCGGGGATCTCGGTGCGGCCGATGGCGCGGGCCGGCTTCATCCGGAGGTCGTCCCGGTACATGGTGATGTCGAGGGACCCGACCGGAATCTTGGTGCCGGTGATGGAGGCGAGCTTCTCGGCGAGCCTGCGGGCGAG
Source organism: Streptomyces sp. NPDC087215 (assembly GCF_044744885.1). Classification (NCBI taxonomy): domain Bacteria; kingdom Bacillati; phylum Actinomycetota; class Actinomycetes; order Kitasatosporales; family Streptomycetaceae; genus Streptomyces; species Streptomyces sp. NPDC087215. The sequence goes on from NZ_JBIUZD010000009.1 coordinate 109,422, forward strand.
GAAGACGCCACGGGTGGGGATGCCGAGGAGAACCACGTCGTCTGCGCCCTTGGCGCGCTCGACGATCTCGTGTGCGATGCGGGTCAGGACCCGCGCGATGTCCGGGGCCTCGAGAACGGGCCTGGGGTCGTCGCCGTACTGCTGAGTGTCCATGAAAAACGGACCTCCTTCTCCGCCTCACGGGACGGCTCTTAAAGGACGTCGGATATGCGACGTCAACGATACCAGGGGGCGGGCGCGGCCTCTCCTCGCCCCCTGGCGGCGCACCGGGCGCCGCCCCCGGGAGGAACCGGTACGGACCTTTCGGCTTGACGGGAAAGAGTAACTCTGCGTAACCTCACAGTGAGTTACCAGCCGCGCGGCGCAGCCGCATGTCGTCACAGCGTCCGGGAGCGTTATGTCCAGCGAATACGCAAAGCAGCTCGGGGCCAAACTCCGCGCCATCCGCACCCAGCAGGGGCTCTCCCTCCACGGAGTGGAGGAGAAGTCGCAGGGCCGCTGGAAGGCCGTGGTCGTCGGGTCGTACGAGCGTGGCGACCGCGCGGTGACCGTGCAGCGCCTCGCCGAGCTGGCCGACTTCTACGGGGTGCCGGTGCAGGAACTGCTGCCGGGCACGACCCCGGGCGGGGCCGCCGAGCCGCCGCCGAAGCTGGTCCTCGACCTGGAGCGCCTGGCGCACGTCCCGCAGGAGAAGGCGGGCCCGCTCCAGCGCTACGCGGCGACGATCCAGTCGCAGCGCGGCGACTACAACGGCAAGGTGCTGTCGATCCGTCAGGACGACCTGCGCACCCTGGCCGTCATCTACGACCAGTCCCCCTCGGTCCTCACCGAGCAGCTGATCAGCTGGGGCGTGCTCGACGCGGACGCGCGCCGCGCGGTCGCCCACGAGGACAGCTGACCCCTGCGGGGGCACAGCAGAAACGTACCGCCGGGCCCGTGGACGTCATCCGACGTCCACGGGCCCGGCGTTTTTCCTGACCCCTCCAGGGGCTCCCGGGACGCCGAAGGGGCCCGCCGCACATGAGTGCGGCGGGCCCCTTCGACTGCCGGTGTCGTCCGCCTGTCAGGCGTCCGCGTCCCGGCGCAGACGCGGCTTCAGGTCCTTGAAGCGCGCCAGCAGACCGTTGACGAAGGCCGGGGACTCGTCCGTGGAGAACTCCTTGGCGAGCTGCACCGCCTCGTCGATCGCGACGGCGTCCGGCGTGCCGTCCTCCCAGATCAGTTCGTACGCGCCGAGGCGCACGATGTTCCGGTCGGCGACGGGCATCCGGTCGAGGTCCCAGTCCACCGCGTAGGTGGCGATGAGCTCGTCGATCCGCATCACGTACGAGGCGTACCCCTCGACCAACTGCATGGTGAAGTCGCTCACCGGCGGCTGGTGGTCGTCGCCCCGCGAGAGCCTGACCTGGTCCGCGAGGACCTCCTGGACGGAGGTGCCCCGCTGGTCGGCCTCGAAGAGGATCTGGAAGGCGCGCTTGCGGGCCTTGCTCCGGGCGGCCACGGTTAGCTGTTCACCCGGCCGAGGTAGTCGCTGGTGCGGGTGTCGACCTTGACCTTCTCGCCGGTGGAGACGAAGAGCGGGACCTGGATCTCGTGGCCCGTCTCCAGGGTGGCCGGCTTGGTTCCGCCGGTGGAGCGGTCGCCCTGGACGCCCGGGTCGGTGTGCTGGATGACCAGCTCGACGGCGGCCGGAAGCTCGACGTAGAGCACCTCGCCCTCGTGCTGGGCCACCGAGGCGGTGAAGCCCTCGATCAGGAAGTTGGCCGCGTCGCCGACCGACTTGCGGTCGACCATCAGCTGGTCGTACGTCTGCATGTCCATGAAGACGAAGTAGTCGCCGTCCATGTACGAGAACTGCATGTCGCGGCGGTCGATGGTGGCCGTCTCGACCTTGGTACCGGCGTTGAACGTCTTGTCGACGACCTTGCCGGACAGCACGCTCTTGAGCTTGGTGCGCACGAAGGCCGGGCCCTTGCCGGGCTTGACGTGCTGGAACTCGACGACGGACCAGAGCTGGCCCCCGTCGAGCTTGAGCACCATGCCGTTCTTGAGGTCGTTCGTGGAAGCCACGGTTGCGAAATCTCCTGCACTGACGTGGGACCGTGGATACCTGCGCGCCCTACAGCGCGAGCAGCTCCTTGGTCGTGATGGTGAGTAGCTCGGGTCCGCCGTCCGCCTCCTGGCGCACGACGAGCGTGTCATCGATCCGGACCCCGCCCCGGCCCGGGAGGTGGACCCCCGGTTCGACGGTGACCGGCACACAAGCGTCCAGTTTACCCATGGCCGAGGGTGACAACTGCGGGTCCTCGTCGATTTCGAGCCCGACCCCGTGCCCGGTGAGGGGTACGGCGGCCTCCGCGTACCCCGCCGCGTCCAGGATCTGACGGGCCGCCCGGTCCACGTCCCGGTAGGCGGCGCCCGGCAGAAGGGACTCCCGCCCGGCCCGCTGAGCGGCGAAGACGAGCTCGTACAGCTCGATCTGCCAGTCGGCGGGGGCGGTGCCGATGACGAAGGTGCGACCGATCTCGCACCGGTATCCCCGGTAGTCGGCGCCCAGGCCGACGGTGAGGAAATCACCCTCCTCGACCCGGCGGTCGGTGGGCCGGTGGCCCCGGCGGCCGGAGTGCGGGCCGGTCGCCACCGAGGTGGGGAAGGCGGCCCCGTCGGCGCCGTGGTCCACGAGCCGCCGTTCCAGTTCCAGGGCGAGGTGGCGCTCGGTCCGCCCCACGAGGATCGACTCCAGGAGTTCGCCGAGTGCCTGGTCGGCGATCTCGGCGGCGATCCGGAGACAGGCGATCTCGTCCTCGTCCTTGACGATCCTCAGCTGCTCGACGGCGCAGGTGAGGTCCGCGAGGCGCAGTCCGGGCGCGACGGAGCCCATGGCCCGGTGCCGGGCCACGGTCAGGTGGTGCTCCTCCACGGCGAGGGCCTCGGCTCCGTCCCGGCGGGCCAGGTCCGCGGCGGCGACCGCCGGGTCTCCGCCGCCGACGGGCAGGACCTGTCTGCGGAGCAGTTCGTCCAGCCGTCCGTCGGCCGGTTCCGCGCCGGGGGCGACGGGGCAGAGCAGGACGTCCCCGTCCGGTTCCGCCCCGACGAGGAGGACGGCGCCCGGGGGCGAGCCGCCCGCGAGGTACCGGACGTTGGCGGGGCGGGAGACCAGGGCCGCCGGGCTGCCGGCGGCCGCACAGCGGTCGCGCAGCCGTACCCGGCGGTCCGCATACACCTCGGACATGCTCCGAGCGTACGAGCCGGGCGCGGGAGCGGCCTGTTGGGGACGGCCGACCGGGCCGCCCGCGCGGTCACCAGGCGGGCGGGCTGGCGATCGCTCGGGCGAGGACGTCGTCGAGGACCCGGGCGGTGGTCTCGACGTCGTACGTGGAGTTGTCGATGATCGGCAGGCCGGAGCCGTACCAGCCGGCCATCCGGCCGTGGATGGCGGCGACCTCCTCGTCGGAGAGGCGCCGGTTGCCGCTGCGCTCGGCGTTGCGCTCCAGGACGACCTCCAGCCCCGGCAGCAGCACCACGGGCAGCAGACCGGGGCCGACGTGCCGCTTCCAGCCGCCGAGCCCGACGACGGGACGGTCGGGGAAGACGGCGTCGTCCACGATGCAGGAGATGCCGTTGGCGAGGAAGTTGCGCGCGGCGAAGCCGCAGGTGCGGCGGGCAAGGCGGTACTGCGCTTCGGAGTGCTCGTTCCAGCCGGACTGCGGGTCGGCGAAGCCGGAGCAGACCCACTCGCGGACGTCGTCGAGGCTGATGTGCGCGGTGGGCACCCGGCGGCGGCGCGCCCAGTGCCGGGCGACGGTCGTCTTGCCCGCCCCGGCGGGGCCGATGAGCAGCACGGCGAGGGTGGCGGCGCCGGTGCCCGGGGCCTGCTCCCCGGCGCCGGGGAGCGGAACCCCGACGGGCGGCAGCGGCACCTGCCCGGTGAACTCGGCCCCCGGCGGACCCCCTGCGGGGTGGGAGTGCCCGGCGGGACGCGTCACCCCTGCGAGGCGCGTGGTCCCCGGGGCCCCTGTGGGGTGCTGGGGACTGTGGGCGTGTGCGGGACCGGCAGGGTGCTGCGGGCCGCCCGGCTGTCGGGGACCACTGGTGGGCTGGGGGCCGCCGAGGTGCGAGGGGATGGAAGGGTACGGGAGCCCGCCCGGATACGGGGGGCCGCCGGGGTACGGAACGGGCCCCGGCTGCGACGCGCCGGCCGGACGCGGGGCCCCGGCCGGGTAAGGGGCAGCCCCGGACGGGGGTCCTGCCGGGGGCCGGGGGCCGAGGGAGTGGGGCGGGGCGGCCGGGGGCTGGACGGGACCGGGCCCCGGCGCGACGGCCGGGAGCGGGGGGCCGCCGGAGTGCGGCGGGGCGGCCGGGGGCTGGACGGGGGCGGAGTGATAGCCGCCCGAGGGCGTCGGAGCGATCGGGGGCTGAGCGGCGCCGGGCCCCGACACGGCGGCCGGGTACTGGGAGCCGCCCGAGTGCGGCGGCTCGACCGGAGGCTGGGCGAGGGCTGAGCGAGGGCTGACCGAAGACGGTGGGGTGGCCGGAGGCTGGGTACCACCGGGGCCCGGCTCGGCGGACATGCGCTGGTCCCCTCCGGCGTGCGTCGGCGCGGCCGGGGGACGGGTGTCGGCGGAAGGCGGTGGGGTGCCCGGGTGCGGGGGGATCGCCGGGGGCCGCGGTGCGGCTCCGGGGGCGTCCCAGGCGGGCGGGGCCTCGTACGGCGGCATGGGCGTGCCGGGGGTTGCGGGGCGCTCGACGGGGGGTGCGGTGGGCGCCACGGGGTGGGTGAGGGGCGCGACGGGGTCCGGCCCGGTGGCCGGGCCCTGGTGGGGCGCGCCCGGCGGGAGCGGGGGCACGGGCGGGTGCCCGGCGGGTGCTCCCGGCGAGCTTTCGCCGGGCGCGCTCTGGGCGCCTCCCGTCACGGGGGCGGGCGGCGGGCCCGATCGCTCGGGCGGTGGCAGCGGACCCCCCACTGCGTGCTGCATCCGGTCCCACTCCGTCTCGTACGCGTGATGTGTCCGGTGCGCCGGAACGTTACCGCCCCCGGTCCCCCACCGGGAGAACGTCCGGAAGCGGTCCGGGGTGCCCCGTCCCGCGGGGCACCCCGGAGCGCTCTCAGCCGGTCAGTTCCTCGGCGAGCGCCCGCAGCGCCAGCCGGTAGGAGCCGATCCCGAACCCGGCGACCGTCCCGGACGCCACGGCCGCGACGACCGAGGTGTGCCGGAACTCCTCCCGGGAGTACGGGTTGGAGATGTGCACCTCGATGAGGGGGGCGGTCCGCTGCGCGGCCGCGTCCCTCATCCCGTACGAGTAGTGCGTGAACGCCCCGGGGTTGATCACCACCGGGATCGAGGCGTCCGCCGCCTCGTGGAGCCAGCGGATCATCTCGCCCTCGTCGTTCGTCTCCCGCACGTCGACGTCGAAGCCGAGCTCCGCGCCGAGCGTCCGGCAGGTCTCCACGAGCCCCCGGTAGGAGGTGGCGCCGTAGATGTCGGGCTCGCGGGAGCCGAGACGCCCCAGGTTGGGGCCGTTGAGCACCAGGACCGGGCGCGGCCCGCTCACGCGGACACCTCGCCGTAGGCCGCGATCAGCACCGCCGGGTCGGGGCCCTCCAGGACGGTGGGCCTGCCGATGCCGTCGAGCACGATGAAGCGCAGCAGGTCGCCCCGGGACTTCTTGTCCACCCGCATGGTCTCGAGGAGCTTGGGCCACTGGTCGCCCCGGTAGGTGAGCGGCAGCCCGACGGACTCCAGGATCGCGCGGTGCCGGTCGGCGGTGGCGTCGTCGAGGCGTCCGGCGAGACGGCCCAGCTCGGCGGCGAAGACCATCCCGACGGAGACGGCGGCGCCGTGCCGCCACTTGTACCGCTCGTTCTTCTCGATGGCGTGGGCGAGGGTGTGGCCGTAGTTGAGGATCTCCCGGCGGCCGGACTCCTTGAGGTCGCCGGAGACGACCTCCGCCTTCACCCGGATCGAGCGGACGAGCAGCTCGGCGGTGTGGGGACCGGCCGGGGTGCGGGCACCCTCCGGGTCGGCCTCGACGAGGTCGAGGATCACCGGGTCGACGATGAAACCGGCCTTGATGATCTCCGCGAGCCCGCTGACGTAGTCGTGCACCGGCAGCGAGTCGAGGGCGGCGAGGTCGCAGAGGACCCCGGCGGGCGGGTGGAAGGCGCCGACGAGGTTCTTGCCCTCGGCGGTGTTGATGCCGGTCTTGCCGCCCACGGCCGCGTCGACCATGGCGAGGACCGTGGTGGGCACGGCGATCCAGCGCACGCCCCGCAGCCAGGTCGCGGCGACGAAACCGGCCAGGTCGGTGGTGGCGCCGCCGCCGACCCCGACGATGACGTCGCTGCGGGTGAAGCCGGTCTGGCCCAGCGCCTTCCAGCAGTAGGCGGCGACCTCGGCGGTCTTCGCCTCCTCGGCGTTCGGCACCTGGATGGCGACCGCCTCGTAGCCCTGCTCGGCCAGGTCGGCGCGGAGCGCCTCGCCGGTGCCCGCGAGCGCCTCCGGGTGGATCACGGCGACCCGCTTGGCCTGGGTGCCGATGAGGGCGGGCAGTTCGCCGAGCAGCTGACGGCCGACGAGCACCTCGTACGGATCGGTGCCCGCGCTGCCCTCGACCTGGATGCGGGTCACTTCCTGCTCCGTCGTCATGCGTCCTTCTTCAGATCCAGTGCCGCGAGGACCGCGTCAGCGACCTCTTCGGGGGTGCGGTCGTCGGTGCTGACGACGACCCGGGCGACTTCGGTGTACAGATGGCGGCGCGCCTCCATCAGCTCGCGCCACTGGCGGCGCGGGTTGACGGCGAGCAGCGGCCGAGCGGTGTTGAGGCCGACCCGCCGGACCGCCTCGTCGACGTCCATCGAGAGGTACGCGACGGGGCGCCCGGCGAGCAGGGCGCGGGTCCCCGCGTCGAGGACCGCGCCGCCGCCGAGGGCGAGGACGCCCTCGTGCCCGGCGACGGCCGCGGCGACCGCGTCCCGCTCCAGGGCGCGGAAGCGCTCCTCGCCGTCCTCGACGAAGATGTCGGAGATCTCTCGTCCCTCGGCGGCGACGATGTCGGCGTCGGTGTCCCGGTAGGGCGCGCCGAGCCGTTCGGCCAGGAGCGCGCCCACCGTGGACTTGCCGGAGCCCATCGGCCCGACGAGGACGACCAGGGGTCCGGCCGTCACCGGATGTGCAGGTTGTCGAGGTACGACCGCACGTTGCGGCGCGTCTCGGGGACGCTGTCGCCGCCGAACTTCTCGACGACGGCGTCCGCGAGGACCAGGGCGACCATGGCCTCGGCGACGATGCCCGCGGCGGGGACCGCGCAGACGTCGGAGCGCTGGTGGTGGGCCTGGGCTACCTCGCCGGTGACGACGTCCACGGTGGCGAGGGCGCGCGGCACGGTCGCGATGGGCTTCATCGCGGCGCGGACGCGGAGCAGTTCGCCGGTGGTCAGGCCGCCCTCGGTGCCGCCGGAGCGGCCGGAGGCGCGCCGGAGGCCGTCCTCGGTGCGGACGATCTCGTCGTGGGCCTGGGAGCCGGGCACGCGGGCCAGCTCGAAGCCGTCGCCGACCTCGACGCCCTTGATGGCCTGGATGCCCATGAGGGCGGCGGCGAGGCGGGCGTCGAGACGCCGGTCCCAGTGGACGTGCGAGCCGAGGCCGACGGGCACGCCGTACGCGAGGACCTCGACGACGCCGCCGAGGGTGTCGCCGTCCTTGTGGGCCTGGTCGATCTCGGCGACCATCTCCTTCGACGCGTCGGCGTCGAGGCAGCGGACCGGGTCGGCGTCGAGCTTCTCGACGTCGGCGGGGGTCGGGTAGACGCCGTACGGCGCCTTGGCGGCGGCCAGTTCGACGACGTGGGAGACGATCTCGATGCCCGCGGCCTCCTTGAGGAAGGACCGGGCGACGGCCCCGAGGGCGACCCGGGCGGCGGTCTCGCGGGCGCTGGCGCGCTCCAGGATCGGCCGGGCCTCGTCGAAGCCGTACTTCTGCATACCCGCGAGGTCGGCGTGGCCGGGGCGGGGGCGGGTCAGGGGGGCGTTGCGGCCCGTCTCCTTGAGCTCCGCGGGGTCGACCGGGTCGGCCGACATGACCTTCTCCCACTTGGGCCACTCGGTGTTGCCGATCATGACGGCGATCGGGGAACCGAGGGAGAGGCCGTGGCGGACGCCGCCGAGGAAGGTGATCTCGTCCTGCTCGAACTTCATCCGGGCACCGCGCCCGTAACCGAGGCGTCGCCGCGCCAGGTGGTCCGCCACCAGTTCGGTGGTGACCGGGACACCGGCGGGAAGGCCCTCGAGTGTCGCGACCAGCGCGGGTCCGTGAGATTCCCCGGCGGTCAGCCAACGCAACCTGCTCAACGATGCTCCTCATGCTCGCGACGGGGTGCTGAGACGGCGCGACCGGGTGCGTGGCCCTGGCCCGCCGCCCCCGATCCTCCCATGTCCTGAGGGTGAAACGGTCATCCGGTCCACTTGTCGGACTTCGCCCCTTCTCCACCGCCGGGCCGGAAAGGCCGGGGGTCACACAAAGGGGGCGGAACCGGCAGGAACCCGGGCGCGAGCGGCCGGGCGACGCCCCCGCCGCAGAAGATCCCGGGCACAGAGAATCCAGGACAGGAGATCCCGGCACAGGAGATCCCGGCACAGGAGATCCCGGCGGGTCCCACCACGGGCGGGACCCGCCGGGCGCGGTCTAGCGGGCCGCCAGGGCCCGTTCGCCCGCGGCGCGCATCGCCGCCAGCGGTGCGCGGGGCACCCCCGTCATCTGTTCCACCTGGAGCACCGCCTGGTGGACGAGGAGGTCGAGGCCCCCGACGACCTTGCCGCCGCGCTCGGACCAGGCCGCCGCGAGGGCGGTCGGCCAGGGGTCGTACAGCACGTCGAAGAGGGTGCCGGGCCGGGCCGGCACGGCCGGAGCGAGAGTGTCGGTGGTTCCGGCCGGGGTGGTCGCGATGACCAGCGGCGCGTCGAACGCCTGCGCCGCGTCGTCCCAGGCGGCGGTCCGCACGTCCACGCCGAGCCGTTCGCCCCAGCCGCGCATCTCCTCGGCGCGCGCCTCGCTGCGCACGTACGCGGTCACCGGTCCCGCGCAGATCCGGGCGAGCGCGGCGAGCGCGGAGGAGGCGGTGGCCCCGGCGCCGAGGACCGCCGCGGCCTCGACCTTCTCGACGCCCCGCTCGCGCAGGGCCGCGATCATGCCGGGGATGTCGGTGTTGTCACCCGTCCTGCGGCCGTCCGCGTGGAGGACGACGGTGTTGACCGCCTCCACGGCGGCGGCCGTGTCGCTGACCTCGTCGAGCAGCGGGATGACGGCCCGCTTGAGCGGCATGGTCAGCGAGAGCCCGGCCCAGCCCGTGCCGAGCGCGGCGACGAAGCCGGGCAGAGCGGCCTCGTCCACCTCGAACCGCTCGTACGACCAGTCGCCGAGGCCCAGTTCCGCGTACGCGGCCCGGTGCAGGACCGGGGAGAGGGAGTGGGCGATGGGGGATCCCAGGACCGCCGCCCGGTGTGCCGCCGCCATCAGTTCTTCCTCGACTCGTTGAACTTCTCGACGAGCTTGTCGTGCTCCGCGAGCGTCTTGGTGAACTCGGAGTTCTTGCCGTCGAGCGAGATGAAGTAGTACCAGCCGTCGTGCGTCGGGTTGAGCACGCCCTCCAGCGCCTCCAGGCCGGGGTTGTCGATCGGGCCGGGGGGCAGGCCCTTGACGTAGTAGGTGTTGTACGGGTGGTTGAGCTTCCGCAGGTCGTTGAGGGAGAGATCCAGCTTGCTCTGGTTCTTCAGATAGTTGTACGTGGAGTCGAACTCCAGGCCGCCGTAGGTCTGCGGGTTGTTCGGCTTGAGGCGGTTGTAGATGACCTCCGCCATCTTCCGGTAGTCCTCGTGCGAGGTGCCCTCGGCCTGGACGAGACTGGCCATGGTGAGCAGCTGCCAGGGCCCGTCGACACCGAGAGGACCCGCCTTGGCCTCCAGGTCGAGCTTGAGGTACTCGGCGTTCGCCCGGTTGACCATCTTGCGGAGCACGTCCTCGGGCTTGTTGCCCTTGGCCACCGGGTAGCTGGCCGGGAAGAGGAAGCCCTCCAGGGGGTCCTTGAGGTTCTTGTGGTTCATCGCCCACTTCGGCAGGCCGAGATCGCCGGCCTTGGCCTTGGCCACTTCCTGGGTGGTGCCCGCATCGAGACCGAGCCTCTTGTCGATCTCGCCGTAGACCCAGATGTTCCGGCGGCCCTCGGGAATGATGAAGTTGGTCTGGCTCGCCGGGTTCAGCATGAGCGCGACCGCCGCCTCCGCCGACATGCCCTTCTTCAGGGTGTAGACGCCGTCCTGGATGGAGAGGCCCTTGGGGTTCTTCGTCTGCGCGGCGACGAAGGCGTCGACGCTCTTGACGACACCCTCCCTCTTGAGGATGTTGCCGATCGCGGAGCCGAGCGCCCCCTTCGGGATCTCGACCTGGACGTCTCCGGTGCCGTTGCCCACGTAGTCGGGCACCGCACCGAACTCGCCCTGCCAGAACTGGTAGCCGAAGTAGGCGACACCACCGGCGCCACCCGCGAGGACGACGGCGACGACCAGACAGGCCATGCCGTTCTTGCCCTTGCGTTTCTTCGTCTTGCTCCGGCGCTCGCGGTCACCGCCGCGGGAGCCCCGGCCGCGCCCGGACTCCTCCTCGCGCTCGTCCTCCGGTGCGTCGTCCCCGCCGGTGAAGAAGGGGTGCTCCTCCTTCTCCTCCCCCGGCTCCGGGCGCTCCTCTTCCTCCGGCGCCCAGTCGATCACCGGCTCCGGCGGGTTCTGTCTGCGGCCGGGCGGCTGGGGGGGCGGATAGGCCTCGGGCGTGCCGTAGAGGTCGGGGTTCTGGCCCCCGTAGGGGTCGGCCGTGGGGGTGCCGTAGGCCATCGCCGCCTGGCCGGTCTCCCAGTTGCCGTCGTACTGCTGTCCGGGGTTCCCGGGCGGGTCGTAACCGCCCGGGAACCCCGTCGCGTACTGCTGCGCCTGCTGCTGCTCGTACGTCTGCTGGTACTGCTGCTGGTCATGGAGCTGCTGCGGCTGCTGATGCTGCGGGACCTGCTGCTGGTACTGCGGATCGGCATAGCCCTGCTGCTGGTACTGCTGGCCATGCTGCTGGTACGGGTCGGCCTCGTAGCCCTGACCGGGGTGACCGCCCTGACCGTACGCGGGGTCGTAGCCGTGACCGGTCTGATCGGCCTGGCCGGTCTGCCCGTACTGGTTCGCCTGCTGCGGGTGCGGGTACTGCTGCTGGCCCTCCCACCCCTGGTCCCCGTAGAGCGGGTCCCCCGGGTGCCACGGTTCGGAGCCCGGGCTCCGGCCATACTCAGTCATCGATCCCCAAACACAGCCGCGAGGCTTCCGGACGATCCGCCTCTACGTAGTGCGGCATCTGTTCGAAAACCGCCGCATCGCGCGGAACGTTACCGTATCGCGATCAGATGACCACTTCGACGCCCTCGCCAGGCGGATTACCTGATACCCGTTCGGACTCAAGAGCGTTCTGAAGGATGATCACGGCGGCGGCCTGGTCGATGACGGACCGTCCCTTCTTCGCCTTCACCCCGGAGGCCCGCAGCCCCTGCGTCGCGGTGACCGTGGTCATCCGCTCGTCGACCAGCCGGACCGGCACCGGGGCGATGCCCTTGGCCATCTCCCCCGCGAAGGCCCGGACCTTGATCGCGGCCGGACCCTCCCGCCCGCTGAGCGAGCGGGGCAGGCCCACGACGACCTCGATCGGCTCGTACTCCGCGACGATCTGGCGGAGCCGCCGGTGGGCGGCCGGGACGTCACGCCCCGGCACGGTCTCCACCGGCGTGGCGAGGACCCCGTCGGGGTCGCACGAGGCGACCCCGATCCGGGCGTCCCCTACGTCCACCGCGATACGGCGGCCGCGACGGATCGTCACGCGGTCTCCCCCACGAGGCGCTCGACGGCGGCGATGGCGTCGCCGACGGCCGACGGGTCCTGGCCTCCGCCCTGGGCGACGTCCGGCTTGCCGCCGCCACCGCCACCGAGGGTCTTGGCGGCGGTGCGCACCAGCTCACCGGCCTTGAGACCGCGCTCGCGGGCGGCCTCGTTGGTGGCGATGACCGTCAGCGGCTTGCCGCCCACCGCGGTGAAGAGGGCGACGACGGCCGGACGGCCGCCGGAGATGCGCTCGCGCACGTCGAGGACCAGCCTGCGCAGGTCGTCGGCGCCGGTGCCGTCCGGGACCTGACCGGTCACGAGGGCCACCCCGCGCACGTCCCGGGCGGAGTCGACCAGACCGGCGGCGGCCTGGAGGACCTTCTCCGCACGGAACTTCTCGATCTCCTTCTCGGCGTCCTTCAGCTTGCCGAGCATCGCGGAGATCTTGTCGGGCAGCTCCTCCGGACGTCCCTTGACCAGCTCCTGGAGCTGGGCGACGACCGTGTGCTCCCGGGCGAGGAAGTTGTACGCGTCGACGCCGACGAGGGCCTCGATGCGGCGCACGCCGGAACCGATGGAGGACTCGCCGAGCAGCTTCACCAGACCCAGCTGGGCGGTGTTGTGCACATGGGTGCCACCGCACAGCTCCTTGGAGAAGTCGCCGATGGTGACGACACGGACCTGCTCGCCGTACTTCTCCCCGAACTCGGCGATGGCGCCCTGGCGCTTGGCCTCGTCGATCGGCATGACCTCGGCGTGGACCTCCAGCTCGCGCGAGAGGACCTCGTTGATCTTCTGCTCGACATCGGTGAGGACGGCGCCGGGGACGGCGTTCGGCGAACCGAAGTCGAAGCGGAAGCGGCCCGGCTGGTTCTCGGAACCGGCCTGGGCGGCCGTCGGGCCGAGGGCGTCGCGCAGCGCCTGGTGGGTGAGGTGGGTGGCCGAGTGGGCGCGGGCGATGGCCCGGCGGCGGCGCACGTCGATGGCGGCGTAGGCGGTGGCACCCACCGTCACCTCGCCGACCTGCACGGAACCCTTGTGCACGGAGACGCCCGGGACCGGCTGCTGGACGTCACGGATCTCGATGACCGCGCCCGAGTGCAGCTTGATGCGGCCCTGGTCGGCGATCTGGCCGCCGCCCTCGGCGTAGAAGGGGGTGCGGTCGAGGACGACCTCGACCTCGTCGCCCTCGGAGGCGGCGGGCGAGGGGACGCCGTTGACGAGGAGACCGACGACCGTGGTCTCGCCCTCGGTGTTGGTGTAGCCGGTGAACTGGGTGGCGCCGCTGGTGTCGGCGATCTCCCGGTAGGAGGTGACGTCGGCGTGGCCGGTCTTCTTGGCCCTGGCGTCGGCCTTGGCCCGGTCCCGCTGCTCCTTCATCAGACGGCGGAAGCCGTCCTCGTCCACGGAGAGGCCCTGCTCGGCGGCCATCTCCAGGGTGAGGTCGATCGGGAAGCCCCAGGTGTCGTGGAGCAGGAACGCCTTGTCGCCGGAGAGGACCGAACCGCCGGTGGCCTTGGTCTCGGTGACGGCGGTGTCGAGGATGTTGGTGCCGCCCTTGAGGGCCTTGAGGAAGGCGACCTCCTCGGCCAGCGCCACGGTCTCGATGCGCTTGCGGTCGGTGATCAGCTCCGGGTACTGCTCGCCCATGGTGTCGATCACGATGTCGACGAGCTCCTGGACGACCGGCCCGGTGGCGCCGAGCAGGCGCATGTTGCGGACGGCACGGCGCATGATGCGGCGCAGCACGTACCCACGGCCCTCGTTGCCCGGGGTGACGCCGTCACCGATGAGCATCACGGAGGTGCGCATGTGGTCGGCGACCACGCGCAGCGAGACGTCGCTGTCGTGGGCCTTGCCGTAGGCGACACCGGTCAGCTCGGTGGCCTTGTCGATGACGACCTGGAGGGTGTCCGTCTCGTACATGTTCTGGACGCCCTGGAGGATCATCGCCAGGCGCTCCAGGCCGAGGCCCGTGTCGATGTTCTTCGAGGGCAGCTCGCCGAGGATCGGGAAGTCGTCCTTGCCGGAGCCCTCGCCGCGCTCGTACTGCATGAAGACCAGGTTCCAGATCTCCACGTACCGCTCGTCGTTGACGGCCGGGCCGCCCTCGACGCCGAACTCGGGGCCGCGGTCGTAGTTGATCTCGGAGCACGGGCCGCAGGGACCGGGGACGCCCATCGACCAGTAGTTGTCCGCCTTGCCGAGGCGCTGGATGCGCTCGGCGGGGACACCGACGACGTCACGCCAGATCTGCTCGGCCTCGTCGTCCTCCTGGTAGACCGTGATCCAGAGCTTCTCCGGCTCCAGCCCGTAGCCGCCGTGCTCCACCGGGGAGGTCAGCAGCTCCCAGGCGAGCTTGATGGCGCCTTCCTTGAAGTAGTCGCCGAAGGAGAAGTTGCCGCACATCTGGAAGAACGTGCCGTGGCGGGTGGTCTTGCCGACCTCTTCGATGTCGGGCGTGCGCACGCACTTCTGCACGCTGGAGGCGCGCGAGAAGGGCGGCTTGACCTCACCCAGGAAGTAGGGCTTGAAGGGCACCATGCCCGCGGGGACGAGCAGCAGAGTCGGGTCGTCCGCGATGAGCGACGCCGAAGGGACGACGGTGTGCCCGCGCTCCTCGAAGAAGCTCAGCCAGCGGCGGCGGATTTCAGCCGACTCCATCAGTGGTCCTCATTCCGGTTGTACGAGATCGTGGGAATTACGTGCGGGGTGGGATGCGCGGTGGGCCCGAGGGCGGTCCTGCGGCGCGGCTCCGGAAGCTCCCGGCCCGGCCCGGCGGGCGCGTCCAGACCGAGTGCCTCCTCCAGCTCCGCCTCCCGCTGGACCATGCCCGCCCTGACGTCGAGGGCGAAGTCCTTGAGACGGTGGCCGGTCTCGACCGCCTTGTTCGCCGCCTGGGCCGCGAGGCTCTCGGGGGTCAGCTGCTTGAGCTTCTGGTTGACCTTGGTGGTGGCCCACACGCCGGCGGCTGCGCCGGCCGTGAACCAGAACGTACGGCGGAACATCGGGTTCAGCCCTTCTGCTTCCGGCGTCGTGAGGACGGCACGGTACGGCCGACGATCACCGTGCGCCGCCCGCGCGGTTCCGGCGCGCCCCCGTCGGCGCCCCGGTCCCGGCCGAGCGCCTTGCGCACGCCGTAGCCGAAGGCGGCGACCTTGACGAGCGGGCCGCCGAAGGTGGAGGCGACGGTGGAGGAGAGCGCGGAGGCGTTGGAGGTGACTTCCTGGACGTCGGTGGCGATGGCGTCGACCCGGTCGAGCTGGGTCTGCGCCGAGCGCACGGTCGCGGAGGCGTCGGCCAGCAGGGGAACGGCCTGCTCGGTCACGTCCGCCACCAGCCTGGTGGTCGCCCTGAGCGTCTGCGCCAGCCTCACCAGCACCACGGCGAGGAAGGAGACCAGGATCGCCCAGAAGACGGCCACCAGAATCCCGGCAACCTCTCCACCGGTCACTCTGCACCGCTCCCTGTTGTCGTCGGCGTTGTCGTCGGCCCTGCGAAAATACGTCCTCCGAGCCTATCGCGCCCCGACTGTCCCGCCGTACCGCATTACCGGGTGCGGGAGGAGGGGCGGCAGAGCCGATTGTACGGAGCGCGCGCGGGTGGGTACGCTCCGTGTCCCATGCGACGGAGCAATCTCCCGGCGGAGCTGAATCGGTTCGTCGGACGGGCCGCCGAGCGGGCCGCGCTGACGGCGCTCCTCGACACGTCCCGGCTGGTCACGGTCGTGGGGGTGGGGGGTGTCGGCAAGACCCGGCTCGCGCTGCGGGTCGCCGCCGAGGTGCAGAAACGCTACGGCAGCGGGGTCCGGCTCGCCGCGCTCGCACCGCTGCGCGACCCCGCTCTCCTCGCGCACGCCCTGGTCGAGGCGCTGGGTCTCACCGACCACACCCCCCGCACCGCCCGCGAGGTGCTCCTCCACCGTCTCGCGGAGGGCGAGACGCTCCTGGTGGTGGACGGCTTCGAGCACCTGGCGGTGCCCTGCGCGGCGCTCCTGCGGGAGCTGCTCGAACACGCCCCCGGGCTCACCGTGCTCGCCGCCGGGCGCCGGGCGCTGCGGGTGCCGGGCGAGGCGGTCCTGCCGCTGGCTCCGCTGGACGCGGCGGACGCGGCGGCGCTGCTCGCCGAGCGGGCGGTGGAGGCGGGGGCCCCGGCGCTGCCGGAGGACGCCCCGGCCGGGGGCGCGGCGGCGGTGGCCGAGCTGTGCCGACGCCTCGACGGCCTCCCGCTGGCCCTGGAGCTGGCGGCGGGACGGCTGCCGTTGCTCTCCGTCGAGCAGGTGCTGCACCGCCTCGACGACCGGTTCCGGCTCCTCTCGGACGGTGTCCCCGGTCCCCTGGCCCGGCACCGGACGCTGCGCACGGCGATCGGCTGGAGCCACGAGCTGTGCACCCCGGAGGAGCGGCTGCTGTGGGCGCGGCTCTCGGTCTTCCCCGGGCCCTTCGACCTGGAGGCGGTGGAGTACGTGTGCGGGGGCCCGGAGCTGGCGCCCGAGCGGGTGCTCGACGTGCTCGGGGGGCTGCTCGCGCAGTCGCTCCTGGTCCGGGAGGACGGTCCCGTGGGCCCGGTGTACCGGATGCTCGACACGGTCGCCGCGTACGGGGCGGAGTGGCTGGCGGCGCTGGGCGACACAGAGCGGATGCGGCGGCGGCACCGGGACTGGTACGTGGGCCTCGCCACCTGGTGCGAACTGGAGTGGTTCAGCCCGCGCCAGCCGGAGGCGGCGGTCCGCGTCGAGACCGCGCTCCCCCATCTGCGGGCGGCGCTGGACCTGTGCCTGGAGCTCCCGGAGGACACGCACCTGGCCCAGCACCTGGCGGGCACCCTCTGGTTCGCGTGGGTGGGCTGCGGGCGTCTGTCGGAGGGGCGGCACTGGCTGGAGCGGGCGCTGGCGCCGGAGTCGGAGCAGGAGGCGGCGCGGCTGAAGGCGCTGTGGGTGCTGGGGTACGTGACGGTGCTCCAGGGCGACCGGGCGGCGGCGGTGGCGGCGCTCCACGAGTGCCGGGAGGGGGCCAGGGCCTCGGGGCACGCGCTCGCGGAGGCGTACGCGACGCACCGGATGGGCTGTCTGGCGCTGCTGACGGACGATCTGCCCCGGGCCGAGGAGCTGATCGGCCGGGCCCTCGACGCCTATCGGGAGCTGGGCGAGCTGAACAGCAATGTGCTCATGGGGCAGGTGGAGCTGGGGATGGCGCGGGCCTTCGGGGGCGATCTGGAGGGGGCGGTCGCGCTCTGCCGCGAGGTGCGGGAGATCTGCCGGGAGAGCGGTGAGCTGTGGACCCGGGCGTACGCGCTCTACGTCCTGGGGTACGCGGCGTGGACGCGGGGCGCGCTGGCGGAGGCGCGGGAGCTGCTCACCGAGTGCGTGCTGATCAACCACACGTTCCGGGACCTGGTGGGTCTCGTCCTCGCGGTGGAGCTGCTGGCGCTGGTGACGGTGAGCGGGGGCGATCCGGTGGAGGCGGCCGTCCTCCAGGGGGCGGCGGCGCCGATGTGGGACGCGGTGGGCGTCCGGTTCTTCGGTTCGGCGGCGTTCGACGGGCCGCGGGCGCTGTGCGAGCGGCGGTCGGCCGAGGCGCTGGGGCCGGTGGCCTTCGAGGCGGCGTGCGATGAGGGCCGGGGGCTCTCGGCGGCGGAGGCGGTGGAACGGGCGCTCGCGGTGGGCCGGGGGCCGGGCGGTGCTCCGGCGGCGGCTCCGCGCCCCTTCCGTACGGCGGGTCCCGGGGCGGCCCCGGGAACGCGGAAGCCCGCCGGCTCCCCCACCTTCAAGGGCGGGGAAGCGGCGGGCTGAACACCGCGGGGGTGGTACGACGCCGTGCTGGGATCAGCGGGCGTAGTACTCGACGACCAGCTGCTCGTCGCAGATGACCGGGATTTCCTTGCGGTTCGGGTCGCGGTCGAGGCGGAAGGCCAGGGCCTTCAGGTTGACCTGCAGGTAGCGCGGGGTCTCACCGTCGGCGGCGAAGCCACCCTCACGGGCGACCTCGAACAGCGGCTTGGTGCGGCTGCGCTCGCGGACCATCACGACGTCGTCGGGACGGACGCGGAAGGACGGCTTGTCGACCTTGCCACCGTTGACCTGGATGTGGCCGTGGACGACCATCTGGCGGGCCTGGTAGATGGTGCGGGCGATGCCCGAACGCAGGACCAGGGCGTCGAGGCGACGCTCGAGCTCGACGACCAGCGCCTCGCCCGTCTTGCCTTCGGCCTTCTTGGCGCGGTCGTAGGCGCGGGCCATCTGGCGCTCGCTGATGTCGTACTGGGCGCGCAGACGCTGCTTCTCGAGCAGACGGACCTTGTAGTCCGAGTTCTGCTTGCGGCCACGGCCGTGCTCGCCCGGCGGGTAGGGGCGGGCCTCGAAGTACTTGACGGCCTTGGGGGTCAGCGCGATGCCGAGGGCACGCGACTTCTTGACCTTGGGACGGGACTGGTTCGGCATGAACCAACCTCTCTCAATGGATACGAAAACGGCTTCACCAGGGTTCAGGGAGGTCGCATCCGCAGCCGGGGAAACCCGCGGGTCCGTACGAGACGGGCCTGCCGGGCAGCCGCCCCCAGGTCTGGGCACATACGTGCAGCACGCGAACGACCCATCGCCGTTCCCGGAGGACCGGGTGGTGATGGGTGGCACGCGACACCTTCGAAGGTGCGCGACGCTCCTGGAAACCCCGCCCGTGGGCCGGGTCTCCTGCTGACTGTCCCGTTCTGGTGGTGCCGACCGGAGCCGGACACGGGACGCAGCGATCCGGACCAGTGTACCGGTTCCGGAAGGCGCCCCTCACCGAGGTCCGGTGACGGGGGCCGCGCGGGTGGGCGGCGCTCCGCCGGTCCGGCCCCCGCCGCCCGTCCCCGTCAGCCGCCCTCGCCCTTCAGCCGCTCCCGTACCCGCTCCACCACGTCCGCGTACCGCGCCTCCGCCCCGTACCGGGTGGGCTCGTAGTACCGCTTGCCGTGGACGGTGTCCGGCGCGTACTGCTGGGCCGCGATGCCGCCCGGCACGTCGTGCGGGTACACGTACCCCTGGGCGTGGCCCAGTTTGGCCGCGCCCTTGTAGTGCCCGTCGCGCAGGTGCGGCGGGACCGAACCCGCCAGGCCGCCCCGCACGTCGGCGAGGGCGGCTCCGATCGCGGTCGTCGCCGCGTTCGACTTCGGGGCCAGGGCCAGGGCGATGGTCGCGTGGCTCAGGGTGAGCGCCGCCTCGGGGAAACCGATCATGGCGACGGCCTGGGCCGCCGCCACGGCGATCGGCAGGGCGCCGGGGTCCGCGAGACCGATGTCCTCGCTCGCGGAGATCATCAGGCGCCGGGCGATGAACCTCGGGTCCTCGCCCGCCTCGATCATCCGCGCCAGGTAGTGCAGGGCCGCGTCCACGTCCGAGCCCCGGATCGACTTGATGAGGGCGCTGGCCACGTCGTAGTGCTGGTCGCCGTCCCGGTCGTACTTCACCGCCGCCCGGTCGACGGTCTCCTCGACCGTCGAGAGGCTGATCTCCGGCTCCCCCTTGGCGAGGGCGGCGCCCGCCGCGGCCTCCAGGGCCGTCAGGGCGCGCCGGGCGTCGCCGCCCGCGACCCGCAGCAGATGGGCCTCGGCGTCCTCCGGGAGCGTCACCGCCCCGCCGAGCCCGCGCTCGTCGGTGAGCGCCCGGGTGAGCAGGGCGCGCAGGTCGTCGTCGGTCAGCGGTTCCAGGGTGAGGAGCAGCGACCGGGAGAGGAGCGGGGAGATCACCGAGAAGTACGGGTTCTCCGTGGTGGCGGCGATGAGCGTCACCCAGCGGTTCTCGACGGCGGGCAGGAGCGAGTCCTGCTGGGCCTTGGAGAAGCGGTGGATCTCGTCCAGGAAGAGGACGGTCTCCTTGCCGTACCCCCCGACCGCGCGGCGGGCCCCGTCGATGACGGCGCGGACCTCCTTGACGCCCGCGGTGATCGCGGACAGTTCCACGAACCGCTTCTCGGTGGCCTTCGACACCACGTACGCCAGGGTGGTCTTGCCGATGCCGGGCGGGCCCCAGAGGATCACGGAGGAGGCTCCCGCGGGGCCTCCGGCGCCGTCCCCGACGAGCCGCCGCAGCGGTGAGCCGGGCCTGAGCAGATGCTGCTGGCCCACCACCTCGTCGAGGGTGCGCGGGCGCATCCGGACGGCCAGCGGGCTGCCGGCGGGGTCCTTCTCCTGGCGTTCTTCCGCAGCTGCGGTAAAGAGGTCGGGCTCCACAGTCATGAAGCCTAGGTCACGGCACTGACAGCCCGGTGGCCGTCAGCTGGTCCAGAAGTCCCACCAGCGGGTCAGGATCAGCATCCCGATGATCCCGATGTGCAGGACGGGCAGGACCCAGGTGAACTCGTCGAAGAAGGTCCGCAGGCCGGCGGGGGCGGGGATCGTGCCCCGTCGCACGTTGTGCGAGGTCACGTACCAGAACATGACGATGGTGGCGACCCAGGCCAGGCAGCACCACAGGCAGAGGGAGTTGATCTCGTACAGCGACTGGTACATCAGCCAGGTGCAGAAGCCGACGCCGAAGAGCGTGCCCGCGTTGAGGCCGAGCCAGTACCAGCGGCGGTAGCGGGCCCCGGCCAGGAGGCCCACCCCGATGGCGACGACCATGGCGTACGTGACGAGGCCGAGCAGGGGGTTGGGGAAGCCGAAGACCGAGGCCTGCTCGCTCTTCATGATGTTGCCGCAGGAGACGATCGGGTTCAGGCTGCAGCCCGGGGTGAAGGAGGGGTCCTCCAGGAGCTTGAACTTGTCGATGGTGATGACCCAGGCGGCGAGCACGCCGGCCGCTCCGGTGATCACGAGGAGCCACGCGAGGGCCTTGCCCGCCCCGATCGTGTCGGCGTCGTTCCGGCCGGACGCGGCCTCGTCCACCGCTGCCTTCGTCATGTCGTCTTGTTCCCTCGGTCGCGGGCCTGCTGGGCAGGGTCATTCTGCCGTACGGGGCCCGGCCCCCACCGTTCGCGGGGGATAAGCGAGGGGGGCGTGAGGGCGAACGGGAGGGGCCGGGCCACGCGTGCGCGTGGCCCGGCCCCTCCTGCCGTTCGTGCCGCGTCAGGCCAGCTGGGCCCGGACCGCGTCGAGGAGGTCCGCCACGGCGACGGCCCGCTGCTCGCCGGACTCCATGTCCTTGAGCTGGACGACGCCCTCGGCGAGGTCGCGCTCACCGGCGACGACGGCGAGGCGGGCGCCCGAGCGGTTGGCGTCCTTCATGGCGCCCTTGAGGCCCTTGCCGCCGAAGGAGAAGTCCGCGGCGACGCCCTCCCGGCGCAGCTCGGTGACCTTGCCGAAGAGGACCCGGCGCGCCTCCTCGCCGATGGCCACGGCGAAGACGCTGGTGGCGGACGGCAGGTCGAGCTCGACGCCTTCGGCCTCCAGGGCGAGGACCGTGCGGTCGACGCCGAGCGCCCAGCCCACGGACGGCAGCGCGGGGCCGCCGATCATCTCGGAGAGGCCGTCGTAGCGTCCGCCGCCGCCGACCGCGGACTGCGAGCCGAGGCCGTCGTGGACGAACTCGAAGGTGGTCCGGGTGTAGTAGTCCAGGCCGCGCACCAGCTTGGGGTCGTCCTCGAAGACCACGCCCGCCGCGGTGATCAGGGCGCGCACCTCCTCGTGGTAGGCGGTGCAGGCCTCGCACAGGTGGTCGCGGAGGAGCGGGGCGTCGGCGAGCTGCTTCCGCACGGCCTCGCGCTTGTCGTCGAGGACGCGCAGCGGGTTGATCTCGGCGCGGCGCAGGGTCTCCTCGTCGAGGTCGAGGCCGCGCAGGAAGCTCTGGAGGATCTCCCGGTAGACGGGGCGGCACTCCTTGTCGCCGAGCGAGTTCAGCAGGATGCGGAAGTCGCGCAGGCCGAGGGAGCGGTAGGCCTCGTCGGCCAGGATGATCAGCTCGGCGTCGAGCGCCGGGTCCTCGGCTCCGATCGCCTCGGCGCCGACCTGGGAGAAGTGGCGGTAGCGGCCCTTCTGCGGGCGCTCGTAGCGGTAGTACGAGCCGGAGTACCAGAGCTTGACGGGCAGGTTGCCCTGCTTGTGGAGGTTGGCCTCCAGGGCGGCGCGGAGCACGGACGCGGTGCCCTCGGGGCGCAGGGCGAGCCGGTCGCCGCCCTTGGTCTCGAAGGCGTACATCTCCTTGCTCACGATGTCCGTGGACTCGCCGACACCGCGGGCGAAGAGGTTCACGTCCTCGAAGCCGGGGGTCTCGACATAGCCGTAGCCGGACCTGCGCAGCGGCGCCGAGATGGCCTCGCGGACCGCGAGGTACGTCGCCGAGTGCGGCGGGATCAGGTCGTAGGTGCCCTTGGGGGCCTTGAAGGTGCTCACGTAGGTCGTCACATTCCTCGTCGGGGAGCCTTCGTACCGCTGCTCCCTTGGCGGCTCGCGGCCACGTCCCGCAGATAGGGGTTGGTGGCGCGCTCCTGGCCGATGGTCGTCTGGGGACCGTGTCCCGACAGCACCACGGTCGAGTCGTCGAGCGGCAGGCACACGCGGGCCAGCGAAGCGAGCATCTCGTCCATGTCACCGCCGGGCAGGTCGGTGCGTCCGACGGAGCCGGCGAACAGCAGGTCCCCGGAGAAGAACACGGAGGGGATCTCCGTGGTCTCCGGCATCCTGAAGGCCACCGACCCCTTGGTATGGCCGGGCGCGTGGGCGACGGAGAACTCCAGACCGGCGAGGTTCAGCGCGGCACCGTCGGTGAGCTCCCGCACGTCGTCGGGCTCTCCCACGGTCAGCTCGCCCATGAGGGGCATCCCGATGGAGCGGCCGAGGGCCTTCTCCGGGTCGCTCATCATGTAGCGGTCGGACGGGTGGATCCACGCGGGGACGTCGTGCGCGCCGCAGACGGGGACGACGGAGGCGACGTGGTCGATGTGTCCGTGGGTGAGGACGACGGCGACGGGCTTGAGGCGATGCTTCTTCAGCGTCTCCTCGACTCCCTGGGCGGCCTGGTGGCCCGGGTCGATGATGACGCACTCCTCGCCCGCGGCGGGGGCGACCAGGTAGCAGTTGGTCCCCCAGGCCCCGGCCGGGAACCCGGCAATCAGCACGTTCGTCCTTAGTTGTCGTCCGGCGGTGGGCTCGGAGATCCCGGAAATCGCGGGATCCAGCAGATCAGAGCCTACCGGCGGTGCCGGTTCCACAGCCAACCCGTATACGGTACGGGCACATCCGGCCAGGACAAGAACAGACGAGCGAGGGAGCGGATCCGGTGGTCACCAGCGATCAGCGGCGGCGGCAGCTTGCCAGGGAGAAGTACGCGCGGCAGCAGCAGCGGCGCGAGGAACACCAGCGCAAGGCGAAGCGCCGCAACGCCGTGATCGCGGCGGCCCTCGCGGTGGTCCTCGCGGCGGGCGGCGCGGTGTACGCGTCCGTGGCGCTGACGGACGACGACAAGAAGGGCTCGGACGCCGGGGCGGCTCCGGAGGGCACGCCCTCGACCCCGGGGCCCTCGGCGAGCGAGCCCGCGGCTCCGGAGCCGGAGATGGCGGTCGACGCCAAGGCCACGTACGCCATGGCGCTCGACACGAACGAGGGTGCCGTCACCTTCACCATGGACGCGGCGAAGACCCCGCGCACGGTGAACTCGTTCAAGTACCTCGCCGACAAGAAGTACTTCGACGGGACCAAGTGCCACCGGCTCACCACGCAGGGCATCTTCGTGCTCCAGTGCGGCGACCCCAAGGGCGACGGCACCGGCGGCCCCGGCTACAACATCCCGGACGAGAACCTGACCGCGCTGGGCAAGGCGGGCGCGGACGGCTCGGTGACCTTCCCCGCCGGTACGGTGGCCATGGCCAACACCGGGCAGCCGGGCACCGGCGGCTCGCAGTTCTTCCTGGTCTACAAGGACACCAAGCTGCCCCCGACGTACACCCCGTTCGGCAAGATCGACGCCGCCGGGCTCAAGGTCGTGCAGAAGGTGGCGGCGGCCGGGGTCGAGGGCGGCGCCGCGGACGGCGCCCCGAAGAAGGCCGTCACCGTCGCGAAGGCGTCCGTGACGAAGAAGTGAGCCGGGGTCCGCACCCGCGCGGGACCGGCGAATCTCGGTCGCGCTGAGTGCGGACAGCCGGGGCGCGGTTCGCCTAGATTGGCGTTGTGCAGCGTTGGGCCGTAGGCCGCGCTGCGGAAGGCGGGCGAGGCCCGCCGGGAAACTGTGGACGATGCCCGGGGGGTACCACCCCACGACGGCATCATGGTGAGGAGGCGCTGTGAGCAGCGACCCGTGGGGCCGCGTCGACGAGACGGGCACCGTGTACGTGCGGACGGCCGAGGGCGAGAAGGTCGTCGGTTCGTGGCAGGCCGGCACCCCTGAGGAGGCTCTGGCCTACTTCGAGCGCAAGTACGAGGGCCTGGTGGTCGAGATCGGCCTCCTCGAGAAGCGGGTGAGGACCACCGACCTCTCGGCGAAGGACGCCACGACGGCGATCGAGCACATCCGGCAGCAGGTCGACGAGCACCACGCCGTCGGTGACCTGGCCGCGCTCGCCACCCGGCTGGACAAGCTCGTCGGGACGGTCGACTCGCGCCGCGAGGAGCGCAAGGTCCAGAAGGCCAAGCAGACCGACGAGGCCCGCATCGCCAAGGAGAAGCTGGTCGTCGAGGCCGAGGAGCTGGCCGAGAGCGAGCAGTGGCGCTCGGCGGGCGAGCGCCTGCGGGCCCTGGTGGACATCTGGAAGGGCCTTCCCCGGCTCGACCGGAAGTCCGACGACGAGCTGTGGCACCGCTTCTCGCACGCCCGCTCGGCGTTCTCGAAGCGGCGCAAGGCCCACTTCGCCGCGCTGGACTCGCAGCGCGAGGACGCCCGCAAGGTCAAGGAGCGTCTGGTCACCGAGGCGGAGTCGCTGTCCCGTTCGACCGACTGGGCCGGCACGGCGGCGCGCTACCGCGACCTGATGACGGACTGGAAGGCGGCGGGCCGGGCGCAGCGCGAGCACGAGGACGATCTGTGGAACCGTTTCCGCGGTGCCCAGGACGTGTTCTTCGCGGCGCGCGGGGAGGTCTTCGCCGAGCGGGACTCGGAGCAGACCGAGAACCTCAAGCTGAAGGAGGACCTCGCCGCCGAGGCCGAGAAGCTGGTGCCGGTGACGGACCTGAAGGCGGCCCGTGCGGCCTTCCGCTCCCTCAACGAGCGCTGGGAGGCCATCGGGCACGTACCGCGGGACGCCCGTCCCAAGGTCGAGGGCCGGATGCACACGGTGGAGCGGGCGATCCAGGAGGCCGAGGAGGGCGAGTGGCGCCGGACGAACCCGGAGGCGCGCGCGCGTGCCGCGGGTCTGACCGGTCAGCTCCAGGACGCGGTGGAGAAGCTGCGCAAGCAGATCGACGCGGCCCGTGCCGCGGGCAACGACGCGAAGGCCGACAAGCTCTCCCGTGAGCTGGAGGGCCGCCAGGCCCTGCTCGACCAGGCGCTGAAGGGCCTGGTGGAGTTCGGCGGCTGAGGCCGGTGACCCCGTACGAGGAAGGCCCCCCGGCGTGCTGCCGGGGGGCCTTCCTCGTGGTGTGCCGTGGGCGGCGGGGCCGCCGGGCGGGTCTTCCGGCGGGTCTGCCGGACCGTGCTCGGCTCGTGGAGCGGCCCGGGGGGGACCGGCTACGGCCTGCGGGCCGAGGTGACGCGGTACACGTCGTAGACGCCCTCGACGCCCCGGACCGCCTTCAGGACGTGCCCCAGGTGCTTCGGGTCGCCCATCTCGAAGGTGAAGCGCGAGGTGGCCACCCGGTCGCGGGAGGTCTGGACGGCCGCCGAGAGGATGTTGACGTGCTGGTCCGAGAGGACCCGGGTGACGTCCGACAGCAGCCGGGACCGGTCCAGCGCCTCGACCTGGATGGCGACCAGGAAGACGGACGACTGGGTGGGGGCCCACTCGACTTCCAGGATGCGCTCGGGCTCCCGTGAGAGCGACTCCACGTTGACGCAGTCGCTGCGGTGCACCGACACGCCGCTGCCCCGGGTGACGAAGCCGATGATCGGGTCGCCGGGCACGGGGGTGCAGCAGCGGGCCAGCTTGACCCAGACGTCCTCGACGCCCTTGACGACGACTCCGGGGTCGGAGTTGGCGCGGCGCTTGGAGCGGCCCCGGACGGGCGGCGCGGTCTCGTCGATGTCCTCGGTGGCGGCCTCCTCGCCGCCGAGGGCCTGGACGAGCTTCTGCACGATGGACTGGGCGGTGACATGGCCCTCGCCGATCGCCGCGTACAGCGAGGAGATGTCGCTGTAGCGCAGCTCGTGCGCGAGGGTGACGAGGGAGTCTCCGGTCAGGATCCGCTGGATCGGCAGGTTCTGCTTGCGCATGGCCCGCGCGATGGCGTCCTTGCCCTGCTCGATGGCCTCGTCGCGGCGCTCCTTGGAGAACCAGCCACGGATCTTGTTGCGGGCGCGCGGGGACTTGACGAAGCCCAGCCAGTCGCGGGACGGACCGGCGCCCGCCGCCTTGGAGGTGAAGACCTCGACCAGGTCGCCGTTGTCGAGGGTGGATTCGAGCGGCACCAGGCGTCCGTTGACCCGCGCCCCTATGGTGCGGTGGCCGACCTCGGTGTGGACCGCGTACGAGAAGTCGACGGGGGTGGCTCCGGCGGGCAGGGCGATGACATCGCCCTTGGGGGTGAAGACGAAGACCTCGTTGCGCGAGAGGTCGAAGCGCAGCGACTCCAGGAACTCGCTGGGGTCCTCGGTCTCCTTCTGCCAGTCGAGGAGCTGGCGGAGCCACGCCATGTCGTTGAGGTGGTCGTCCTTGCCGGTCTTCTTCGGCACGTCGGCGCGGACCTTGGAGGCGCCCGCGACGGCCTCCTGCTTGTACTTCCAGTGCGCGGCGATGCCGTACTCGGCGCGCCGGTGCATGTCGAAGGTGCGGATCTGGAGCTCGACGGGCTTGCCGTTGGGTCCGATGACCGTCGTGTGCAGCGACTGGTACATGTTGAACTTCGGCATCGCGATGTAGTCCTTGAACCGGCCGGGGACCGGGTTCCATCGCGCGTGGACGGTGCCGAGCGCCGCGTAGCAGTCGCGGACGGTGTCCACGAGGACGCGGATGCCGACCAGGTCGTAGATCTCCGCGAAATCACGGCCGCGGACGATCATCTTCTGGTAGACGCTGTAGTAGTGCTTGGGGCGGCCGGTGACGGTGGCCTTGATGCGGGCGGCGCGGAGGTCGGCCTGGACCTCGTCGGTCACTATGGCGAGGTACTCGTCCCGCTTGGGGGCGCGCTCGGCGACGAGCCGGACGATCTCGTCGTACATCTTGGGGTAGAGGATCGCGAAGGCGAGGTCCTCCAGCTCCCACTTGATGGTGTTCATGCCCAGCCGGTGCGCCAGCGGGGCGTAGATCTCCAGGGTCTCGCGGGCCTTCTTCTCCTGCTTCTCCCGCTTGAGGTAGCGCATGGTGCGCATGTTGTGCAGGCGGTCGGCGAGCTTGATGACCAGGACGCGCGGGTCCTTGGCCATGGCGACGACCATCTTGCGGACGGTCTCGGCCTGCGCCGCCTCGCCGAACTTGACCTTGTCGAGCTTGGTGACGCCGTCCACGAGCAGGGCGACCTGGTCGCCGAAGTCGCGGCGGAGGGTGTCGAGGCCGTACTCGGTGTCCTCGACGGTGTCGTGCAGGAGTCCCGCCATCAGGGTCGCCGGGTCCATCCCCAGCTCGGCGAGGATGGTGGTGACGGCGAGCGGATGCGTGATGTACGGGTCGCCGCTCTTGCGCTTCTGGCCCCGGTGCCAGCGCTCGGCGACCTGGTAGGCCCGCTCGACCTGGCGGAGCGTGGCCGTCTCGATCTTCGGGTCGTTGGACCGGACGATCCGGAGCAGCGGTTCGAGGACCGGGTTGTACGGGGAGGAGCGCTGGACGCCCAGCCGGGCGAGGCGGGCGCGGACGCGGTTGGACGAGCCGCCGGAGCGGCCGGGCGCGGCCGGAGCGGGCCGTACGGGCGCGGGCGCCGGGGTCCCGGGGGCCGGTGCGGCAGGCGTGGGCCCGGTCTCCGCCGGCTTGTTCTGGGGCGTGCCCGTCCCCTGCGCTGCCTGGTCGGCCTTCGGGTCGGGCTGCGCGGCGGAGAGTGACTGGGCCTCGTCTGGCAAGAGCGCTCCTCGTGCGGTTCCGGGTCCCCCGGTCAGGCCCGGAGATCCCATGGTATCGAGCCGGGGGGCGCACCGCTCACGCGCCCGGGGCGTGGACGTGCCCGGTCGCGCGGTGCCTCCGCTCCCGGAGTGGCGCGGACCGGCGCACTCCGGAAAACGACGGGGGCGCCCCGGGGATTCCCCGGAGCGCCCCGTACGGGCCTGGGCCCGACGTCAGACGGTGATCAGCGCGGTGAGCGGCGCCCCCTTCAGGGCGGGCTCCAGCCGGGCGCGGCCGGGCAGGAAGCCGAGCTCCATGAGGACCGCGACGCCCGCGACCTCGGCACCGGCGCGCCGGATGAGCTCCAGCGAGGCCTCGGCCGTCCCGCCGGTGGCGAGGACGTCGTCGATGACCATCACGCGGTCGCCCGCGGCCAGGTCCTCGGCGTGCACCTCGATCTCGGCGGTGCCGTACTCCAGCTCGTACGCCTGGCGGAGCGTCGCCCCGGGGAGCTTTCCGGCCTTGCGGACCGGGATGAAGCCCAGGCCCGCGCGGACGGCCACCGGGGCGGCCAGGATGAAGCCGCGCGCCTCCAGACCGACGATCTTCGTCGCGCCGTGCGCGGAGCACAGGGCGGCGAGGGCGTCGGTGAGGGCGGTGAACGCCTCCGGGTCCGCGAGCAGCGGGGTGATGTCCTTGAACAGCACGCCCGGCTTCGGGTAGTCGGGGACGTCACGGATGCGGCTGAGCAGGAGCCCGGTGACGTCCGGGGCCTCGGTGGTCATCCTCGGCGCTCCTGGGCGTGGCCCCGGCGGCCGGACTGCGAGCCGACCACGGCGGCCTCGGACAGCTCGTCGCCGTCGTCGAGGGACTCGCCCTTGGCGGAGGCGGCGGCCCGCTTGGCGAGGACGCGCTTCTTCATCGCCTTGATCGCCGGGTCGCGCTCCTTGAGGTCGGCGACCAGCGGGGTGGCGATGAAGATCGACGAGTACGCACCGGCGGCGAGGCCGACGAACAGCGACAGCGAGATGTCGTTGAGCATACCCGCGCCGAGGACACCGCCACCGATGAAGAGCAGGCCCGCGACCGGCAGCAGCGCGACGACGGTGGTGTTGATCGAACGGACCAGGGTGCCGTTGATCGAGCGGTTGGCCAGCTCGCTGTAGGTGAAGCGGGTCTGCTTGGTGACGTCCTTCGTCGACTCCTTGAGCGAGTCGAAGACGACCACGGTGTCGTACAGCGAATATCCGAGGATCGTCAGCAGACCGATGACCGTACCGACGGTGACCTCGAATCCGACCAGCGAGTAGATGCCGACCGTGATCGTGAGGTCGTGGATCAGGGCGATGAGCGCCGCGACCGCCATTCTCCACTCGAAGGCGATGGCCAGGTAGATCACCACGAGGACCATGAAGACCGCCAGGCCGGTCCAGGCCTTGTTGGCGATCTGCTCGCCCCAGCTGGGACCGACCAGCTCGGCGGCGATCTTGTCCTCGGGGACGGCCAGGTCCTTGGCCAGCTCCGTGCGGACCTGGTCGGACTGCGCGGTGTCGAGGCCGCCGACCTGGATGCGCAGGGAGCCGTTGCCGAGCTGCTGGACGATCGCGTCGTGGCCGGATGCCTCTTCCGCGTACTCCTGGGCCTGGCTGACGCTGACGTTCGACTTCGGGGTGGTGAAGACCGCGCCGCCCTGGAACTCGATGCCCATGTTGACGCCGCGGACGGCCAGGGCCGCGATGGCGGTGATCGTGATCAGGATGGACAGGCCGTACCAGATCTTGCGGTTGCCGATGAAGTCGTAACCGATTTCACCGCGGTGGAGCCGGGCACCGAGATCTCCGAGCTTCGACATCTCACGCCTCCTTCGGGTCGACAGGGCCAGAGGCGGTGGCACGGCGGGTACGGCGCAGCGGCGGCTGGGCGCCCAGGCGCTCCGGGTCGAGGCCGGACCAGGCGTGGCCGTTGCCGAAGAACTTGGTCCGCGCGAGGAGCGTCATGACCGGCTTGGTGAAGAAGAACACGACGACGACGTCGAGCAGGGTGGTCAGGCCGAGCGTGAACGCGAAGCCCTGGACCTTGCCGACGGTCACGACGAAGAGCACGGCCGCGGCCAGGAACGACACGAAGTCGGAGACCAGGATGGTGCGGCGGGCGCGCGGCCAGGCGCGCTCGACGGCCGGGCGGAGCGTACGGCCCTCGCGGAGTTCGTCGCGGATGCGCTCGAAGTACACGATGAACGAGTCCGCGGTGATGCCGATGGCGACGATGGCGCCGCAGACGGCCGGCAGGTTCAGCGCGAAGCCGATGGCCGGGCCGAGCAGGGACATGATCACGTAGGTGAGCAGCGCGGAGACGCCGAGGCTGAGGATGGCGATCAGCGACAGGCCGCGGTAGTAGGCGACCAGGTAGATGATGACGAGACCGAGGCCGATGGCACCGGCGATCAGACCGGCCTCCAGCTGGTCGCCGCCGAGCGCGGCGGTGACGGTGTCGACGCTCTGGGTCTGGAAGGACAGCGGCAGGGCACCGTAGGACAGGATGTTGCCGAGGTCCTGGGCGGACTGCTGGTTGAAGCTGCCGGAGATCTCGGCGCTGGCGCTGAGGGTCTGGCGCACCGACGGGGCCGAGACGACCTCGCCGTCGAGG
This sequence comes from Streptomyces sp. NPDC087215, assembly GCF_044744885.1. Lineage (NCBI taxonomy): Bacteria > Bacillati > Actinomycetota > Actinomycetes > Kitasatosporales > Streptomycetaceae > Streptomyces > Streptomyces sp. NPDC087215. Next base: position 139,994 of record NZ_JBIUZD010000009.1, read on the forward strand.
ACGATCGCGAAGCGGTTCTGCGGGTCGGTCTGGGCCGACAGCTTGCTGGTGATCGACTGGAACTTCTTCGAGCCGGAGCCCGTGAAGTCCATGGTGACGATCCACATGCCGCGCTGCTGGTCGAAGACGCCCTTGGCGTCGTCGACGTCGCGGCCCTCGACCTCGGCCGGGCCGAGGATGTACTTCGACCAGGCGCCGGGGCCGTCCTCACCGCAGGCGACGGTGGGCTCGGTGGGCTTGACGCCCTGGCCCACGGTGGTCCGCTGCTTGGGGTCGAGGCAGTTCAGCTGGGTGAACTTCTTCTCGAGCGCCGCGGTGGCCGCGTCGGGCTTCGGGGCCTCCGTGGGGGTGCCCGTGGCCTTCGGCGTCGCGGAGGCGGTGGCCGTGGCGGTGGGGCTCGGGGCCTTGAGGGCCTCGGTGAGCGCACGGCCCTGGGTGGCGCCGGACGTCGGCGTCTTCCCGTCGGCGGTCGCGCCGGAGGCGGTCGGCGTCGGCTTGGCCGAGGGGGAGCCGGTGGAGTCGGCGGTCGGCGCGGGCGCGGGGCCGCCGTTCGTCACCGCGAGAACGGGCCGGAAGTAGAGCTGGGCGGTGGTACCGACCTGCTCGCGGGCCTGCTTCTCGTTCGTCCCGCGAGGGATGTTGACGATGATGTTCTCGCGGCCCTGGGTCTGGACCTCTGCCTCGGAGACACCCAGACCGTTGACACGGCGCTCGATGATGTCGACCGCGGTCTTCATGTTGGTCTCGTTGACCGCCGACTCCTGGCCCGGCTCGGCCTTGGCCTTGAGCGTGATCGACGTACCACCGGCGAGGTCGATGCCCAGGCGCGGGGTGGTGTGCCCCGACCAGAACATTCCGCCGGTGAGCGCGACCATGGCGATCAGGATGAGTGCCAGGGCGCGGCCCGGCCGGCTCTGTCCCCCCGCCGGCCTTCGGCCCTTCTTCGGTGCTGCCACCTGTCGTATCTCCCTGTCCAACCGTCCCGCGCCGGGTGTGCGCGGGACGGCCACGAAGTATGTGTGGGGACCATCCCCCGCAGACGTGGAACCGTTCCGGGGACACCGCGCGCGCCCGGTGGGCGTGCGCGGTGTCCCCGGCCGCGACTACTTCGCGTCGGTCTCGCCGTCGGTCTTGCCGTCCTTCTGCCCCTCGGTCACGGCCTCGGCCGCGTCCGCCTTCTTCGTCAGGTCGGCCTTCGGCGCCGCGTCCTCGGTCTCCGTGGCGTCGGCGGTCTCGGTCAGCGAGGAGGCGTCGTCCGGGACGACCGTGTCGGTGTCCGACGCCTCGTCCTCCTCCTCGTCACCGTGGACGATCCGGTTGTACTCGGAGTCGTCGAGGACCGCGCCGATCGAGTTCTTGGCGTAGACCGCGTGCACGCCGGGGGCGACCTCCAGGAGGACGGTCTCGTCGCCGATCTCCTTGACCGTGGCGTACATCCCCCCGATCGTCCGCACGCCGGTACCGGGCTGCATGTCGTCACGCATCTTCGCCGCCGCCTGCTGCTTCTTCTTGGCGGAGCGGGTCATCAGGAACATGGCCCCGATGAGGACGATGAAGGGGAGGAGGGTCACGATGTTCACGGGACGGGTTTCCTTCGCATGGTCGCGGAGAACCGCGGCCTGATCTTCGGGGGTGGGCGCGCCGACCGGAAAGGGCGGCATCGGCGGAGTCTAGGCGAGTCCGCATCGATGGAACAACGTCCAGCATCGCACCCCGGTTCCTGTACGGGCGAGTGTCCGCACCGTCACGCCCCGAAGAGCCCCGGTTGTCCGCTTCCTGGCACCGCCGGGCCCGCTGCCTGCGGCGGAACGAGCCCGAGGTGGGCCCAGGCCGCCGGAGTGGCGACCCGGCCACGGGGCGTGCGGGCCAGCAGACCCTCCCGTACGAGGAAGGGTTCGGCGACCTCCTCGACGGTCTCGCGCTCCTCCCCCACGGCGACGGCGAGGGTCGAGAGGCCGACGGGGCCGCCGCCGAAGAGCTTGAGCAGGGCCTCCAGGACGGCCCGGTCGAGCCGGTCGAGGCCGCGTGCGTCGACCTCGTAGACGCGCAGGGCGGCCTCGGAGATCTCCCGGGTGATGACGCCGTCCGCCTTGACCTGTGCGTAGTCGCGGACCCGGCGCAGGAGGCGGTTGGCGATGCGGGGGGTGCCCCGGGAGCGGCCGGCGATCTCGGCGGCGCCCGCGGGGTCGATCTCGACGTCGAGGAGGCCCGCGGAGCGGTGGACGACCCGCCGGAGCTCCTGGGGGTCGTAGAACTCCATGTGGCCGGTGAAGCCGAAGCGGTCGCGCAGCGGGGGCGGCAGGAGTCCGGCCCGGGTGGTGGCGCCGACCAGGGTGAACGGCGGCAGTTCCAGCGGGATGGCGGTGGCTCCGGGACCCTTGCCGACGATGACGTCGACCCGGAAGTCCTCCATCGCCATGTAGAGCATCTCCTCGGCGGGCCGGGACATGCGGTGGATCTCGTCGAGGAAGAGGATCTCGCCCTCCTGGAGGGAGGAGAGGATCGCGGCGAGGTCCCCGGCGTGCTGGATGGCGGGGCCGGAGGTGATGCGGATCGGGGCGCCCATCTCGGCGGCGATGATCATAGAGAGGGTGGTCTTGCCGAGGCCGGGGGCGCCGGAGAGCAGGACGTGGTCGGCGGTGGCACCGCGCTGGCGGGCGGCCCTGAGGACCAGGTCGAGCTGCTGGCGGACCTTCTCCTGGCCGACGAACTCGCTGAGGTCCTTGGGGCGCAGGGCCGCCTCGACGGCCTGGTCGTCGCCCTCGGCGGCGGATCCGACGAGCCGCGCCCCGTCCTCGGGGGTCTCGGCGGCGGTGTCGTCGTCCCAGTTCACGGTGGATGCCTTCTCGTTCGTACGGCCCGGTGGGCCGGGGTGGCTCAGCGGGTCCGGTTGAGGGTCTGCAGGGCGGCGCGCAGCAGCTGCGGCACGGGGGCGGTGCCGGTCTCGGCGAGGGCGGCCTCGGCCTGCGGCGTGACGGCGCTCACGGCCTCGTCGGCCTCTCGGCTCGCGTAGCCCAGGCCGATGAGGGCGGCGGAGAGCTGCTCGGTCCAGGGCGCGGGTCCGGTGGCGGCCGCGCGCTGGGCGCCGACCAGGCCGCTGCTGCCGAGGGGGGCGCCGAGCTTGTCCTTCAGTTCGAGGAGGAGTTTCTGGGCGCCCCGCTTGCCGATGCCGGGGACGGCGGTGAGGGTCTTCTCGTCGCCGGTGGAGACGGCGAGGCGCAGGGTGTCGGGGCTGTGCGCTCCGAGCATGGCCTGTGCGAGGCGGGGGCCGACGCCGCTGGCGGTCTGGAGCAGTTCGAAGACCTGCCGCTCGTCGTCGTCGGCGAAGCCGTACAGGGTGAGGGAGTCCTCACGGACGACGAGGGTGGTGGCGAGCCGGGCTTCCTCGCCGATCCGCAGTCGGGCGAGGGTGGCCGGGGTGCACTGCACGGCCATCCCCACACCGCCGACCTGGATCACGGCGGTGGTGTGGGCGAGGGCGGCGACCTGGCCGCTGACGAAGGCGATCATCGGGTTCGGCCTTTCACGGCGGAGGGCTGTGGTGCGGCCGTCTGCTGGAGGCGGCTGCGGGCGACGGCCTGCTGGAGGCGGTTCTGGGCGGGGGCGCGCCAGATGTGGCAGATGGCGAGGGCGAGGGCGTCGGCGGCGTCGGCGGGCTTCGGGGGTGCGGAGAGCCTGAGCAGCCGGGTCACCATGGCTCCGACCTGGTCCTTGTCGGCGCGTCCGCTGCCGGTGACGGCGGCCTTGACCTCGCTGGGGGTGTGCAGGGCGACGGGGATGCCCCGACGCGAGGCGCAGAGCATGGCGACGGCGCTCGCCTGGGCCGTGCCCATCACCGTACGCACGTTGTGCTGGCTGAACACCCGCTCCACGGCGACGAGTTCGGGCGAGAAGCGGTCGAGCCACTCCTCTATGCCACGCTCGACGGCGACGAGCCGGGGGCCGATGTCGTCACCGGCGGGCGTGCGGACCACTCCCACGCCGAGCATGGTCAGGGGGCGTCCGGCGACGCCCTCGACGACGCCGACGCCGCACCGGGTCAGCCCGGGGTCCACCCCGAGGACGCGCACGTCGCCCCCCTTTCTTCGCTCATCTGTTTGTGCAGGCTATCGGCTGCCACCGACAACGCAGCGGGCCGACGGGGGTGTGTCCCCCCGTCGGCCCGCTGCGGAACGGCGTGATCAGACGTCGACCTTGGCCATGACCTCGTCGCTGATGTCGAAGTTGGCGAAGACGTTCTGCACGTCGTCGCTGTCCTCCAGCGCGTCGATCAGCTTGAACATCTTGCGCGCGCCCTCTTCGTCGAGCTCGACCTGCATGGTCGGGACGAAGCTGGACTCGGCCGAGTCGTAGTCGATGCCGGCCTCCTGGAGCGCGGTGCGGACCGCGACCAGGTCGGTGGCCTCGCTGACGACCTCGAAGCTCTCGCCGAGGTCGTTGACCTCCTCGGCACCCGCTTCGAGGACCGCGCCGAGGACGTCGTCCTCGCTCAGTTCGCCCTTGGGGAGCACGACGACGCCCTTGCGGTTGAACAGGTACGAGACGGAGCCCGGGTCGGCCATGGAGCCGCCGTTGCGGGTCATGGCCACGCGCACGTCGGAGGCGGCGCGGTTGCGGTTGTCGGTGAGGCACTCGATGAGCACCGCGACGCCGTTCGGGCCGTAGCCCTCGTACATGATCGTGGCGTAGTCGACGCCACCGGCCTCGAGGCCGCCGCCGCGCTTGACGGCGGAGTCGATGTTCTTGTTGGGGACCGAACTCTTCTTCGCCTTCTGGATGGCGTCGAAGAGCGTCGGGTTGCCCTCGGGGTCGGCACCGCCGGTACGGGCCGCGACCTCGATGTTCTTGATCAGCTTCGCGAAGAGCTTGCCGCGCTTGGCATCGATCACGGCCTTCTTGTGCTTCGTCGTAGCCCATTTAGAGTGGCCGGACATCTGCCTGTCTCCTTCGCGTAACCCATTTCTGAACGAACCCCAGAGATCCTACCGGGACCGGATCACCGTGCCGCGCGCACCATGTCGACGAACAGGGCGTGGATGCGGTGGTCCCCGGTCAGCTCGGGGTGGAACGAGGTGGCGAGCACCCGGCCCTGCCGTACGGCGACGATGTGGCCGCCGTGCTCGGCGAGGACCTCGACGTCGGCGCCGACGGACTCCACCCAGGGGGCCCGGATGAAGACGCCCTCGACGGGGCCCTCGATGCCGGTGACGGTGACGCCCGCCTCGAAGGACTCGTTCTGACGCCCGAAGGCGTTGCGGCGGACGATCATGTCGATGCCGCCGAAGGTCTCCTGGTCCGAGCGGGGGTCGAGGATCTTGTCGGCGAGCATGATGAGTCCGGCGCAGGTGCCGTAGACCGGCAGGCCCGCGGCGATGCGCTCGCGCAGCGGTTCCGTCATGCCGAAGAGCGCGGCCAGCTTGGAGATGGTGGTGGACTCACCACCGGGGATGACGAGGCCGTCGACCTCGGCGAGCTCTTCGGGGCGCCGCACCGGCCTGGCCACGGCGTCCGCCGCTGCCAGGGCGATCAGGTGCTCCCGTACGTCGCCCTGGAGTGCCAGGACCCCGATCACAGGAGTGGTCATCGAGGACTACCAGCCGCGGTTGGCGTAGCGCTCGGACTCGGGCAGGGTGTCGCAGTTGATGCCGACCATGGCCTCGCCCAGGTTGCGGGAGGCGTCCGCGATGATCTTCGGGTCGTCGTAGAAGGTGGTGGCCTTCACGATGGCGGCGGCGCGCTTGGCCGGGTCGCCGGACTTGAAGATGCCGGAGCCGACGAAGACGCCCTCGGCGCCGAGCTGACGCATCAGGGCCGCGTCGGCGGGGGTGGCGACGCCACCGGCGGAGAACAGCACGACCGGCAGCTTGCCGAGCTCGGCGACCTCCTTGACCAGCTCGTACGGGGCGCGCAGCTCCTTGGCGGCGGCGAACAGCTCGTTGTTGTCGTAGCCGCGGAGCCTGGCGATCTCGTTCTTGATCTGGCGCAGGTGACGGACGGCCTCGACGACGTTGCCGGTACCGGCCTCGCCCTTGGAGCGGATCATGGCCGCGCCCTCGGCGATGCGGCGCAGGGCCTCGCCCAGGTTGGTGGCGCCACAGACGAAGGGGGTCGTGAAGGCCCACTTGTCGGAGTGGTTGACCTCGTCGGCCGGGGTGAGGACCTCGGACTCGTCGATGTAGTCGACGCCGAGGGACTGGAGGACCTGGGCCTCGACGAAGTGGCCGATGCGGGACTTGGCCATCACCGGGATGGAGACCGCGGCGATGATCTCCTCGATCATGTTCGGGTCGGACATGCGGGCCACGCCGCCGTCCTTGCGGATGTCCGCGGGGACCCGCTCCAGCGCCATGACGGCCACGGCCCCGGCGTCCTCGGCGATCTTCGCCTGCTCGGCGTTGACCACGTCCATGATCACGCCGCCCTTGAGCTGCTCGGCCATGCCGCGCTTCACTCGGGCGGTGCCGGTCTCGGGAGACTGGGGGGAGGGGGAAGGCGTGGTGGACACGGATACCTCACTCGTGACAACAGGGGTTGACGACTAGGTCGAGGAAACCGTCCGCGAGGGGTCCACTTCAAGGGCCAATGTGGACCCGGTGGATCATTTTCCCAGGCCGGGGACGTCAGGCCGGACGATCAGCAAGGGCGACCGGCGGTTCGTCGTCCATTTCGAAGGCGAGCGGGAAGGACGCGTGTCCGGCGAGCCGGAACCAGCGGACCTTGCGGTGGCGGCGCAGCGCGCGGGCGGCCCGTACGGCGTCGTTGTGGAAGCGGCGGGCCATCGGCACCCGGCGGACGGCCGCCGCCAGCTCTCCCGCGGCCTCCTCGCCGCCCGGGGCCTCCCGCACCAGCTCGACCTGCTCGGGCTCGCCGAACACCACCCGCAGGGCCTGGCTCAGCTCGCTCTCGGCCACCTCCCGCTGCTCCTCCTCGGCCTGCCGGGCGGCGTGCGCCGCCTCGTAGAGCACGATCGAGGCGGCCGGGTCGAGGACGCCGGAGGTGGCGAGCTCCTGGGTGACCGAGGCGCGGCGCAGCAGCTGGGCGTCCAGGGCCGCGCGGGCGGCGTCGATGCGCGTGTGCAGCCGGTCGAGCCGTCCGGCGGTCCAGCTGAGGTAGACGCCGATGAGGATCAGCGCGACGACGGTCCAGATCAGGGTTTGGGTCACGGGCGCACAGGCTACCCGGGCAGGAGCGACGCACCTTCCCAAAGGGCGTGGTCATGGGCGAACAGGACACGGACCGGGCGGTCGGCCGCCAGCTCCGCGAGCCGCCCGAGCCAGGGGCGGTGGGGGGTGCCGAACTCCCCCGCCGTGTCGTACGCCTGTCCCGCGAGGACCGTCAGGCGGTCGCCGTGGTCGAGGACGAGCGACTGGTGTCCCTCGGTGTGCCCGGGTGTCGGCACGATCCGTACCCCGGGCGCGATCTCGTGCTCGCCGTCGATCTCCGTCCACCGGACGCCGGGCAGGAGGGAGGCGAGGGTGTACCCCTCGGTACGGGCGGCGGCGAGTTCGGCGCGCTGGACGAGGGCCGGGGTCCCGGGGAAGCGCTGGTTGCCGCCGATGTGGTCGAAGTGCAGATGGCAGTTGACGAGCAGGGAGACGGCGGAGGGCGGGACGGTCAGCGGGCGGCGGACCGTCCGGTAGTGGGCGTCGGTCTCCGGGCAGCCCCGGCCCATGCCCGTGTCGAAGAGGAGGGTGCCGCCGGAGTGCCGGACGAGATAGCCGAGGGCGGGCTCCACGCGCGCGTGGGGGCCACCCCATTCCTCGGCGGGCCGGGTGAAGCGGCCGAGGTCGAGCCGCTGGACGGAGATCATACGAAGAGCGTGCCCAGGAGCGGGCCGGTCATGACCGGCCCGGCCATGACGGGCCTTCCGCCGGGAGCGGAACGCGCGGGAGCGGGAAGCCGGGGACGGGAAGCCGGGGACGGGAGCCGGGAGCCGGGAAGTGACCATGACGTACGGGTACGGGTACGGGTACGGCCCGAGGTCCGGCCCGCACCCACATCCGCACCCGCACCCGCACCCGCACCCCGCATACAAGCCCGCCTCACAGGCCCGTCCTACAGCCCCAGCCTCGCCCGGAGGCCGCCCGCGCGTTCGTCCGTGTCGACCGCCGCCGCGCCGTCCGTGACCGTCTCGTAGACCGCGAGGATGTCCGCGCCGACCGTGGACCAGTCGAAGCGGCGGACGTGGGCCGAGCCCCGGGCGCTCAGTTCCGCGCGCCGTTCCGCGTCGTCCAGGAGCCGGACCGCCGCCTCCGCGAGCGCGTCCGCGTCCTCGTTGGCGAACAGTTCGCCCGCCGCGCCCTGGTCGAGGACCTGGGCGAAGGCGTCGAGGTCGGAGGCGAGCACCGGGGCGCCCGCCGAGAGCGCCTCGACGAGGATGATGCCGAAGCTCTCCCCGCCCGTGTTGGGCGCCACGTACACGTCCACGCTGCGCAGCAGCCGCGCCTTGTCCTCGTCGCTGACCATGCCGAGGAACTCCACCCGGGAACGCATCTCGCGGGGCAGCGAGGCCACCGCCTCCTCCTCGTCGCCCCGCCCGGCGACGAGGAGCCGCGCACCGGGCCGTTCGGTGAGGATCCGGGGCAGGGCGCGCATGAGGACGGGCAGGCCCTTGCGCGGTTCGTCGATCCGGCCGATGAAGCCGAGGGTCTCGCCCTGCCACTCCTTCTTCGGCTCGGCGCGGGCGAAGAACTCGACGTCGACCCCGTTGGGGATGACGACGGCGTCGCCGCCGAGGTGCTCGACGAGCGTGCGGCGCGCGTACTCGCTCACCGCGATCCGGGCGCTGATCTTCTCCAGTGCGGGCTGGAGGATCGGATAGGCCGCGATCATGGCCCGGGAGCGCGGGTTCGACGTGTGGAAGGTCGCCACGATCGGCCCCCGCGCCGCCCAGCAGGTGAGCAGGCCCAGCGAGGGCGAGGTCGGCTCGTGGATGTGGACCACGTCGAAGGTGCCGTCGTGCAGCCAGCGGCGCACCCGGGCGGCCGAGAGGAAGCCGAAGTTGAGCCGGGCCACGGAGCCGTTGTACGGCACGGGCACGGCGCGGCCCGCCGAGACCACGTACGGCGGCAGCGGCGTCTCCTCGTCGGCGGGCGCGAGGACGGAGACCTGGTGGCCGAGCCGGATCAGGTGCTCGGCGAGGTCGCGGATGTGGAACTGGACGCCGCCGGGCACGTCCCAGGAGTACGGGCAGACGATCCCGATCTTCACGCGCCGCGCTCCCCGTCCCGCCCGGCACCGGCGGCCGGTTCCGGGCGTTCCTCCAGGTCCGAGAGCCACAGTCGCTGCAACATGTGCCAGTCCTCCGGGTGGTCCGCGATGCCCTGGGCGAAGACGTCGGCCAGCGCCTGTGTCATGACGGACGTCTTCTCGGCCCGGGTACCTGACTCGGGGACGTCGACGGGCGGGTGGATACGGCCCCTCAGCATGTCCGGGCCGTCGTACCAGAGGGTCACGGGGAGCAGCAGCGCACCGGTCTGCTGGGCGAGGATCGCGGGTCCGGCGGGCATCCGCGCGGTGTCGCCGAAGAAGCTGACCTCGGTGCCGGAGGCGGACAGGTCGCGGTCGGCGACCAGGCAGACCAGACCGCCCGCCCGCAGCCGCCGGGCCAGCGTGCCGAAGGCGGAGCCCCCGGTGTGCGGGAGGACCTCCATGCCGAGGGACTCGCGGTAGGCGACGAAGCGGTCGTAGAGGCTCTCCGGCTTGAGCCGCTCGGCGACCGTGGTGAACGGCACGCCGAGGGAGCGGGTCACCCACACCCCGGCGAGGTCCCAGTTGGCCAGGTGGGGCAGGGCGAGGACGACACCGCGCCCGGCGGCGAGTCCCTCCCGCAGGTGGTGGCTGTCCTGGATGTCGGCGTCGCGCCCGACGCGTTCCTTGCTCCAGGTCGGCAGCCGGAAGGATTCCATCCAGTACCGCATGTACGAGCGCATACCCGCCTTGGACAGCTCGGCGAGTTGTTCGGGCGAGGCGTCGGGCACCACGCGCGCGAGGTTGGCCTCCAGGCGCAGCACGCTCTTGCCGCGCCGCTTCCAGGTGAGGTCCGCGATCCGGCGGCCGAGTCCCACGGCCACCGGCTCGGGCAGTTTCTTGACGACGGCCCAGCCCGCGCCGTACAGGCCGTCGCTGAGCCGGTCCTTCAGAGTGCTCATGTGGTCGCCCCGCCTCCCTGGGCCGTGGCGGCGTCCGCCTCGGCCGATTCCCTGCGGACGGTCACGACCCGCTGCCCCAGGGTCACGGCGCTGCCGACGGCGACGATCCACAGGGCGATCGGGAGGAGGACCTCGACGCCGGGCACCCCGAACGCGTGGAGACCCGCCAGACCGGCGGCGACCAGGGAGATCACCAGCCGCTCGGCGCGCTCGATCAGGCCGTTGACGGCGACGGGCAGGCCAATCGATTCGCCTCGGGCCTTGGTGTACGAGACGACCTGTCCGCTCGCCAGGCAGAAGATCGCCACGGCGCACAGCATGTTGTCGTCGCCCTTGCCCGCGTACCAGAGGGCGAAGCCGCCGAAGATGGCGCCGTCGGCGACCCGGTCGAGCGTGGAGTCGAGGAAGGCCCCCCAGCGGCTGGAGATGCCGGCCTGTCGGGCCATGTTGCCGTCGACGAGGTCGGAGAAGACGAAGAGGGTGATGACGATGGTTCCCCAGAAGAATTCCCCGCGGGGGAAGAAGACCAGCGCGCCGGCCATCACCCCCGCGGTGCCGATGAGCGTGACCGCGTCGGGGCTGACGCCCCGGCGGAGCAGAAACGCGGCGAACGGTGTGAGGACACGCGTGAAAAATGCACGCGCGTACTTGTTCAGCATGGCCTTCCCGAGGTTCGGTGGGCCGCGCGGCCCCTATGACCACCGGCTCACCCATCGTAGCCACGCGCGCCCCGGCTCACCGGAGGGCACCCGCCCGGCCGCGTCGGCGTCCCCCTGAGGGCCCTGCGGCGTACGACGGACGGGGACGGCCTTACGACGGGCGGACGCGCCCGTACGGGGGTGGAGAAGGGCGTACGGGCCCAGGCCGCGCGACGGTCTCCCCCGGATCCCGTCGGTCGGCGTCCGGGCTCCGAGGGACGGCGAGGCGCACGCGGTGGACCGCTCGTACCGGACCATCCGGCCGCTCCGGAGACGTCGTGAGATGCGATCCGTGCGTCGGGAGGGCTGGGGGACGGGCCAGGCACCACAGGCCGGGGGCGGAATCGAGGGAGGGCCGGGCGGCGCGCGCCGGAGAGACGGGCTCCGAAGGCCGCGCGCCGGGGCCGGCCACCGGCCCGGCAAGGTGCGGAAGAATCCGCCCGGTTGACGATCCGGAAGAAAGGAACGGCCGTCCGCCGCAGGTCGCGGGCTCCTCATTCGGCCGCGCCGTCCACAGGCGGTGACGCGCGTGACACTCCCCGGTTACGCTGTGGTGCCCAGCTCAGAAGGTGTGCGGGGCGCGGCAGTTGGGAACAGCCCGCACAAGGTACTCGCGCGCGATGGGGGCGGCAGTGGCGATGGACGGTTTCGGACCCGGGGCTCAGGTCCCGCTCACCGGATCGGGCGGGGGCACGGGCGCGACGAACGCGCTGGCCTCCGCCGCGTACCGGGACAGCCCGCTCAAGACGATCCAGGACGCCGACAACGACCTCTACAAGACCACGGTCAAGACCGGGAAGTGGGAGAAGCTCTTCGGTCCCGACCTCGGCGAGGCGTTCTCCCGCGCGGTCCAGACGCGGATGCTCGGCGGTGGCAGGGGCGCCCTGATCCAGTCGTTCGGCGTCGACCCGCAGCCGGTCGTGCAGCACTGTCTGGCCGCCACCCACCTGCGCAGGCAGCGGGACGTCCGGCTGACCCTGATCACCTTCGTCTGCGGTGTGCTCTTCCTGCCCGGTCTGCTGCTCTGGCTCGGTGTCATCCAGCTGCGCCGGGTGGCCGCCGGGTCCGCGAAGAAGCGCACCAGCACCATCGGCACCGTACTCCTGTGGGCGGCGGGGCTGCTGGCCGTGCTGGTCCTGCTGAAGCTGCCCTTCGACGGCGTGCTGCCGAACTACCTGCGGGCCATGATCGTGGCCCCGGTGCTCGGGTGGTTCCTCGCCCGCCGGGTCTGCGAGAAGGCCGCGGTCGACCTGCGCACGCGCTGGAGCGCCCTGCTCGGCGGCGGTGGCATGGGCCCCCAGATCCCCAAGTCCGTGCCCACGGACCCGGGTGAGAAGTCGGCCGAGGAGCTCCGGCTGAACCTGGAGAAGCTCTCCGCGGAACAGCAGTCCAACATCGCCTTCTACGCGGGTTCCAAGGGAATCCTCGGGCTCGGCACCCGCTGGGGCAGCTGGACCCTGGCGGAGGAGCTCGTCCCGCAGGCCGGCCGGGAGATCCACGCCTTCCGCGCCTGGGACGTGGTGCGCAAGATCCACGACCAGTTGGCGCTGCTCGAGCGGGGCGCCATGAAGACCGGCTTCCCGAAGCCCACGGTCAAGCACTGGATCGTCTCCGCCGTCGGGGAGGGCGCCGATTCCGTCAGCCGCCCCGAGAGCGACAACATCGTGCACTTCCAGGTGAAGCCGCACGAGATACAGCGCATCTGCAACGACCAGCAGTTCGGCGCGGGCAACCGGCACTACCTCGGTGTGCAGTTCACCCTCTGGGACGGGAACCTCGTCCTGACGATGATGGTCACCGTGACCTCGCTCCACCAGACGCTCAGGATCGAGGTCACCGGCCACGCGCTCGGCCCGGTGCACGGCCTGTTCAGCGGGAAGCCCGCGGCGAAGACCAAGGAGGTCTCCAAGGCCGTCCGCTTCTGGGAGACGCGTACGGTCCAGCAGCCGCTGCTCGGCACCGACGACATCGTCCGCCTCGCGGTGCGCGCCCCGCTGACCTGGTATCCGCCGATCCTGGAGTTCCTGGGCGGGAAGATGGTGCTGCCCGAGCCGTTCGGGCTGCGGCACGTCTGGGCGGGCCCGCTGTGGAAGAACCGCTTCATGGCCGACGACGCCATCCGCATGGCGACACCGGTGCTGCGCGCGGTCCACTCCGCGACGCTGAAGATGCTCGACGAGCACGGTGTGGACACGGACCGCTTCACCAGCCGTTCGCTGGCCCTCAGCGGCGGCATCCAGGAGCCGGGCCCGAAGAAGGCCGACGTCTACGACGCCTGACACGACCGTACGGCGAGGGGCCCCGGGCTCCTCGCCGTACGCGTGCCGTGAAGGGCTCAGACGGTGGCGGGCCAGGCGTCGGCCAGCATCTTCCGGGTGTCGGCGAGAAGTTGCGGCAGCACCTTGGTGTGCCCGACGACCGGCATGAAGTTGGTGTCCCCGCCCCAGCGCGGCACCAGGTGCTGGTGCAGATGGGCGGCGATCCCGGCGCCCGCGACGGCCCCCTGGTTCATGCCGATGTTGAAGCCGTGCGCCCCGGACGCCGCCCGCAGCGCGACCATCGCGCGCTTGGTGAAGTCGGCCAGCTCGCCGGTCTCCGCCACGTCCAGGTCCGTGTAGTCGGCGACGTGCCGGTAGGGGACGACCATCAGGTGCCCGCCGTTGTACGGGTAGAGGTTGAGGACCGCGTACACGCTCCGGCCGCGCGCGATCACCAGCCCGTCCTCGTCGGACTTCGCCGGGATCGAACAGAACGGGCAGCCGTCCTGGGCGCCCGGTCCGGTGGGCTTGTTCTCGCCCTGGATGTACGCCATCCGGTGAGGCGTCCACAGGCGCTGGAACGCGTCCGGCGTCCCCACTCCGATCTGCTGCTCCGGCTCAGTCGTCATGCCGTGCAGCATATTGCGTCGCCCGTTCGGAACGTGTCGCCGGGGCGGAAGATCCGTGCAGCGTCCATGCTGATCCGATGAGCGAAAGGCCGCCGAAACCGCCCCGCCAGGAGCGCTGGGACCGCCGCATGGAGACCCCGCTCGCCGTGGCGTCCCTGGTCTATCTCGCGGGGTACGCGGTCCGGATCCTCGCCCGCCACCAGCTCCCGCAGGGCTGGCTCGACCTCTGCCTCGCCCTCACCCTCGCCTCCTGGGCGCTGTTCGGCGTGGACTACGCGGTACGGCTCCGGCTCAGCGGTCTCGGCCCGTTCCGCTTCGTCCGCGCCCATCTCCTGGACACGGTGGTGCTGATCCTGCCGCTGCTGCGGCCGGTGCGCACGGTGAGCGCCTACGACCGGATCCAGCGCCGCCGCGAGAAGCCCCGGCTCGGCCTCTACGCGCGCGTGATGGTGTACGCCGGTCTCTCCACGACCCTGCTCGGCTTCGCCGGGGCGCTCACCGTCTACCACTACGAGGTGGACGCGCCGGGCGCCTCGATCCGTACCTTCGGGGACGCGGTGTGGTGGACCTGCGCCACGCTCGCGACCGTGGGATACGGGGACGCGGTGCCGGTGACCCCGGCGGGCAGGGTGACGGCGGTCGGCGTGATGGCCTGCGGTCTGGCGCTGCTGGGCGCGGTGACGGGTTCCTTCTCCTCGTGGCTGATCCAGGCGTTCACCCGGGAGGACGAGAAGAGGCCCCCGGGGAGTCCCCCGGGGGCCTGATCCGTCACACGACCGCTCGGGTCACGCCAGGACCCGTCGCACGGGTGTCCGGGTCACACCTGGACGCGGCGCTCCACCACGTCGAGGAGCTTGGCGATGGCCTCGTCGCGCGCGATGCCGTTCTCCTGCGAGCCGTCGCGGTACCGGAAGGAGACGGTACCGGCGGCCATGTCGTCGTCACCGACGATGATCATGAACGGGACCTTCTGCTTCTGGTGGGTGCGGATCTTCTTCTGCATCCGGTCCGAGGACGCGTCCACGTCCACCCGCAGGCCCTTCTTCCGCGCCTCGACGGCGAAGTCCTGGAGGTAGTCGACGTGGGTGTCGCCGATCGGGATGCCGACCGCCTGCACGGGGGCCAGCCACGGCGGCATGGCGCCCGCGTAGTGCTCCAGGAGCACCGCGAAGAACCGCTCGATGGAACCGAACAGAGCACGGTGGATCATGACCGGGCGCTGCTTGGTGCCGTCCGGCGAGGTGTACTCCAGGTCGAAGCGCTCCGGCAGGTTGAAGTCCAGCTGCACGGTCGACATCTGCCAGGTGCGGCCGATGGCGTCCCGCGCCTGCACGGAGATCTTCGGGCCGTAGAACGCGGCGCCGCCCGGGTCGGGGGTCAGCGGCAGGCCCTGCTTCTCGGCCACCTGCTGGAGGACGGCGGTGGCCTCCTCCCACGCCTCGTCGGAGCCGACGAACTTCTCCGGGTCCTTGGTCGACAGCTCCAGGTAGAAGTCGGTCAGACCGTAGTCGCGGAGCAGGTTCAGGACGAAGGTGAGGGTCCTGTCCAGCTCCTCCGCCATCTGCTCGCGGGTGCAGTAGATGTGCGCGTCGTCCTGGGTGAAGCCGCGGGCGCGGGTCAGACCGTGCACGACACCGGACTTCTCGTACCGGTACACGGTGCCGAACTCGAACAGCCGCAGCGGCAGCTCGCGGTACGAGCGGCCGCGCGCGTCGAAGATCAGGTTGTGCATCGGGCAGTTCATGGGCTTGAGGTAGTAGTCCACGCCCTCGTCGAGCTGCATGGGGGGGTACATGCCCTCGGCGTACCAGTCCAGGTGGCCCGACTTCTCGAACAGCTTGCCCTTGGTGGCGTGCGGCGTGTAGACGAACTCGTAGCCCTCCTCCTCGTGCCGCCTGCGCGAGTAGTCCTCCATGACCCGGCGGATGATGCCGCCCTTGGGGTGGAAGACCGCGAGCCCGGAGCCGATCTCGTCCGGGACGGAGAACAGGTCCAGCTCGTTGCCGAGCTTGCGGTGGTCGCGCTTCTCGGCCTCGACGAGGAATTCGAGGTGCGCCTTCAGCTCGTCCTTCGACGGCCAGGCGGTGCCGTAGATGCGCTGGAGCATCGGGTTCTTCTCGCTGCCGCGCCAGTAGGCGGCGGCGTTCCGCATCAGCTTGAACGCCGGGATGTTCCGGGTGGTGGGCAGGTGCGGCCCCCGGCACAGGTCCTTCCAGCACAGCTCGCCGGTCTTGGCGTCCAGGTTGTCGTAGATGGTCAGCTCGCCGCCGCCCACCTCGACGTTCGCACCGTCGTCGGTCGACGCGGCTCCCTTGATGCCGATGAGCTCCAGCTTGTACGGCTCGTCCGCCAGCTCCGTGCGGGCGTCCTCGTCGGACACCACGCGGCGGGCGAAGCGCTGGCCGCGCTTCTGGATCTCCTGCATCTTCTTCTCGATGACCTTGAGGTCCTCGGGGGTGAAGGGCTTCTCGACGTCGAAGTCGTAGTAGAAGCCGTCCCTGACCGGCGGGCCGATGCCCAGCTTGGCCTCGGGGAAGAGCTCCTGCACGGCCTGGGCCATGACGTGGGCGGTCGAGTGGCGCAGGATGTCGAGACCGTCCGGGGAGGAGATCTCGACGCCCTCGACGGCGTCGCCGTCGGCGAGCTCGTACGAAAGGTCCTTCAGCTCGCCGCCGACACGGGCGGCGACGACGGTGCGGTCGTCGGCGAACAGGGCGCCGGCGGTGGTGCCCGCGCTCACCGTCCTCTCCTCCTGATCCGAGGCGGACTGGACGGTCACACGGACTTCAGACACGGGTACTCCATACCTAGGGGCGCAGGCAGACACGATGTGCCGGCACCGACGATGCGCGACAGAGACGAGGTGCCGCGCACGGCCGATCCTACCGACGGGTCCCCCCTCCCCGCGAAAGGGTTACGCGGACGGTGCCGGGGCCCGTTCTCCCGGCGCTCCCCCGGCGCACGCACCGGACGTGCGGGAACACGGGCCCGGAGCCCCGGCCCTCCCCCGCCCGGCCCGTGGGCTCAGGGGAGGTCCTCGTCCGGGCCGCAGGCCTCCTCGAAGAAGTCGAGGTTCTCCTGGAGCGACTTCATCAGCCGGTCCCGTTCCGTCTCGTCGACCTGGACGGGCACGACCCCGGACGCGTCGGTGAGACGGCGGAAGCCGCCCCTGCTCTCCAGCCGCCCGGCGACCCGGATCGGGAGCCCGAGCAGATGGGCGTGGCCGGCCGTCCGGTAGCCCTCCTCGTCGAGGGCGACGCGGACGTGCGGGACCTCCGCCCCGCCGAGCACCCGGAGGCGTACGGTGCCCTCGCCGCGCGGCCCGGACCGGCGCAGCCGTACGACGGCGCCGGTGAGCCGGACCGGGACGGAGGGCTCGTCCGTGAGGTAGCGGGCGCTCGCCTCGCGCAGCGCGGGCAGGTCCCCGGGCGAGAACTCGACCGGTTCGGGCCGGGCCGCGCAGCCCTCCGGCGTCCCGGCCGACGGCGCCCAGGCCAGCGCGACGAGGGCGCCCTCGGTGCCCCGGACGAGGGCGACGAGGGCCTCGGTGAGCTCCCTGCTGACGCCCGCGCCGACGGCGGCGTCGAAGGCCTCCATGCCGCCGGTGGCGCGCTGGTAGTCGGTGGCCTCGCGGGCCGCGTGGAGCGCGTGGTGGAGCCGTACGGCTATCGCACGGCCGGGGTCCACCGGCAGGTAGGCGGTGAGGCCGCGCCCGCCGGGGGCGGCGCCCACGACGACCGTCTCCAGGGACGCGTGGGCGGGGCGCCGGTGCCGTGCCCCGTGGTAGCCCGCCCGGCCGCGGACGGCGAGGGCCCCGGCCAGGAGGAGCTGGCGGGCGGCCGACCTGAGCTGTTCCTGCACGGTCCAGGGGACGGTACCGGAGGGGCCCGGGGGCACGTCCCGCCACCAGCGGATCTCGTCGCTGGGCACGGCGAGGCCGGTGAGGACCTCGCGGGCGGAGGGCTCGGCGCTGCGGGCGAGGGCGGTGAGTGCCTCGCCGAGCAGATCGTCGCAGTCCGGGAAGGCGCGGTTCTCCGGCACCAGGAGGCTGGTGCCGGGGCCGTCGCCGGGTGGGGTCCAGCGGCCGTAACGGCCGGGCGCCCCGCCGCGCCGCCGCCAGCCGTGGCGGGCGAGGAGGGCGCCGAGGACTCGGGGGTCGACCCGGTCGGGGTCGGGGGCGCCCTGGACGTCGGCCCAGGGTCCGGCGGGCGCGGCGGGGACCCCGGTCCAGGGGCCGGGCGGGTCGCCGGGTGCCGGATGGGGCCGGTGGGACGGGGGTACGGGCACGGGGCCGCGCCCGTACCCGTACCCGTCGTTCCCCGGTCCTGGTTCGTCGGTCGGCCGGTGCATCAAGGTCTCCCTCCCCCGCCGATCCGGGTCATGATCTCGCAGAGCGCCCGGTCGTCGAAGATCCGTGCCGTGGGGACGCGGACGGTGGTCCGGCGCCGTCCCGTGACCGGGTGTCCGGCCAGGTTGGTCCAGTAGCAGCAGTGGCGCAGGCCGAGCCGGTCGTGGCTCGCGCTGAGCCATTCCTCGGGGGCTCTGGGGACGAGCATCACGACCAGGATCTTGTGCACCGCCACCGGGGTTCTGGCGAGTTTCACCAGGTGGTCGTTGTCGAGGGTGAACGAGAACGCCCCGGGGGCGGTCCCGGGGGTGCGCGGGGGCAGCTGGTAGGTGCACTTGAGCTGCACCTTGATGGTCACTTCGTCGTCGACGGTGTGGCCGGGAGCGCTGTGGCTCACGTGCCAGTCGATGCCGTTGTCCGGAAAGGGCTGGGAGAGCGAGCAGCCGGCCGCGGCGGCGACGGCGTGCAGGTATCCCACCTGGAGGGTCTCCATGCAGGCTGTGGTGGCGAGTGAGCCGCGCGTCGGAGCGGGCCGCTGGGACGGCAGCCCTCCCGGCTCGGGCTGGGCGAGCGCCATGTCGTTTTCCTTCCCCGTCCCTTCTGTTGTGACCGGTCCGCGTACGGCGCAAACGGTCCGGGTATCACCGTTCCGGGGCAGAGGGTTGGCCATCTGCCGCACATGTGCAGGGAGTTCGGGGATGACGATGCAGTGGTACGAGGGGCCCCTGGCCGCTTTCGACACGGAGACCACGGGGATCGACGTCGAGGGCGACCGGATCGTGTCGGCCGCCCTGGTCGTGCAGGACGCGACGGGGACACGGCCGAGGGTGACGCGCTGGCTGGTCAATCCGGGCATACCGGTGCCCGAGGGGGCCACGGCCGTGCACGGCCTGACGGACGATCACCTCCAGCGGAACGGGCGGTGGCCCGCCCCGGTGATGGAGGAGCTGGCGCGGGCGCTGACCGAGCAGTCGGTGGCGGGGCGGCCGGTGGTGGTGATGAACGCGCCCTTCGACCTGACGATCCTCGACCGGGAGCTGCGCAGGCACCGGGCGTCCACGCTCGGCACCTATCTGGCGGGGAGGCCGCTGTGCGTGCTGGACCCCCGGGTCCTGGACAAGCACCTGGACCGCTACCGCAAGGGCCGCAGGACGCTGACGGACCTGTGCGCGCACTACGAGGTGGAGTTGACGGGGGCGCACGACGCGGCGGCGGACGCCACGGCGGCGCTGGACGTCGTACGGGCGGTGGCGCGGCGCTTCTCGTCGCGTCTGGAGCGGCTGACCCCGGCCGAGCTGCACACCCTCCAGACGGTGTGGCACGCGGCGCAGGCGCGGGGGCTCCAGGCCTGGTTCACCCGTCAGGGGACGCCGGAGACGGTGGACCCCGCGTGGCCGCTGCGGCCGGAACTGGACACGGCCGCCTGACACATGACAGAGGCCGGTCCGTCTTTCGACGGACCGGCCTCTCCCGGTGGGCGATACTGGGATCGAACCAGTGACCCCTTCGGTGTGAACGAAGTGCTCTCCCGCTGAGCTAATCGCCCGGGAACGGGTTGAACCATACAGGGCTCCGCTCCCGGCTTTCAAATTCAGCCCGATGACAGCCGGGCGGTGAGCCCCTTGCGTCCGCGGCGCATCATCCAGGCGTGGTTGGCGCGGAAGAGGGGCCGCCCGGGGACGGCGAGGGCCCTCAGGAGCGGGGTGCGGACCTCGGCCTCCTGCTCGTAGAGGGCGCGGGTGCCGGTCCCGTCCGGGGTGAGGGTCCAGCGGGCCCAGCCCTCCAGGTCGCCGTGGAGGGCGACCTCCAGGACCCGGGGCTCGCGGCGCAGGGCCCGGACGGTGACGAAGAGGTCGTACGGGAGCAGGGAGCGGAAGCGGGCGGCGCCGGTGGTGTCGTCGACGGGGACGACCTCGCGGACCTGCGGCCACCAGTCGGGGTACTCCTCGGCGCGTTCGAGGACGGCCCGGACGGCGTCGGGCGGGGCGGCAAGCCGCCAGACGCTGCGGAAGCGATACCGGTACCGGTCCATGCCTCCAGTGTGGACGTACTCAGTCGGCGGGGACCGGAAGATGAGTACCGGAACGCATCCCGGCCCGGTGTGGCGGGAGCCACACTCCGGCCATGAACACTTCACTGCCGCCCGCCGACGAGCTGGTGCTCGTCGACCGCGAGCTGGCCCGTCTCGACGCGCGCCGGTCCACGCTGCTGGCCCGCCGCGCCTGGCTCCTCCAGGCCCTCCGCACTCCGGTCGCGGTGGTGGCTGCGGCCGGGGCGCGCGCACCGGTCGCGGACTCGACGCCGCGCGGCGCGCAGAACGTGCTGCTGACGCTCGGCGGGACGCTCCTGACCATCGCCGCGGTCGCCTTCACCCTGGTGAGCTGGGGCTCGATGGGGATCGGCGGCCGGGCCGCGGTCCTGTCCGTGGTGACCTCGGCGGCGCTGGTGGCGCCGGTGGCGCTGCTGCGCCGGGGCCTGGTCTCGACGGCCGAGTCCGTGGCGGCGCTGGGCCTGGCCCTGACGGTGCTCGACGCGTACGCGCTGCACCGGGTGGCGCTGACGGACACGGACGGCCTCGGTTACGCGGCGGTGGCCTCGGCCGTCCTGGCGGGCGCGTGGGCCGCGTACGGTACGGGGCTCTCCCGGCTGCGGACACCGCTCCCTGCGGCCGTGGTCGCCGGGCAGCTGCCGCTGCTCCTGGGGGTCCTCGCGGCGGGCGGCGGGCCGACGGCCTTCGCGTGGGCGGCGCTGGTCACGGCCGCGGCGGACGGCGCGGTGGTCCTGTGGGCCCGCCCGGTGGCGGCGCGGATCACGGCCTCGGCCGGTGCGGCGATGCTGGGCGGCTGGGCGCTCCTGGCGGGCGGCGGGCTGTCGCTGACCGCGCCGTGGAGCGGCGCGGCGCTGCTCCTGACGGGTGCGGCGGCGGTGCTGTACGCGGCCTGCCGGAGACCGGCGTTCGCGGTGGCGGGGGCGGTCGTCGCCGGTCTGGCGGCGGTGACGGCCTCCGGTGGTCTGCTGCGTGCCGCGCTCGCCCCGGACTGGGCGGTGCCGGGGTACGTGCTGTGCGGGCTGCTCCTGGCGTCGGTGTGGCGGGCGGGTGCCGTCGGCGTCCGGCTGCCGGACGAGGTGCGCGCGGGTCTGGCGGTCGCGGGGGCCGCCGTGGCGGCGCTGGGGCTCGTCTGGGCGCTGCCGCCGGTCGTGGCGGGCGCGCTGGGGCCGCTGGTCCGGCGGACGCCCGTCTGGTCGGGCGAGCACGCGGGGCCGGTCCTCCCGTCGTACCCGGCGACGGCCGCCCTGGTCCTGGCGGTGGCCGCTCTGGTCCTGGTGGCGGTCCCCCGGCTCTGGGCCCGCTGCGGCGCGCTCGTCCTCGCCTGGGCGCTCCTCACCGCGCTGCCCGTCGTGCTGGAACCGCCGTACGCGGTGACGCTCGCCCTTCAGCTCCTGACCACGGCGGCGGCCCTGGCCTGCGCCGTCCGGCCGGGTCCCCTGGCACGCGGCCTCGGCCGCCCCGGCGCGCGGACATCGCGGGCGACCCCCGGGGAGGCGACCCCCGGCTCCCCGGCGGCGGCGAACGCGGCCGACGCCGTGGACCCCCGTACGGCTTCCGGCTTCCTGGCGACGGCTGCGACGGCGACGGCGACGGCGACGGCGACGGCGACGGGAGACGCTGCCGGGCGACCGGACGACGCCACCACGCGGAAGGAGCCCACGGGCCCCACCAGTCCCACCGCAGCGTCCTCGCGGCCCCGGACGCCCGTCGCCGCGCCGGAGCCCGGCGTGGTCCTCGGGTGGGCCGCGTACGCCGTCGGCCTGGTGTCCGCGATGGGTGCGCTGGCGTTCGCACTGGACGTCCGGGGTGCCACGTTCACCGTGCTCGGCCTGGTGTTCGCGCTGCTCGTGGGGGTGGCCGTGTTCGCGGGGGACGTTCGGGGGACCGTCTCGGCCTGCGGCGCGGTGGCGGTGGCGACCGGGTTCGTCTGCGCGGTGGCGGCTGCCGCCGGGTTCGCCCCGCACTGGACGGCGCTCGCCCTGCTGCCGGTCCCGGCGGCGACGGCGCTCGTCGGGGCCAAGGACCGCCGGGTGGCACTGCCGGTCGAGATCACCGGTGGCACGGTGGGACTCGCGGCCCTCGGGCTCGCCGCGCCCCGGCCCGCGTTCCTCGCGGCGGCGCTGGCCCTCGGCGGGCTGATCGCGGCGGCGACGGCGCTGCGCCCCGAGCGGCGGCGCTTCGCCTCGTGGACGGCCGCGGCGCTGTTCCTCGCGGCCGCCTGGGTCCGGCTCGCGGTGTGGGGGGTGACGGCCCCGGAGGCGTACACGCTGCCGGTGACCGTTCCCGCGCTGGTCGTCGGCCTCCTGCGGCGGCGGCGCGACCCGGCGGCCTCGTCCTGGACGGCGTACGGCCCCGGTCTCGCGGCGACGCTGCTGCCGGGACTGGCCGCGGCCTGGTCGGACCCGGGCTGGCCGCGCCCGCTGCTCCTGGGGCTCGCGGCCCTGGCGGTGACCCTGCTCGGGGCGCGGTTCCGGCTCCAGGCGCTGCTGGTGCTCGGTGGTGCGGTGCTCGCCCTCGACGGGCTGCACGAGCTGGCGCCGTACGTGGTGCGGACGGTGGGCGCGCTGCCGCGCTGGCTGCCGCCCGCGCTGGCCGGGCTGCTGCTGCTGGCGGTGGGCGCCACCTACGAGCAGCGGCTGCGGGACGCGCGGAGGCTGCGGGACCGGGTGACGCGGATGCGGTGAGCGGGGGAACGCCGAAGGCCCGGAGACGGTGTTCCGTCTCCGGGCCTTCGGTCCGGGTGGGCGATACTGGGATCGAACCAGTGACCCCTTCGGTGTGAACGAAGTGCTCTCCCGCTGAGCTAATCGCCCCGGCGCACCGCAAACATTACCGCATGTCAGCGGTGCTTCCGTACCGCTCCGAGGTCACTCGGCGATCTTCCACGGCATGACGATGCCGAACTTCCAGAGGTAGACGCCGAGCAGGACGCCGATGATCACCAGGCCGACGCTGGTCAGGATGATGTTCCTGCGCCGGACCTTGGGGTCGAGAGCGCGCTGTGCCGCCTCGGTCACCTTGCGCTTGGTCCAGCGGAGCACGAGCTGTGCCCAGACGAACTCGGTCGCCCAGATCGCCATGCCGGCGAAGATGACCAGCCAGCCCGGCCCCGGCAGCACCAGCATGAGCACTCCGGCGCCGACCACGGCGAGCCCCACGATGAAGACGCCGACCTGCCAGCTCAGGTGCAGGCCCCGCCGGGACTTGATGAACTTCGGTGCGCGGGATCCCAGTTCGGCTTCCTGGCCGTCTGCGGACTCCCCGGTGCGCTCGTCACTCTCCGCATTCATGACCCCAACTTACCGGACGGCGGCCCCTCGCCGGAATGGCGGTATTACCCCAGGTCACACGCTTCCGTACGAGCGACCCGAACAACCACAAAACCGACAGAGGGGTTTACAACGACCCCAGAGGTGGCATGTCGATTTCGCCGACGTGCGAATCCCCGAGCGCACACTGAGCGAAAGGCCCTGGCGCTTATGAACACCACGGTCAGCTGCGAGCTGCACCTGCGCCTCGTTGTGTCGAGCGAGTCCTCACTGCCTGTACCCGCGGGCCTGCGGTATGACACGGCCGATCCGTATGCCGTGCACGCCACCTTCCACACCGGAGCCGAGGAGACGGTCGAGTGGGTCTTCGCCCGCGACCTTCTCGCCGAGGGGCTGCACCGGCCCACCGGCACGGGCGACGTCCGAGTCTGGCCCTCCCGTAGTCACGGGCAGGGAGTCGTCTGCATCGCACTGAGTTCTCCCGAGGGAGAAGCCCTGCTCGAGGCCCCGGCGAGGGCCCTGGAGTCGTTCCTGAAGCGGACCGACGCCGCCGTGCCACCGGGCACCGAGCACCGGCACTTCGATCTCGATACGGAGCTCTCCCACATCCTGGCCGACAGCTGAGCCAGGCCGGGAGCCGCGCGGCGCCGTCCGAACTCGGGGCGACGGCACCGCGCGGGCAGTAACCCAGGCACGACACCGGCGCTCACCACCGCGCAGCCGGCGCGGTGGAGGGCGCCGTTGGCCGTTTCCCGGTCACGCTAAAGTCAGCGCCATTCCGCGGGCGCCCGCCCGTGGCCGGCCAGGGAGCGAAACGTGCTGATCCCCCACGACACCCGGATCGCCCTCGACACCGTTGTCGATCTGATGAACACCGCGTCCCAGGGCGACCGCGCCGACGAGCTCGCGGACCTGCCGGGGCTGTACGCCTTCCTGAGCGCCCACAAGGTCAGCGACGTGGGACGGCTCGGACCCGCCGATCTGGAGGCCGTGCGCCAGGTGCGCGGGAAGTTCGCGGCGGTCTTCTCCGCGCCCGAGGCCCGGATCGCGGCTCCGCTGATCAACCAGCTGGTGGCGGGCGCGGGCACCACCCCGCAGCTCACGGACCACGACGGCTACGACTGGCACGTGCACTACTTCGCGCCGGGCGCCTCGGTGGCGGACCACCTCGCGGCGGACTGCGGGATGGCCCTCGCGTTCATCGTCGTGGCGGGCGAGCAGGAGCGGCTGCGGCGCTGTGAGGCGCCGGACTGCGGCCGGGCCTTCGTCGACCTCTCCCGCAACCGCTCCCGCCGCTACTGCGACAGCCGCACCTGCGGCAACCGGCTGCACGTGGCCGCCTACCGCGCACGCCGCAAGGAAGCGGCGGGCTGACCTCCGCCGCGCACCGCCTCAGCGTGCGCCACCTCGCCACAGGGCGCACGGCGGGAACCGCTCCCGCGCCACGGGCCGCGCGAGCGGCACGGACCACGGTGAAGCGCACGGACCACGCGCCGGGCCCGGTCACGGCACGACAGGGCCCGGTCGCGGCACGGAGCGGGCCGGTCACAGCACGAAGAGGTCGTGCACGGAGGCCACGAGCAGCAGACATCCGATCACCCCGAGAAAGATCATGAGGGGTGGTTGGGAGAGCGCGAACAGGCAGCCGCGCGGCTCTTCGTCGGGGGCATCGGTGGCGGCGGGGGCGGTCTCCCGCGAGGTATCCAGCATCTCCGGGGATGATCGCGCACGCCAGGGGCGGGAAATCCAGGAAAACGCCCCATCGCGGGGGCTGTTCACTCCTTCCCGTGGATCACGGATCCAGGACGGACACCGGAACCGCCAGAAGTGATCAGATTCCGTGCTTCTTCAGAATCGCCTCGATGTCGCTGAAATCCTCTCCGGTGCTCTGGCCCGCCGGAGGCTTGGCCGCCACGGCACGCGAGGGCGTCGACGCGCCGGGGGCCACGGCTCTCGTCCCGCTCCCGTCGGCGCTCCCCTTGCGGACGGCCCTGCGGCGCTCGACGGCCCGGGTGGACAGGAACAGCAGCCACGCGGCGCCGAGCACGCCGAAGCCCGCCCAGGCGACCGGGCTGAACGCCGTGTCCGCGATCCACTGGACCGCGCCCGTCATCACGAGGCCGAGCGGCACCAGGGCATAGGCCGCGATCCGGGCGGCGGACAGGAAACGCTTCCGGTACGCCGAGATCGCGGCGATACCCAGGCCCGCCGCGGCCGCCGCGGAGCAGATGGTCTCGGCGATCATGCGGTCCTCCAGGTCAGGGGTTATTGCGTCCCTTCCATCGTGCACCGCCGGGACCCTCCGGGGCCATGGTCCGCGCCCGGTCTCAGGGAGATCTCCGGGTCCTCCCCTCCGGATCTCCTCCCCAGGTCCCGGTGAGGGAGACTGCTCCCATGAGTGACATCACCACCGCATCCGCCTCCCCCGTCGTCCTGGAGGCGTGGTTCGACCTCCAGTGCCCCGACTGCTTCCAGGCCCTCGACGACGTCCGCGCGCTCCGCGAGAAGTACGGCGACCGGCTCGACGTACAGCTGCGGCACTTCCCGCTCGCGAAGCACAAGCACGCGTACGCCGCCGCGCAGGCCGCGGAGGAGGCCGTGGCGCAGGGCGAGGGCTGGCCGTACGTGGCGGCGCTGCTCGCCAGGACCGAGGACCTCGCCGACCGGGGCGAGCCGGTGCTCCTGGAGATCGCCGGGGAACTGGGCCTGGACGCCGAGGAGTTCGACACCGCCCTGATCGACGGACGGCACCTCCTGACCGTCGACGCCGACGAGGCCGAGGGCAAGGCGATCAAGGTCACCGGCACCCCGACGTACATCATCGGCGGCGAGCGTCTGGACGGCGGCCAGAGCCAGGACGGTCTGCGGGAGCGCGTCGAGGAGATCGCCGACCGTCTCCTGAACGGCTGACACCCCGCCGGACGACGGTCCCGGCCGGGCCGCGCGCGTGGCGGCGGCCTGGCGGGCCCGGGACGGCGGCCCCCGGCGGACGGCCCCGCACCCGGCCGCCCCGGCACGACGGCCCCGCACCCGGCCGCCCGAGGCCCGCCGACGCCCCTCCTCTACCGCCCTACCGCAGTTCCTTGGCACTGTTGACGTAGGTCACACGGAAGCCCAGCGACTCGTAGAGCCGGATCGCCGGGGTGTTGCCCGCGAAGACGTGCAGTCCGAGCCGGGTCTCCCCGGCCTCCCGCGCGACCCGCTCGGCCAGCAGCATCAGCGCCCGGCCGTAGCCCAGGCCCCGGTGCTCCGCGCCGACCTCGATGTCGTACACGAAGGCCGCCCAGTGCCCCGGCTCCAGTTCGATCCGGCCGGTCCACAGGAATCCGGCGGACCGTCCGTCCCGGACGACCACGTGGATCGCGACGCCCGGTGTGGCCAGGCCCTCGGGAAGGTACTTGCGGTGGCTGGCCTCCGCCTTGGCGCGGGCCTGCTCCTCGGGGACGCCCCGGTCGATCCAGCTCCGCGCGAAGCCCTCCTTGGCCCGCGCCTCCCAGACCTCGTACTCCTCACCGGTCATCGGCCGCACCTCGACGCCCTCCGGCAGGGCGGGCGGCTCCTCGGGCAGTTCCTTGACCATGTTCCGGCTGCGCTCGGTGTAGCCGAGCGAGCCGGCCGTCCGCAGCGCGGCCACGGCGTCGGCGGGCACCGATATCTGCACCTCCACGCAGCCCCAGCCGCGCAGCACCTCCTCGGAGGCCAGCGCGGCGACGGCGCCCCGGCCGCGCCCCCGGTCCGCCTCGTCGATCCCGAGGCGTTCGATCAGACCCGAGGCGGCGCCGAAGCCGGGGTCGGTGGAAAGGTGGACGGAGCCGACGCGGCGACTGTTCACACATACGTCGTAGGTGCGGGAACGGCCGCCGTCGGGCCTCTGCTGAAGCGGCTCGGCCGGCCGCAGGGTGGTGGTCATCAGAGACGTTCTACCCATCCCGGGGCCGTCCGTCATCAGGTTTTACCCGAGGCGCGGGTCCCGGTCCCGGGCCGCGTGCTCGTCGAAGACCCGCATGGCCTTGGCGGTGACGGGGCCGGGCGCCGGGGACAGCTCGCGCCCGTCGATCCGGTGGACCGCCTGGACGTCACGGAGGGTCGAGGTCAGGAAGACCTCCTCGGCGCTCTCCAGGACGTCCAGCGGCAGATCGGTCTCCACGGCGCCCGTCCACTCGACGGCGAGGGCGCGGGTGATGCCCGGCAGGCAGCCGGAGGCGACCGGCGGGGTGAGGATCCGCCCGTCGACCACGACGAAGACGTTGGAGCCGGTGCCCTCGCAGAGCTGTCCGACCGTGTTGGCGAAGAGCGCCTCGGACGCGCCCCGTTCCTTCGCCCTCGCCAGGGCGACCACGTTCTCGGCGTACGAGGTGGTCTTGAGGCCGGTGAGGGCGCCGCGCTCGTTGCGCGTCCAGGGGACGGTGATCACGGCGGTGGAGTCGGGGCGGCGGCCGGTCTCCCCGAGGGCGACGACCAGACCGGGACCCGCGTCGCCACGCTCCGAGCCGAGCGGGGAGAGACCGCCGGTGTACGTGATGCGCAGCCTGCCGAGCGGCATCGGGTTGGCCTCAAGGACGGCGGCGCAGGCCCGGCGGACCTCGTCGAGGTCCGGGTCGGGCAGTCCCAGGCCGCGCGCGGAGCGGGTGAGCCGCTCCAGGTGAAGAGTGAGAGCAAACGTTTCTCCTCGCTCGGCCCTGACCGTCTCGAAGATGCCGTCGCCGACGGTCAGCCCGTGGTCCAGCACCGAGACCCGGGCGGCCTCCTCGTCGTACAGTCCGCCGTTGACCCAGAGTTTCATCGAGAAATGGCCTTTCCGCTCGCCCCAGGGGCGCCCGACTCGTGGACGCCCGACGCTATCGCGACCAGCCGGGCCGCCTTGAGCTCGGTCTCCTCCCACTCGCGCTCGGGGTCCGAGCCCCAGGTGATCCCGGCGCCGGTCCCGAAGCGCAGCACGCCCTCCGGGCGGTCGATCCAGAAGGTCCGTATGCCGACGGCCAGCTCACCGGTGCCCGCGTCGGCGTCCACCCAGCCGATCCCCCCGCAGTAGGGCCCGCGCGGCGCGGTCTCCAGGGCTTCGATGATCCGCAGCGCGCTCGACTTGGGCGCGCCGGTGACGGAGCCGGGCGGAAAGGTCGCGGTGAGCAGGTCCGGCCAGCCCGCGCCCTCGCGCAGCGTGCCGGTGACCGTGGAGACGAGGTGGACCAGACCCGGGTGCTCCTCGACGGCGCAGAGTTCGGGGACGGCGACGGAGCCGGTCTCGCTGACGCGCCCCAGGTCGTTGCGGACCAGGTCGACGATCATCACGTTCTCCGCGTGGTCCTTGGGGAGGAGGTCGTCGGCGGTCCTGCCGGTCCCCTTGATGGGCCCGGAGGAGAGGAGCGCCCCCTCCCTGCGCAGATAGAGCTCGGGGGAGGCGGTGGCGATCTCCACGCCGTGGGCGGGCAGCCGGATCGTTCCCGCGTACGGGGCGGGGTTGCCGCGCGCGAGGAGCGAGGTCAGGGCGTCGACGTCGGCGGAGTCGGGGTGCGGCAGCGGCGCGGTCAGCACCCGGCAGAGGTTCGCCTGGTAGACCTCGCCGCGCGCGATGAGCTCGCGCACGCGCCGGACGCCCGCGATGTACGCGGCGCGGTCGAGCGAGGACGTCCAGTCACCGGCGGCGGGCCCGCGCCAGGCGCCCTGGGCGGGCGGCGGGACGGGGTCGGGCCGCACGTCTCCGAAGCGGGCGCAGGTCAGGCGCCCTTCGAAGTCCGCGCAGACGGCCCAGAAGCCGACGGAGTCCAGGGCCTCGGGGTCGTGGGTGACGTCCCGGAGATCGGTCGCGACGAGGCCGCCGAAGCGGGCCAGAGGGGCAAGGTCGTACACGTGTCGAGTCTAGGTCGGTCACCGGAGCGGCACCGGGGGCGTGCGACGGGGGCTCCCCGCCACCGCGGGTGCACACCGGGTGAACGCCGTACGGACCCTCCGGGCCCCCCGGCCGGGCACCCGCGTCGGCCCGCAGGTCAGCACGCTGCGGAAACGCGTTTTTGTACTGGCCCAGGAATCCGCTAGAGTTCAACACGTCGCCGGGACGCGCAAGCGAAACGGAAACGACAAGCGGACGTGGCTCAGTTGGTAGAGCATCACCTTGCCAAGGTGAGGGTCGCGAGTTCGAATCTCGTCGTCCGCTCGATGTGGGGGATCTTCCCGAACCCCTGTATTCACTCCTGGTGGAGTGGCCGAGAGGCGAGGCAACGGCCTGCAAAGCCGTCTACACGGGTTCAAATCCCGTCTCCACCTCCAAGGACGATTAGCTCAGCGGGAGAGCGCTTCCCTGACACGGAAGAGGTCACTGGTTCAATCCCAGTATCGTCCACTGGACCTTCGGGTCCTGGGTCTTCGGATCCCCCGCGCGATTAGCTCAGCGGGAGAGCGCTTCCCTGACACGGAAGAGGTCACTGGTTCAATCCCAGTATCGCGCACGCAGCACGCAGTACCTTCGGGTGGTTCGTGTGCGTCCCGCGCGATTAGCTCAGCGGGAGAGCGCTTCCCTGACACGGAAGAGGTCACTGGTTCAATCCCAGTATCGCGCACCATCGAGAAGCCCCCGGCCGCACTTCGCGGCCGGGGGCTTCGTCGTTCCCGCTGGGAACCGCTCAGGAGGAGAAGAGCATCCGGCCGAAGCCGCGCTGCCGGTAGTGGCCGCCGCCGTGGTGACCACCGTGGTGGCCGCCGTGCTGCGGAGCACCCCAGGCCGGGGCCGCGGGGGCGGGCTGCGCCGGGTAGGCCCCCGGGGCGGGAGGCGCGGGCGGGGCCTGCTGGACCCACTGGGACTCCAGACGGGTCAGGGCCTCCAGCTCGCCGTAGTCCAGGAAGATCCCCCGGCAGCCGCTGCACTGCTCTATCTGGACGCCGTTGCGGTTGTACGTGTGCATGGCCGCGTGACACTTGGGGCACTGCATGGTCGGGTCAACTCCCTGACTACGCCGTTCGAATGGTGGCTTCACCCTATGCGGACGCCCCGGTGGGTGAAATGGTTCGGAATCCCGCGATACGGGCGCAGGTGTCGATCATCACGTCCTCGACCTCGTCGAGCGGGCGGCCCCGCGCGGTCGATTTGGCGAGGGCCAGGGCGGCGGTCTGGACCGTCAGGGCGCGGGCCGGCAGGTCGAGTCGGGCCCAGGGGTCGGCGCCCACGGCGGGGCCGCCCGCCTCCTGGTAGGAGCCGAGGAACCGGGACCAGACCTCCGGCGGCAGGATGCCCGCGGCGAACCAGGCGGCGGGGCGGGCGAGATCCCAGGCCGG
Organism: Streptomyces sp. NPDC087215; assembly: GCF_044744885.1. Taxonomy (NCBI): domain Bacteria; kingdom Bacillati; phylum Actinomycetota; class Actinomycetes; order Kitasatosporales; family Streptomycetaceae; genus Streptomyces; species Streptomyces sp. NPDC087215. Next base: position 170,663 of record NZ_JBIUZD010000009.1, read on the forward strand.
GTCGCCGAGACCGAGGTCGTCCACGTCGATGAGCCGCCAGGGCCCGGCGGACACGGACCGGACGCCACGGACCAGTTGGCCGAGATGGAAGTCGCCGTGACAGAGGAGGCGGGGGCCGTGAGATCCCGGGAGGTCGGGGTTGCGCGGGAGGCCTGAGGGGTCCTGGAGGGCGGGGGCATGGGGGACACCCGAGGTGCGCGGGACGCCGGGGACTTCCCGGAGGCCGGGGGCCGTACCGTCGTCGCGGGCGCTCCGGACGCCGGGGATGGTGTGCCAGGCGGCGAGGACCGTCGGGGCGGCCGGATGCTCAGGGGCCGTCGCGCGCATCCGGCCGACCGCGAGGGCCGCCTTGAGCGGGGCCCGCGACTCCGGGAGCCGGGCCGCCCCGTCGGGCGGTGGCGTGCGGTGGAGCCGGGCGAGCAGTCGCGCCGCCTCCTCCCAGGGCGCGGCGTCGGGGTCCGCCGGATCGACCGGCGGTCCGTAGGGCCAGAGGCTGACGGGACGCCCGTCCAGTTCACCGGGCCCGCCGGGCAGGGGTGGCAGGAGGACGCCGGAGACGTCCGGGTGGGCGGCCAGCGCGAGGCGGGCGCGGTGCTCGTCCGGGTCGGTGCCGGGGGCGTGCGCCTTGGCGACCAGGTCCCCGTGGCGTACGACGGTGCCGTCGTCCCGGTCGGCGAGCACCCCGACCAGGCCGCTCGGGCAGGAGCAGGGGGTGCCGGACCGGTGGGCGACCGTGTGCGCGACGGCCGCGAGCCGCTCGGGCAGGGTCCGGGCCGGGCGGTCGTGGGGGCGGGGCGGGGCGGTGGGGTCCACGCCGGGAGCGTAGCGGGACGGGTACGGGCGGGGGCGGTCGGCTTCCCTCAGCGAGCGGTCGGCTTCCCTCAGGGGGCGGTCGGCTTCCCTCGGGGAGCGGTGACGCGGGCGGCTTCCGCCGGAGGATGCGAGGGGGTGGCCACTCCCCCGGGTGCCGACCGGAGTGCTCGGGCTCTCTCGGGAACGAGGGGTGTCCGGCTTTCCCGGGGACCGAGGAGGCCGGGCGGCCTTCGCCGGAAGGCGCGAGGGGGCGGCCGGTTCTCCCGGGGACGGTGAAGAGCCGTCAGCTCTCCTCCGGGTACGTGCGGGGCGCGCGGCCTGCGGGGAAGAACAGGCCCAGGTCGATGTGCCCCAGGTGCGCGCAGTGCGGTCGACCGGATGGGCTCCGGCCCGTCGGACGGGTCGCGGACCCGGACCGCTCGCGTGGCAGGAGGTCCGGCAGGAGTGCGCTTCGACGGCCGGTCGGCGTTCGCGGGGACGGGCGAGGGGTAGCCGTCGGGGGAACGTTCGGGTGGCTGTCCGGGCGGGAACGCGCGAGGGGGCCGGTCAGCTCCCCAGCTGACCGGCCCCACGCTGCCGTCCGCCGCACCCCCGTCCCCACGGGGCTGATGGCCGGATGTCCCGACCCGGGCCGCTCTCCCGGGTCCGGGGCGCTGTCAGCGCCCCAGCATCGTGACCACGGACGACGCCTGTGTGACCACCGCTTCCCAGCCGCCGAAGACGACTACGAGCAGGGCCGCGAGAGGGAGGACCATGGCCGTGGCCACCAGGGGGTGACGTCGGCCTGAAGGCCCGGCGGTCGTCCTCGGTGCCGTGAATGCCATGGTTCCTCTCCTGTCGTCTTGGCGCGGCGGGTGCGTGACCTCGGGGGACGAGTGCTGCACCCGCCGCTTGACCTCAACATTACGGAGCGGGGAGCGCCCGGACGTCATGCCCGCGTACCGACTTACGGGCCTCCAGGAGGATGACTCAGGTCCGCGCGATGTACTCCCAGGGGTGGAGACCGGGGCGCGAAACCCGGGGTCTTCCCGGAGGGGTCGTGTGCCGCAGGCCCCGGACGGCGGAGGGGCGTGACATCTGTCACTTCGCGGGGCGTCCCGTGCGCGGGCCGCTCCCCCGGGCCGCCCGGACGGGCCCCGAGGCGTCGGGGCCGGTTCCTCATCAGCCGTCAAGTGTGGTGACCCGGTGGGTGGTTGGGGTGGGCTCGCGGGTGGGCGCGGAGGGCGCGGCCTGCTCCGTACCGACAATCGATCCGGTGCGAGGGCGCGGCCTATGAGCGCGTGCGGGCGCCACTACGTAAGCTGTGCCACGTCGAACGGACGAGGGGACGGACATGGCGATGATGCGGCTCCGGCGCGAGGATCCGCGGATCGTCGGGTCGTTCCGGCTCCACCGCAGGCTGGGAGCCGGCGGGATGGGCGTCGTGTATCTGGGGTCCGACCGGCGCGGACAGCGGGTGGCGCTCAAGGTGATCCGGCCCGATCTGGCGGAGGACCAGGAGTTCCGGTCGCGGTTCGCCCGCGAGGTGTCGGCAGCCCGGCGCATCCGGGGCGGCTGCACGGCCCGTCTCGTCGCCGCCGATCTGGAGGCCGAGCGCCCCTGGTTCGCCACCCAGTACGTCCCCGGGCCCTCGCTGCACGACCGGGTCGCCGAAGAGGGCCCGCTGCGCGCCGCCGACGTCGCCACGATCGGGGCGGCGCTCTCGGAAGGGCTCGTCGCCGTCCACGAGGCGGGGGTGGTGCACCGGGACCTGAAGCCCTCGAACATCCTGCTCTCCCCCAAGGGCCCCCGGATCATCGACTTCGGCATCGCCTGGGCCACCGGGGCCAGCACCCTCACCCATGTCGGGACGGCCGTCGGCTCGCCCGGTTTCCTCGCTCCGGAGCAGGTGCGCGGAGCGGCCGTCACCCCGGCCACCGACGTGTTCTCGCTCGGTGCCACCCTGGCGTACGCGGCGATGGCCGACTCGCCCTTCGGGCACGGCAGTTCCGAGGTCATGCTCTACCGGGTGGTGCACGAGGAGCCGCAGTTGCACGGGGTGCCGGACGCGCTGGCGCCGCTGATCCGGGCCTGTCTGGCGAAGGACCCGGAGGACCGCCCCAGCACGCTCCAGCTGTCGATGCGGCTGAAGGAGATCGCGGCGCGCGAGGCCCAGGGGCTGCCCGCCTCCCGGCCTCCCGCGCAGCGGGAGCGGACGGAGGAGCGGCACACGCTCCGGCCGACCGAGCGGTACACCGAGCGGGACGCCCGGGACCGGGACCCGGAGCGGCCGTCCGAGCGGGGGCGCGGTGCCGGTGCGGCAAGGCCGTCGGCCGGGCCGCGTACGGACGGCGCGCGGGCGCCCCAGTCCCGGCCCGGCACCCGCCCGGGGGCCCGGGGCACGTCCACGGGACGGCGTCCGGCCAACCCCCGGCTGCTGCGGCAGCGGCTCTTCGTCTTCGTGGTCGTGACGCTGGTCGTGGCCCTGGGCATCGCCGCCGCGCAGGCCCTCCAGGGCTGACCCGGCCGCGCCGGAGCCACGGGAGCGCCCTGGGACATCCGGGACGCTCGGACCGCGTGGGGCACCTGCGACACGGGTACGGGCCCGCCCGGAGAGGGCGGGCCCGTACGACCTCGTGGACGGTCGGGGTCGATGTCGGTGCCGACAGGGCGTTCCCGGACGCTCGGGTCGGCCTGACGGGCTTTCCCGGGCCGCTCGGGTCCGCGCGACGAGAGCTTCCCGGACGCTCGGGTCCGCGCGACAAGACCTTCGCGGAGGCTCAGGTCCGCGTCGACGAGAACTTCCCGGACGGCCGGGGGCCGTGTGACGGACCGGCCTCCCGGACGTCCCCCGTCCGTCCGGCGAGGGCCGGACGTCCGGCCCTCGCCGTCGGGTCTTCCGGTCTCCGGTCTCCGGGTCTACGACTCCGGGCGGCCCGTGGCCACCGCGTAGAAGGCGACCGCCGCCGCCGCTCCCACGTTCAGCGAGTCGACGCCGTGGGCCATCGGGATGCGCACCCACTCGTCGGCGGCGCGCAGCGCCTGCGTGGACAGGCCGTCGCCCTCGGCGCCCAGCATCAGCGCCACCCGGTCCAGTCGGTGCGGGGCCGCCTCGTCGATCGACGTCGCCTTCTCCGCCGGGGTCAGCGCGAGCACCTTGAAGCCCGCCTCCCGTACGGTCTCCAGGCCGCGCGGCCAGTTCTCCAGACGCGCGTACGGGACGGAGAACACCGCCCCCATCGACACCTTGACCGACCGCCGGTAGAGCGGGTCGGCGCAGTCGGGCGAGAGCAGGACCGCGTCCATGCCGAGCGCGGCGGCGCTGCGGAAGATCGCGCCGATGTTGGTGTGGTCGTTCACCGACTCCATGACGACCACCCGGCGGGCGCCGCCCAGCAGTTCGGCGGCGTCCGGGAGCGGCTTGCGCTGCATGGAGGCGAGGGCGCCCCGGTGCACGTGGTAGCCGGTGACGCGCTCGGCGAGGTCGGGCTGGACGGCGTACACCGGCGCGGGGACCTCGTCGATGACGTCCCGCATCACGTCGACCCACTTGGCGGAGAGGAGCATGGAGCGCATCTCGTAGCCCGCCTGGCGGGCGCGGCGGATGACCTTCTCGCCCTCCGCGATGAACAGGCCCTCGGCCGGTTCGCGTCTGCGGCGCAGTTCGACGTCGGTCAGGCCGGTGTAGTCGCGCAGGCGCGGGTCGTCGGGGTCGTCGATCGTGATGAGTTCGGCCACGAGGTGATACTGCCTTGTCCGGGGAGTGGTGCCAATGTGTGCGCGGGGTTCTGTTACCCGTGGTTACAGCTGCGGTCGTCCGCCCGGGTCACCTGACCAGGCGGTCGGGGCCCTCGGCGACCACGTCGCCGATCACGATGACCGCGGGCGGGCGGACCTCTCGCGCGACGACGGTCTCCGCGACCGTCGCCAGCGTGGCGTCCACCCGGCGCTGCGCCGCCGTGGTGCCCTCCTGGACCAGGGCCAGCGGCGTCTGCGGGTCCTTGCCGTGCGCGATGAGCGCCTCGGCGATCTTCCCTATCTTGTCGACGCCCATGAGGATCACCAGCGTGCCGGTGAGCCGGGCCAGCGACGCCCAGTCGACGAGCGAACGCGGGTCGTCGGGGGCCACGTGCCCGCTGACCACGGTGAACTCATGGGCCACGCCCCGGTGGGTGACCGGGATGCCCGCCGCGCCCGGCACCGAGATGGAGCTGGAGATGCCCGGCACGACCGTACAGGCGATGCCCTCGGCGGCCAGCGCCTGCGCCTCCTCCATGCCCCGGCCGAAGACGAACGGGTCGCCGCCCTTCAGCCGCACGACCGACCGGCCCGCCTTCGCGTGCTCGATCAGCGCGTTGTTGATGGCCTCCTGGGCCATGAACCGGCCGTACGGGATCTTCGCCGCGTCGATCACCTCGACGTGCGGGGGCAGTTCGTCCAGGAGGTCACGGGGGCCGAGGCGGTCCGCGACGACCACGTCCGCCTCGGCGAGCAGCCGACGGCCGCGCACGGTGATCAGGTCGGGGTCACCGGGTCCGCCGCCGACCAGGGCGACGAAGGGGGCACGCGCGCGGTGCTGCGGCGCCGCGAGGGAACCGTCCCGCAGGCCCTCCACGATCGCGTCGCGCACGGCGGCGGAGCGGCGGGGGTCGTGGCCGGTGAGGACGGCCACGGTCACGCCCTCGCTGCGGCCGGTGGCCGGGGTCCAGGCGGTGGCCGCCTCGGCGTCGTCCGAGCGGACGCACCAGGTGCGGGTCCGCTCGGCCTCGGCGGAGGCGGCGGCGTTCGCCGCCGGGTCGGTGGTGGCCACCAGCGCGTACCAGGCGTCGGTGAGGTCGCCCTCCTCGTACCGCCGCCTGGTCCAGGTGATCTCGCCCGCCTCGGCCATCGCCTCCACGGAGGGGGTCGCGGACGGCGAGACCAGTGTGATGTCGGCGCCCGCGGCGATCAGGGCGGGGAGCCGCCGCTGGGCGACCTGCCCGCCGCCGAGGACGACGACGCGGCGGCCGGCGAGGCGCAGTCCGACGGGGTAGGCGGGGTGCGTCGCGTTCTCGGCGCGGACGGCGTGCTCGGCCATGGGTGAGCGGCTCCTCGGGGCGTGGCGTGTGCGGGCCGCTGCGGCTGTGGAGCGGCTGGTGGGACACGGTGTGTTCGCGTCCCACGATATCCGCGACCCGGGGCGGTCACCCTGTGACGGACGTCCCGGTCGCGGGGGCTGCCGGGGCCGCTCCCGGAAGCGGGGGGGGGGGCCCCCCCCCGGGGGGGGGGGGGGGGCCCCCCCCCGGGGCGCCCCCCCGGGCCCCCCCCCCCGGGGGGCCCCCCCCCCGCCCCCGGGGCCCCCCCCCCCCCCGCCCGGCG
>NZ_JBIUZD010000009.1:176817-295575 GCF_044744885.1 Streptomyces sp. NPDC087215
CGGGCGGGGGGGGGGGGGGGGGGGGGGGGGGGGGGGGGGGGGGGGGGGGGGGGGGGGCGCGCCCCGGGGGGGGGGGGCCCCCCGGGGGGGGGGGGGGGGCCCCCCCCCCGGCCGGGAGCCGCGCCGGAGCGGACTACTTCTCGGTGACTCCCGCCGAGTCGAACGTGGCCACCTCGTGCATCGCGCGGGCCGCGCTCTGCACCAGCGGGAGGGCGAGCAGCGCGCCCGTACCCTCGCCGAGGCGCAGGTCCAGGTCGACCAGGGGGCGCAGGCCCAGCTTGTTGAGCGCGGCCACGTGGCCCGGCTCGGCGCTGCGGTGCCCGGCGATGCAGGCGGCGAGGGACTCGGGGGCGACGGCCCGCGCGACGAGCGCCGCCGCACCGGTGGACACGCCGTCGAGGATGACCGGGGTACGGAGCGAGGCCCCGCCCAGGATCAGGCCGACGAGGGCCGCGTGCTCCAGGCCGCCGACCGCCGCGAGGACGCCGATCGGGTCCTCCGGGTCCGGCTTGTGCAGGTCGAGGGCGCGCCGGACGACGTCCACCTTGCGGGCGTGCGTGTCGTCGTTGATGCCGGTGCCCCGGCCGGTGACCTCGGCCGGGTCCACACCGGTGTAGACCGAGATGAGGGCGGCGGACGCGGTGGTGTTCGCGATGCCCATCTCACCGGTCAGGAGTGCCTTGTTGCCCGCGGCGACCAGGTCGCGGGCGGTCTCGATGCCGACCTCGATCGCGGCGAGCACCTCCTCGCGGGTCATGGCCGTGCCGATGGTGAAGTCGGCGGTGCCCGGCCGGACCTTGCGGGGCAGGAGGCCCGGGGTGGCGGGCAGTTCGGAGGCGACGCCCACGTCGATGACACAGACCTCGGCGCCCACCTGGTGGGCGAAGGCGTTGCAGACCGCTCCCCCGCCGAGGAAGTTGGCGACCATCTGGCCGGTGACCTCCTGCGGCCAGGGGGTCACGCCCTGGGCGTGCACCCCGTGGTCACCGGCGAAGATCGCGACGGCGGCGGGCTCCGGGATCGGCGGGGGGCAGACCCGGGAGAGCCCGGAGAGCTGGGCGGAGATGATCTCCAGCATCCCGAGCGCACCGGCCGGCTTGGTCATCCGCTTCTGGCGCTCCCAGGCCTCGCCGAGCGCCTTGGCGTCCAGCGGGCGGATGTCGGCGACGGTCTCCTGGAGCAGGTCGTGCGGCTCCTCGCCGGGCAGGGCCCGGCGGCCGTACGTCTCCTCGTGGACGACCCAGGCCAGCGGGCGGCGCTTGGACCAGCCCGCCTGCATCAGTTCGGGCTCCTCCGGGAACTCGTCGACGTAGCCGACGCAGAGGTACGCGACCACTTCGAGGTGCTCGGGGAGACCGAGGGCGCGGACCATCTCGCGCTCGTCGAAGAAGCTGACCCAGCCGACGCCGAGGCCCTCGGCGCGGGCGGCGAGCCAGAGGTTCTCGACGGCGAGCGCCGAGGAGTACGGGGCCATCTGCGGCTGGGTGTAGCGGCCGAGGGTGTGACGGCCGCCCCGCGTGGGGTCGGCGGTCACCACGATGTTGACCGGGGTGTCGAGGATGGCCTCGATCTTCAGTTCCTTGAACTGCTTCGCCCGCGCCTTGGGCAGCGACTCGGCGTAGGCCTCGCGCTGGCGGACGGCCAGTTCGTGCATCGTCTGCCGGGTCTCGGCGGAGCGGATGACGACGAAGTCCCAGGGCTGGGAGTGGCCGACGCTGGGGGCCGTGTGGGCGGCTTCCAGGACCCGGAGGAGGACCTCGTGCGGGATCGGGTCGGAGCGGAAGCCGTTGCGGATGTCACGGCGCTCGCGCATGACCCGGAGCACCGCCTCGCGCTCGGCGTCGTCGTAGCCGGGGGCGGGGGTGGACTCGGCCACGGGACCGGTCACGACCTCCGTGACGGCGTCCGGGGCGGCCTCGGGGCTCACGGGAGCCTCGGCGGCCTCGGGGATCTCCGTGGGCTCGGGGATCTCCGCAGTCTCGACAGTCTCCGCGGTCTCCGCGACGACGGCCTCGGGTGCCTCGGGAGACTCCGGGGTCTCGGCGGCCTCTTCGGCCTCGGGAGCCGCTTCCGTCACAGAAAGTGCTTCGGCCTCGGCGGCCTCACCGGTCGCGGGAATCTCTTCGGACTCGGAGGGCTCGGGGTTCGCCGCGCCCTCGGGCGCTTCGACGGCATCCGGGGTCTCCGGAGCCTCCGCGGTCTCCTGGACCTCCGCGGTCCCGGCGCTTCCCGTGTCCTCGGTGGGTACGGCGGTGGCCTCGGCGACCGGTACGGGCTCCGTCACGGGCTGCGGCAGGACGTCGGCGGGGGCCGTCTCCTCCCGTACGGGCGGGAGGTCCTCGGCGACGGCTTCCACCGGGGTCCCGGCGGGGACCGGCTCGGAGACCACGAGGGCTTCCGTCGGCTCGGCCGCCGGACTCGGCGACTCCACCGGGCCCTCGGGAGCGGGCGCGGCCACCGCCTCGGCCGCGGGCGTCCCGGCCGTCGCCGCCTCGGGCACGGGCTCCGGCTCCGGCGCGGTCTCCGGGGTCTGCTCCTGCTCCGCCGCTACGGCCTCCGGGACCTCGGCGACGGGCTCGCCCTCGCGCGGGGCGGGGACGAGGACCTCAGGGATGAGGGCCTCGGCGGCCTCGACCGGGGTGGCCGCCACGGGCTCGGCGGGCGCCTCCTGACCGGCGGCGGCCGGAGCCTCGGGGGCGGGGAGGGTCTCGGCGACGGGCTCGACGGCGCCCTCGGCGACCGGGGCCACAGCGGCCTCGGCGACGGGCTCCGGAGCCGGGGTCTCACCGGCGGCGGGCGCCGGGTGCGGGGCGAGGTGCGGGGCGGTCGGGACCGTGCCCTCGACCTGGACGAACCCCGGGGCCGGAACGACCGTTTCTGCTTCCACGGGGAACGGGCCGGCCACCGGCACCTGCGGCTGCGCGGTCCACGGCTCGGCGCCCTGCGGCGCGAGCTGCTGGTCCTGCGGGACGTCGAGGTACTCGGGGCCGGTGGTCGGCGGGCCCGGGGTGCGCACCGGCACCGGGGCGGGGCCGGTGGCCACCACCGGTTCGGGCGCGGCGGCCGGGACGGGCTGCGGGGCGGGCGCGGCAGCCGGGCCCCGGTCGGCGAGGGAGAGCACGACGCCACCGGACTCGGGGACGGGCGGGCCCATGTGGAGCGGACGGCGGGCGGCGGCCGGGGCGGGCGGGGGCACGTGGACGCCGCCGAGGTCGACGGAGCCGGTGTCGTGGCCCGCGGTCTCGTGGGCGCCGGTGTCGAGGATGCCCGGCTCGTAGCCGTGGTCGGTGACGGTCTGCTCCCGGGCGACGGGCACGCCGTGCGCGGGGGTGCCCGCGAACTGCTGGGCCGGGACGCCGTGCGCGGGAGTGCCGAACCGCTCGGCCGGGGTGCCGTGCGCGGGGGTGCCCACGGCAGGGGCGACCGGCACGCCCTGGGGCGGGGTCTGCTGCTGAGGGGCGGTGAGCACGTCGCCGAGGGCGACGGCGTCCAGCGGGGCCGTCAGCGGGTCGATGGGCGGGGCCTGCGCCTCCGGGTGCGGCAGGCCCTGGTGGGGAGCCGTCTGGTTCGGGAGCGACAGCGGGGGCGGCACGGCGACGGGGGGCGCGGGCACGACGCCGGGCGGGTGCTCGCTCCAGGCGCCCTGGGCGCCCGGCATCAGCAGTACGTCGTCGTCCTCTGCGGGGTGCTCGGAGGGGTCCAGGAAGGCGTACGCGCCCGGTGCGGGGATGCCCGGCTGCTCGACCATGCCTGCGTTCTCCGGCAGTCCCTCGCCCGGGACCTGGCCGGTGTCCGTCATGCGTACCCCTCGCCCATCGCTTGTGTTCCTTCAGACCCGCGCCCGTCGACAAGAACGAGCACGCGTGCCGCGCGGCACGAAAGGACGCGCGGACACCCATACATTGTCGCGGCCCCCGGCCCCGGAGGCAGGGAGATTCGCCACGGTGCGCTGTGGACTGCGCCACGTCGCACGGTCCCCCCGGGTGGCGTACCACGTCACTGGCGTGAACCAGCCATCCATTCAGGACATTGACGAACGAATCACCGAACGTCCGGACGCGGTACAACAATCCGCCAGCCTACCCCGCCGCACGGAGCTCCCTCGTCAGGGGGAGCGCTCGATCCTGCGTCCGGACAGCAGGAACACGACACAACGCTCCCGTTCCGACCAGTCGCCGGGATCGAGTCCGACGGTCTGGAGGAGGAGGCTCTCGACCGCGTAGCCGCCGTCGGAGAGGGCGGCGCCGATCGCCTCGGCCTCGTCCCGGGTGGAGGCGTGGGCGACGATGCGCTCCGGCCGCCGGTCCGTACAGGCGCTGACGACGGGGACCCCGCCCGCCGCGATCCGTACGACATCGGGTTCGGGCAGGTTCTCCAGGACGTGCGGGGCGCGGCCCGGGACGGTCTGGAGGGGTACGCCGTGGCCACGGGCGGCCCGTTCGGTGCGGGCGCAGGCGGCCGGGTCGGCGTCCACGGCGATGACGGCGGCGCCGAAGCGGGCCGCCTCGACGGCGAAGGCGCCGCCCGCGCAGCCGATGTCCCAGACGAGGTCCCCGGGGCGGGGGCCGAGCCGGGCGAGCTGGGCGGCGCGCAGGGAGGGGTCCTCGCCGGTGCCGGGCCGGGGCGCGCCGGGCTCGGCGGGACCGTACTCCCCCGCGGGCAGGCCCCAGCCCCGTACCGGGCGGGCGGCGGGGTCCTGGCCGGACAGCCAGGGGGCGGCGGGGGTGGTGCCGGTGGCTCCGCCGCCGATGACGAGGACGACGTTGGGGTCGCGCCAGGCGTGGTCGGCGGCCTTGTCGGAGGTGAGGACGGACACGCGTTCCTGCGCGGTGCCGAGTTGTTCGCAGACGACGAAGGTGCGGTGGACGCCGTCGAGGAGGAGGGCGAGTTCGGCGGGTCCCGCGCCGGGCGAGGTGAGGACGGCGACCTTGGGGTGGGCGCGGCAGACGTTGACCGCGCGGCGCAGGGTGCGCTGGTGGGCGACGACGGTCCGGGCGTCCTCCCAGGGCATTCCGGCGCGGGCGAAGGCGGCGGCCACGGCGGACACCGCCGGGACGACCTCGACCTCCAGGCCGTGCTCGGGGGCGCGCAGGGTGCGGACGACGCCGAAGAAACCGGGGTCCCCGTCGGCGAGGACGACGGCGGTGCCGCGGTGGCCCGCGATGCGGCGGGCGGCGAGGTCGACGCTGCCGAGGCGGACGCGTTCGGCGGCGGGCGGTACCTCGGGCAGCGCCAGGTGGTGCGCCGCGCCCGCTACGAGGGTGGCGGCCGACAGCGCGGACCTGGCCGCCGCGGTGAGGGGCGAACCGTCCCAGCCGATCACCGTGACGCGGTCGGCCATCGTCGTCTGTCTCCTGAGGTCGGTCTGAGGTCGTCGCAGGTCGGAAGCGTGCCGAGCGTACCCCGCGCCGGGCGCCGGGGCTCAGCTCCAGTCGGTGGAGGAGGAGTATCCGGCCTCGGCCATCTGGTCGGCGACCCCGTCGAGGTCCTCGGGGAGGAGACCCCAGACGATGAAGTCGGTGCGCAGTTCGGTCCAGCCGCCGTCCTCGGTGCGGGCCCGGGCTATACAGGCGTCGCGCAGGACGCCCTCGCTGATGCAGCCGATCTTCTGGGCGACCTGCTGGGAGGCGGTGTTGTCGGCCGCCGTGCGCAGTTCCAGGCGCTGGAACCCCTGGGCGCCGAAGAGCCACTGGGCGGTGGCGAGGGCGGCCTCGGAGGCGTATCCCTCACCGCGCGCCCAGGGGGCGACGATGTAGGAGAGTTCGGTGGAGCGGACCCGCCAGTCGGTCCCGGCCAGCCGGACGACGCCGACCAGGCGCTGGGTGAGGAACTCGGTGACGGCGAGGTCGATGCCCCGGCCGGAGGCCCGTTCGGCGGGCGCCTGCTCGGCGATCCAGGCGCGGGCGGTGGCCTCGGTGAAGGGCTGCGGCACCGGGATCCAGGCGACGACGAGCTCGTCGTTCATCATCTCGGTGAGGGCGGGGACGTCCGCCTCTTCGAGCGCGCGCAGCACCAGCCGGTCCGTGTTGATGGAGATGTCCGGAAAGGTGGTAGTCATGCGCAACTCCATGCCGAGGACCGTCCGAATCGAGCGTGAACGCACAGCATGCAGTATGCGGACGCCGCCGCGCATGGCCGGGTGGGGTGTCGGACGGGGGCACGGCGAAGGCCCCGCGCACCGGACGGGATGCGGGGGCCTTCGGCACAAGGGCGGTACGGGGGAACCGGTCTGACGGCCCCTCGGGTTCCGCTTCGCTGTTTCCTACTTGGCGGCACCGAAGGCCGGGATGACCGAGCCCTTGTAGGTGTCCTCGATGAACTTCTTCACCTCGGGCGAGTTGAGGAGCTCCGCGAGCTTCTGCACGCGCGCGTCCTTCTCGTTGCCCTCCTTGACGGCAAGGAAGTTGGCGTACGGGTTGCCCTCGGACTTCTCCAGGGCGAGGGAGTCCTTCGCGGGCTCCAGCTTGGCCTCGATGGCGTAGTTGCCGTTGATGACGGCGGCGTCGACCTCGTTCAGGGCGCGGGGCACGGTGGCGGCCTCCAGCTCCTTGAACTCCAGGCCCTTCTTGTCGGTGATGTCGGAGAGCTTGGCGTTGGTGCCGACGCCCGGCTTGACGGTGATCAGGCCGTTCTCGGCGAGCAGCTGGAGGGCGCGGCCGCCGTTGGTGGTGTCGTTGGGGACGGCGATGGTCTGGCCCGCCTTGATGTCCTTCAGCGACGTGAGCTTCTTGGAGTAGAGGCCCAGCGGCTCCAGGTGGACGTCGACCACCGGGACGATGTGGGTGCCGTTCTTCTTGTTGAAGTCGTCGAGGTACGGCTTGTGCTGGAAGAAGTTGGCGTCGACCTGGCCGGACTCGGTGGCGGTGTTCGGCAGGACGTAGTCCGTGAACTCCTTCACCTCCAGCTTCAGACCGGCCTTCTCGGCCAGGTTGTCCTTGACGAACTTCAGGATGTCGGCGTGCGGCGTCGGGGACGCGGCGACGACGAGCGGCTTGTCGGACCCGGCTCCCTTGGCGGACGCCGGGTCCGAGGAGGTGCCGCAGGCGGTGAGGCCGAGGGCGAGGGCGGCGGTGGTGGCGATGCCTGCGGTGAGCTTGATGTTCTTGCGCACGAAGAGTGCCTCTTTCCGGTGGAGCGGTGGAGCCTGGACAACAAGTCCGGGCCTGTTCTTCGAAGGAAGAAGTCTGAGGGGGCCGGGGGCCTCAGGCGGTACGGCCCCGGCGGGCGAGGAGCCGTACGACCCCGTCGCCGATGAGCTGGACGATGGTCACGATGACGACCAGGACGACCACGGTGACCAGCATGAACGTGGTGTCGAAGCGCTGGTAGCCGTAGGTGACGGCCTTGGAGCCGAGGCCCTCGCCGCCGACCGCGCCGGCCATCGCGGAGTAGCCGATGAGCACGATGACCGTGGTGGTGACGGCGGAGACCAGCGAGGGCAGGGACTGCGGGAGCAGCACCTTGCGGACGATGGTGGGGATGCCGCCGCCCATGGACTGGACGGCTTCGACGAGCCCGTGGTCGACCTCGCGGACGGCCGTCTCGACGAGCCGGGCGAAGAAGGGGATGGCGCCGATGGCGAGGGGCACGATCATCGCGGTCGGGCCGATGAAGGTGCCCACGACGAGGGTGGTGAAGGGGATCAGGGCGATCAGCAGGATGATGAAGGGGAGCGAACGCCCCACGTTCACGATCGCACCGACGACCTTGTTCACCGGCAGGTTCTGCAGCAGTCCGCCCTTGTCCGTGAGGACGAGGAGGATGCCGAGCGGGAGGCCGCCGAGGACGGTGACCACGGTGGCCCACAGGACCATGTAGAGCGTGTCGACGGTGCCCTGCTCCAGCAGGGGCTGCATCTCGGACCAGGTCACTTCGCACCTTCCTTCACCAGTACGTGCGCCGGGGCGGGCACGGTGGCCGGAGCGTCCGGCTCCTCGACGAGTTCGACCTGGAGGCCCTGCTCGCGCAGGAACCCGACCGGGACGACGTTGTCCTCGTACCGTCCGGGCAGTTCGATCCGCATCCGGCCGATCTGGCGGTCGCCGACGGTGTCCATCGCCGCCCCGAGGATCGAGATGTCGATGTTGTACGTGCGGGACAGCTGGGAGATGACCGGCTGGGTCGCGGCCTCGCCGTGGAAGGTGACGTCGACGACCGTGCGGTCGGCGCCGGTGTGGCCGCCGCTGACCGGGAAGAGTTCGGCCGCCAGCTGGGAGCCGGGGGTGGCGAGCAGTCCGCTCACGGTGCCGGACTCGACGACCCGTCCGTGCCGCATCAGCGCGGCGGAGTCGCAGATCGTCTTCACGACGTCCATCTCGTGCGTGATGAGCAGGACGGTGAGGCCGAGCTGCTGGTTGAGGTCGCGGACCAGCTGGAGGATGGAGCGGGTGGTCTCCGGGTCGAGGGCGCTGGTGGCCTCGTCGGAGAGCAGGACCTTGGGCCTGCCCGCGAGGGCGCGGGCGATGCCGACGCGCTGCTTCTGGCCGCCGGAGAGCTGGCCGGGGTAGGACCTGGCCTTGTCGGCGAGTCCCACCAGGTCGAGGAGTTCGAGGGCCCGCCGGGAGCGCTCGGCACCGGAGACGCCGAGGATCTCCAGGGGGAGCTCGATGTTGTCCTTCACCGTGCGGGAGGACAGCAGGTTGAAGTGCTGGAAGACCATGCCGATGCCGCTGCGCGCCCTGCGCAGGTCCTTGCCCGCGCGGCGGCCCCTCCCCGCGAGGGCGGTCAGGTCGACGCCGTCGACGGTCACCGTGCCGGAGGTGGGGCGCTCCAGGAGGTTGACGCAGCGGATGAGCGAGGACTTGCCGGCGCCGCTCTGGCCGATCACGCCGAAGACCTCGCCCTCACGGACGTGCAGGTCGACACCGTCCAGAGCGGTGACCTGGCGGCCGCGCGACTCGTAGACCTTGGTCAGGCCCGAAGTGGTGATCACAGGAATTTCCGTCACTGTCGAGTGCGCGACGCGGAGTCCGTCACGCACGGGGCATTCGTCAATTCGGACAGTCGGGCGCACGGAGGCCGCCCCGGCGTGGGCCGGGAGTCGGCGGGGTGCGCGGGACGGGCACGGTTCCACTGCCGGATGGCGGGCGGAACGGCACGGCCGTCGGTCTCGCTTCGGGGCGCGAAACTCAGGCGGGGGCCCTCAGAAGGAGCGCATTCGACACATACAACGAGCACCGGGCGTCGTGATCGCCTCGGTCGCAAGGGTGCGGCTGCTCGTCGTGGTCATAGCTGAAGTAAACCATGCGCAGGTGCGAACGAAAGAGGGGTGTCCGGATACCGGACAAGCGTGAGATGCCCGGCGGTCGGTACGGAACCCTCCGCTCCGCCCCGTTTTCCCCGTGTGGCCTGCGGGAACGGGGCTCCTGGACCACCCCCGCCCGGGGAGTACGGAGGAGGGGCGCGGACCCCGGCTGTGGCCAAGGCCACCTCGGCGCCCGTCCACGCCTCTCCCTGCCCGTCCGTCCCCGCGGGCCCCTCGGTTCCCCTCCGTCGTGCGCCGACGCGCCCCGCCGGGTGGTCCGCGACGCGGACGGAGCGGTGGGGGCCGAGCGCATCGGGCCTTTCGGACCGTAATACCCTCGGGCGCATGCTTGACGCCCTGACGGTCGCGGTCTCCGTGGCCGCGCTCGCCCTCGCCGCCTGGTGCGGCTTCGCCGCCCTCCGGGACCAGCCGACCAAGGACTGGCACTTCATCGGCATGGCCGTGGTGACCTTCCTCGTCGTGGTCCAGCTGATCGTCGGGATCGTGCAGCTGGCGCGCGGCGAGAAGGCGGAGGAGGGGGCGACGATCTTCGTCGCCTATCTGCTGGGGGCACTGTGCGCGGTGCCCATCGCCGGTTTCATGTCGCTCGCGGAGCGGAGCCGGTGGGGTTCGGCCACGGTGGCCGCCGGTGCGGTCGTCCTGGCCGTGCTCGAAGTGCGTCTCTACGACATCTGGACGGTGGGCTGACCATGACCGGGACGCGGGAGCGGGATCAGTACACGGCGGGTACGAGGAACCGGCTCGTCACGGGCCCCGGCATCCTCCTCGTATGGCTGTACGGCGTGATGTCGGTCGGCGCGGTCTCGCGCTCGATCTACCAGATCGCCACCGAGTTCGACCGTGCGCCGCTCGCGTACGGCCTGTCGGCGGTGGCCGCCGTGGTCTACGCCTTCATCACCTACACGCTGGTGCGCGGCGGGGAGAAGGCCCGCAGGGCGGCGCTGGTGTGCTGCGCCGCCGAGCTCGCGGGCGTGCTGGTGGTCGGGACGTGGACGCTGGTCGAGCCGTCCGCCTTCCCGGACGCCACGGTCTGGTCGGACTACGGCTACGGCTACCTCTTCATCCCGGTGCTGCTGCCGCTGACCGGCATGTGGTGGCTGCGGAGGTCGCGCGGCACGGAGTCCTGAGGCCCCGGCGGCCCGGCCCGGACACCTGGCCGGGCCGGACGCGGGAGTCCGGGGCTCGGGGTCAGGCCGCCGCCTTCTCCAGGGTCACCAGGGTCACCCGGGGGCCGACCTCGTGGACGCCGACCTGCGCGTATCCCCGGCTGCGGTAGAGACGCAGGTTGCCCTCGCTGCGGTGGCCGGTGAAGAGCCGGAAGCGCTTGGCGGACGGGGCGGGCAACTGTTCGACACCGCCCGCGAAGTGGCCCTCGATGGCGTCGAGGAGCCTGCCGCCGAGGCCGTGCCGCCGCATCCGGGGGTGGACGATGAGCTTGGCGATCCGTACCGTGCCGTCCTCGTCGAGGCGGGCCCGTACGGAGGCGACGACCTCGTCGCCGAGCCGGGCCACGAGCCCGTGCCCCTCGTCGAGTTCGGCGCTCAGGGCGTCGAGCGACTGGGTGAGCGGCTCGATGGACCAGTCCCCGTACAGCTCCGCCTCGCTCTGGTAGCAGAGGTACTGCAGCTTCAGGATGTGCTCCGCGTCCCGCGCGGCCGCAGCTGAGATGGTCACGCTCAGGCCCATGTGTGCACGCCTCCCGCTCTGGTCGATCATCGGTTTACCGCACACTTCCCCGTCGAGCGGGAGCGGGAACCTCTGCCGCCAGCATTCTGCGCAGGCATCCCAGGCATCGGGAACGCATCGGTCCCAGACTGCCCTGTGAGATACCCAACTCTCCTGCGATTTCCCGGTAGGTGTGGTCCTCCGGGTCGAGCATCGCGGTCAGCACCCGGGGACAGCGGCCGGGCGTCCGGGTGACGGCGGCGCGCAGGGTGCGGCGGCCCTCGGCGGCCATCAGGGAGTGCTCGGGAGAGCCGTGGGGTGCGGCGCCGTCGGCCCGGTGGACGGGCTCCTCGCGGTACGGGGTCTCGCGGTGACTGGTCCTGCGGGCGCGGCGGGCCTCCGCCCGGACGGCCCTGCGGAGCCATTCGGCGGGGCGCTCGGGGGCGGCGCCGGTCTCCTGGAGCCGCTCCAGGAGACGGAGCCAGACGGCCTGTTCGAGGTCGCCCGGATCGACCCCCGCGGCGGGTGCCTCGGCGTCCGACTCTGCGGCGAGCAGGGGCGCGAGGGCGGCGAGGAGGCCGGGGGCGTCGGCGGGGACCGGTCCGGGTCCGGGTGCGGCTTCGGGTGCGGCTTCGGGTGCGGATTCCGCTTCCGCTTCCGCTTCCGCCTCACGAGTCGGAGCGGGAGCGGTGGTCTGGGGGGTGGTCATGAGGGGCACGATGCCGGGGCACGCGCGCGTGGTTGCGGTCCGTGGCGCAAACCACCCGGGCGGGGGGTGTGCGGGCCGGTCCGTCCGCCCGTGCACCCCCCTCCGCTCCCCCGGGCGGCTCCCGGGGCGGACGGGCCGCCGGGCTCAGCGCCGGGTGGTGAGGTCCGCCGCGGCGAGCAGGGCCGTGTCGGGGTTGTCGGCGAAGATGCCGTCGATGCCGGTCTCCAGATACCGCTTCAGGGAGCCGAACGCGTCCCCGTACGCCGTCGGGTCCGTGCCCCGGCGGAAGTCCGCGGGCAGGAAGGCGTTCTCGTTGCGGTGGGTGTACGGGTGGAGGACCAGGCCCGCCGCGTGGGCGTCCCGCACCAGGGTCGTCGGCTCGCCGAGCCGTCCGCCCGCGTCCTTGGGGATCACCAGGTCCAGGGTGGGGCCGATGCCCTTGGCGTACGAGGCGATCTGGCGCAGGCCCCCGGGGGTGACGAGGTCGGCGACCGTACGGGGGTCCCCGCTCACGACGAAGTCCCAGGGGCGGGTGCCGGGTCCGGAGAGCAGGACGACGCCGGGCGCGTCGACGAGCTTCGAGAGCCGCTGGACGCTGCTGGGCTCGAAGGACTGCAGGAAGACCGGGGAGTTCGCGCGGTGGCGTCCGTACCGGCGGAGCAGTCTGGCGAGCCGCTCCTCAAGACCGAGGCCGAGGGCGCGGAAGTAGCTGGGGTGCTTGGTCTCGACGTGCAGCCAGACCTCGCGGCCCCGGCGGCGGCCCTCCTCGTCGGCCCAGCGCAGGACCTCCTCGAAGGTGGGGACGGTCCATCGGCCGTCGTACAGGGTGTTCTCCTGACGGATGGCCGGAATCCGCTCCTTGGCGCGCAGGGTCCTGAGTTCGGCGAGCGTGAAGTCCTCGGTGAACCAGCCGGTGAGGGAGACCCCGTCGACGCTCTTGGTGGCCTTCCGGGAGGCGAACTCGGGGTGGTCGGCGACATCGGTGGTGCCGGTGATGTCGTTCTCGTGCCGGCAGACCAGGTGTCCGTCCTTGGTGGGGACGAGGTCCTGTTCGATGACGTGGGCGCCGAGGTCCAGGGCCAGCTGGTAGGAGCCGAGGGTGTGTTCGGGCCGGTGGCCGCTGGCGCCCCGGTGGGCGATGACGGTGGGGACGGGGAGCGAGCGGTAGCCGCCCCGCCCGTGCGTCCGGGCCGCCGGGGCCGGGGCGTCGGCCGCCGACGCCGGGCCCGCACCGGCCGTGAGGGCCGTGGAGGCGCCGAGGACCGTGGCGCCCGCCGCTCCGAGAACCGTCCGCCGTGCCGGGGTCCGGCCTTCGCCCTGGGTCATGAGGTGTCCTCCTGTGTGATGCCCGCGCCTGTCGGCGGGTTCCCCCGACGCTAGGCATCCGGGCCCTACGGACGGCAGACCCCGGCGGAACATGGCGGAAACACACGTCAACACCGCGTATCCACTCGGTGAACCCGATGTGCGTACGGACCGGACGCGCGAGTATCGTCGCGTGCTGCACCGTGGCCCGACCCACCCGCGTCCCACCGGAGGAACCGTTGTCCCGTCTCGCGATCATCAAGGCAGTGCTCGGGCCGCCCATGCGCCTGATGTTCCGCCCCCGCGTGGAGGGCGCCGAGAACATCCCGGGGACCGGTCCCGTCATCCTCGCGGGCAACCACCTGACCTTCATCGACTCGATGATCATGCCGATCTGTCTGGACCGCCCGGTCTACTTCATCGGCAAGGACGAGTACGTGACGGGCAAGGGCCTCAAGGGCCGGGCGATGGCGTGGTTCTTCACCAGCGTCGGCATGATCCCGGTGGACCGGGACGGTGGGCGCGGCGGGGTGGCGGCGCTGATGACCGGCCGCCGGATCCTGGAGGAGGGCAAGATCTTCTCGATCTACCCGGAGGGCACCCGCTCCCCCGACGGCCGGCTGTACCGGGGCCGTACGGGCATCGCGCGGCTCACCCTGATGACCGGGGCGCCGGTGGTGCCGTTCGCGATGATCGGCACCGACAAGATCCAGCCGGGCGGCTCGGGCTTCCCGCGCCCGGGGCGGGTGACGGTCCGGTTCGGCGAGGCGATGGAGTTCTCGCGGTACGACGGGATGGACCGCGACCGTTATGTGCTGCGGGCGGTGACGGACTCGGTGATGGCGGAGGTCATGCGGCTGTCCGGACAGGAGTACGTGGACATGTACGCCACCAAGGCGAAGGCGGCCTGACCGCCGGAACGCCGGGTGCCCCGTACGGCCAGCCGTACGGGGCACCCGCGCGTTCACCGGAGAAAGCGTCGGCACCTCTCCGGTGAGGGGCGTCGGTCTGTCGCCGTGGAAAGGCGTCAGGACGTCTCCGCCGAGGGGCGTCAGTGCTCGACGCCGTCCTCCAGCTTCTGGCCCTTGAGCAGGAACCAGGCGACGACCGCCGTCACCAGGAGGACCACCGCGCCGACCCCGGCCGCTATCCGCAGGCCCTCCACGAAGGCCTGCTGGGCGGCCGACACCAGGGCCGTCGCCGTCTCCGGGGCCAGGACTCCGGAGGCCTCGACCGCGCCGCCGAGCGACTCGTGGGCCGCCGAGGCGACGTCGGACGGGATGCCCACCGGGGTGGCGAAGCCCCGGTAGACGCCGGTCACGATCGATCCGAGGACGGCGATGCCGAGCGCGGCGCCCAGTTCGTACGCGGTCTCGGAGACCGCCGAGGCCGAACCGGCCTGGTCCTTCGGGACGCTGGACAGGATCACGTCGGCGGTGACCGTGAAGGCGAAGCCCGCGCCCACACCCACGACCAGCAGGGCGGCGCCGAGCAGCGGGTAGCCGGTGCTCTGGTCGAGCGTCGTCAGGACGGCCAGCGAGAGGCCGACCGCCGCGAGTCCACCGGCCACCACCGCCCGTACGGAGAAGCGCCGGGCGACCAGGCCCGCGATCAGACCGGCCGTGACCGCGCCGACTGCGGCGGGCAGTTCGGCGAGACCAGCCTCCAGCGGCTGGCGGCCCTGGACCAGCTGGAAGAACTGGGACAGGAAGAACACCAGGCCGGAGAGGCCGAGGATGGTCAGCAGATCGGCGAGGACGGCGCCCGAGAAGCCCCGGTTGCGGAAGAGCCGCATGTCCAGGAGCGGCGCGGGCAGGGTCAGCTGCCTGCGGACGAACCAGGTCAGGGCGCCGACACCGGCGAGAGCGGCGAGACCCGCGTCGAGGGACGGGCCGTGCGAGGCCAGTTCCTTGATCGCGTAGACGATGCCGATCATGCCGACGAGGGAGAGCAGGACGCTCGGCAGGTCCCAGGGGCCCGGGTTCGGGTTCTTGGACTCGGGGATCAGCTTGATGCCGACGAAGACCAGGACGGCCATCACGGGCAGGTTGATGAGGAAGACCGAGCCCCACCAGAAGTGTTCGAGCAGGAATCCGCCGACGACCGGTCCGACGGCGGCACCGGCCGAGGCCATGGCGCCCCAGACGCCGATGGCGAGGCTGCGCTCGCGCGGGTCGTGGAAGAGGTTGCGGATGAGCGCCAGGGTGGACGGCATCAGGGTGGCGCCCGCGACACCGAGGAGCGCGCGGGCCACGATCATCATCTCGGGGGTCGTGGCGTAGGCGTTCAGGACGGAGACGGCACCGAAGGCCGTGGCACCGATCAGGAGCAGCTTCTTGCGCCCGATGCGGTCGCCGAGGCTGCCCATGGAGACCAGGAGTCCGGCGATGACGAAGGAGTAGACGTCACCGATCCAGAGCAGCTGGTTGCCGGTGGGCTTCAGGTCCTCGGAGAGGAAGGGGGTGGCGAGTCCCAGGACCGTCGCGTCGACCGCCACGAGGAGGACGGCCAGGACGAGGACGGCAAGGGCGAGCCACCGGCCGGGGCGGCGCACGCCCTCGGTATGGCCCTTGCTCGTGAGGATGCTGCTGGTCACTTCTCCACGCTCCTGCGTGCTCCGCCGAGCAGCAGCTCGACGATCATGTACTGGAAGTCCTTGGCGGCGACCCGGCCGTCCGCGACGGCCCAGGCGCCGGAGCCGATGAGCCCGTAGAGGGCCTCGGCGAGCCAGGCGGGTGTCAGGTCGATCCGGAAGACGCCGTGCTCCTGGCCGCGCCGGAAGAAGGCCGCGATCTCCTCGTCGAGGCGTTCCCAGCCCTCGTTCTGCTGGTCGCCCTCGAAGAGCTGGTTCTCGGTGACGAGGAACGACAGCAGGGGCGCGACGGGCTGCACTTCGGCGACGAGCCTGCGCAGGGCCTCGTCCTCGGGCTCCTGGCCGAGCCGGGCCCGGTCGAGGGCCTGCTCCATCTCCCGGATGCCGAGGTCTTCGAGCGCCCGCACGAGCACGTCCCGCCCGGCGAACTGCCGGTGCAGGGTGGCCCGCCCGATGCCCGCCGCGCGGGCGACCTCGTCCATGGTGGCGGTCGCCTTGCGGCTGAGCAGGGCCGCGGCGGCGCGGAGCACCTGAGTGCGATCGACTGACATGAGACGACCATACACCGAATGAGACATCGATGTCTCATTCGATATTCGAATGCCTCACCAAGGGGTGAGGGGGAAAGGTGTGCGCATGACCAAGCCACTGCTGCTCATCGATGTCGACGGGCCGCTCAATCCGTACGCGGCGCAGCGCGAGCGGCGTCCCGCCGGGTACGGCACCCACCGGATGAGCCCCACCGGCTGGACGGGGGCGAAGCCGCTGCGGGTCTGGCTCCACCCCGGCCACGGGGAGGAGCTGCTCGCGCTGGCCGGGGCGTACGAGCTGGTCTGGGCGACGACCTGGAAGGACGAGGCCAACCGCTGGATAGGGCCCCCGCTCGGGCTGCCCGAGCTGCCGTTCGTCGACTGGCCCGAGATGCACGGGAGGGCGCCCGCCGGGACCTTCTGGAAGACGCAGTACGTGCTGGAGTACGCGGCGGGACGCCCGTTCGCCTGGATCGACGACGACATCACCCCGTACGACCGCGAGTACGTGGAGCGGAACCACCTCGCCGCCGCCCTGTTGCTGCGCGTCGACGAACGGATCGGGCTGACCCGGCCGGACTTCGACGCGCTCGCGGAGTGGGCGGCGGCGCTGTGACGTGGGGTTTCCCGGCGGCTACTTCAGCTTGGCGGCGGCCCAGGCGTGCTGGATCACCAGGTCCGCCTTGACCTCGACCAGCTGGACGGCGACGGCGGAGGGGGCGGTGCCGCCCCGCCCGTCACGGGAGGCGAGGGAGCCGGGGACGTCGAGCACGGTGCGGACCTGGGGGGTGAGGTGCTCGGAGATCTTCGCGAACTGCTCGTCCGTCAGCTCGTCCAGCTCCTTGCCCTCGGCCTCGGCCGCCTTCACGCACTCGCCCGCGACCTCGTGCGCCACCCGGAACGGGACGCCCTGCCTGACCAGCCACTCCGCGATGTCCGTCGCCAGCGAGAATCCGGCCGGGGCCAGCTCCTCCATGCGCTCGCGGTTGACGGTGAGCGTGGCCATCATGCCGGTGAAGGCGGGCAGCAGGACCTCCAGCTGGTCGCAGGAGTCGAAGACCGGCTCCTTGTCCTCCTGGAGGTCCCGGTTGTAGGCCAGCGGGAGGGCCTTCAGGGTGGCGAGCAGCCCCGAGAGGTTGCCGATGAGGCGGCCGGACTTGCCCCTGGCCAGTTCCGCGATGTCGGGGTTCTTCTTCTGCGGCATGATCGAGGAGCCGGTGGAGAAGGCGTCGTGCAGGGTCACGAAGGAGAACTCCTTCGTGTTCCAGATGATGATCTCCTCCGCGATCCGCGAGAGGTTGACGCCGATCATCGCGGTGATGAAGGCGAACTCGGCGACGAAGTCCCGGGAGGCCGTGCCGTCGATCGAGTTGCCGACCGAGCCGCGCTCGAAGCCGAGGTCCTTGGCGACCGCCTCCGGGTCGAGCCCGAGGGAGGAACCGGCGAGGGCGCCGGAGCCGTACGGGGAGACCGCCGTACGGGTGTCCCACTGCCGCAGCCGCTCGGCGTCCCGGGAGAGGGCCTGGGCATGGGCCAGGACGTGGTGCGCGAAGAGCACGGGCTGGGCGTGCTGGAGGTGCGTGCGGCCGGGCATGGCGACGCCCGGGTGGGCCTCGGCGAGGCCGACGAGGGCGTCCTGGAGGTCGGCGACGAGGCCGCCGATGATCCGGGCGTGGTCCCGCAGGTACATCCTGAAGAGGGTGGCGACCTGGTCGTTCCGCGACCGGCCCGCGCGCAGCTTGCCGCCGAGGTCCGGGCCGAGGCGCTCCAGGAGGCCCCGCTCCAGGGCGGTGTGGACGTCCTCGTCGGCGACGGTGCCCACGAAGGAGCCGTCGGCGACGGCCGCCTCCAGCAGGTCCAGCCCGGCGATCATGCGGGTCAGCTCGTCCTCGGTGAGCAGCCCGGCCTTGTGCAGCACGCGCGCGTGGGCGCGGGAACCGGCGATGTCGTACGGCGCGAGACGCCAGTCGAAGTGGACCGATGCGGACAGCTTCGCCAGGGCCTCGGCGGGCCCGTCCGCGAACCGTCCGCCCCAGAGCCGGACGTCACCGTTGTTGCTGCTCACAGCTGCTGCTCCTCGGGAGGGTGGGTGGTGCCGCCGCCCTCGCGGGGGCGAGGGCGTCGACGACAGCATAACTATGCAATCCTCCGTATGTTTTGTCAATGTGGGGTGGATGGCGGGTCAGGGGCCAGGGCGTCCGATATTCGGCGGCGGTCCCGGGGTCCGGCCGCCTAGGCTCCGCCCATGCCCGACCCCGACCCCGTCCCCGCTTCCGCGTCCGCGTCCGCGCTTGTGCCCGGTCGCCGGTCCACGCCCAGATCCGTCGACCCGGCCTTTCCGGGTGACGACCACGAGGACTTCGCCGCCCTCCTCGCTCGGGCGCTCGACGGGGCCGACCCGGGCGCGTGGAACGCCTTCGACCGACATGTCAGGGACGCGCTCCGGTACCGCCGCGTGCCACCCGCCCACACGTGGTTCCCCTCGTTCCACGGCGGGCGGCCGGAACGTCCGGTCGGCCTCCTCGAACTGGCCGTCGCCCTGTGCGGACCCGACGGCCGGGTCAGGGAGGCCGCGCTCCGGTACGTCCCCCGCTTCCCCTCCCTGCTCCCGCTCGTCGTGGTCCGCTGCTCGGACTGGGCCGGGCCGGTGCGGGAGCGGGCCCGCGCGGTGCTGCGCGAGGAACTGCCCGGAGCCGGCCCCGAGCCGCTGGGCACCCTGGTGGCGGTCGCCCTGGGCGCGGGGAGCCGACTGCGCGGGGACGCGGCGCGGGAGCTGCTGACCGGGACCCTGCGGGACGCCCCCGCCGCCCGGCTGACCGCCCTCCTCCCGAGCGGACACCGGACGGTCCGCCGCCTGGCCCACCGGATCGCCGTCGACCGGGGCCTCCTCTCCCCCTCCGTACTGGCGGCCACCGCCGCCACCGGCTCCGACGTGGTCGTCCAGGACCTGTGCGCCGACGCCCTGCTCGCCACGGTCACGGGCCCGTCCGACCGGACCCTGCTCGTTCCCCTGCTGCGCGCCCGCTACCACCGGGTGCGGGCGGCCGGGGTCACGGCGCTGTACAGGAGCGGTGCGGCGGCCGACGCCGGGGCGTTCCTGTCCGACCGGTCCCCGCTGGTGCGTGCCTGTGCGCGGTGGGTGCTGCGGGAGGCGGGCGCCGGTCCACTACCCGCCTCCGGCGGGTGACCGCCTCCGGGCGGAATCGGCGTTTTCCGGTGGACGGACCTCACGCAGGATGAGGGCATGGGAAAGACATACGAACGCATCGACGGACGGCTTCGGGCCTTCATCGAGGAACAGCCGGTCTTCTTCACCGCGACCGCGCCGCTCTCCGGCGACGGGCACGTCAACCTCTCCCCCAAGGGCCGCAGGGGCACCCTCGTCGTGCTCGACGAACTGACCCTCGCCTACATCGACTTCGGCGGCAGCAGCGCCGAGACCGTCGCCCACCTCCGGGAGCCCGGCAACGGGCGCATCACCCTCATGTGGACCGCGTTCTCCGGGCCGCCGACCGTCGTAAGGGTGCACGGGACCGGGGAGGCCGTCCTGCGGGACGATCCGCGCTGGGACGGGCTGTTCGCCCGCTTCCCGGCCGAGGCGGTCGAGGGGCAGGGCAGCGCACGGGCCGTCGTGGTGGTGCGCGCCCGGCGGATCAGCGACGCCTGCGGGTTCGCCGTCCCGCTGATGGAGTACCGGGAGGACCGGTCGATGCACGCCGAGTACTTCAACCGGAAGACGGACGACGAGTTCAACGCGTACTGCGAGCGCAAGGAGCACATCGCCACCAGTCTCGACGGGCTGCCCGCGATCCCGCTCCCCCTGCCTCCGCTGCCCTCCGGCCGCGCCACGGACGCGGCCCCGGACGCCGGAGCCGTCGTGGACGGTCGGGCGCACGGGGCCGGGGAGGGCTGACGGAGAGGGTCAGCGGTCCTTCTGCGCGAGGCGGAGCAGATGGTCGGCGAGGGCCTGGCCGCCGGTGGCGTCGCGGCTGATGAGCAGGAGGGTGTCGTCACCCGCGATGGTGCCGAGGATCGCGTGGAGCTCGGCCTGGTCGATGGCCGACGCGAGGAACTGGGCGGCGCCCGGCGGGGTCCGCAGGACCACCAGGTTCGCGGACGCCTCGGCGGAGATGAGCAGTTCACCGGAGAGGCGCCGCATCCGCTCCTCCTTGGCGGACTCGCCCAGCGGCGCCTGCGGGGTGCGGAAGCCGCCCTCGCTGGGGACCGCGTAGATCAGCTCGCCGCCGGTGTTGCGGATCTTCACCGCGCCCAGCTCGTCGAGGTCGCGGGAGAGCGTCGCCTGGGTGACGCTCAGTCCGTCGTCCGCGAGGAGCTTGGCGAGCTGGCTCTGCGAGCGCACCGGCTGCCGGTTGAGGATGTCGACGATCCTCCGGTGACGGGCGGTCCGGGTCTGCGGAACCGACGGCCCTCCGTGCTCGTTCTCCTGCGCGTCGGTCATCGTCGTCTCATTCTCCGGTTCGTGCTTTCCCGTTCGCCACGTCGAGGACCCCGGGCAGGGCCTGGAGGAACGTGTCCGCCTCGGCGTCGGTGAGGACCAGCGGAGGCATGATCCGTACGACGTCGGGAGCGGGCGCGTTCACCAGGAGGCCGGCGTCCTGAGCCGCCTGCTGCACCTGGGGTGCGAGGGGCTCCGTGAGCACGATACCCAGCAGGAGGCCCGCGCCACGGACGTGGGAGACCAGCGGGTGGTCCAGCGCCTCGATTCCCTGCCGCAGCCGCTCCCCCACGGCCTTGACGTGGTCGAGGGCCGCGTCGGCGCCGAGGGTGTCCAGGACGGCGAGGCCCGCGGCGCAGGCGATGGGGTTGCCGCCGAAGGTGGTGCCGTGGTGGCCGGGCGCGAAGAGGTCCGCGGCCGGGCCGAACGCGACGGTCGCGCCGAGCGGGAGTCCGCCGCCGAGCCCCTTGGCGAGGGTGACGACATCGGGCTCGACGCCTTCGTGGGCCTGGTGCTCGAACCAGTGGCCGCAGCGGCCGACGCCGGTCTGCACCTCGTCGAGGACGAGGAGGGTGCCGGTGGCGCGGGTGATCTCCCGGGCGGCCCCGAGGTAGCCGGGGGGCGGGACGACGACGCCGTTCTCGCCCTGGATCGGCTCGATGATCACCAGTGCGGTGTCCTCGGTGACCGCGGCCCGCAGCGCTTCGGTGTCGCCGTACGGGACATGGGTCACGTCGCCGGGGAGCGGCAGGAACGGGGTCCGCTTGCCGGGCTGGCCGGTGAGCGCGAGGGAGCCCATGGTCCGGCCGTGGAAGCCGCCCTCGGTGGCGACCATGTGGGTGCGGCCGGTGAGCCGTCCGATCTTGAACGCGGCTTCGTTGGCCTCGGCGCCCGAGTTGCAGAAGAAGACCTTGCCGGGGCGGCCGAAGAGGCCGAGGAGCCGTTCGGCGAGGGCGACGGGCGGCTCGGCGACGAAGAGGTTGGAGACATGGCCGAGGGTCTGGACCTGCCGGGTGACGGCCTCGACGACCGCCGGGTGGCCGTGGCCGAGGGCGTTGACCGCGATGCCGCCGACGAAGTCCAGGTACGCCGTGCCCTCGGCGTCCCAGACGGTGGCGCCCGCACCGCGGACGAGGGGCAGCCGGGGGGTGCCGTAGTTGTCCATCAGCGAGCCCTGCCACCGCTGGGTCAGTTCGTCGTTGCTCATGCTTCCCCCTGTCCGTCCGGCACGACCATCGTGCCGATGCCCTCGTCGGTGAAGATCTCCAGCAGGATGGAGTGCGGGACGCGGCCGTCGATGACACGGGCCGTGGTGACCCCGTTGCGCACGGCGTGCAGACAGCCCTCCATCTTGGGGACCATGCCGCTGGAGAGCTCGGGCAGCAGCTTCTCCAGCTGGCTCGCGGTGAGCCTGCTGATGACCTCGTCGCTGTGGGGCCAGTCCTCGTAGAGGCCCTCGACGTCGGTCAGGACCATCAGGGTCTCGGCACCCAGCGCCGCAGCGAGTGCCGCAGCCGCCGTATCAGCATTGACGTTGTAGACATGTCCGTCGTCCTGGGAGCGGGCGATGGAGGAGACGACCGGGACGCGGCCGTCCTCCAGGAGCGCCCGGATGGCACCGGTGTCGATGGCGGTGATCTCGCCGACCCGGCCGATGTCGATCTGTTCGCCGCCGACGAACGGGCGGTGCCGGGTGGCGGTGATGGTGTGGGCGTCCTCGCCGGTGAGGCCGACGGCGAGCGGGCCGTGCTGGTTGAGGAGCCCGACCAGCTCGCGCTGCACCTGTCCGGCGAGGACCATCCGTACGACGTCCATGGCGTCCTCGGTGGTGACCCGCAGGCCCGCCTTGAACTCGCTGACGATGCCGTGGCGGTCGAGCGCGGCGCTGATCTGGGGGCCGCCGCCGTGTACGACGACCGGCTTGAGGCCGGCGTGGCGCAGGAAGACGACGTCCTGCGCGAAGGCGGCCTTGAGGTCCTCGTCGATCATGGCGTTGCCGCCGAACTTGATGACGACCGTTCTGCCGTGGTGCCGGGTCAGCCAGGGCAGCGCCTCGATGAGGATCTGCGCCTTGGGGAGCGCGGTGTGCCGCCGCGTCCGGTTCGTGGGGTCGTCGGCCGCGTCGTCGGACAGGTCCTCGGCCGCGTCTTCGACCGCGCCGCCGTCGCTCGTGTCGCGGCTCGTGTCGCCGGTCGTTTCCTGGGCCATGGCCTCGGTCTCGTCCTCGGTCTCGGTCTCGGTTTCGGCCGTGTTCTCGGCCGTGCCCCTGGTCGTGCCCTCGGTCGTGTTCTCGGTCATGACGAGTACGCGCTGTTCTCGTGGACGTAGTCGGCGGTGAGGTCGTTCGCCCAGATGACGGCGGACTCGGTGCCCGCGGCGAGGTCGGCGGTGATGGTGACCTCCCGGTAGCGCATGTCGACGAGGTCGCGGTCCTCGCCCACGGAGCCGTTCCGGCAGACCCAGACGCCGTTGATGGCGACGCTCAGCTCGTCGGGCTCGAAGGCGGCGGCCGTGGTGCCGATGGCGGAGAGCACCCGGCCCCAGTTGGGGTCCTCCCCGTGGACGGCGCACTTGAGGAGGTTGTTGCGGGCGATGGAACGGCCGACCTCGACGGCGTCGTCCTCGGTGGCCGCGTTGACGACCTCGATCCGGATGTCCTTGCTGGCGCCCTCGGCGTCGCCGATGAGCTGGCGGGCGAGGTCGTCGCAGACGGTCCGGACGGCCTCGGCGAAGTCGTCCTGCTCCGGGGTGACGCCGGAGGCGCCGGAGGCGAGGAGGAGGACGGTGTCGTTGGTGGACATGCAGCCGTCGGAGTCGACCCGGTCGAAGGTGACGCGGGTGGCGCTCCGGAGGGCGCCGTCGAGACCGGGGGCGTCGACGTCGGCGTCGGTGGTGAGGACGACGAGCATGGTGGCGAGGCCGGGGGCGAGCATCCCCGCACCCTTGGCCATGCCACCGACGGTCCAGCCGTCCCGTGTCACGACGGAGGTCTTGTGGACGGTGTCGGTGGTCTTGATGGCGATGGCGGCCTTCTCGCCGCCGTGCTCGGAGAGTCCGGCCGCGGCCTTCTCGACGCCGGGGAGGAGCTTGTCCATGGGGAGCAGGAGGCCGATGAGGCCGGTGGAGGCGACGGCGACCTCGCCCGCCCCGGTCTCGGTGCCCCGGGCGGTGAGGACCTCGGCGACCTTCTCGGCGGTGGCGTGGGTGTCCTGGAAGCCCTGGGGGCCGGTGCAGGCGTTGGCTCCGCCGGAGTTGAGGACGACGGCGGTCAGTTCGCCGTCGGCAAGGACCTGCTGGGACCAGACGACGGGGGCGGCCTTGACGCGGTTGGAGGTGAAGACGCCCGCGGCGGCGCGGCGCGGCCCGGTGTTGACCACGAGGGCCAGGTCCGGGTTGCCGTTCTGCTTGATCCCGGCGGCGATGCCCGCCGCCGTGAATCCCTTCGCTGCGGTGACGCTCACTCTTCTTCTCCGTTCGCTTCTCCGCCCGCGCGGTGCGCGGGGGCTGGCTTCGTCGTCGTCCGTGCGCCGGTGGCCCGGCGGAGGTCGCTCACGGGGCGATGCCCGTCATGGGAAGTCCGGTGTCCTCGGGGAGCCCGAGGGCGATGTTCATGCTCTGTACGGCGCCGCCCGCGGTGCCCTTGGTCAGGTTGTCGATGGCGCTGATCGCGATGATCCGGTTCGCCGCCGGGTCGTGCGCGACCTGGATCTGGACGGCGTTGGAACCGAGGACGGACGCCGTCGCGGGCCACTGGCCCTCGGGCAGCAGGTGCACGAAGGGCTCGTCCGCGTAGGCCTTCTCGTACGCGGCGCGCACGGTCTCGGCGGTGACGCCCGGCTTCGCGGTGGCGGTGCAGGTGGCGAGGATGCCCCGGGACATCGGGGCCAGGGTGGGCGTGAAGGAGACGGTGACCCGCTCCCCGGCCGGACCGCTGAGGTTCTGGATCATCTCGGGGGTGTGCCGGTGGCCGCCGCCGACGCCGTACGGGGACATGCTGCCCATGACCTCGCTGCCGAGCAGGTGCGGCTTGGCGGCCTTGCCCGCGCCGGAGGTGCCGGAGGCGGCGACGATCACGGCTTCGGGTTCGGCGAGCCCGTTCTCGTACGCGGGGAAGAGGGCGAGCGAGACGGCGGTGGGGTAGCAACCGGGCACCGCGACCCGCTTGGACCCCTCCAGCGCGGCGCGGGCACCCGGCAGCTCGGGGAGGCCGTACGGCCAGGTCCCGGCGTGCGGGGAGCCGTAGTACGTCTCCCAGTCGGCGGGGTTCCGCAACCGGAAGTCGGCACCCATGTCGACGACGAGGACGTCCGGGCCGAGCCGTTCGGCGACGGCGGCGGACTGTCCGTGCGGCAGGGCGAGGAAGACGACGTCGTGCCCGGCGAGCTCGTCGGCGGTGGTGGGCACGAGGACGCGGTCGGCGAGCGGCAGCAGATGGGGCTGGAGGGCCCCGAGTCGCTGACCCGCGTTGGAGTGGCCGGTCAGCGCGCCGATCTCCACCTGGGGATGGACGAGCAGAAGACGCAGGAGCTCTCCGCCCGCGTATCCGCTCGCACCCGCCACTGCCACTCGTACCGTCATCGAAGTACCCTCCTCATGGATGGCATGACTATACGTGCGCTTGCAGATTTATGCAATCAGTGGGGAGGGGGCCGCCCTCGTCCGACGTGGCTGATCGCTTGAATGGTCGGCGGGGGGCGTTTCGGTTGGCGGACACGGGCGAGGGGAGGCCCGGCAGCGGCACCGCATCCGCGCGCTCCGCCAGTCGGCGCCTTTGGGGTGGCGGTGCGTGACCAATGGGGCCGGTGCCTGGTTGACCGTGCATGTATCTCATCCGCAGGCCGCGCTGCGCGGCGGTCGTCACCCTGCTGCTGACCGCGCTGGCCGTCCCGGCCGCCTCGTCCGCGACGGCGGGAACACCCGCCCGGACTCCGGCCGTCCGGGCCGCTGACGTCATCGACCCACCACTGCCCGTGGAGATGTTCCCCGGGCAGGTGAAGGAAGCCTGCGGGATCTGGAAAGAACTCGACTGGCCACAGGCGAAGCGCCCCACGGACTACCCCGTGGTGAACACTCGGTTCGTCATCCGGGGCAGCAACGTCTACGGCAACCGCTCCGGTGACCTTCCCCCGGAAGGCCACTACCGCGAGTACGACGTCAACCCCCGCACACCCGGCACCCACCGCGACGCGGAACGCCTCGTCCGCGACGCCGACACCCACACCGTCTGGTACACCGGCGACCACTACAGCAACTTCCAGGAGATCGCCTCCGGCTGCTCCTGACCGCCGACGAGCGCGAACGGGGCCCAGGGGATCGGCCACGTCCCCGGCCCCGCGAGCTCCCGGGAGAAGCCGGGGTCGCATCCCGCCGGACCGTTCCCTTGCGTCCCGTGCCCGTCAACGCATCCCGCGTCCGCCGACCGAAACGCACACCCGCCGACTCAAGCACCCGGTCACATCCGATGAGGTCGGGCAGCCGGATCACGTTGCCGTGACCCGGCCCCCTCAGAACCGGACGTGCGAGGCTCCGGCCGCATGGGACCGGGCCTTCACCTGGCGCCCCCGCACGCCCCATGCGCTCCGTGCGCTCCGCGTTCCGTGTTCATCCGGCATCCGATCGGATCGGGCACGGAATGTCGGGTCGGGCCCGGGGCCCGGCTCCTAGCGTGGTGATCACGGAGAAGGAAGGGAACGGACGTGCTGGAGCGCCTCAACCAGAGCCTGGACCACATCGAGCGCCATCTCGACCAGCGGATCGACCCGGCGGAACTGGCGCACATCGCGGCCACTTCGGAGTACCACCTGCGCCGGATGTTCTCCGCGCTCGCGGGCATACCGCTGTCGGAGTACGTACGACGGCGTCGGCTCACCGTCGCGGGGGCCGACGTGCTCGCGGGCCGCGACTCCCTGCTGGACGTCGCGGTGCGCTACGGCTACGGGTCGGGCGAGGCGTTCGCGCGGGCGTTCCGGGCCGTTCACGGAGTGGGTCCCGGCGAGGCCCGGCGCACCGGCGCCGCGCTCGTCTCCCAGCCCCGGCTGACCTTCCGCCTCACCGTCGAAGGGAGCAGCAGTATGCGTTATCGCGTCGTGGAGAGGTCCGGCTTCACCGTCGTGGGCCTCAGGGCCCGGGTGCCCCTGGTGCACAGGGGGCCCAACCAGGCGATCATCGACTTCGTCCGCGGGATCGCCCCCGGAACCCTGGAACGCCTGGAGGAACTGCCGGACCAGGAGCCCCCGGGCATCGTCGCGGTCTGCGACGACCTCGACCCGAGTCGCGCCGAGGGCACCGAACTCGACTACTACCAGGGGGTGGTCACCTCGGCGACGGCCCCCGAGGGGACCGACTCCCTCGCCGTCCCGGCCGGGACCTGGGCGGTCTTCACCACGTCCGGACCCGCCCCGGAGGCCGTCCAGGAGCTGTGGCGGGACGTGTTCACGGAGTGGTTCCCGTCCAATCCGTACCGGAGCCGTCCCGGCCCGGAGATCCTGAGCGTGCGTCCGTCCACCCATCCATCCGCTCACCCGTCCATCCACCCGCCCACCGGTACGCCCCCGGGTCGGACCGGTGGTGACGTCCCTCCCGAGGTCGACGCCGAGCTGTGGCTCCCGGTGGAGCGGGAACGGGGGTGACCGGGGGCGGACCCTTCATACGGGGTCCGCCCCCGGCTCACCCCTGGGCCCTGCCCCCGGTTCACCCCCGGGGGCCGTCCGGTCGGCCCGGCCCCGACCCACCCTCGGGCCCGGCCTCGCCCAACCCTCGGGCCCGGTCCCGGACCACCCTCGGGTTCGCCCCCAAGTCCGCCCGCCCAGGCCCACTTCGCCCGGCCTCGACGGCCCCGCCTGACAGGGCCTTCCGGCAAGGCCGGAACCCCGGGCCAGGCCGTGCCGTTCGCGGTGTTCGAGCACCGCACGCGAAATCGGCCTTTGCATGACCATGCGAGATGATGCATACTCTTCCCATGTCCAAGGTCCTCACTTCCCTGCCCGCCGGCGAGCGCGTCGGCATCGCCTTCTCCGGCGGCCTCGACACCTCCGTCGCCGTCGCATGGATGCGCGACAAGGGCGCCGTCCCGTGCACCTACACCGCCGACATCGGCCAGTACGACGAGCCCGACATCGCCTCCGTGCCCGGCCGCGCCCAGGCCTACGGCGCCGAGATCGCGCGCCTGGTCGACTGCCGCGCGGCGCTGGTCGAGGAGGGCCTTGCCGCACTCACCTGCGGGGCGTTCCACATCCGCTCCGGCGGCCGCGCCTACTTCAACACCACGCCCCTCGGCCGGGCCGTCACCGGCACGCTCCTCGTCCGGGCGATGCTGGAGGACGACGTCCAGATCTGGGGCGACGGCTCCACCTACAAGGGCAACGACATCGAGCGGTTCTACCGCTACGGTCTCCTCGCCAACCCGCACCTGCGGATCTACAAGCCCTGGCTGGACACGGACTTCGTGACCGAGCTGGGCGGCCGCAAGGAGATGTCGGAGTGGCTGGTCGCCCACGGCCTGCCGTACCGCGACAGCACCGAGAAGGCGTACTCCACCGACGCCAACATCTGGGGCGCCACCCACGAGGCCAAGACCCTGGAGCACCTCGACACCGGTGTGGAGACCGTCGAGCCGATCATGGGCGTCCGCTTCTGGGACCCGTCGGTCGAGATCCCCGCCGAGGACGTCACGATCGGCTTCGACCAGGGCCGCCCGGTGACGATCGACGGCAAGGAGTTCGGCTCCGCCGTCGACCTCGTCATGGAGGCCAACGCCATCGGCGGCCGTCACGGCCTGGGCATGTCGGACCAGATCGAGAACCGGATCATCGAGGCCAAGAGCCGGGGCATCTACGAGGCCCCCGGCCTGGCCCTGCTGCACGCCGCCTACGAGCGCCTCGTCAACGCGATCCACAACGAGGACACCCTCGCCCAGTACCACAACGAGGGACGGCGTCTCGGCCGCCTCATGTACGAGGGCCGGTGGCTGGACCCGCAGGCGCTCATGGTCCGCGAGTCCCTCCAGCGCTGGGTCGGCGCGGCCGTCACCGGCGAGGTGACGCTGCGGCTGCGGCGCGGCGAGGACTACTCGATCCTCGACACCCGGGGCCCGGCGTTCAGCTACCACCCGGACAAGCTGTCCATGGAGCGGACCGAGGACTCGGCCTTCGGCCCGGCCGACCGGATCGGCCAGCTCACCATGCGGAACCTGGACATCGCCGACTCCCGCGCCAAGCTGGAGCAGTACGCGAACCTCGGCCTGATCGGGGCCTCCAACCCGGCCATCGGCGCCGCCCAGGCCGCCGCGACCGGTCTGATCGGCAACATGCCCGAGGGCGGCGCGGAGGCCATCGCCTCCCGCGGCGAGGTCTCCGACGACGACGAGCTGCTCGACCGCGCCGCGATGGAACTCGGCAACGACTGACCCGACGGGCCCGGACCCGCGAAACCGGAAGCCGAAGGCCGGCTCGACACTCCCCGTGTCGAGCCGGTCTTCGGCTTTTCCGGGGCCGGACGGCGGGCGGGCGAAGGCAGCCGGAAGGGCTCCGCGCCGAGACCGAGGGGGCGGTGCGCCGGACGGACCGGGCCGTCGTCCACAATGCGCGAGCGTTCCCGCCGATGTCAGCGGGAGCGTGTGGATCGGGTGGGACGGAGCCGAGGAAGCCTGCTCCGCCCGCCAGGGAGGGAGTACGGAAATGACGGAGACGACACAGCCGACACGGACGGCACGGACGGTGCCCGTCGCGGGGCGGAGCTGCCCCGACTGCGGCACCGCGGTGGTGGGCGGCGGGCAGTACGTCTCGTGGTGCGCCGCCTGCGACTGGAACGTGGACCCCGGGGCGCGGGACGAGGAGCCGCCGGGGCGGATCGAACGCCTGCGGCGGCGGATCGCGCGCCACGCGGGGGAGCAGCTGTTCACGGAACTCACCGCGGGTACGGGACCCGTGGCGGGTGCGGAGCCTGCGACTGGTGCGGCGACCGGCGGCGGAGCCGTATCGCAGCGGGGCGGACGGGACAGACGGGGAGGACGGGGCGGCAGACGGTCCGGGGCGGCCAGGCAGCTGGCCCTCGGGCTCGCGTCCCTGGTGCACGGCGTGACCCTCGCCCTGTTCGCGGGCGGCCTGTGGCTGCTCGTCGCCTGCTGGGGCCGGGGCGCCCTGCCCGTGTTCGGAGCCCTGGCGATCGGCGCCGCCGTCCTTCTCCGGCCCCGGTTCGGGAGCCTCTCGAAGGCGGCGGAACACAAGGTCGTACTGCGTCGGACGGACGCGCCCCGGCTGTTCGCCCTGCTCGACGAGGTCGCGGGGAGCGTCGGCACCACGGGGGTGTTCGCCGTGGTCGTGGACGCCGACACCAACGCCGGGGTGACCACGTACGGCCCGCGCGGGCACCGCGTCCTCCACCTCGGGCTCGGACTGTGGGAGATCCTGTCCCCGCAGGAACGCCTCGCGCTCCTCGGCCACGAGTTCGGGCACTACAGCCACGGCGACACCCGCCGCTCGTTCGTCGTCGGCAACGCGCTGCACTCGCTCGACACCTGGCGCCACACGCTGGCCCCGCAGCGGCCCAACGGGCTGATGGACCTGTTCGTGAACCTGGTGACCGCGCCGCCCCGGCTCCTCGTCGACGGCACGCTCGCCCTCCTGGAGCACTTGACCCTGCGCGACGCGCAGCGCGCCGAGTACCGGGCGGACGCGGCCGCGGCCCGGGTGGCGGGCACCGAGGCGGCGGCCGGTCTGATGGACCGGCTCCTCGTCTCGGACGGCGTCACGGGCGAGCTGCGCCGGGAGTCCGTGGCGGCGCGGACCCGGCTCGGCGGGGCGCGCCGCGAGGACCCGGCCGAGGGCCTGTGGGAGCGACTCGCCGCCCATGCGGCGGCGGTCCCCGGGCACGAGTACGAGCGGCTCCGCCGGGCGGCGGAGCGGCGCGGGCACCAGGTGGACTCCACCCATCCGCCCACGCACCTGCGGCACCGGAGACTGATGTGCGACGAGCGGGCGGAGGCCCTGATCGTCCTCACCCCGCAGCGCGCGGCAGAGGTCGACGCGGAACTGTCCGGAGCCCGCCGGACCGTCGCCCACGAGCTGGTACGGGGCTGACCTCCGCGCCGCACCCGGGCCGTACGCGCGCCCGCCCGGCCCTTCCGGAGCCCGGCGGACCCTCGCCCACGAGCCGGTACGGGGCTGGTCCCCGCCCGTCGGCGTCACCTCCCGGTGGCCCGCCCCGCACGGCTGACGAAGCTCGCGGGGCGGAAGCCCGTACAGGATCTCCGGACGGCCGTACGTGTGCTCCGACCTGGCCCTTCTCACGGGCGAGGACCGGTTCCGCCTCCAGAGGGGCCGGAAATCAGGTGCGCCGGGGTGACCGGCCGCGTTAGCGTCGGTGACATGGCTACGCCCCGTCTTTCCTAGCTGAGGACCCACTCCCACGCCACCCGTGTGTCCTCAAGCCCTTTCGGAGCGTTACCCATGATCACCGTTCGTGGTGCCGACGTGCGCGTCGGCGCCCGGCTCCTGCTGTCCGGCGTCTCCTTCCATGTCTCCCCCGGCGACCGCATCGGCCTCGTCGGCCGGAACGGCGCGGGCAAGACCACCCTTCTCGACACCCTTGCCGGGCTCCGCGCCCCGGCGGCCGGGACCGTCACCCGTACCGGCTCGGTCGGGTACCTCGCCCAGGACTCGCGGGCCGCCGACCCCACCGCGACGGTCATGGACCGGGTCCTCTCCGCGCGGGGCCTCGACCGGGCGGTCCGGGCGCTCGCCGAGGCCGCCCGCCGGCTGGACGCGACCCCGGACGCACGGGCGCTCGCCGCGTACGGCCGGGCCGAGTCCGTGTTCGAGGCGGGCGGTGGATACGCGGCGGAGGCGGAGGCCGCCCGGGTCGCCGCCGGTCTCGGCCTGCCCGCCGAGGTCATGGACCGGCCCCTCGGACGACTGTCGGGCGGCCAGCGGCGCCGGGTGGAGCTGGCCAGGATCCTCTTCGCGGGGCACGGCCGGGAGGACGCGCTCCTCCTCGACGAGCCGACCAACCACCTGGACGCCGATTCGGTCGGCTGGCTGCGCGGCCACCTCGCCGGGCACCGGGGCGGTCTCGTCCTGATCAGCCATGACGTACGGCTGCTCGGCGACATCGTCAACCGGGTCTTCCACCTCGATCCGGCACGTGCCGCGCTCGACGTCCACAACACCGGCTGGGACACCTACCTCGCCCAGCGCGCGGCCGACGAGCGGCGCCGGGTGCGCGAGCGCGCCAACGCCGAACGGAAGGCCGCCGCGCTGCACGCGCGGGCGGACCGCGTGAAGTCACGGGTGGCGACGGCGACGACGGCCCGCAGCATGGCGCGCCGCGCTGACCGGCTGCTCGCCGGGCTCGACCCGGCGCGTCGGGCCGAACGGGTCGCCCGCATCCGGCTGCCCCAGCCCGAACCCTGCGGCAGGACGCCCCTGGGGGCGGTCTCGCTCACCAAGGCGTACGGGGGACGGCCGGTGCTCGACGGGGTGGATCTCGCCGTGGACCGGGGCGGCAGGCTCGTCGTCCTGGGCCTCAACGGGGCCGGGAAGACGACCCTGCTGCGGCTGCTGGCCGGGGCGGAGACCCCGGACGCCGGACGGGTGGTGCGCGGACACGGCCTGCGGCTCGGCTACTTCGCGCAGGAGCACGACACGCTCGACCCGGCGCGCACGGTACGGGAGAACCTGGCCGCCGCCGCACCGCATCTGACGGACGGTGAGGTACGGACGGTCCTGGGCGCGTTCCTGTTCCGGGGCGACGATGCGGACAAGCCCGCCGGGGTGCTCTCCGGCGGTGAGAAGACCCGGCTCGCGCTGGCCGCCCTGGTCCACTCGGGAGCGAACGTGCTGCTCCTGGACGAGCCCACGAACAATCTGGACCCCGCCTCCCGCGACGAGGTGCTGGCGGCCGTGGGCACGTATCCCGGCGCGATCGTGATGGTCACGCACGACGAGGGCGCGATCGACGCCCTGCGCCCCGAGCGGGTCCTGCTCCTCCCGGACGCGGACGAGGACCTGTGGTCCGACGAGTACCGGGGGCTGGTCGGGCTGGCCTGAGGGTCCCCTCGGGGGAGGAAGAGGGAAAGCGCGGAGGAGCGGAAGGGGCGGGAAGGGGCGGGGCGTACGGGTGCCGGGGCCCGGCGGTGAGGGCTCGGGCGGATCGGGCGGTGAGGGCTCGGGCGGTCGGGACCCTGAGTCCGACCCTGACCCGCTTCTCAGGGTCGAGTCCGTGCTGAGGGAGGGAGATCCCGGAGGCCGACCCACCCGGTCGGCTCCTAGCCTCGAGGCATGAACATCGATGCGCCGGCCCGGGTACGGGTCACCCGCCCCTCGCGGGGCCGGACCGCCACCGAGCGGTCGTACGCCGTCGGGCGCGGGCCCGTGACGCCGTGGCCGGGCACCACGGGTGGGCCCGAGCCGCACGACCCGCCCGGCGTGGCCTCCGTCTGCCTCGACGGGGACCGACCTGTCCGGTGCTCCCGCGTCCGGAACATATGAGTGCGGGGCGCGCACGGGGTCGGACCCCGCGCGCGCCCCGCTCCCGGGCGACGGGACTATCGGTTGCGCACGGCGCGGAGGACGACGAACTTGGCGTCGCTCGCGACGAGTTCGCTGTTGCCGAAGATCCGCCGCAGGGTGACGTGGTAGCCGAGGTGCCGGTTGCCGATGACCCACAGTTCGCCGCCCGGCCGCAGGGCGCGCCGCGCGTCCGCGAACATACGGCGGGCCGTGCGGTCGGTGGTGGCCTGGTGGGTGTGGAACGGCGGGTTGTTGAGCACGAGGTCCACGGAACCGCTGGGGACGTCGGCGAGGCCGTCGCCGACGAGGAACTCCGCCTTGCGGCCCTCACCGATGTGGGTGCGGAAGTTCTCCTCGGCGGAGGCGACCGCCTGGTACGACTCGTCGGTGAAGACCAGTTCCGCATCGGGTTCGTGGAGGGCGACGGCCAGGCCGACGACGCCGTTGCCGCAGCCCAGGTCGGCGACCTTGGCGGCGCCGACGTTCCCGGGCAGGTTCGCGAGGAGGAAGCGGGTGCCGACGTCGAGGCGGTCGGCGCAGAAGACACCGGCGTGGTTGGTGACCGTGAGACCGGGGAGGCCGGGCGCGGGGGTGTCGGCCGGGAGGTCGTACCGGTGCGGCCAGGGATTGGGGCGGGGGGTGAGCGCGGGGTCCGGGGTGGTGTGGATCAGCCGGGCCTTCTTCACCGCGAGGGAGGTGCGGGTGGGACCGAGGATCCGCTCGAAGAGCCGGAGGGTGGAGGTGTGGATCTCCTTGACCATGCCGGTGCCGATGATCACGGTGCCCTCGTGCACGGCGGGTGCGAGCCGGTGCAGCTGGTCCTCCAGGAGAGCGAGGCTCTTGGGGACGCGGACGAGGAGGACGTCGATCCGCTCGGGCGGTGGGTCCTGGGTGGTGAGCAGCCGGACGGAGTCCCGGGTGGCTCCGGCGCGCGCCAGATTGGTCCGGGTGGCGCGGCGGCCGAGGTAGGAGTCGGAGATCTGGACGAGTTCGCCGGGACCGGCGGCCTGGAGGGCGGTGACGAGGGCTCCCCAGCGGTCGCCGAGGACGGCGACGGAGCCGGACAGGTCGGTGCCGCTCTCGGCCAGATGGTCGAGGAGGTACTCGTCGGACGCGTCCCAGGCTCGGAGCTGGTCGCGCGGGTCCTCGGGGTGACGGGTGAGCGTGAAGGCTCCCCATGGCGTGGTCAGACGGTTCATCGTGCTCTCAGGCTAGCCGGTCGCGGCGTTCCGTCAGCGCAGGGCGGCGTCGAGCTGGAGGTGCCAGAGGCCGGGCCTGCCGACGAGGGTGACGGTGGAGAGGGGGTGCACGTCGACGTTCCAGTAGGCGGCGGGAGGTGCTTTCAGGGCGTAGACGAGGGCGGCGCGTACGACGGAGGGCTCGGCGACGGCGACGACGGCGCAGTCGTCGGCGGGGCGGGTGTCGAGCCAGTTCCCTATCCGGGTGATGAAGGCGAGGAGGGGTTCGCCGCCGTGCGGGGCGGTACGGGCGTCGGTGAGCCAGGCGTCGACGGCACCCGGTTCGAGGGCGGCGACCTCGGCGAGGGTCAGTCCGCGCCAGCGGCCCATGTCGCAGTCGCGCAGGGCGGGCTGGGCGAGGGGGGCGTAGCCGAGGGCGGTGCCGGTGGCGCGGCTGCGCGGGGTCGGCGAGCAGTAGCGCAGTTCGGCCGCGCCGAGCGGGATGAGCGCGGGCGCGGCGAGCTGGACGTCGTACCAGCCGGCCTGGTCGAGAGGCCGGTCGTCGTCGAAGCGTTCGGCGAGCAGGGAGGAGCTGCGTGCCGCCGTGACGAGCGTCACCCTGAGACCCATGGGCGCGATCGTGAGGCCGGGGGCATCACAGGTCAAGGGGTCGTCACCCGGGGACGGCGGGGCTTCGGGTCACTGCTGCCCGAGAGCCATCCACTTGTCCGGATTCTGGAGTGGCGTGAAACCGATCTTCTCGTACACGCCGTGGGCGTCGGCCGTGGCGAGCATGATCCGGCGCAGCCCGTACGGTGCGAGGTGGTCGCGGACCGCGCTGACGAGCGCGGTGCCCAGACCGGTGCCACGGGCGGCCCGGTCCACATAGACGTCACAGAGCCAGGCGAAGGTGGCGTAGTCGGTGACGATCCGGGCGTAGGCCGCCATCTCGCCGGTCCCGTGGTGGTAGGCGCCGAGGTTGACCGAGCCCGCGATGGCCCGGTCCTGTGTCTCCCTCGGCCGCCCGAGGGCCCAGTAGGCGTCCGTCGACAGCCAGCGGTGGACCCGCTCGGCGTCGATCCTCCCGGCGTCGGCCGAGATCTCGTACACCCCG
Organism: Streptomyces sp. NPDC087215; assembly: GCF_044744885.1. Taxonomy (NCBI): domain Bacteria; kingdom Bacillati; phylum Actinomycetota; class Actinomycetes; order Kitasatosporales; family Streptomycetaceae; genus Streptomyces; species Streptomyces sp. NPDC087215. Next base: position 212,139 of record NZ_JBIUZD010000009.1, read on the forward strand.
TGCATGACGGGGAAACCCTTGATCGCGCAGTCACTCATGGCCGAAGGCTTCCAGCACCGACGCGACTTGTCAGGTGAATTCGCGGGAGAGGCGGGAGAGGGGAGGAGGGAGAGGGACGGGAGAGGACCGAGGAAGGGGGACGGGACGCTCCCGGAGCATCGGTGGTCAAGGGGTGAGTTCCTCGATCGCCGCGCGCAGACGGCGGACGCCTTCGGCGATCTCGGTGGGGCCCGCGACACCCGCGAAACTCAGCCGGATGTGACCGGCGGGTGGTTCGGCGCAGAAGTAGGGGCGGCCAGGGGCTGCGGAGACGCCGGTCCGCAGGGCGGCGGCGAGCAGCGCGGGCTCGGACAGGGTGTCGGGGAGGCGGAGCCAGATGTGCTGGCCGCCGTGGGGCACCTGGGGCAGGGAGAGGGCGGGCAGGCTCCGGGCGACCTCGGCGGTGAGCACGTCCCGGCGGCTCCTGAGCTCCTGGGAGACGGCCCGCAGGTGCCGGTGCCAGGCGGGTGCGCCGACGAGTTCGAGCGCGGTCTCCTGAAGGGGCCGGGGCACGAAGAAGCTGTCGACGACCTGGATGGCGCGCAGGCGTTCCAGGACGGGTCCCCGGGCGGCGAGGGCGCCGACCCGGAGGCTGGGCGAGGTGATCTTCGTCAGGGAGCAGACGTGGACGACGACGCCGTCCGGGTCGTCGGCGGCGAGCGGGGCGGGCAGCGGGGGCGCGTCCGCGTGGACGAGGCGGCGGGCGAAGTCGTCCTCGACGACGAAGGCTCCGGCGGCGCGGGCGATGCGGACGACCTCGTGGCGCCGTTCCGGGGCGAGGACCACGCCGGTGGGGTTCTGGAAGAGGGGCTGGCAGACGAGGACACGGGCTCCGGTGGCGCGGAACGCGGCTTCGAGGAGTTCCGGGCGGACTCCGTCGGCGTCGACGGGGACGGGGACGGGCCGGAGCCCGGCGGCGCGGGCGACGGCGAGCATCCCGGGGTAGGTCGGGGACTCGACCAGGACGGGGGTGCCGGGCGGCGCGAGGGCGCGCAGGGCGGTGGTGATGGCGGACTGGCCGCCCGCGGTGATGAGGATCTCGGCGGCGGTGACGCCGCCGCCGATCTCTCGGGCGAACCATTCGCGCAGTTCGGGCAGGCCGTCGGTCGGGGGGCGGCCCCAGGCTCCGGGGCGGCGTCCGGCGCGGGCGAGGGCGGCGGCGAGGGCGTGTTCGGGCTGGAGGGAGGGGTGGAGGTAGCCGCCGTTGAACTCGATCACGCCGGGCGGCGGGGCGGCGAGGGTGACGAGGACTCCGGAGGCGTCGACGGCCCGGGGGACGAGTTCGGTGGCGGTGTCGGCGCTGAGAGCGACCTCCTGCCAGGAGGTGTCCCCGGCGGCGGGGCTCGCGGTGCGGGGTTCGGCACGGAAGGCGCCCGCGCCGGGGCGGGTGACGACGAGCCCCTCGGCGGCGAGCTGGGCGAGGGCGCGGGTGACGGTCACCGGGGAGACCCGGTGGCGCTCGACCAGCGCGCGACTCGACGGCAGTTTTCCACCAGGAGAGTAGCGGTTGAGTTCAGAACGCAGGGACTCGGCCAATTCCGCGACACTGCTACGCTCGTTCATGAGAGCACAGAATAGCGCTACTGCCCTTTCGACGATAGCGGTCACGGTCGGCGGCGAAAGCACCACCGCTGCGGATCCGGCCGCCGCCCTCCCCACGGCCCCGGCCGCTCCCCCGGCCCCCGCGAGCGTCTCGGGCGCCCCGGCCACGGGTGCCTCGGCACTGAGCACCGTGAGCGACACGAGAACTCCCGGCACGGGCGCCCCGGCCACGATCACGACCACCGCGACCGGCGCCGAGGGCGCTTCCTCCGCGAGCGTTCCCGGAAGCGCTCCGCCGAGTGTCGACCCGGTCCGCCGGGGCACCCTGCTCGCCGTCCTGGGCGTCGTCTCCTTCTCCCTCACCTTTCCCTCGACCGTGTGGGGTCTGGAGAGTTTCGGTCCCTGGTCGCTGGTGGCGGTGCGTTCGACGCTCGCCGCCCTCATCGCGGGCGTGTTCCTCCTGGTGGGCCGGGTGCCGCTGCCGGACCGGCGGCACTGGGCGGGCCTCGCCGTGGTGGCCGGGGGCGTCGTCATCGGCTTCCCGCTCCTGACGACCCTGGCCCTGCGGACGTCCACCACCTCGCACGCCGCCGTGGTCGTGGGCCTGTTGCCGCTGACCACCGCGACCTTCGCCGCGCTGCGGACGGGGCGCCGCCCGTCCCGTACGTTCTGGTGCGCCGCCGTGGCCGGTGCGGTGGTGGTGATCGTCTTCACGCTCCAGCAGAGCGGCGGGGCCGTGTCGCAGGGGGACCTGTATCTGTTCGGGGCGCTGCTCGTGTGCGCCGCCGGTTACACGGAGGGCGGACGGCTCGCGCGGCTGATGCCCGGCTGGCAGGTCATCGGGTGGGCGCTGATCCTGTGCCTGCCGCTGATGGTGGCCGGTTCGGCCGTCGCCCTCACCGTGGAGCCGGTACGGCTGAGCGTCCACGGGGTCGTGGGGCTGGTGTGGGTGGCCGTGGGCTCCACCTTCTTCGGCCTGTACGTCTGGTACCGGGGCATGGCGTCGATCGGGATTCCCAAGGCGAGCCAGTTGCAGCTGGCGCAGCCGCTGCTGACGCTCCTCTGGTCGGTGTCCCTCCTCGGCGAGGAGCTGCCGCTGGCCGCCCCGCTCGCGGCGGGAGCCGTCCTGGTCTGCATCGCGGTGACCCAGCGGGCCAAGAGCTAGAGCCCGGACGCCGGGGCCCGAGCGCCCCTGACCCGAGTACCGCCGGGCCCCGGGACGTCGGTCCGCCCGCCGCTTCGGGGCGCGACGCGGGCGCCGGGACAGGCGTAGGCTCTGATGAGGAAAGGCCCGCTCACGAGGGAGGTTTCCCGATGCAGGCGAACGTGGGCGACACACTGCTGGTGCACGGCCGGACCGTCGGCCACCACGACCGTACGGCCGCGGTCCTCCAGGTACTGGGCGAGAACGGACTGCCCCCGTACCGCGTGAAGTTCGAGGACGACGGTCACGAGGCACTGATGTCGCCGGGCCCCGACACCGTCGTACGCCATCGGCCCGGGGCGGGATCCGGTCCGGTCTTCTGATCCGGCACGGGCCCGCCGCCGACCCGCGCGCCCGACGGCGTCCCGCCCCTCGACAGACACACCCCTACGCCCCCGCTCCGGCGAGGGGTGGCCGCCCGTCCCGCGCCCCCGTCATCTCGGCGGGCGGCTCCTGGTCGGGTAGTGGTCGGCCACCACGGTGGCCATCGCCCCGATCGGGTCCGCCGTGACCTCCTTGGCCGCGAACCAGCAGTGGCCGGAGACCGTCGGGTACCGGGCGGCGAGGTCCAGGTGCCGGGAGAGCTCCCCCGGGTCCTGCCAGGCCGCGGGCTGGGCGGGGTCGCCCGCCTTGTAGAGCGCCTCGCCGATGTGGAGGCGGACGCCGGTGCCCCGGACGACCGCGTCCCACCAGGGCAGCAGCTTGGCGTAGTCGGCGGCGGGCAGGCCGATGTTCCAGTACAGCTGGGGGACGACGTAGTCGATCCAGCCCTCCCGGATCCACTTGCGGGTGTCGGCGTACAGGTCGTCGTAGGTCTGGACGCCCGCGCGGGTGTCCGAGCCCTCCGGGTCGGTGGCGATGTTCCGCCAGACCCCGAAGGGACTGATGCCGAAGTCCACGCGCCGGTCGATCTCCTTGATCCGGGCAGCGGTCGAGGAGACCAGCAGGTCGGTGTTGTGGCGCCGCCAGGACGCCCTGTCGGGGAAGTCGCCGCCGTACCGCGCGTACGCCTCGTCGTCGGCGAAGACCTGTCCGGCCACCGGGTACGGGTAGAAGTAGTCGTCCCAGTGGACGGCGTCGATGTCGTAGCGCCGTACCGCGTCCAGCATCGCGTCCTGGGTGAACCGCCGGACCTCGGGCAGCCCGGGGTTGTAGTAGAGCTTGCCGCCGTAGGGCAGCACCCACTCGGGATGCAGCCGGGCCGGGTGGTTCGCCACGAGCCGGGTGGGGTCGGTGTGGTTGGCCACCCGGTACGGGTTGAACCAGGCGTGGAGTTGGAGTCCCCGGGCGTGGGCCTCCTCGACGGCCGTGCCGAGGGGGTCCCAGCCGGGGTCACGGCCCTGGGTCCCGGTGAGGCACTGCGCCCACGGCTCGTACGGCGAGGGCCAGAGGGCGTCGGCGGTGGGCCTGACCTGGAGGACGACCGCGTTCAGTCTGCGCTCGACGGCGGTGTCCAGGTGGGCGAGGAGCTGGGCGCGCTGTTCACCGGCGCTCAGGCCCGCGCGGGACGGCCAGTCGCGGTTGGTGACGGTGGCGATCCACACACCCCGGAACTGGCGGCGGCGCCCCGGTCTCGGAGCGCGGCCGGTGCGCTTCCCCGGCGCGGTCCCGTCCGCCGACCCGGCTCCGGTGCCGCTCCCCGCAGCGGCTCCGGTCCCGCTCCCCGGCCCGGTTCCGGCGGCGGACGCCGCCCCGGCCCCCGCGCTCGCGGGCGTTCCCGCGCCGGTGGCCGCCAGCGCCGCCCCGGCCGCTCCGGTCACGAATCCTCTTCTGCCGATAGGCCTCACTTGTACCCCTTCCGTGTCGGATACGTCACACGCACCCGGACAGCATGACCGCCCAGGGCGATCGATCATCGGTTAATGAGCGGTAACGTCGTGGGGTCGAGGCGGACGCACCGGAATCACACGGGCCCCGCCGCCAGAGAAGAGCGAAAGGCACGAGGTGACGGACTCCATGGCCGACATTGAGCGCGTCGGAGTGGTGGGCTGCGGCCAGATGGGCGCGGGCATCGCAGAGGTGTGTGCCCGGAGCGGCCTTGAGGTGAAGGTCGCCGAGACCACCGGCGAGGCGCTGGAGATCGGGCGCACGCGGCTCACCAACTCGCTGGCGAAGGCCGCCGAACGCGGCAAGATCACCGAGGACGAGCGGGACGCGGCGCTCGCGCGGCTCAGCTTCACCACCGACCTGGGCGAGTTCGCCGACCGCGATCTCGTCATCGAGGCGGTCGTGGAGAACGAGCAGGTCAAGACCGAGATCTTCCAGATCCTCGACCAGGTGATGACCCGCCCGGACGCCATCCTCGCCTCGAACACCTCCTCCATCCCGCTGGTACGGCTGGCCGTGGCGACCTCCCGTCCCGACCAGGTCATCGGCATCCACTTCTTCAACCCCGCCCCGGTGCAGAAGCTCGTCGAGCTGATCCCGGCCCTCACCACCTCCGAGGGCACCATCAGCCGGGCGCAGGCCTTCGCGGAGAAGGCCCTCGGCAAGCACGCGATCCGGGCGCAGGACCGCTCCGGTTTCGTGGTGAACGCGCTGCTCGTGCCGTATCTGCTGTCCGCGATCCGGATGTTCGAGTCGGGCATCGCGAGCCGTGACGACATCGACAACGGCATGGAGTTCGGCTGCGCCCACCCGATGGGTCCGCTGAAGCTGTCGGACCTCATCGGTCTGGACACGATCGCGTCGATCGCCGACTCGATGTACGCCGAGTTCAAGGAGCCGCTGTACGCCGCTCCCCCACTGCTCCAGCGCATGGTGGACGCGGGCAGGCTCGGCCGGAAGTCGGGCTCGGGCTTCTACCCGTACCCCTGACCCTCCCGGCGGCCCCGCCCGCCCGATGACGGACGGCCCGTACACCCGCACAGGTACGGGCCGTCCGTCATGTCCGCCACCCCTGTCCCGTCCGTCGCCTCCGTAGCCTCTGCCCCGTCCGCCATCTCCGTCCCGACCGGGCCCGGGTGCCGGTCGTCACCCGGGCCGGTCGTCGCGCGAGATCCGGTCGTCACTCGCGGCGCGGGGGGAGACACGCGCGGGCCGAGGCCCCGGTGTACGGCCCACCCGTGCTCGGCCCAGGCCCCGTGCTCGGCCCAGGCGCGGACGGTGGAGCGGGAGCAGTCCGGTGGCCCGCGCTACTTCGAGGTCACAGGGGAACGCGCAGCGTCCCTTCGATCAGCTCCGCCGCCTCCCTCGCCTCACTCCCGCCGCTCGCGAGCAGCTGACACCGGACCTGCCGCAGCCGGTCCCGCAGCCGCCGCGACTCCATCCCCCGTACCCGCTCCGTCATCTCCACGGCCGTCCGCGCCGCCGCGTCCGGCTCCCCGAGGCTCAGCTCGACCTGGCACAGCGTCGCCAGCCGGTGCACCCTGCCCCGGTCGTGCGAGGGCGTGCGCACCGCCACCGAGGCGTGCTCGTGGGCGGCGGCGAAGTCCCCCAGACCGAGCAGCGCCCCGGAGACCTGGACGTTGACCAACCCCGGCTGGACATAGCCCGTCTCGGCCGGTTCCAGCCCCGGGCTGATCCGCTCCGCCGCCGCCTCGGCCCGCCGGATGCACGCGAGGGCCGCCGTGCCGTCGCCGAGCCGCGCGTACGCCTTCGCCTGCATGGCCGTCAGGTCCGCGGCGAGCGCCGGAGTGATCCGGGGCCCCGCCGCCCGCAGCGCCGCCTCCGCGAACGCCACCGCCTGCCGGTGCTCCCCCATGAACAGCGACTGGTTGACGAGCAGCGCGATCACATACGCGCCGAGCCCCCGGTCGCCGCTCGCCTTCGCGAGCCGCAGCGCCTGGTGGAAGTAACGCTGGGCGAGCCCGTGCGCGTCCGCGTCGTACGCGCAGATCCCCGCCACCGCGACCAGACCGCAGGTGGCCCGGTGCAGCCGCCGCCCGAGCGCGTCGCCGTACGAGCCCCTCAGCAGCGGCGCGGTCTCGGCGGTGAGGAAGCCGACGATCCGGGCCCGGGTCGCGACGCCCCCGGTCCTCCGGTACATCTGCTCGTAGTGGGTACGGGCGGCCGTGAGCACGGCGATGTCGGCCGGTGACACCGCCGTCCGTCCGCTCCGCGACACGTCGATGTCCTCCGGCGGGTTCTCCCACTCCCACACCGGCATCACCGCGGGGGTCCCCGTCACGGCGGGCGCGCCCACTATGTGCGGCCGCTGCTGCTCGTCCGAACGCCACAGCGCCGCCGCCCGCTCCACGAACCCGGACAGCGGCGAACCGGTGGCGTCCGAAGGCCCGCCCGGCACCCCGAAGCCGATGTCGTCCAGGGTCACCGGACGGCCCAGCCGCGCGGCCAGCACCTCACAGATCAGGTCCGGCACCTGCCCGCGCGGACGCTGGCCCTTCAGCCAGCGCGCCACGGCGGTGTGTTCGTAGCGCAGGGCCAGGCCCCTGGCCCGGCCGGCCCGGTTCACCCGGGCGGCGAGTCCGGCGTGGGAGACGCCCGCCTCGTCCAGCAGGGCGTCGAGCAAGGTGTTGGGCTGCATGACCGCTCCGGTCGCTCGGTGAACTCAGCGTAGCGGTGACCGATTTCGTACGGGACGGACCGGTGGGACGGGCTCCGGCGGATCGGCCCGCGCGCCGGACGGTTTCGCACGGGGTGTGAACCGAGTACCCGTTCTTCCGGTCCGTGCGCTCTGCCGCCCCGGTCGCCGCACCGGTTGACTGTGCTTCTCGCCGAGAGGCGACGACCGGGCCGCCGTTTCCCCCTTGTACAGACGGCAGCCCGGCCCGCGCCGCCCGCCCGCCGACCTGCCCGACGCTCCGTGGCGGAGTGGGCGGCGGCGGCCCCGGTCCCCTCCGCTCAGCAATGGGAGGAGGGGGCGGGCCGGGAGCGGCGCAGCCCGGGTTCGGCGGGCTGCGCCGGTACCCGGACGCGGTCGTTCCGTACGACGAGCAGGGCGACGTCGTCACCGAGCCTGCCGCCCGTGTGGTGCAGCAGCTCCGTGTGGACGCGCCGGACGAGAGCGGCGGGTGCCTCGCCCGGCGGCCCCGCCAGGGCCGTGTCGAGCCGGAAGAACCGGCCGCGCGTGTCCCGGGCCTCCTCGGCTCCGTCGGTGTGCAGCACCAGCGTCTCGCCGGGCAGCAGCCGGGCCCCGGTGTACGGGGTGAGGACGGCCGGGAGCGGCAGGACCCCGAGCGGGGGCAGCGGTTCGCCGACCGGGAGCCGCTCCACGTCCGCGCCGAGGCGGTACGGGCCCGGGTGACCGCAGTTGAACACCGCGAGCCGCCCGTCGGACCGCACCTCCAGGAGCAGCAGCGTCACGAACTCCTCCGCGACCGGATGCTCCGGCGGCGCCCCGGCGCGCGCCGGGTGCTCGTCCCGCGCCCGCTCCCGCAGATGCCGTTCGAGCGCCCGTTCCAGGCGGCGCAGCACCCCGCCGAGTTCGGGTTCGTCGTGGGCGGCCTCCCGGAAGCTGCCGAGTACGGCGACGACCGCGCCGAGCGCGGCGAGGCCGTGGCCCCGGACGTCCCCGATGACCATCCGCACCCCGTGAGGGGTGGCGACCGCCTCGTACAGGTCGCCGCCGACGGTGGCTCCCCGGGAGGCGGACAGCTGTCCGGCGGCCAGCACGAGTCCGTGGAGCCGTGCGGGCGGCGGGCGCAGCAGCACCTGCTGGGTGGCGGCCGCGACGGCGCGGGCCCGCGCCAGTTTCCGGACGAGACGGCGGCGGGCGGCGACGAGCAGGCCGATTCCGACGGTGAGGAAGACGACGCTGGTGGTGATCCTCATGGGCAGCCCCTGCTGCCGGGCCAGCGGGCAGCCGAACTTCCAGGCCACGGCGATCACGCCCCACCCTGCGGGAAGCCCGAAGGGGGCCAGCCGGCGGAGCCGGGAGCGACCGGAGACCAACGACCTCGTACGGATCATGCACGGCCCTTCCCGAGCCCCGACACCGCCCGGAGGTCCCTCGACCCACAGGTCCGCCCCTGCGGCCGCGTCGATTCTGCCGACCGCGCGCCCCACCACGGAACCTCCCCCGACGATCTCACCCGAAGGAGTGATCGTCCTTCTCCCCGTCCCCGCCCGGCGGGGCTTCGCCACGGGCACGTACGCACGACCCTGCCGTGTGCGTGCGGTCCCGGTCGGGGAGACGGCGAAGGGCCGCCCCGGAGTGTCGGGGCGGCCCTTCGGCGTGGTGGCGGGGTGGTCAGACGCCGCGGAGGGTGGCTCCGGTGCGTTCCGTCGCCAGGGCCACGGCCGCGTCGCGGGCGGCGGTGGCCTCCTCGACCGTGAGGGTGCGGTCCGGGGCGCGGAACCTCAGGGCGTACGCCAGGGACTTGGTGCCCTCGTCGAGCTGGTCGCCGGTGTAGACGTCGAACAGCCGGACGGACTCCAGGAGTTCGCCCGCGCCCTCGTGGAGGGCGGCCTCGACGGAGGCGGCCGGGACGTCGGCGGCGACGACCAGGGCGACGTCCTGGGTGGCGACCGGGAAGAGGGAGATCCGGGGGGCCTTCACGGGCCCTCCGTCCGCCTGCTCCAGGAGGTCCAGGTCGATCTCCATCGCGCAGCTGCGGGCCGGCAGGCCGAAGGCCTTGACCACGCGCGGGTGGAGTTCGCCCGCGTGGCCGACGAGGACCTTCTCGCCGTCGGTCTCGACGTGCAGCGCGGCGCAGCGGCCCGGGTGCCAGGGGGCGTGCTGGTCGGCGCTGATGATCAGCTCGACCCCGGCCTCGGCGGCCACGGTGCGGGCGGCCTCGACCGCGTCCGCCCAGTCGGACGGACGGCCCTTGCCCCACCAGCCGGCCTGCTCGCGCGCCCCGGTGAGGACGACGGCGGCGCGGCGCGGCTGCGCGGGCAGCGCGGCGTTGATCCCGGCGATCTCCTCGTCGCTGGGGCGACGGTCGACGGGCAGCCGGACGGCGACGCCGGGCGTGCCCTCGGGGCGGAAGACCAGGCCGGTCTCGAAGAGCGCCAGGTCGTGGCTGCCCCTGCTGTCGTTGCGGCGGAGCGCGGTGAAGAGGCCCGGGAGGAGCGTGGTGCGGAGCGCGGGCTCCTCGTCGGAGAGCGGGTTGACCAGGGTGACGACCTGACGGCGGGGGTCGTCCGCGTCGAGGCCGAGGTGGTCGAGGGCCCCGGCGCCGATGAACGGGTAGTTCAGCGCCTCGACGTAGCCCGCGCCCGCCAGGGCGCGGCCCACCCGGCGGTGGAAGCGCTGGCGCTCGGTGAGGCCGCGGCCGGCCGGGGGCTTCGGCAGCGTGGAGGGCAGGTTCTCGTAGCCCTCCAGCCGGATGACCTCTTCGGCGAGGTCGTTCGGCTCGTTGAGGTCGGGGCGCCACGAGGGCACGGTGACGACGAGCTGGTCCTGGCCGTAGACGTCGCAGCCGACCTCCTGGAGGCGGCGGACGACGGTCTCGCGGCCGTAGTCGACGCCCGCGACCTTGTCGGGGTGGTCGGCCGGAAGCGCGATGGTGCGCGGCGCGGACGGGGCGCTGATCTCGGTGACGCCCGCTTCCGCGGTGCCGCCCGCGAGCAGCACGAGCAGGTCGACGGTGCGCTGTGCGGCGGCGGCCGCGGCCTGCGGGTCGACACCGCGCTCGAAGCGCTTGGACGCCTCGGAGGACAGCCGGTGGCGGCGGGCCGTGCGGGCGATGGAGATCGCGTCGAAGTGCGCGGCCTCGACGACGACCTCGGAGGTGCCGGTGACGGCGCCGGTGACGGGGTCGGTCACCGGGTCGGCGATCTCGGTGTCGGCGCCGCCCATGACGCCCGCGATGCCGATGGGGCCGCGGTTGTCGGTGATGACCAGGTCGGCGGCGTCCAGGACGCGCACGGTGCCGTCGAGGGTGGTGATCTTCTCACCGGCCTCGGCGCGGCGGACCCCGATGGGGCCGTCGAGCCTGCCGCGGTCGTAGGCGTGCAGTGGCTGCCCGAGCTCCAGCATCACGTAGTTGGTGACGTCCACGGCCAGCGAGATCGGGCGCATCCCGGCCTTCTGGAGGCGGCGCTGGAGCCAGATCGGGGAGCGGGCCTCGGGCGCCAGGCCGACGACGGTGCGCGCGGTGAAGCGGTCGCAGCCGAAGGGGTCGGTGATCTGGACCGGGTAGCCGTACGAGTTGGGCGCGGGCACGTCGATGAGGGCCGGGTCGCGCAGCGGGAGCCCGTAGGCGGTGGCCGTCTCGCGGGCGACGCCGCGCATCGAGAGGCAGTAGCCGCGGTCCGGGGTGACGGCGATGTCGAGGACCTCGTCGAAGAGTTCCAGGAGGACCGTGGCGTCGGTGCCGATCTCGTGCTCCGGCGGCAGCACGATGATGCCGTGCGTGCCGTCGTCGCCCATGCCGAGCTCGTCGCCGGAGCAGATCATGCCCCGGGAGACCCGGCCGTAGGTCTTGCGCTCGGCGATGCGGAAGTCACCGGGGAGGACGGCGCCGGGGAGGGCCACGACGACCTTGTCGCCGACGGCGAAGTTCCGGGCGCCGCAGATGATCTCCTGGGGCTCGCCGGTGCCGTTGGCCCGGCCGACGTCGACGGTGCAGAAGCGGATGGGCTTCTTGAACTCCGTCAGTTCCTCGACGGTGAGGACCTTGCCGACCACCAGCGGGCCGCTGAGGCCCGCGCCGAGCTGCTCGACGGACTCGACCTCGAGGCCCGCCGAAATGAGTTTGGCCTGTACGTCGCGGCCGGTCTCGGTCGCCGGCAGGTCGACGTACTCCCGCAGCCAAGAAAGCGGGACCCGCATCAGATCTCCATCCCGAACGGCCGGGTGAACCGGACGTCACCCTCGACCATGTCTCGCATGTCTTCGACGTTGTGGCGGAACATCAGCATCCGCTCGATGCCGAACCCGAAGGCGAATCCGCTGTACTTCTCGGGGTCCACTCCGCAGGCGACGAGCACCTTCGGGTTGACCATGCCGCAGCCGCCCAGCTCGATCCAGCCCTCGCTGCCGCAGGTGCGGCAGGGGCGGTCGGGGTTGCCGACGGACTCGCCGCGGCAGACATAGCAGAGCATGTCCATCTCGGCGGACGGCTCGGTGAACGGGAAGTAGTTCGGGCGGAGCCGGGTCTTCATGTCCGGGCCGAAGAGCGCCTGGACCATGTGGTCGAGGGTGCCCTTGAGGTCGGCCATGGTGAGGCCCTCGTCGACGGCGAGCAGCTCGATCTGGTGGAAGACCGGGGTGTGCGTGGCGTCGAGCTCGTCGGTGCGGTAGACGCGGCCGGGACACACGACGTAGAGCGGGGGCTCCCGGTCGATGAGCGTGCGGGCCTGCACCGGCGAGGTGTGGGTGCGGAGCACGACACCGGACTCGTCGCCCTTGGCGCCTTCGGGGCCCTGGACGAAGAAGGTGTCCTGCATCTGGCGCGCCGGGTGGTCCGGTACGAAGTTGAGGGCGTCGAAGTTGAACCACTCCGCCTCGACCTCGGGACCCTCGGCGACCTCGTACCCCATGGAGACGAAGACGTCGGAGACGCGCTCCATGAGCGTGGTCAGCGGGTGGCGGGCACCGGCCGGGACGCGGTCGTACGGCAGGGTGACGTCGACGGCCTCCTCGACGAGGACCCGGGCGTCGCGCTCGGCCTCCAGCTCGGTCTGCCGGGCGGCGAGCGCCTTGGAGACCATGCCGCGGGCCTGGCCCACGATCTTTCCTGCGGCGGCCTTGGCCTGCGGGGGCAGGGCGCCGATCTCCCGGTTGGCGAGCGCCAGCGGCGAGGTGCCGCCGGTGTGCGCGGTCTTCGCCTGCGCGAGCGCGTCGAGGTCGCCCGCGGCGGCGAAGGCGGCGAGCGCCTCGTCCCGGATGCGCTCGATCTCTTCGGGTTTCAGCGCCTCGACCTCGACCGGGTCGTACGACTTATTGGGTGCGGACATCTCTTCCCGTGCTTCCGTTGGCTTGGCTGGGCGGCCCCGCTTCGACGTCAAGGGCGCAAACGTGCCAAAGGACGAGTCTAACGGGGCGGGGGGACACGCATGAGCCCGTGGGCGGCCGGGCGGCTCCGTGATCTCGTCCGTTCGCGTCAGACGAGGTGGGCCGGGAGGCCGACGGGCAGGATAAATCGGAACTCGGCCCCGCCCCGGGGGGCCCTTCCGACGGTGATGGTGCCGCCGTGGGCCTCGACGACGCCTTTGACGATGTAGAGCCCGAGTCCGGTGCCGCCGCGCTTGCTGCCCCGCCAGAAGCGGGTGAAGACGCGGCTCATCGACTCCTCGGGGATGCCGGGGCCCTCGTCGCTCACGGTGACCTCCGTCGCTTCTTCTCCGTCGTCGCAGCGGGTGGCGGGTGCCACCTCGATGGTGACGGTTCCCTCGCCGTGGCGCACCGCGTTTTCCAGCAGGTTGCCGAGGATCTGGTCGATCTTGTCGGGGTCGGCCCAGAGCGGGGGCAGCTCGGGCCTGATCCGTACGAAGAAGCGGTCCGGGGACTGGCCCGCCGTGGTGTGGACCTGGACGTGGCGGCCGACGGCGGCGGCGATGTCGACGGGCTGGCGGCGCACTTCGAGGCGGCCGGAGTCGATCCGGGAGATGTCGAGGAGCTCGGCGATGAGCCGTTTGATGCGGCCCGCGTCGGCGTCGACGGTCTCCAGCATCAGGCGCTTCTGGTCGTCGCTGAACCGTTCCCACTTGCCGAGGAGGGTCGCGGTGAAGCCCTTGACGGAGGTGAGGGGGGAGCGCAGTTCGTGGGCGACGGTGGCGATGAGCTCGGCGTGGCTGAGTTCGGTGCGGCGGCGGGCCTCGGTGCCCCGCAGACAGACCACGACCCGGCGGACGGGGCCGGTGGGGTGCTCGCGGACGTACCGGGCGGAGACGAGGACCTCACGGCCGCCGGGCAGCAGCAGGTTGCGCTCGGGCTGGCCGCTGCGGGTGGCGAGCCCGCCGTAGGGGTCGGTCAGGGTCCACCAGCGGCGGCCCTTGAGGTCTTCGAGGGGCAGCGCCCGGTCGAGGGGGAGGCCGAGGGCCTCATGGGCGGGGACGGCGGTGATGCGGCCCGCGGCGGCGTTGAAGCAGACGACGCGGCCGGTCTCGTCGGCGACGACGAGACCGTCGGGCAGGTCGTCGGGGTGGATGCCGGGGAAGCCGGTGTCGCCGGGTGGCCGCCGGTCCGGGTGGCCGGGCGGTTCCGGGGCGCGGCGGGCGGCGCTCCGTGTCTGTGCGGGACCGTCCGTGCCGACCGTCATTCCCGTTTCCCACCCCTCCGCGCGGCCGTTGTGGGCCCCGAGTCGGTCACTCTACTGGGCGCGGGAGGCGGAGCGGAGCCCTCAGGGAGAGGTTCGGGGGCGCTGGGCGCGGGCGGAGGCGTAGAGGCAGACGGCGGCGGCGGTGGCGAGGTTGAGGCTCTCGGCCTTGCCGTGGATCGGGACGCGGACGACGGCGTCGGCGAGGGCGCGGGTCTCCTCGGGGAGTCCCCAGGCCTCGTTCCCGAAGATCCAGGCGGTGGGGCCGCCCATGGTGCCCGCGTCGAGTTCGTCGTCGAGGTCGTGCTGTCCCGCTCCGTCGGCGGCGAGGACGCGGACGCCCGCGGCCCGGAGTCCGGCGACGGCCTGCTCGACGGGGACGCCGACGGCGACCGGCAGGTGGAAGAGCGAGCCGACTGAGGCCCGTACGGACTTGGGGTTGTAGAGGTCCACGGAGGCGTCGGTGAGGACGACGGCGTCGGCTCCGGCGGCGTCGGCGCAGCGCAGCACCGTGCCCGCGTTCCCGGGGTCGCGCACATGGGCGAGGACGGCGACCAGCTTGGGGCGGGCCGCGACGATCTCCTCGAAGGGCGAGTCGAGGAAGCGGCAGACGCCGACGAGTCCCTGCGGGGTGACGGTCTGGGAGACCTCGGCGAGGACGGCGTCGGAGGCGTGGTGGACGCGGGCGCCCGCCGCGTGGGCGGCGTCGACGATGGCGGCGTACCGTTCGGCGGCCTCGACGGTGGTGAAGAGTTCGACGAGCGTGGGCTCTCCGCCGGGACCCCGGTGCTCGACGGCCTCGCGGACGGCCTGCGGGCCCTCGGCGATGAAGAGGCGGTCCTTGCCCCGGAAGTTGCGCTTGGCGAGCCGCCGGGCGGCGACGACGCGCGGGGAACGCGGGGAGATCAGCTCGGGGGTGACCATGGGGTGCGGCGGTTCTCTCTTCGGGGCCGGACGGCTGCGGGGCCGGGCGGGCGGTACGGGCGTCGGACCCGCTGGTACGGGGCTCGGCGCCCGGCGGGGAGATCTCCCGGTGGGCCGGGGCCTCAGGGGGCGTCTCACAGGGCGGAAGCACCCGGACCCGCAGGCGCTGGAGCGCCTGCGGGTCCGGGCAGAAGTGCTGCGGCCTGGAAGATCAGGCAGCGGCCTTCGGGGCGTTGACGTCGGCCGGGAGGGCCTTCTGCGCGACCTCGACCAGCGCGGCGAACGCGTTGCTGTCGTTGACGGCCAGCTCGGCGAGGATCTTGCGGTCCACCTCGATGTTGGCGGCGTTCAGACCCTGGATGAGGCGGTTGTACGTCATGCCGTTCTGGCGGGCAGCGGCGTTGATGCGCTGGATCCACAGCCGACGGAAGTCGCCCTTGCGCTTCTTGCGGTCGTTGTAGTTGTAGACCAGCGAGTGGGTGACCTGCTCCTTGGCCTTGCGGTACAGGCGCGAGCGCTGACCGCGGTAGCCGGAGGCCGCCTCGAGGATCGCCCTGCGCTTCTTGTGGGCGTTGACTGCCCGCTTGACGCGTGCCACTTGTTTAACTCCTTGTAGCGGGGTCGTGGGTGTCCTCACACGACCCGGAAAACGGATGGAACCCGGTCTCGGCCGGATGCCCTCGTCGCCGAGGGCGGGAGATCAACTCAGATGCCCAGCATCTTCTTGATCTTGGCGGCGTCACCCGGGGCCATCTCGGCGTTGCCGGAGAGGCGACGCGTCAGCTTGGACGACTTGTGCTCGAGCAGGTGGCGCTTGCCGGCGCGCTCGCGCAGGATCTTGCCGGAGCCGGTGACCTTGAAGCGCTTCTTGGCACCGGAGTGCGTCTTGTTCTTCGGCATCGCGCCGTATCTCCTCGTCAGTGGCGCTCCCCCCGGTGCGGGCACCTTTGCCGGGGAGCGTCAATTCTTCGTGTGGTGGGTCCGGGCGGGGCCCGGGGCTGCCTGGCTGGCAGCCCCTCGGGTCACGCCTCGGGGGTCTCGGCCGGAGTCTCGACAGAGGTCTCGGCCGGGGCTTCGGCGACAACCGGGGCTTCGGCGGCGGGGGCCGTCTCCTCGGTGGAGGCCGTCTCGTCGGCGGTGACGCCCTGGCGCTCGGCCTTGCGTGCGGCCTGGGCCTCACGCGCCTCGGCCATGGCCTCGGTCTTCTTCTTGTGCGGACCGAGAACCATGATCATGTTCCGGCCGTCCTGCTTCGGGTTGGACTCGATGAAGCCAAGCTCCTCGACGTCCGACGCCAGCCGCTGAAGCAGCCGGAATCCAAGCTCGGGGCGGGACTGCTCACGACCACGGAACATGATCGTGATCTTGACCTTGTCGCCCTGCTTGAGGAACCGGACGACGTGACCCTTCTTGGTGTCGTAGTCGTGCGGGTCGATCTTCGGCCGGAGCTTCATCTCCTTGATGACCGTGTGCGCCTGGTTCTTGCGCGCCTCACGGGCCTTCATGGCCGACTCGTACTTGAACTTCCCGTAGTCCATGAGCTTGCACACGGGCGGACGGGCGGTCGCCGCTACCTCGACCAGGTCGAGGTCGTACTCCTGTGCGAGCTCCAGGGCCTTGGCAAGCGGAACAATCCCGACCTGCTCGCCGCTGGGTCCGACAAGTCGCACCTCGGGAACGCGAATCCTGTCGTTGATGCGGGGCTCGGCGCTGATGGATCCTCCTCGGTAGCACCACGCGACCGCCTGGCGGACGGACACGCAACGTCTGTTTTCTGAGACCAACCGAGCCGGAACATGAAAAAGGCCCCGGACGGGACACAAGCGGGGCTCCATGGAAAACCGGAGCACCGCCGCGATCAACCGCGGGGCGCACATCGGGCAGTTCCATCGTCCGTACGGAACGATGGGCACCACCTGACCGGTGACCCGCCACCCGCGAGGGTGGTCAGGTGGGAGAGCGGAGCCTCCACTTGTGGGCCGGGCACACACGTGTCCGGCCGGTCGTTACACAAGGTTAGCAGGACCCGGGGGTCAGCGCTAACCGAGGACCCGCATATCGTATGAGGCATGAGCGAGACGCCCCAGAACGAGTCCTCGGACTCCCCGGACTCCCCCGATTTCGAAGCCATGACCCGTGACATCGCGGAGGTACCCGCGGTCGAGGTCATCGTGACCGTCGCCGTCAACCTGATGAGCGCCGCCGCGGTGAAGCTCGGGCTCACCGAGGAGGGCGACAAGTACAAGGACCTCGACGAGGCCCGCAAGCTGGTGCACGCCCTCGCCGGTCTGCTCGACGCGGGTGCGACGGAGGTCTCCTCCTTCCACGCCGCTCCCCTGCGGGACGGTCTGAAGTCGCTCCAGCTCGCCTTCCGCGAGGCCTCCCTGGTCCCGGACGAGCCGGGCCAGGGACCGGGCGAGAAGTACACCGGGCCGGTGTACGGCTAGGCCGTCCTTCGTCCTCTTTCCGGTCGGGGCCGGAGGCGTCCCGCTCAGGGCGTCTCCGGCCCCTTGACGTGGAGGGGCTCGCCCGGCGGGGTGGCCGAGGCGGGCAGCAGCGCCAGATCGAGGCCCCGCACCAGGCGTGCCCGCAGGGTGTCGTCGGCGGCCAGGGCGCGGGCCACCCGCTGGGCGGCCTCGGCGGGCGGGCCGTCCCCGGCCAGGACCAGGGCGAGCGTCCCGTCGGCGGCGCCCGGCCCCAGGTGCGCGCGGAGCACGGCGGGCTCGGCGGCGACCACGGCCCGGACCGCCTCCCGTACGGCGGGGTCGGCGAGCGGGTCGGCGCTGGAGCGCCCTTCGGCGAGCGCGAGCAGCGCCGGGCCCGTCACCTGGTAGGGCACGGGTCCGGCGAGGTCCAGGACGAGCGTGTCCGCCTTCTCGTGGGCGAGCGCCTGGAGCGCCTGGTGGAGCGGGACGGCCACGGGCCGGGCCGCCGGGTCCCACAGGGCGAGCGAGGCGGTGGAGGTGAAGGCGGGGAGCGCGCGCCGGTCGCCCGCCGTGAGGGTGGGGACGGCCATGTCGCTGGTCTTCTCGCGGCGCAGACCGTTCTCGTCGGTCTCGACATCACCGAGGACGGCGACGACCGGGACGAGGAGCCGGGCGCCCGCGAGTGCTTCCAGGACCGGGCCGTGGGCGGTCCTGTCCTGGGCCCAGGCCGCGAGGGCCTCGGTGAGCCTCGGGTCGGCGGTGCCGTCGTCGTCGGAGAAACCGGGGTCCGGAATGTTCTTGAGCGCCACGGAACGAGCCTAACGGGCGGGGCGGGGCACCCCGCCCGCCGGGGTGCGGACGCCGGGATCCGCCCGCGGGCGGCCGTCCTCGGTCCGCCGTCCTCCGGTGGTCGGCCTCAGGCGGTCGTGCGGCCGGTGCGGCGCAGCACCACGGCGGTCAGGAGCAGGAGGACGCCGAGGCCCCCGGCCAGCGGGGCGAGCGGACCGACCGGGTCGCCCTCCTCGGCGGCGGGCAGCGGTCCCGGGCCGAAGTGGCGGCCCGGGTAGCCGGCGGTCACGGCCTTGGGGTCGCCGCCCTCGATCTTCGCGCCCGCGGTGATGGCGGCGGCCGGGTCGACGGTCCCGTACCCCTTGGAGTCGCTCCGGCCGCCCTTCGGGCGGTCCCGGGCGGTGTCGACGAGCAGCCGTTTGATCTGCGCCGGGGTGAGGTCGGGATGGGCGGCGCGGACGAGGGCGACGGCGCCGGAGACGAACGCGGCGGCGGCGCTGGTGCCCCAGCCCTCGTAGTAGCGCTGGTCGGGGTCGGCGATGGCGATGTCCACGCCGGGGGCGCTGACGGTGGCGTACCAGCGGCGGGTGGAGAAGGAGGCGCGGGTGCCGTAGCGGTCGACGGCGGTGACGGCGATGACGCCGGGGTAGGCGGCCGGATAGGAGATGTGGTCGCCCTTCTCGCCGCCGTTGCCCGCCGAGGCGACCACGGAGACGCCCTTGGCCAGGGCGTACTGGACGGCGGCGTCCTCGCCCGCGTCGGCGTGGGCGGACTCGGAGTCGTCGCCGAGGGAGAGGTTGATGACGTCGGCGCCGTGGTCGGCGGCCCAGCGGATGCCTTCCGCGAGGGCGGTGCCCCGGGTCTTGCGGGCCTTGTCGCGGGCCTTGTCGGTGCCTTCGAGGATGACCCGTACGGGGAGGATCCTGGCCTCGGGCGCGATGCCGAGGACCCCGTCCCCGCCGCCGGGGCCGTGTCCGTGACCGGCGATGATGCCCGCCATGGCGGTGCCGTGCCGGGCCCAGGCGCGGTCGCCCCGGGAGGCGCCGAAGCCGACGAGGTCGTGGCCGGGCAGTACCGAGCCGGTCAGGTCGGGGTGTTCGGCGTCGACCCCGGTGTCGAGGACGGCGACGGTGACGCCCTCGCCCTTGGTGGTGCGCCAGGCCTCCTCGGTGTGGAGGGCTTCGAGCCCCCACTGGCGGGCCCGGATGGAGTCGGCGTACGCGGGTGTGGTCAGGGCGGGCAGGACGCAGAAGGCGGCGGCGAGCAGGACGGCGGGGGCGCGGAGGCGGGCGGCGCGGGTCACCGGGCGTTCTCCTTCGCCGCGGCGGTGGCGGTGGTGCGCAGCAGCTTCCCGAGGCGGAGGGTGATGCCCTTGGCCTCGTGGCCGAGGCCGGACTGGGCGGTGGCGTCGGTGCGGCCGGGGGCCATGGCCCCGGCGGCGGACTGGGGGCGGGCGACGGGGCGGCCGTCGGCGAAGCCGGAGACGGCGGTGACGACGACGGGGAGGTCGGCGGGGGCGTTCAGCCACCAGCTGGCGCGCTGGGCGGCGCCGAAGCGGGCCGCGACGGTGCCGGGGCCGGAGAGGGCGGGCGGGACGTCCTGGCCGAGGCGGGCGGTGAGGCCGGGACCGAGGGCGCGCTGGGCGGCGGGCTCCGCGCGGGTGAAGACGAGGCCGACGGTGATGACACCGCTGGCGGTGGCGTCGGTGTAGGTGGCGCGCAGCACCCGCTCGCAGCCGAGCGGCTGGAGGGTGGCGAGCAGGCCCCGGGCGAGGACGGTGGGCGAGCAGGGGGCGTCCGGGGCGACGACGATCCTGGTCCAGGTGCGGGCGGAGCCGCCGGGTCCCGCGCCGGGGCCGGTGAGGGTGCGGGGGAAGAGGGTGTCCACCGGGGCGTTGTGCCACAGCTCCTTGGCCTCGGCGTACCCGGCCGGTTCGGCGGGGGCCCCGGGCTCGGCTGCGGCGAGCCAGGTTCCGGCGAGGGCCCCGCCGACGAGCCCGACACCGAGCACGGCGCAGGCGACGACCGCGACGGTCCGCCCGGCCTTCCGCTCCCGCAGGGGGGTGGGGGCGAGGTAGGTGGGGGCGCTGGGGGACGCGTGGTTGCTGGGGACTACGGGGGTGCTGTGAGCTGTGTGAGCGTCGTGACTGCTGTGGCTGGCATGGGCTTGGGGACTGGTGGGACCGGTGGGACCGGTGGGTGTTCCGTGGCTGGTGGGTGTTCCGTGGCTGGTGCGGCCCGGGTGTTCTGTGTGGGGCTCGTGGCCGATGTGAGTCCCCGGAGAAGCGTCCTGACCGTGTCCGTACGGGAGGGGGGACGGGCGCCCGGGAAGGACGGGACCGGGCACGGGCAGGGGCCGGGGAACGGAGGGGGCCGGGGCCGCACCGGACGAGGACAGGGAGGGCCGCGCGGCCCGGGGCTCGGAGGGCGCGGGACCGGAAGGCCTTGAGGCCCGGGAGAGCGCGGTGCCCGAGGTCCCAGCGGTGGGCGGGACAGGAGGTGCGGTGTCGGGCCGGGGCGGGACCACGGGCCGTACGGGCGCGGGGGCGCGCCCCCGGTCGCCGCCCTCGATGGCCGCGTCGGTGCCGGGCCGTACGGGCCCGGAGGCGCCGTCGCCAGGAGCGGGGCGACCGGCGGCGGGGGGCCGCGCCGGGGCGGGGCCGACCGGTGCCCACGGGGGTACGGGCGGCTGAGGCGGCTGTCCCGGGGGCGGGCCGGTCGGGGGCTTGGCGGTCCCGGCGCCGACGGGAGCCGGTGCCGGAGGCAGGGCCGGGGAGGACTGAGCCGGGACGGAACCGGTGAGGGCCCGCGTCGGGGCGGTGCCGGGAGGAGTCTGTGTCGCGGCGGAGCCGGGAGAGGCCGGGGCGGAGCCGGGGGAGGTCCGTGTCGGGGAGGGGCTCGGGGCCGGCTGCGCCGGGGGCTTCGTCGGGGTGGGGCGGGCGGGTCCCGGGGCCGGGCGGGTGGGGCCGGGGGGCTTCGTCCGGGCGTCCGGTGCCGTCGGGCGTTCGGCGGGGCGGATCGCGCGGAGCCGGGCGGTCGTCTCCGTGTCGGCCGGTTCCGGGGCGGGGAGCAGCGCGTCCGTGATGCGGGAGGGCGTGGGGCGGTGCTCGCCGGTCATGCCCGTCCCCCCGCTGGTGTCGACAATGCCCGTCACTCTACGGGCTGTTCCCCTCGGTGCGGGAACCCAGGGGCTACCCACCCGTAAACCTGTCTGGCAAGCTCGGGCCATGACTCCCCGTGCCGCCGACCGGGCCCGCTACGACCGGGCCACCGCTCATCTCGACGCGCCCGTGGCGATCGTCGATCTGGAGGCCTTCGACGCGAACGCGGAGGACCTCGTACGACGGGCCGGGGGCAAGCCGGTCCGGGTGGCGAGCAAGTCCGTGCGGTGCCGGGCGCTGCTGGAGCGGGTGCTCGCGCGGGAGGGTTTCGCGGGGATCATGTCGTTCACCCTGGACGAGTCGTTGTGGCTGGCCCGAGCCGGTTTCGAGGATGTGCTGCTCGCGTACCCGTCGGCGGACCGGGCGGGTTTCGGGGAGCTGGCGCGTGATCCGAAGCTGGCCGCCGCCGTGACCGTGATGGTCGACGACGTGGCGCAGCTCGATCTGGTCGACGCGTCCCGGGCGGGCGGTGCGGAGGAGGTCCGGGTCTGTCTGGAGCTGGACACCGCGCTGAGCCTGCTGGGTGGCCGGATCAGGGTCGGGGCCCGTCGTTCCCCGCTGCGGGAGCCCGCCGAACTGGCGGAGCTGGCCCGGTCGGTGGTCCGGCGGCCGGGTTTCCGGCTGGTCGGGATCATGGCGTACGAAGGGCATGTGGCGGGGGTCGGGGACTCGGTCGCGGGGCGTCCGCTGCGGTCGCGGGCGATCCGGCTGATGCAGTCGGCGGCGCGCCGGGAGCTGGCGGAGCGCCGGGCGGCGGTGGTGCGGGCCGTGCGGGCGGTGGCGCCGGACCTGGAGTTCGTGAACGGGGGCGGCACGGGCAGTGTCCAGCACACGGCGGCGGAGGACGCGGTGACGGAGATCGCGGCGGGTTCGGGGCTGTTCGTGCCGAGGCTGTTCGACAACTACACCTCGTTCAGCGGGCGTCCGGCGGCGCTCTTCGCGCAGCCCGTGGTGCGGCGGCCGGGGGTCGGGGTGGTGACCGTCCTCGGGGGCGGCTATCCGGCGTCCGGGGTGGCGGGGGCCGACCGGCTGCCGGTGCCGTATCTGCCGGAGGGGCTGCGGTACGACCCGCAGGAGGGGCCGGGCGAGGTGCAGACGCCGCTGCTCGGTTCGCCCGCGGACGATCTGCGGATCGGCGACAAGGTGTGGTTCCGGCACGCGAAGGCCGGTGAGCTGTGCGAGCGGTTCGACGGTCTGCGGCTCGTGGAGGGCGACCGGGTCACGGCGACCGTGCCGACGTACCGGGGTGAGGGCCGCACGTTCCTCTAGGCGGTGCCTTCCTTCCTCCAGGTGGTGCCTTCCTTCCGCGCCCCGGGCCGTGACGAGGTCGTCGTTCGCGGTCCGGGTCGAGGCGGTGGCCTCCTGACCGGTCCGGACCGCGGTCCGGGGCCGCCCGGCGGGGTCTCCGGGGTTCAGACCCCGGCCAGGGTGGTCCGCAGTCGTTCGGCCGCCTGTTCGCCGGTGGCCAGGGCGGCGTTGGTGGTGCTGTAGGCGAAGTAGTCGCCCGCGAGCTGCACCGGGGAGGCCGGATCGAGACTCGCGGTGAAGCGGGCGAGGTCGCGGAAGCCTCCGGCCGGGCGAGCCAGCACCGCGTTCTGCCAGCGCTGGACGACGGCGAGGTCGCGGTGCCGGTCGATGTGCGCAGCCAGTTCCGGCAGGACTTCGCCGACGGCGCCGCGGGCGTCCGCGATCACCTCCTCGTCGCCCCGGTCCGCGCGGGCCGTGCTCCAGTGGTGGCGGAAGACCAGGGACACCAGCCCGGCTCCTGCGGGGGCGCGCCCCGGGCCGAGGTTGTGCTCGTAGAGGGCGACGCACAGGTCCGGGTGTTCGCGGCGCGGAACGGCCACGCCGAGGGCGGTCTCCGCCGGGGCGCGGTCGAGCCCGAAGGTGACGTGGACGTCACTCGTGTAGCGCACCGCTTCGAGGTGACGGCGCTGGGCGGCGGTCAGGGTGGTGACGATCCGGGCGGCCACGGGCGCGGGCACGGCCACCACGCAGGCGTCGGCCCGCAGGGTCTCCTCCCGCCCCGCGCGGCGCCAGGTCACCCGGACCCCGGCCCCGTCGGGTTCGACCGCGGTCGCCTCGGCGTCCAGTTCCAGCCGGGTGCCGTCCCGCATCACCGGGGTGGCGAGGAGGTCCTCCGGCAGTCGGCCGACGCCTCCGTCGAAGGTGAAGCTCGCCGCGCCGAACGTCCCCCACATGATGCAGAACGCGCTGACGGCCGCGACCTCCTCCGCCGGGACGAGGAACTGGGTGCTGCACAGCGGTTCCACCAGGTAGTCCAGGAGTTCCCGGTTCAGGCGGCGCAGGGCGTGGTCGTGGGCGCTCTCGGTGTCGAGGTCCGCGGCGCCCGACATGTCCTCCCAGCGGAGCCTGCGGCCGACGGCGGTCAGGTCGCGCAGCAGGTTGACGGCCTTGAGCTTGGCGCGCCAGCCCAGGAGTCCGGTGCGCAGCAGCCCCGAGGTGCGGACGAGCGAGAGCCGGTGCACCCGGCCGTCCCTCAGGATGGCGAGTTCGTCCGAGCAGGACAGCATCCGGGAGGTGAGCCCGGCGTCCTGGAGCAGGGCGATCATGGGGCCGTAGTTGTGGGAGAGCCAGCTCGCGCCGCGGTCGATGCGGTAGGTCGCACGCTCGCCGACCACTTCACGGGTCGACATCCGACCACCCACATGTCCCTCGCGCTCCAACAGGGTGACGTGGTGTCCGGCTCGGCGGAGCCGGAAAGCCGCCGTCGTCCCGGCGATTCCGGATCCCACGACGACCACATTCTTGTGCTGTCGGTTGTCGGCCACGCACTCCTCCTGGGAACGATGCCACATGACGTCCGGGCGGCATTCACGGGAAATCCAATCGGCGGCCACACTTTGTGGTTGCCTCCGCCCGTTGTCAAACGCACCTCGGGCGTTCGAGGCGGGTGCGATGACACCCCGTACCACGTGGAGAAGCTGTTGACACACCCTGCACGGACTGTTCAGATCATCATGAAGGTACGGATCTCCTCTGTCGTGTCCGCCCTGCGTTCTCGATTCCGAGAGCTGCCGCCGCGGTCCTGTCCCCCACCTCTGGACCGTCGATGTCCCGGCCATTCGTGGCGGGTCGAGAAGATCCGCTGTTCCGTCGGAATTCGCATTCGATTGCTCCGTTCGGATGGGAGAGGTTTCGTATGAGGAAAAGAACGCCGGGTCATGTGGAATTACCGGAATACGGGGCGGAGGTGTTCGCCCCCGCCCATCCGGGGCAGTCGGAGCGGCTGGAGGCACTGGGCGCGGCCTGTGATCCGCGGACCCTCGCCGATCTGGCGCGCTGGCCGCTGCCGCCCGGCGCCCGCTGTCTGGAGATCGGGGCCGGTACGGGGTCGGTCACGCGACGGCTCGCCGAGCGGCACCCCGAGGCGTCGTTCACGGTGACCGACACCGACACCCGGTTCCTGGCGGACCTGCGCCACCCTGCGGTCCGGGTCGTCCGGCACGACGTGCGGGACGAGGACTTCCCGCCCGGCTCCTTCGACCTCGTCGTCGCCCGCAGCGTCCTCTGTCACCTGCCCGGACGGGACCTCCTTCCGGCACGCATGGCGGCCTGGCTGAGACCCGGGGGCCGACTGTTCGTCGAGGACCCCACCTTCCTGCCCGCGGCCTCCTCGCCGGACACGGTCGTACGGCGCCTGGGCGAGGCGGTGGTGACCACGCTGGCCCGGACCGCGGGCAGCGACGTGGCCCACTGGGCGCGGTCCTTCCCCGCGCCCCTGAGGGGTCTGGGGCTCGTGGACGTCGGGATGCGGTTCCACTGTCCCGTCCTGACAGCCACGAACGCCGCAGGCCGGGCCTGGGCCCTGTCCCTGGAGGAACTGCTGCCGGTGATGGCCCGCACGGGGGTGCTGTCACCGGAGGAGGGGGCGCGCGCCGCCGCCCATGTGGTCCGTCCCGGATTCACCGACGTGGCCCACGCGATGGTCGCCATGTGGGGCGCCCGTCCCGCCGGGCCGGGCGAGGGCGGGAAGCCGTGGTGAGCCCGCCGGTGCTGGGCGGATCGCCGGTCTGGGACCTGCCCGCCCGTCGTGCGGCGAACCCCTCGGCCACGGACGAGGCGGCCGTGCGGTGGGCCGACGCCACCGGCCTGTGCCAGGGTCCGGCGGAGTCCGGCAAACTGCGGCTGGTCCGGCCCGGACTGCTCGCCGCGTGGACGCACCCGGCGGCGGACGAGGCCGATCTGGCGCTGGTGGCGATGTGGATGTCATGGCTCTTCCTCCTCGACGACCGCATCGACGAGGGCGCCCTGGGCCGTGACACCGACCTGCTGGAACTGCGTCTGCAGGACCTCCAGGCCGTCGCTCTGGGAGTCTCCGGGCCGACCACCGCGATGGGCCGGGGACTGGCGGAGATCATCGGCCTGGCGGGCGGAGGGATGCCCACCTGGTGGCGCCTGCGGTTCCGCCGGAACGTGGCGGACTACCTGGCCGCCTGTGTCTGGCAGGCGGCGCACCGGCAGGCCGGACAGGTGCCCGCCCCTGCCGACTTTCCGGCCCGCCGCCGCGCGTTCGGGGCGATCATCCCGTCCTTCGACCTGATCGAGCGCACGGACGGGGTCCTGCTGGCTCCTTCGGTCCACTGTTCCCGCCCCTATCAGGTACTGCTCCTCGCCGCCGCGGACCTGGTCTGCTGGACCAACGACCTCATGACGGCAGGCAAGGAGGCCGCGCTGGGAGACCCCCACAACCTCGTCCTCGTCACAGCGCACCACGAGAAGCTCGACCGGCCCGCCGCCGCCCGGATCGTGAGCGCCGGGTGCGAGCGGCGCCTGCGCGACCACGCGCGGGCCCGCCGGGAGCTCGGTGCCCTGCTCTCCGGCGTGAAGGAGGGGCCGGACCGGAGCAGGGCCTGGCAAGCCCGGCAGGTCCGGCAGGCGGAGTACTGTGCCGACGCGCTGCTGCTCTGGGTGCGCGGCCATCTGGAATGGGGACTCGTCACCCCCCGGTACGACCACGACGTCCCCGACGACGGAAGGGGGACCCGTGTCGGGACCCGATGACCACGTCCTGAGCCCCCCGCCGACGGCCCCGGGCGCCCTGCCGTTGATCGGCCACGCGCTGAGCCTGGTCCGTCGGCCGCTGGCCTTCCTGGACGCCCAGCGTCCGCTCGGGGACCTCGTCGAGTTCCGCGTCGGACGGCGACCCGCCTATCTCGTCAACCACCCCGATCTCGTCCTGGAGGTCCTGACCGGGCCCGGCGGCCGCTTCGACCGGGGCGAGATCTTCTCCAAGGCCCGGCCGCTGTTCGGCCGGGGCGTGGCCGTCGCCGACGGCGTCCACCACCGCGACCGGCGCCGAGCCGTCCAGCCCCTGCTCAGCGCCGCCCGGCTGCCCGGCTATCTCGACACGCTCGCCGGCCTCGTCACGGCCAGGACGCACCGCTGGCGCGCCGGGACCGTCGTCGATCTCAACGCGGAGACGGCCGAACTCACCCTGGACGCGGTCGCGGCCACCGTCTTCGGGAAGCCGCTGCCCGCCGGATTCGCCCGGACCGTCCACGACGCGCTGCCGGTCGTCGTCGCCGGGCTGGGCCGACGCGCCTACGGCCCGGCGGCGGCCCTCCTCGACCTGCTGCCGAGCCCCGAACGCGCCCGCTACCGGGCGGCGTTGGCGCAGATCCACCGCGTGGTGGACTCACTGATCGAAGCCGACCCGGACAGCCCGACCCTGAGGCGGCTGGCGGCCGGCGCCGACGCGCGGCAACTCCACGACGACGTCACCTCCCTGCTGATCGGCGGCTCCCACACCAGCGGCGCCGCCGCGGCCTGGATCCTCATCCTGCTCAGCCGCCACCCCGACGTACGCGAGCGCGTCGAGGAGGAGACCGGCCGGGTCGTGGGCGACCGGCCGGTCACCGCGGCGGACCTGCCCGCCCTGCGTTTCACCCACCAGGTCGTCCGGGAGACCCTCCGGCTCTACCCGCCGATCTGGCTCTTCCCCCGCCGCGCCGTCACCGCCTGCCGGCTCGGCGGCCACCACGTGCCACGGGACGCCCAGGTGTTCTACAGCCCCTACTCCCTGCACCGGGACCCCCGCTGGTTCCCCGCGCCCGACTCCTTCGACCCCGATCGCTGGGGTCCCGGTCGGCCGCAGCCGCCGCGCGGGGCCTATCTGCCCTTCGCGGCCGGTGTCCACGGCTGTCCGGGAGGCGATTTCGCGGTCGGAGAGCTGGCTCTGCTGACGGCGGCCGTCACCTCGCGCCGACGCCTCGACGTGACACCGGGCGGACGCCCGCTCCCGCTCCCGGCCGCCACCTTGGGCCCCGCCCCGGTGACCATGACCGTCATCGCCCGCCCGTGATCGCCTGGCCGACCGAAG
Organism: Streptomyces sp. NPDC087215; assembly: GCF_044744885.1. Lineage (NCBI taxonomy): Bacteria > Bacillati > Actinomycetota > Actinomycetes > Kitasatosporales > Streptomycetaceae > Streptomyces > Streptomyces sp. NPDC087215. The sequence continues at coordinate 239,674 of NZ_JBIUZD010000009.1, forward strand.
ACGGCCGGACGCCGTCAGCGCGACATCTGCTCTCCGTCGCCCCGGCGAGCAGGTGTTCGGTGGTGCGGGTCCGGGCCTTCGCGGCGGCCTCGGTCGTGTCGACGCCGCTGAGCGCCCGAGGTCTCCGGGTGATCACGAGGTGGGCGACGGTCAGGGGACCGTCACCGGTGGGTGGCGGACCTGCGGCGGCTGCGCGGGATGCGGTACACCGCTCGCGTTTCCCGGATCACCGCCTCGGGCGGCGGCCGTCGCCGTCGGGAGCTTCGGCGAGTTCGGCGCGCGACCGGTCACGGGTGCGCATCAGGATCCGCCCGAGCATGTTCTTGCCGTTCCCGGTCCTGCCCCGACCCCAGTAGTGATCGGTGGTGGTGTCTTCGACGATCTCCTCGTCACCGGTGGACAGCAGAATGTCGCGGACATCGTCATGCGCGCGGAACTTGGCCGCCACCGCACGGCGCATCACGTCGTCCTTGACCCGCTCCCGGTCCCTCCGCGGAGGTTCGGACGAGTCACGGCCCAGCTCGGCCGCCCGCAGCGGCGTGCGCGCGCGCCGGATGAGATCCGCGTGGCGGGTGCCCTTGAACTTCTGCGCCTGGAAGTAGTGCTCCGAGGTCGGCCACCGGACCCCGTCGAGACCGAAGCCGGACCTTCCCGGTCGGAGCAGCGGGGACCGGTCCGGCCGCCGGGTGTCCGGCGGCCGGTGGGCCTGATGGGCCTGATGAGGCTGAACGGACTGGTGGGTCCGGTGGGGCTAGAGCGGTGTCACGTACGCGCCGGAGAGGCCGCCGTCCACGAGGAAGTCGCTCGCGTTGACGAAGGAGGAGTCGTCGCTCGCGAGGAAGGCGACGGCGGCGGCGATCTCCTCCGGCTCGGCGAAGCGGCCGACGGGGATGTGGACGAGGCGTCGGGCGGCGCGCTCGGGGTCCTTGGCGAACAGTTCCTGGAGCAGGGGCGTGTTGACGGGTCCCGGGCAGAGGGCGTTGACGCGGATGCCCTCACGGGCGAACTGGACGCCGAGTTCGCGGGACATGGCGAGGACGCCGCCCTTGGAGGCCGTGTAGGAGATCTGGCTGGTGGCCGCTCCCATGAGCGCCACGAAGGAGGCGGTGTTGATGATGGAGCCCTTGCCCTGGCGGCGCATGTAGGGGAGGGCCGCCTTGCAGCAGAGGTAGACGGAGGTGAGGTTGACGTCCTGGACGCGCTTCCACGCCTCCAGGCCGGTCTCCAGGATGGAGTCGTCGTCGGGGGGCGAGATGCCCGCGTTGTTGAAGGCGACGTCGACGGAGCCGTAGGTCTCGAAGGCGGTCCTGAACAGGGCTTCGACCTGTTCGGGGTCGGTGACGTCGACCTGGACGAAGAGGCCTCCGACCTCTTCGGCGGCGGCCTTGCCCGCCGTCTCGTCGATGTCGCCGCAGACGACGTGGGCGCCTTCGGAGGCGAGCCGTCGGGCGGTGGCCAGGCCGATGCCGCTGCCCGCTCCGGTGATGACGGCGGTACGGCCGGCCAGGCGGCGGCAGATGATCTCTTCGGTGCTCATACGGTTCAGGCCTCCGTGCTGATGAAGACGTTCTTGGTTTCGGTGAAGGCGGTCAGGGCGTCGGGGCCGAGTTCGCGGCCGAGGCCGGACTGCTGGTAGCCGCCGAACGGGGTCCAGTAGCGGACGCTGGAGTGGGAGTTGACGGAGAGGTTCCCGGCCCGGACCGCCCGGGAGACGCGCAGGGCGCGGCCGATGTCCCGGGTCCAGATCGAGCCGGAGAGGCCGTACTCGGTGGCGTTGGCGAGGCGGACCGCGTCGGCCTCGTCGTCGAAGGGGAGGACGACGGCGACGGGTCCGAAGATCTCCTCGACGGCGTGGGGGGCGTCGGCGGGCACGTCGGTGAGGACGGTCGGCGGGAACCAGAAGCCGGGGCCCTCGGGGGCCTTGCCCCGGATGCCGGGGAGGTCGTCGGGGACGTAGGAGCGGACGCGGTCGAGCTGGGCGCGGGAGATGAGCGGGCCCATCTGGGTGCGTTCGTCGGTGGGGTCGCCGACGACGATCTCCTCGATCGCGGGGGCGAGGAGGGCGAGGAAGCGGTCGTGGACGCTCCGCTCGACCAGGATGCGGGTGCGGGCGCAGCAGTCCTGGCCGCTGTTGTCGAGGAAGGACATCGGGGCCGCGGCGGCGGCGGCCGCCAGATCGGAGTCGGCGAAGACGATGTTGGGGCTCTTGCCGCCGAGTTCGAGGGTGAGCCGTTTCACCTGGTCGGCGCAGGCGGCCATGAGGGACTTGCCGACCTTGGTGGAGCCGGTGAAGACGATCTTGGCGACGCCTGGGTGGGTGACGAGGGCGTGGCCGGTGACGGGTCCGTGGCCGGGGAGGACCTGGAAGAGCCCTTCGGGGAGGCCCGCCTCCAGGGCGAGTTCGGCGAGGCGGAGCGCGGTGAGCGGGGTGGTCTCGGCGGGCTTGAGGAGGACGGCGTTGCCCGCGGCGAGGGCGGGGGCGGTGGCCCAGGCGGCGATCGGCATGGGGAAGTTCCAGGGCGCGATGACGCCGACGACCCCGAGGGGTTCGAGGATCGTGATGTCGAGGCCGCCCGCGACCGGGATCTGGCGTCCGTTGAGGCGTTCCACTCCCCCGGCGGCGTAGTCGAGCAGGTCACGGACGTTTCCTGCCTCCCAGCGGGCGTTGCCGATGGTGTGCCCTGCCTCGGTGACCTCCAGGCGGGCGAGTTCCTCGACGTGTCCGTCGACGACGGCGGCGAAGCGCCGGAGCAGCCGGGCCCGGTCGGCGGGGGCCGCGGCGGCCCAGCCGCGTTGGGCCCTGGCGGCCCGGGTGACGGCGGCGTCGACGTCGGCGGGGGTGGCGGCGGGGACGGTGGCGACCGTCTCCTCGGTCGCCGGGTTCAGTACCTGGAGCACTGCGTTCCTCTCCGGTGTCACGGGGGCGTTCCTCACAGGCGTTCGAAGGAGCGGCGGAGTTCCCAGTCGGTCACGGCGGCGTCGAAGGCGTCGAGTTCGACGCGGGCCATGGTGCGGTAGTGGGCGACGACCTCGTCGCCGAAGGCGGCCTTGGCGATCTCGCTGGTCTCCCAGAGTTCGGCGGCCTCGCGCAGGGTGCGGGGGACGTGCGCGTAGTCGGCGGTGTAGGCGTTGCCGGTGCAGGGCGGGGGGAGTTCGAGGCGCTGCTCGATGCCGTGGAGTCCGGCGGCGACCAGTCCGGCGACGGCGAGGTAGGGGTTGACGTCGCCGCCGGGCAGCCGGTTCTCGAAGCGGGTGGAGCGGCCGTGGCCGACGATCCGGAGCGAGCAGGTGCGGTTGTCGTGGCCCCAGGCGACGGCGGTGGGTGCGAAGGAGCCGGGCTGGAACCGCTTGTAGGAGTTGATGTTGGGGGCGTAGAGGAGGGAGAAGTCGCGGAGGGCGGCGAGTTGTCCGGCGAGGAAGTGGCGCATGGTCGCGGACATGCCGTGCTCGTCGTCCCCGGCCATGACGTTGTCGCCGTCGGCGTCCTGGAGGGAGAGGTGGATGTGGCAGGAGTTGCCCTCGCGCTCGTTGTACTTCGCCATGAAGGTGAGCGAGTGGCCCTCCTGGGCGGCGATCTCCTTGGCGCCCGTCTTGTAGACGGCGTGCTGGTCGCAGGTGACGAGGGCTTCGTCGTACTTGAAGGCGATCTCGTGCTGGCCGGGGTTGCACTCGCCCTTGGCGGACTCGACGGTGAGTCCGGCGCCGGTCATCTCGTTGCGGATGCGGCGCAGGAGGGGCTCGACGCGGCCGGTGCCGAGGACGGAGTAGTCGATGTTGTACTGGTTCGCGGGGGTCAGGCCCCGGTAGTTCGCGTCCCAGGCCTCTTCGTAACTGTCCTTGAAGACGATGAACTCGAGTTCGGTGCCGACGTGGGCGGTGAGGCCGTGTTCCGCGAGGCGCTCCAGCTGGCGGCGGAGGATCTGGCGGGGGGCGGCGACGACGGGGGTGCCGTCGCTCCAGGCGAGGTCCGCGGTCACCATGGCCGTGGCGTCGTTCCAGGGGAGGCGGCGGAGGGTGGTGAGGTCGGGCCGCATCGCGAAGTCGCCGTAGCCGCGGTCCCAGGAGGACATGGCGTAGCCGTCGACGGTGTTCATCTCGGTGTCGACGGCGAGGAGGTAGTTGCAGCCCTCGGTGCCGTGGTCGAGCACCTCGTCCAGGAAGAACGGGGCGGCGAACCGCTTGCCCTGGAGACGTCCCTGCATGTCGGGGAAGGCCAGGACGACGGTGTCGATCTCGCCGCTCGCGACGAGGGCCCTGAGCTCCTCGACGCCGAGCGGGGGTGTGCGGTCTGCCACGGGATTGCTCCTCCTTCGGCCTGCCGGAAGCCATAAGGTATTGGGTGAGACCATTACTTGGGAAGTGTGGGAGAAGGGGAAACGCGAACGTGGCCAGTACGAGTGAATCGGCGGACCGGCTGACGCCCGTGCTGCGGCCGGTGCGGGCGGGCAACGGCTTCGAGGAGGCGCTGGAGCAGATCCTCCAGGTGGTGCGGCTCGGTCTGGTGCCCGGTGGGGAACGGCTGCCCGCCGAGCGGGAGCTGGCGGACCGGATGGGGATCAGCCGGGTGACGCTCCGCGAGGTCCTGAAGGTCCTCCAGGAGCAGGGGCTGGTGGAGAGCAGACGCGGCCGGTACGGCGGGACGTTCGTGCTCGCGCGCGCCCGGACGGCCGACGAGGGTGAGCTGCGCCGCCGGATCGCCTCGGTCGACATGGAGGACACCCTCCGCTTCCGTGAGGTCCTGGAGGTGGGCGCGGCGGGACTGTGCGCGGCCCACGGGCTCGACGCGGCGGGCGCCGGGCGGCTGCGGGCCGCGCTCGCGGCGACCCATGACGCGCCGCTGGCCGACTACCGCCGCCAGGACACCCTGCTCCATCTCACGCTCGCCGAGCTGTCCGGCTCGCCGACGCTCACCGCCCGGTACGCGGCCGTCCGGGCGACCGTGAACGACCTGCTCGACTGCATCCCGCTGCTCGTACGGAACCTGGAGCACTCCCAGCACCAGCACACCGCCGCGGTCGAGGCGGTGCTCGACGGGGACGCGGACGCGGCGCGCGAGGTGATGCGGGAGCACTGCTCGGGCACGGCGGCGCTGCTGCGGGGCTTCCTGACCTGACCCCGGTCCGACCCCGGCCTGAGCCAGACCCGAACCCCGCCCGACCCCGAACCCGACCCGAACCCCGCCCGACCCCGACCGGGCCCCGGGGCGGACCCGGCCCCGCGAGGACCGCGTGGCGCGCCGCGGGCCCGGCCCGTGTCACCCGAAAGTGGCGCACGGGGCTTGCGCTCCCCCGGCGGCCGACGCAAAGGTATGCCTCCAATCCATTGGGCCCGTTACGGGGAGCTGACGCTGCCATGACGCTCGACGAAACCTCCGGGAGCACGACCGGAAGCACGGCACCGCCGCAGGACGAGTACCTGGCCCGCCGGGCGCTGCGGCGCGGCAGCGCGGGCTGGCTGCTGCTCACCGGGCTCGGTGTCGCCTATGTCGTCTCCGGGGACTTCTCCGGCTGGAACATCGGTCTGTCGAAGGGCGGTTTCGGGGGTCTCGCCGCCGCCACCGTCCTGATGGGCGCGATGTACGCCTGTCTGGTCTTCGCGCTGGCCGAGCTCTCCGCCATCCTGCCCACCGCGGGCGGCGGTTACGGCTTCGCCCGGCGGGCGCTCGGCACCTGGGGCGGGTTCCTCACCGGGACCGCGATCCTCATCGAGTACATCCTGGCGCCCGCCGCGATCTCGATCTTCATCGGTGACTACGTCGAGTCCCTCGGCCTCTTCGGCCTGGAGTCCGGCTGGCCGGTCCAGCTGGTGTGCTTCGCGTTGTTCATCGGCATCCATCTGTGGGGCGTGGGCGAGGCCCTGCGGTTCAGTCTGGTCGTGACGGCCATCGCGGTGGCGGCGCTGGTCGTCTTCGCGCTCGGCGCCCTCACCGACTTCCGTCTCGACGGGCTGAACGACATCCCGGTGGACGAGGGGGCGTTCGGCGCGAACTCCTGGCTGCCGTTCGGACTCCTCGGGATCTGGGCCGCGTTCCCCTTCGGCATGTGGTTCTTCCTGGGCGTGGAGGGCGTGCCGCTCGCCGCCGAGGAGGCGAAGGACCCGGTGCGGTCGATGCCGAGGGCGCTCGCCACGGCCATGGGCGTCCTGGTGCTGCTCGCGGTCGTGACCTTCCTCGCCGCGACGGGCGCGCGCGGCGCGGCGGCGGTGCAGGACGCGGGCAATCCGCTGGTGGTGGCGCTCCAGGGGGACGGGGAGCCGACCGCGCTCAGCAGGTTCGTGAACTACGCGGGTCTCGCCGGTCTCGTGGCGTCGTTCTTCTCCCTCATCTACGCCGGTTCGCGCCAGCTCTTCGCCCTCTCCCGGGCGGGCTACCTGCCCCGTTTCCTTTCGCTGACCAGCCGCCGCAAGTCGCCGTACCTGGGGCTGCTGATCCCGGGCGCGATCGGTTTCGCGCTGGCCGCCGGGACCGGGGACGGGGCCCGGATGCTGAACATCGCCGTGTTCGGCGCCACCATCTCGTACGCCCTGATGGCGCTCTCGCACATCGTGCTGCGGCGGCGCGAGCCGGGGCTGCACCGGCCGTACCGCACTCCCGGCGGGACGGCGACCTCGTCGGTGGCCTTCGTGCTCGCGCTGTCCGCCCTGGTGGCGACCTTCCTGGTGGACCGGACGGCCGCGTTCCTGGCGCTCGGGGTGTACGTGATCGCCCTCGCCTACTTCGCGTTCTACAGTCGGCACCGTCTGGTGGCCAGGGCCCCGGAGGAGGAGTTCGCGGCGCTCGCCGCCGCCGAGGCCGAACTCGACCGCGACCGAGGCCGTACCGACCCGAAGCCGTACTGACCCGAAGCCGTCCCGTACCCCTGGAGGAAGCACGTGTCCCAGCCGCTCATCGGCGTGACCACCTATCTGGACCGGGCCCGTTGGGGGGTGTGGGACATGCGGGCCGCGCTGCTGCCGGAGCGGTATCCCCGGCTCGTCCGGGAGGGCGGGGGCCTGGCGGTGATGCTGCCGCCGGACGTCCCGGGGGCCGCGGCGGCGGCGGTGGCCCGGCTCGACGGCCTCGTGGTCGCGGGCGGGGCGGACGTCGAACCGGTGCGGTACGGGGCCGAGCCCGATCCGCGTACCGGCCCGCCGGCCAGGGAACGGGACGCCTGGGAGCTGGCCCTGATCGACGCGGCCCTCGCCTCGGGGACCCCGCTGCTCGGCATCTGCCGGGGGATGCAGCTCCTCAACGTGGCCCGGGGCGGCACCCTGACGCAGCACCTGGACGGGCACGTGGAGGCGGTCGGGGTGATCGGGCGGCACACGGTGAAGCCGGTGCCGGGGAGCCTGTACGGCTCGCTGGTGCCGGAGGCCGCCGAGGTGCCGACCTACCACCACCAGGCCGTGGACCGGCTGGGCGCGGGGCTCGCGCCCTCGGCGCACGCGGAGGACGGCACGGTGGAGGCGGTGGAACTGGCCGCCCCCGCCTGGGCCCTCGGTGTGCAGTGGCACCCGGAGATGGGCGAGGACCCGCGGGTGATGCGGGGCCTCGTCGCGGCGGCCTCGGGGGCGGGCCGGTAGCGGACGGGGCGGGGGCCGTGGCCGTCCGGGTCGGGTGGCGCCTGGGCCTTGCGGGCCGGGTGACCCGCCCCGTAGGGGTCGCGGGCCTCGCCGGACCGGGTGGCCGTGGCCGTACGTCTCAGGCCGTCGCGCGGGCGGCGCGCAGGGTGGGCTCGTCGCGCATCAGGAGGACGTAGACGACGGCGGAGACCGCCATGCCCACCGGCAGGGAGAGGTCGAGGCCGCCGAGCGCGGCGGCGACCGGGCCCGTGTAGACGGTGTCGGCGCAGAGGGCCGCCGTGGTCACGCCCGCGACGAGGGCGAGGGCACCGGCCGGGTTGACTCCGGCGGTGTACCAGAAGGGGCCGGAGCGGGTCTCGTCGGAGAGCGCGGCGCCGTCGTAGCGGCCCCGGCGGAGCAGGACGTCGGTCGCGTACACCGTCATCAGGGGGCCGCTCAGGACGGTGATCACCTGGAGGGCGTTGCTGACCGTGTCCAGGAAGTCGGAGACGAGCAGCCCGTACAGGGTGAGGGCGACGGCCACGGTCCCGTCGAAGAGGACGCTGACGGAGCGGCGGACGCGGAGGCCGACGGCCTGGAGGGCGAGTCCCGCGCTGTACGCGGTCAGGGCGTTGATGGCGATGGTGCCGAGGACCAGGGCGAGCAGGAAGACCGGCACGAACCAGCCGGGCAGGATCTCCTGGAGTCCGGTCTGCGGGTCGTTCATGTCGACGACGGTGGCCGCCAGGGCGCCGAGGGAACAGACGACGACACTGGGCAGGAAGGCGCCGAGCGCGGTCCAGCCGACGATCGCCCGCTTCGACGCGGTCCGGGGCAGATAGCGGGAGAAGTCCGCGCTCGTCGTGTACGAGAGGGGGCCCGAGGCGATCATCGTGACGCCGCCGAGGAGCAGGGCCCAGAGGGCGGTCCCGGAGACCCGTCCGGCGGGGGCGTACGAGAAGTCGGCGTGCCGCAGGACCGCGAACGCGACGACCGTGAACGCTCCGGCGAGGACCAGGGTGATCGGCAGGTACAGCCTGATGATCAGACCGTGCCCGTAGACGCTGATGACGAGGGTCAGCGCGGCGATGACCACGATCACGGCCACTTTCACGGGGGTGGTGGCGGTGACGCCCGCCTTCTCGACCAGCGCGAAGGCGGCGGTCGCCGCGGCGGCCAGGTTGAGGGCGAAGTAGCAGACGGAGACGAGCCAGCCGCCTATCGCGTTGTTCACGCGGTTGCCGAGGACGCCGTAGATCGCCCGGGTGATCACCTCGCTGGGGGCGCCCGCGGCCGGGCCCGAGGTGGCGAGCAGGCCCGTGAGCAGCCAGAAGAGGTTGCCCACGACGATCACGGCGAGGGCCTGCCAGAGGCTGAGCCCCATCAGGACGAGGGTGCCGCCGATGACGAGGCTGAGGTAGTTGACGTTCGCCGCCGCCCAGACCGAGAACAGTTCACGGGGGTGTCCGTGGCGTTCGGAGTCGGGGATGCGGTCGATGCCGTGGGCCTCGATCCGGCCGGGCCGGTCGACGGCGGACGGATCGGCCGGAGCGCCCTGGCTGCGTGGGAGCGGATCGGGGATCGTGGAAGCCATGCGGCCCTCCGGGTACGTGTGATGCCCACCTTGTTGCTTATTGGTCGCACACTCAATAGCATCCCGGGTATGCCGTCAAGCGTTCCGCAGAAGAGAGTTCGGAAATCTCCCGAGGCCCGTCGGGCCGAGATCGTGGAGACCGCCGCACGCGTGGCCCTCACCGAGGGGCTCGAATGCGTGACCCTGCGGCGGACGGCCGAGGAGCTGTCCGTCCGGCCCGGTCTGATCAGCCATTACTTCCCCTCGGTGGAGGAGCTGGTGGGCGAGGCGTTCAGCGTGGCCGCCACCGGCGAACTCAACGCCCTGCTGCCCGCCGAACGCCCCCACGGGACCCCCGCGCAGTACCTCGCGCGGTACTTCGCCCTCTCCGGCGGCGAGGCGTACGACGACATCAGCCGCCTCTGGATCAACGCCCGGCACCTCAGCCGCTACCGGCCGGTCCTGCGCACCCGGGTCACCGAACAGGAACTCGCCTCCGACGACCGGCTCGAACAGCTCATCCGCGAGGGCGTCGCGCTCGGCGAGTTCCGCACCGACGACCCGCGCACCGCGGCCATCAAGATCCTGGTGGTGCTCGACGGCCTCGGCGCCCACGCCAACACCGACCGGACCGACCGCCCGGACGCCGTGACCCGGCTGCCCGTCACCACGGCGGAACAGGCGTTGGGCCTGCCGCACGGCGCGCTCACGGACCTGGCGCTGCCGGACGAGCCCCCGACCGCCTGACCTGCCTTCCCTCCTCCTCGCAGGCTCCTCCCGGCCTCCCGATCTCCCGGCTTCCCGGCTTCCCTGCCCGGCCGCTCCGTGCTTCCGATCCGTCCGTTCCCCCTCCTTCCGGCCTGTTCCCTCTTCCTCCGGCCCGTTCCCTCTCCGATCCGGACCGCCCCGATCCTCTGAGAACCTCCCCGCGTCCCCCTCCTGGAGTACTCGTGCGCACCCGACTCGTCCTGCTCTCCGCCCGTCTGCTCGACCCCGGCACGGGGACGGTCCTGCCGGAGACCGCGCTCGCCGTCTCCGACGGCGGCCGGATCACCGCCCTCGGCGACGACCGCGGGATCCGCGCGCTCGCGGACCCCGCGACCACCGTCGTCGACCTCAGGGGGGCCGTGGTCACCCCCGGGCTCGTCGACGGCCACCTCCACCCGGTGACGGGCGCCGAACTCACCCACGGCCTGGACCTGTCGTACTGCGCCGACCTCGACGACGTCCGCGAGGTCCTCGCCCGGGAGGTGCGGAACCTGGGCCGGGGCGACTGGCTCTTCGGCTGGGGCCTCGACCCGAACGTCTTCGGCGGCCTGCCCGTCGGCATCGCCCCCTTCGACTCCGTCCTCGACGGCGTACCGGCCTTCCTGCTGCTCTTCGACGCCCACTCCGCGCTCGCCAGCCGCCGCGCCCTCGAACTCGCCGGGGTCGACGGCCCCCGCACCTTCGACCAGGCGTCCGCCGAGGTCGTCTGCGACACCGACGGACGCCCCACCGGACTGCTCCAGGAGGACGCGGCCTGCGAACTCGTCGAACGGATCGCTCCGCGCCCCACCCCCGAGGAGAGCCGGGAACGCCTCGCGGCGGTCCTGCGGTCCATGGCGGCGGCCGGACTCACCGGCGGCCACGCCATGGACGCCAACGGCGAGAGCCTCGCGCTGTACGGACAGCTCGACGCGGCCGGTGAACTGCCGCTGCGGCTCCGGGTGGCGCCTTGGTGCCAGCCCGGCACGGACACCGACGGGGTACGGGCCCTCATCGAGCAGCAGGGCACGGGCGGGGACCTGTGGCGGGTCACGGGCGTGAAGCTCTTCATGGACGGGACCATCGACAACGGCACCGCGTGGCTGGAGCGCCCCGACTGCCACGGCGAGTCCACGCACGCGTTCTGGCCCGACCCGGCCGCGTACACCCGGGTCGTCGGGGAGCTGCACCGGGCGGGCGTACCGACCGCGACCCACGCCATCGGCGACGCGGCCGTCCGGCACGCGCTGGACGCCGTGGAGCAGGCCCGCGCGAACGACGGCGGGACGGTACGGCACCGGATCGAGCACATCGAGACCGTGCCCGACGACACCCTGCGCCGCTTCGCCGAACTGGGTGTCCTCGCCTCCATGCAGCCCACCCACTGCTGCGACTTCACCCGCGCCGACCACACCGACAACTGGTCCCGCCGCCTCGGCGAGGAGCGGGCCTCGCACGCGTGGCGCTGCCGTGACCTGGCCGACTCCGGGGCCACCGTGGTCCTCGGCTCGGACTGGCCCATCGCGCCGTTCCCGCCGCTGGCCGTGATGGCCGGGGCGCGGCACCGGCGCCCGAGCCGCGACCTCAGCCGGCCGCCGCACGGCCCCGAGCAGGCGCTGACACCCCTGGAGGCGCTGCGGGGCATGACGACGGCACCGGCGTACGCGGCGGGCGAGGAGGCGACGGCGGGCGGGCTCGCGGTGGGCCACCGCGCCGACCTCACCGTCTTCGCGGACAGCCCGCTGACCACGGCGGCCACGGACCTCCCGGAGCTGCCGGTGCTGCTCACGGTCCTGGACGGCCGGATCACGCACCGGGCGCGGGAGATCTGAGAGGGCCTTCCCCGGCCGTGCGTCCACGGGAAGCACGGTCCGGAAGGGGGAGCACGGTGCGGAGGGGGAGTGCCGGGGCTGTGGTCCCCCCTCCCGGGGAGACCCCTCGGTCTCCGGGAGGCCCCCTCGGCTCAGCCCCTCGGCTCAGCCCGTCGGCCTGGCCCGGGTCAGGGACAGGAGGTCGCGGGCCGGGCCGGTGGGGCGGTGGCCCGTCGGCCAGACCGCGCGGAGGTCGCGGCTCAGCCGGACCCCCTCGACGGGGACGGCGACCAGACGGCGGGAGGCCAGCTCCTCGGCGACCGCCAGTTCGCTGAGGACGGCGGGCCCCGCCCCGCTGACCGCCGCCGCCTTCACCGCCGTGGTGGAGGCCAGTTCCAGGAGCGGGCGCGCCAGACCACCGTGCGCGGACAGCGCCGCGTCCAGGACCTGCCGGGTGCCCGAGCCGCGCTCCCGCAGGACCAGCGGGGTGGCGGCCAGCTCCGCCGGGAGCAGCGGACCGCGCCGACGGGCCCACGGGTGCGAGGGGGCGGTCACCACCGCGAGCCGGTCGTGGGCGACGACCACCCCGTCCAGGCCCTCGGAAACGGCGAGCCCCTCGACGAAGCCGATGTCCGCCTCGTTCCCGAGGAGCCGTTCCGCGACCACCGCCGAGTTCCCGGCCTGGAGCGACACCGCCGTGTCGGGCCGCTCGGCGCGCAGGGCGATCAGCCAGCCCGGCAGCAGGTACTCCGCGATCGTCATGGACGCGGCCACCCGCAGCCGGGAGTCCCGTCGCCCGCGCAGGGCCTGGGCGCCCGCGTCGAACGCCTCCGCCGCCTCGACGATCCGGCGCGCCCAGTCCGTGACGAGCGCGCCCGCGTCGGTGAGCCGTGAACCGCGCGGCGAGCGGTCCACCAGGGCGACGCCGAGCTGTCGTTCCATCGAGCGGATGCGGCTGCTCGCGGCGGGCTGGGTGATGCCGACCTCGCGGGCCGCGGCGCCGAGGCTCCCGTGCCGGGCGACGGCGAGGAGCAGTTCGAGCGCGCCGAGGTCCGGGACCCGGTGGTGGAGCTGCGGCCCGGCCCCCTCGTCGTGGGCTCCGCCGTACGTCCCGGCCCGCCGGGCGGCGGCCCGCGCCCCGGCCGTCCCCGTGGCGGCCGTCCCCGTGGCGGGCGTCTCCGTGGCGGGCGTCCCTGTCATGGGCACCCCCGAGAGGGGTGTCCCGCCGTCGTGCGTTCCGTCGCTCCGCGTCTCCCCGTTCGCACTCATAAAGCCAGCTTATGGCGTCATAGCCGCATGATCCCTGGTGGGGGCGGCGGAAGGGGGCGACGGTGGAGGCATGGCAAGCCTCGCACCTCCCCGTCCCGCCCTCCCCGCCGTCCACGACGCCCGGCCCACCGCGTCCCCCGTCCGTTCCGTCCGGCATCTCGGCCCGAACTGGTACGCCTCCGTGATGGGCACGGCCATCGTGGCAAACGCGGGCGCCGGACTCCCGGCCGCCGGTACCGGTCTCCGTACGGCCTGCGCGGCGGTCTGGGCGCTCTCCCTCGCGATGCTGCTCGTCCTCCTCGCCGCCCGCGCGACCCACTGGGTCCGCCACCGCGACCAGGCCCGCGCCCATCTCCTCGACCCGGCGATGGCCCCCTTCTACGGCTGTCTCTCGATGGCGCTGCTCGCGGTCGGCGGCGGCGCGATGATCGTGGGCCGGGACTGGATCGGGCTCCCGGCGGCCGTGGCCCTCGACACCGTCCTGTTCACCGCGGGGACGGCCGTCGGGCTGGTGGCGGCGGTGGCGGTGCCGTACCTGATGGTGGTGCACCACCGGATCGAGAGCGCGTCCCCGGTGTGGCTGCTGCCGGTCGTCGCACCGATGGTCTCCGCCGCCCTCGGCCCGCTGCTCGTGCCCCATCTGCCCGCCGGGCAGGCCCAGCAGACCCTGCTGATCGCCTGCTGGGCGATGTTCGGCGTCAGTCTGCTCGCGACCCTCGTCATGCTGCCGCTGGTCTTCGGCCGTCTGGTGACCGGCGGGCCGCTGCCGCTCGCGCTGACCCCCACGCTCTTCCTGGTCCTGGGCCCCCTCGGCCAGTCGACGACCGCCGCGAACAAGTTCGCCGACGTCGCCCCGGGCGTGCTGCCCGCCCCGTACGCGCAGGGCTTCGCCTCCTTCGCGGTCCTCTACGGCGTGCCCGTGACGGGCTTCGCGCTGCTGTGGCTCGCGCTGTCCTCGGCGATGGTGCTGCGGGCACGGCGACAGGGCATGGGCTTCTCGATGACGTTCTGGGCGTTCACCTTCCCCCTCGGGACCTGTGTGACCGGCGTCGAGGGACTCGCCCAGCACACCGGGCTCGCCGTCTTCCGGTGGCTGGCCGTCGGCCTGTACGTGCTCCTCGTCGCCGCGTGGCTGCTGGCCGGGACGCACACCCTGCGGGGGCTCGTCAGCGGCGCGCTGCCCGCAGGGCCCGCGCCAGCTCTCCCGGAGCCTCGGCCAGCGACGGCCCGTACCAGGTGAGCATCCGTCCGTCCACGAGCGCGGCGGCGGTCCCGGGGAAGGCCTCCGGACCGTCCTCGCGGGTGAAGCGGTAGGGCTCGTCGGGCAGGACGACGAGGTCGGGCCCGGCGGCGCGGAGCGCGTCGACCGGGACGCGCGGATAGCGCTCGGGGTGGTCGGCGTACAGGTTCCGCACCCCGAGCCGGGCGAGCAGGTCACCGGCGAAGGTGTCACGGCCGAGGACCGTCCAGGGGCGGCGCCAGACCGGGACGACGGCGGTGCGCGGCTCCTCCGGGACGACCGCGGCCCAGGCGGCCGCGGCCTCGTCCAGCCAGCGGGGCGGCCGGGGCGCGCCGCAGGCGGTGAGGACCCGGGCGAGTTCGTCCAGGGCCTGGGTCAGGGTCCGGATCTCGGTGACGAGGACGTCGGCGCCCGCCGACCGCAGCGCGGCGAGGTCGGGGGCGCGGTTCTCCTCCTCGTTGGCGAGGACGAGGTCGGGGCGGAGCGCGAGGATCGCGGGGACGTCGGGGTTCTTGGTGCCGCCGATCCGGGCGACGCCGAGTCCGGCGGGCCGGACGCACCAGTCGGTGGCCCCGACGAGGACTCCGGGCACGGTGACGGCGACGGCCTCGGTCAGCGAGGGCACGAGAGAGACGACCCTCATGACGTCGTCCTGCGGTGCCCGCGCGAGGGGACGGCCCCGACGGCCTTCACGGCGTCCCCCGTGGTGCCTCTCGGCGGTCCGGTCCGGCCGCCGGGCGCCTTCGCCCGGTCCCTGCCCCTCCCCCGGCCCCGGATCACTCCTCCTCGGCCTCGACGTGTTCGGCGATCGCCACGACGAGCAGCCGGGTGCCCGGTTCGGTGGCGCGCCAGCGGTGGCGGACCCCGCCGGAGAGGTAGAGGGTGTCGCCGCGCCCCAGCCGGTGGGCGCGGCCCTCGGCCTCGACCTCGGCGGCGCCGTCGGCCACGTAGAGCAGTTCGTCGTTGCGGTGCTGGAACTCGCGGCCCGCGTCCTGTTCCCCGGTGAACTCCAGGGCGTGCAGCTGGTGGCGGCCCCTGACCAGGGACCGTACGCCGGGCGGCAGTGCGGCGGAGCGCTCGTCGGCCCGTACGACGTCGACGGTGCGGGCGGCCTCGGCGGCGGCGAGGAGCGTGCCGGACGTGGTCTCCAGGGCTCCGGCGACGAGTTCGAGGGAGCGGCGGCTCGGCCGGGCCCGGTCGTTCTCGACCTGGCTGAGGAAGGGCACGGACAGGCCGCTGCGGGAGGAGACGACGGCCAGGGTGAGCTGGAGCGCTCTGCGTCGCCTCTTGACGGCCGCGCCCACCCGTGGTGATTCCTTCTCGTCCATGTCGGCTCCCTCCCTCGTGCCTCGCGCGTACCCGTACCGGGCGGTTACCTGAACCTTACGCAGCTTTGGGGCGGGGTTTCGCGTCGTGCCGAAAAGGGGTGGCCGCCGGACACGCTCGGCGACCACCCCTTTTCGGACAGGAACCGCTCCGCGGTACGGCGAGCGGTCCGGCCCGGGTTCGTTACGGAGTCAGCTTCTCCGCGAGACCGGGTTCGCTGTCGAGCCAGGTGCGGACGGCCTCCTGCTCCTTGCTCTTGCCGGTCTCCTGAATGACGGCTTCGAGGTCGGTGAGCTGCTTCTCGGTCAGCTCGAAGTCCTTGAGCCAGGCCGCGACCTCCGGGTTGTCCCCGGTGAATCCCTTACGGGCGAGGGTGTGGACGCCGTCGCCCTTGCCCCAGGTGCCCCGGGGGTCGTCGAGCTTCTTCAGGTCGTGGGCGGAGTAGGCCCAGTGCGGGGACCAGAGGGTGACGACGACCGGTTCCTTGCGCTCGTACGCGCGCTTGAGCTCGGCGAGCATCCCGGGCGTGGAGCCGTCGACGACCTCGTACTCGCCCTCGAGTCCGTACTCCTTGAGCACCTTGTCCTTCAGGATGCCCATCATTCCGGCGCTGGGCTCGATGCCGACGATCCGGCCCTTGAACCGGCTCCCCTGGCCCTTGAGGTCGGCGAGGGAGTCGACGCCGTCGACGTACGAGGGGACGGCCAGCTCCAGCGACGTGGGCCCGTACCAGGAGCCGAGGTCCTCCAGTTCGTCCTGGTACTTCTCCCAGTACTGCGCGTGGGTGACGGGCAGCCAGGCGTCGGTCTGGAAGTCGAGCTGGCCACCGGCCAGACCCGTGTAGAGGGCGCCCGCCTCCAGCTGCTTGGTGTCGACCTCGTAGCCCTTGCGCTCCAGGAGTTCCTTCCAGAGGTACGTGGAGGCGATGCCCTCGTCCCAGGGGATGTACCCGATGCTGATCTTCTTGCCGTCGGCGCCGTTCGGTCCCGTGGTGCCCGCGGGGCCGCCGAAGAGGCTCGTGCCACCGGCGACCAGGGCGAGGACGACGACGCCGACGAGCGCGGTGACGGGCTGCGGGCGGTGGGCCCAGAGCTTCGCGCCGGGGCGCTTGGCGCTCGCCGCCGCGCGGGCCTTGGCGGCGGCGCGGCGGCCCAGCGGGGAGACCTGGCGGCCGAGCGCGCCGGTCATCCGGTCCAGGTACATGGCGAGGACGACGATGGAGACGCCCGCCTCGAAGCCGAGGCCGATGTCGACGTTGCCGATGGCCCGGTAGACGGCGCCGCCGAGTCCGCCGCCGCCGACCATGCCCGCGATGACGACCATGGAGAGGCCCAGCATGATGACCTGGTTGACGCCGGCCATGATCGTCGGGAGGGCGAGCGGGAGCTGTACGCGCAGCAGCGTGTTGCGCGGGGTGGTGCCGAAGGCCTCGGCGGCCTCGACGAGTTCGCCGTCGACCTGGCGGATGCCCAGCTCGGTCATGCGCACGCCCGGGGGCAGCGCGAAGACGATGGTGGCGATGATGCCGGGGACGACGCCGACGCCGAAGAAGATGATGCCGGGGATCAGGTAGACCATCGCGGGCATGGTCTGCATGAAGTCGAGGACGGGCCGCAGGACGGCGCTGACGGTCTTCGAACGGGCCGCCCAGATGCCGAGCGGCACGGCGATGACCAGGGTCACCAGGGTGGCGACGAGCACCAGGGAGAGCGTCGCCATGGCCTCGTCCCAGAGCTGGACCGAGTCGACGAGCACGAAGCCCGCGAAGGCGAGGACACCGGCGGCGAGGCCGCGCAGCCACCAGGCGACGACGGCCAGGACGCCCGCGAAGAGCAGCGGGTGCGGCGCGGACAGGACGGCGTCGATGCCGTCGTAGAGGCCGGTGACGCCGGAGCTGATGGCGTCGAACAGCCAGGAGAACTGGGCCTGGAGCCAGTCGACCGAGCTGTCGACCCAGTCTCCGAGGGGGAGCCTAGGCACGGGCGGTCACCTCCTCCTGTTCCCGGGCGTCCCCGGCGGTCGTGGTCCGCCGGGCACCGGACGTGTCGCGGGTGCTTCTCGCGGGACCGGTGTCTTCGGTGGGGCCGGTGTTCTTCGCGGCGTCCGCTTTCCTCGCCGGGCCGGTGGGGCTCGTGCGTGCCGGGCGCGGGGACGCACTCGTATCCGCGCCCGTGCTCGTACGCGTACGGGCCCCCGCACGGGGACCCGTCGGGATGTCGGCGGCGCCGAGGCCGCCCATGACGCCGAGGAGGCGTTCGGTGGGGACTACTCCCAGAACGGCGCCGTCGGCGTCCTCGACGGTCACGGGGTGGGGGGTGCGGGCGGCCACGGCACACAGGTCGGCGACGAGCGTGTCCGGTCCGACGGGCCGGCAGGGGCAGTCGGCGGGGCACTCCGCGGGGACCGCGCCGTCGGTCATGACGGCGGCGGCGGTGAGCACCCGGGAGCGGTCGACGTCCTGGATGAAGGAGGCCACGTAGTCGTCGGCGGGGCGGACGAGGATGTCCTCCGCGGTGCCGAGCTGCACGATCCGGCCGTCCCGCATGACGGCGATGCGGTCACCGAGGCGCATGGCCTCGTTGAGGTCGTGGGTGATGAAGACGATGGTCTTCTTCAGCCGCTGCTGGAGGACGAGCAGCTGGTCCTGCATGTCCCGCCGGATGAGCGGGTCGAGCGCGCTGAAGGACTCGTCCATCAGGAGCAGGTCGGCGTCGGTGGCGAGCGCGCGGGCCAGACCGACCCGCTGCTGCATCCCGCCGGAGAGTTCGTCGGGCCAGGACTTCTCCCAGCCGGCCAGACCGCACAGCTCCAGGGCCTCGGCGGCGCGGGTCTCGCGCTCGGCGCGCGGGACGCCCTGCACCTCCAGGCCGTAGGCGGCGTTCTCCAGAACGTTCCGGTGCGGGAACAGAGCGAAGTGCTGGAAGACCATGCTGATCTTGGTGGAGCGGACCGCACGCAGGTCGCGGGGGGACAGCGCGGTCAGATCACGTCCATCGAAGAGGACCCGGCCCGCGGTCGGTTCGAGCAGGCCGTTGAGCATACGGAGCAGGGTGGACTTGCCCGATCCGGACAGCCCCATCACGACGAAGATCTGGCCGGGCTCGACGGTGAAGCCGGCGTCCACGACGGCTGCTGTCGTCCCCTCGGCGCGCAGCTCCTCGCGGTCGGCACCGTCGACGAGCCTGCGGACGGCTTCGTCGGGTCGTCTGCCGAACACCTTGAACAGGTGATCGGCCTGGAGCCTGGACACATAAACCTCACGGGTAGCGACGAGAACGGCCCGCCACCCCCGCGCGGCCGGGCCGTGGAGCGGGCGGGATCGGCCCGCGGGCCCGTCACGTACGGGGATTCCTTGGTTGAATCCCGTACCGGGTTCCGCTCCGGGCTCGCGCCTGCCCGCCTTCACAGGGTGCAAACGCAAAGGTGATGCGGGTCACTCGGGGGCGGGGTTTCGGTGGGGGTGGCCACCGAGGGGGACCGGGCCGCAGATGGGGGCTCCATGGCGGCGGGGGCTTTCACAGCGGCGAGAGGTGGGGTTCCTGGTGACAGGGGGGCTCCATGGCAGTACAGGGCCTGTGGTGGCACGGGGCCGCCCACGACTGCTCGGGGAGCACAGCGATCCCGGCTCACCCACGATCCTGGCTCACCACGATCCTGGCTCACCACGGTCCTGGCTCACCACGGTCCCGGCTCGCCGTGGCGCGGGGCCTGCGGGAGCCCAGGGGCCCACGGCGCTCTGGGGGCCTGCGGGGTGGCACGGGGCCGTGCCGCCGCGCGGGGCTCATGGCGGCACGGCTCCGGCGTCCGCTGTCGGACCGCGCCATAAAATAGGGGAGGTGACTCGACGCCTCATGCTCCTCGACACCGCAAGCCTCTACTTCCGCGCCTACTTCGGCGTGCCGGACTCGGTCCGCGCACCCGACGGCACTCCGGTCAACGCCGTGCGCGGACTGCTCGACTTCATCACCCGGCTCGTCCAGGACCACCAGCCGGACGACCTGGTGGCCTGCTGGGACGACGACTGGCGGCCGCAGTGGCGGGTGGACCTGATCCCCTCGTACAAGGCGCACCGGGTCGCCGTCGAGACGGCGACCGGCCCGGACGAGGAGGAGATCCCGGACACCCTGTCCCCGCAGGTGCCGGTGATCGAGGAGGTCCTCGCGGCACTGGGCATCGCCCGGATCGGGGCGCCCGGGTACGAGGCGGACGACGTGATCGGCACGCTGACCGCGCGCGCCGGGGGGCCCGTGGACATCGTCACCGGCGACCGGGACCTGTTCCAGCTCGTGGACGACGCCAGGGGCGTGCGCGTGCTGTACCCGCGCAAGGGGGTCGGCGACTGCGACCTGGTCGACGCGGAGCTGATCCGGGAGAAGTACGGGGTGGAGCCCGACCGGTACGCGGACTTCGCCGCCCTGCGCGGCGACGCCAGCGACGGCCTGCCCGGCGTGAAGGGCATCGGCGAGAAGACCGCGGCCCAGCTGATCACGGAGTACGGGGATCTGGCGGGCGTCCGCGCCGCCGCCGAGGACCGCACCTCGAAGCTGACCCCGGCCAAGCGGCGCGGGATCGTGGAGGCCGCCGCCTATCTGGACGTGGCGCCGACGGTGGTGCGGGTCGCCCGGGACGTACCGCTGCCCGCGTTCGACCCGGCCCTGCCCGCCACCCCGCACGACCCCGCCGCGCTGGACGCGCTGGTGAAGCGCTGGGGGCTGGGCGGGGCGGTGGGACGCCTGCTGACGGTGCTGGGACACTGAGCCGCGCGGGGCGCACTGTGGCGACGTAGCCTGGAGATGCTAGCTTAGGCATACCTAAGTCTTAGGCATACCTAAGTGAGTCGAGTCAGGAGGCCCCCGTGGCGGAACAGCCCCGCAAGGCACCGAAGGCCACCGAAGCGCGCGTGGTGCGCACCGAGCGGATCACCCCGCACATGGTGCGGGTCGTCCTCGGCGGCCCCGGACTCGACGCGTTCGAGATCGGCTCCCACACCGACCACTACGTGAAACTGCTGTTCGCCCCCGAGGGGGTCTCCTACCCGGAGCCGTTCGACATGGAGCGGATCCGGGCGGAGTTCCCCCGGGACCAGTGGCCGACCACGCGGACGTACACCGTGCGCGCCTGGGACCAGGTCCACCGGGAACTGACCATCGACTTCGTCGTGCACGGCGACGAGGGCCTCGCCGGCCCGTGGGCCGCGCGGGCGACGGCGGGCGAGACGGTGCGCTTCCTCGGCCCCGGCGGCGGCTACGCCCCGGACCTGACGGCCGACTGGCATCTCCTCGTGGGCGACGAGAGCGCGCTCCCGGCGATCGGGGTGGCCCTGGAGGCGATGCCCGCCGGTACGCGGGTCCACGCGTTCGTGGAGATCTCGGACACCGCCGAGGAGCAGAAGTTCGCCACGGAGCACGGCATCCACGTCACTTGGCTGCACAGGGGCGAGCGCCCCGCGGGCCAGGCACTCGTCGAGGCGGTACGGGCCCTGGACTTCCCGGCGGGCGACGTCCACGCCTTCGTCCACGGCGAAGCCGGACTCGTGAAGGAACTCCGCCACCACCTGCGCCTGGAACGCGAGGTCCCCCGCGAACGCCTGTCCATCTCGGGCTACTGGCGCCTGGGCAAGTCGGACGAGGCCTGGCGAGCGATCAAGCGCGAGTGGAACGACCGGGTGGAGCAGGAGCAGGAAAACTGACCGGGGAGGGGCCCTCCCCCTCCCCCCTCCCCCCTCCCCTCCGTCCCACCCACACCCACACCCACACCCACACCCACACCCACAAGGCTCGCGCACCCCAGGCGCCCGCCCACCCTGGGTCACCCCAGGCGATCCCCGGCCACCCCACGCGCAGCGCTTCACCACCCCTGGGGCAGGCCCCCACCCCTTGGGGCACGGCCACCCTCGCCCCCTCCGGGCCACACCGCCACCGCACCACACCCCCTCGGGGTCCGCAGCCGACCTCTCCCGCTCAGGGCTTCGCCAACTCCCGGGCCCTCAAGGCTGCCCCCGGGGTCACCCTCCCCCACCCCCGGGTCCCCTCCTCAGCGCCCACAGATCACCCGTTCCTCTCCTCCCCCCTCCTCTCCCCTCCTCTCCCGCGCCGCTAAGTCGCCGGGCCGAAGGCGCGGTTGGAGGCGTCCATCTGGGCCAGGCGGCGCAGGGACGAGAAGATCGCGTCGCCGATGACCGTGCCGACGACCACGCTCTCGACGAGTTCCTCGCGCGCGACCTGGTGGGCCACATAGTCGACATCGGCCCGCGCCACACCTTCCGCGGCGTCGGCGTAGGTGCCGAGGACCTCGGCGAAGGCCCCGTGTCCGACCTCTTCGA
Organism: Streptomyces sp. NPDC087215; assembly: GCF_044744885.1. Taxonomy (NCBI): domain Bacteria; kingdom Bacillati; phylum Actinomycetota; class Actinomycetes; order Kitasatosporales; family Streptomycetaceae; genus Streptomyces; species Streptomyces sp. NPDC087215. The sequence goes on from NZ_JBIUZD010000009.1 coordinate 261,501, forward strand.
GGGCCGCGAGGGCCGCCGCCAGCGACTCGGCCGCCGGGCTGCCCGGGTGGGCACGCCAGCCGCGCGCTTCGATGAGGTCGGCGACCGACTTCCGCGCCTCGTCCATGCCGGTTCCCGGTTCACGGTCGTAACGCGGCACCATGCGGCTGGCCGCTGTGCCGAGCAGCTTGTGCACCGGCTTCTCGACGTCGTCGACGGCGACGATCACCTCTCTGATGGCCGCGACCGAAAGGCCTCCCACATCGAGGAGCGCCCGGATCAGGCGGAGGCGCTGCAGGTGTGTCTCTCCGTACGAGGCCTGGTTCGGGCTCGTCAGTTCCCCGGCCGGCAGCAGCCCTTCCCGTACATAGAACTTGATCGTCGGCACCGAAACCCCGGCCCTACGACTCAACTCTCCGATGCGCAAAGCGTGTTCACCTTTCAGGTCATGCTCCGGCCTTGCCGACCGGCACCCCCATCATAGATAGTGGCGCTATCAGATAGTGGCTAGTGCCACTATCCATAGTTTCCACGGGGGGATCCCTATGCCTTCGCTCATCCCGGTCACCCGGCTGCACCGGCCACTGACCTGGTTCGCCGCCTCGATGGGCGTCCTCGCGCTCGTCTCCGCCGTCGGCATCCTCGTCGACGACCGCGTTCTGGTCGGGGTGCCGATCTGGACCAAACCCTTCAAGTTCTCCGTCTCCTTCATCGCCTACGGGCTCTCCCTGGCCTGGATGCTGTCGCTGCTCCCCCGGGGCCGACGGGTCGGCTGGTGGGCCGGGACGGTGGTGGTCATCGCCGGCACGGCCGAGATGGTCCTCATCACCCTCCAGGTGCTCCGGGGCACCCAGAGCCACTTCAACCAGGCCACCCCCTTCGACAACGCCGTCTTCCAGTTCATGGGCGCCACCGTCGCCGTACTGTGGCTGGGCGCCCTGGTCATCGCGGTCCTGCTCCTCCGGGCCCGAATACTCGACCGGGCCATGGCCTGGGCCGTCCGCCTCTCCTCCCTGATAGCCCTGGCCGGTGCCGCCGTGGGCTTCCTGATGGTGGAGCCGACCCCGGAACAGCTGGCCAGGCCCGACTCCCCCGTCGTGGGCGCCCACTCGGTCGGCGTCCCGGACGGCGGCCCCTCCATGCCGCTGACCGGCTGGGCCGACACCGGCGGCGACCTGCGGGTGCCGCACTTCTTCGGGATGCACGCGCTCCAGCTGCTCCCGCTGCTCCTGCTCGTCCTCGCCGCCCTCGCCCCGCGCTTCACCCGCCTCGCAGACGAGCGGGTCAGGCTCCGGTTGACCCTCACGGCGGCGGGCGCCTACACCGCGGCCTTCGTCCTCCTGACCTGGCAGGCACTGCGCGGCCAGGCCCTGCTCTCTCCCGACGCCACGACACTGACGGCCGCAGGCGCGATCGCACTGCTCGGCGCCGCCGCCACCGTCCTCTCGTTCCGGCTGCCGACCGGCACTCCCGTGCCCGCCCCGGCGCCCGCCCGCACCGAGGAGGTCCCGGCATGACCAGCTCCCTCTTCGACCTGGCCTTCTATCTGGTGGCGCCCGTCTGGCTGCTGATGGTCTTCGCACCGACCTGGCGGATCACCGAACGCGTCGCGGCCTCACCCCTCACGGTCGTACCGATCCTGATTCTCTGGGCGGTCCTCGCCGTACCGGTCCTGCCCGAACTGTGGTCGGCGGTCAGCAGCCCGAACCTCGATGCCTTCCGCGACCTGGCCGCCCTCGGGAAAGGCGCCGGGGCGATCTGGGCACAGATCCTCGCCTGGGACCTGCTGATCGGCCAGTGGATGTACCGCGAGGCCCGTCGCCTCGCCGTTCCTCCCCTCCTCATGTCCCCGCTGCTCCTCCTGACGATCTTCCTCTCCCCCCTCGGCCTCCCCCTCTTCCTGATCGTCCGCGCGGTACGGACGACCAGGAATTCCACCGTGCGCCCGTCGGCGGTCCCACTACGCTGACCGGATGCTCAGCACCGACCGCGCCGTGGGCGCCGTCCTCGGCTCGGCCGTGGGCGACGCTCTCGGCGCCCCCTTCGAGTTCGGCGCTCCCGGTGCCTTCCGGGAGCGTTTCCCCGACGGCGTCGGGGAGTTGTGCGGAGGCGGCGGCTGGGACCCCGGCGAGGCGACGGACGACACACAGATGGCGGTCCTCGTCGCCGAGTCCTTGCTCGAACGGGGCGGCCTCGATCTGCCGGACCTCTTCGCCCGGTTCCGCCGCTGGGCGGCGGCCGACCCCAAGGACATCGGTCTCCTCACCGAGCAGGTACTCCTCCGCGAGGACCCCTGGGACCTGGCGGCCGCCCTGCACTTCCAGGTCAACGGCCGGGGCGCGGGCAACGGCGCCCTGATGCGCGCCTCCACCTCCGCCGTGTGCTTCGCGGCCCACGGCCGCGCGACCACGATGGACGCGGGGCGGCGGATCAGTGCCCTGACCCATGGTGACGGCGCGGCCTGGGAGGGAACAGCCGTCCTCCACGAACTGGTCCGCGTCTCCCTGCTCGGCGAGGACCCGCTCGCCGCCCTGCCCGCCACCCTCGCCGAAGTCGCACCGGCCCACCGGGAACGCTGGGCGACGGTCCTCGCCCACGACTGGCACCCGGACCTCGCCACCGAGTTCAACGGCGCGGTGTGGCCCTGCCTGGGCTCGGCCGTCTGGGCGCTCCGCACCACCGCCTCCTTGGAAGAGGCCCTGGTGGCGGCGGTGGACCTGGGGGGTGACACCGACACCGTGGCAGCCGTCACCGGGACGCTGGCGGGCGCCGTGTACGGAGCCTCGGCGATCCCCGCCCGCTGGACGTCCTCCCTCCATGTCCCGCTGCCCGGCTTCGACGGCCGGGTGCTGCGCGCGGACGACCTCCGGGCCCTCGCGACGGCCCTGGCGTCCACGTCACCCTGTTGAGCGGTGGTGCCGGACCGAGGCCATCGCCCCCGGGCACCACCCGACCGCCCAGCCCGGCGCTACGGCTCTCGTTCCCGAACCCTCACCCCATGCCCTCACCTCAGGCCGCCACCCCCGGGCCCTCACCCCGGGCCCTCACCTCCAGGCCGTCCTCCCCTTCTGGCCGTCATTCCCGTGCCCGCACCCTCGCCAGCACGTCTCTGTCCGGCTGGAGAGTGAGGCTCGGGACCGGGTTGATCTCGTCGGCCGTGACGTCCAGGTGGTAGCGGCGGGACAGGACCGCGAGGATCAGGACCGCTTCGACCAGGGCGAATCGGGTGCCGAGGCAGACGCGCGGGCCGCCGCCGAAGGGGAACCAGGCGTACTCGTGTATGTTCTCGGCCGGCCCGCCCTCCTTCTCCAGCCAGCGCTCGGGACGGAACGTCTCGGCGTCGCCGTACCAGCGGGGGTCCCGCTGGGTCACCCACTGGCTCGACCAGACGCGGGTGCCGACCGGGACGGGCATACCGCCCAGGGTGGCGCCCTCCTTCGCCAGGCCCGTGATCAGCCAGATCGTGGGGTAGAGCCGGAGGGTCTCCTTGATGACCGCCTGGGTGTAGGTCAGGGACGCGTAGTCCTCGTACCCCGGTTCGTGGTCGGCGAGGACCCGGTCGAGCTCCTCGGTGAGCGCGTCCCGGACGTGGGGGTTGCGGGAGAGCAGGTACCAGGCCCAGACCAAGGTGGAGCTGGTGGTCTCGTGACCGGCGACGTAGAGCGTGACGGTCTCGTCGCGGATCTCCTGGTCCGAGAGGGACGAACCGGTCTCGTCGGTGGCCGCCAGGAGACGGCTGAGCAGGTCGTCCCGCTCGCCCCCGGCATCGCGCTGCTGTGAGAGGACGCGGGAGACCTCCGCGTCGATCACGGCGGCCGCCCGCTTGATCCGGGCGCGCCCCGGAGTGGGGAACCAGTCGGGGAGCACCGCCCCGATGCCGCTGAACTCGGCCCCGATCTCCTTCTGCGCGATGTCCATGGCACGGCTGATGGCATCGGCGTCCGCAGCGGTGTCGACCCCGAAGATGGTGCGGACGGCGATGAGTTGGGTGAGAGCGGCCATCTCCTTCTTGATGTCCACCCGCTGTCCGTCGGTCCAGCGGTCCGCGAGGGCGACGGCGCACTCGGTCATGGTCGCCGCGTAGGAACGGACCTGCTTGGGCCGGACGGAGGGCTGCACCAGGGACCGCTTGCGCCGCCACTCGGCCCCTCTGGAGACGATGACACCGTCGCCGAGAAGGGTACGGAAGGCGATGCCGAGGTCCGCCTGGTCGAAGGTGCGCTCGACCTCGGTGAGGAGTTCACCGACGGCGTCGGGGTGGGCGACGAAGAGACAGGGCTTGCCTCCGAATCGCCAGCGGACGACATCGCCCCGGTCCCGTAGCTGTTCGAAGAAGAGGAGCGGGTTCCTGCCGAAGGCCGGGAGGTTCCCGAGGAACGGGACACCGCGCGGTCCGTCGACGACGACCGGGGGCGTCTTCGACGCCACCCCGTCGCCCAGAGCTGCCCGCTGCCCCGGCGCCGCCCCGGCCCCCGGAGCCGTTCCCTCCCCCGGAACCACCCTGCTCTCCGCGGCCGCCGCGCCCTCCGGAGCCGATCCGGCGCCTCCTCCCCGCGGTTGCCCCTCGCCCGGTGCCCCGGCCTGCGGATGGCCTGCCTGCGTGGTCATGAACGTCCCCTCCCCAACTCGCCGTTCCTGCCGGTGAGTCCATGCAAGCCGAACCGTCCCCCTGCCCGCCACCCCTGTGGACGACGGCCTGTGGACAACGTCATCGAAACCCACCCGTACGGAGGAAGCAGCCCGTGCCTGTGGAACGCCTGGTGCCCGTGGCGCGTTGGCCACGGGCACCAGACAGGTCGCGGACAGGAGACGGAGGGACCACCCCGGACCAGGAGGCGGAAGGCCCCCCGGAACAAGAGGCGGAGAGGCAGAGGGTCCGCCCCTGTGACAGAGGCCGGAGGACCCGTCAGCCCACGGAGCTGTAGGCCACGACACCCCTCAGCAGGGAGTCGACCGCCTTGCGGGCGTTCTTGGCGACGGTGCTGTTCTCCCTGGGCGCCGCCGCCGCGATCTGGCCGAGGACGTCGATGACCTGCTTGCACCAGCGGACGAAGTCACCGGCGGGCATCTCCGCCTCGCGCAGCACCTCGTCGAGGCTCTTGTCGGAGGCCCACTGGTGGGCGGCCCAGGCGAAGCCGAGGTCGGGCTCTCGCTGGCCGACCCCCTCCGCCTGGTTGATCTTGAACTCCTCTTCGAGGGCGTCGAGCCTGCCCCAGATCCGCACCATCTCGCCGAGCGCCGCCTTGGCCGCGCCGCTGGGCAGCTTGGGTGCGACGGCGTCGTCGGACTGGCGCGCCTCGAAGACCAGCGCGGAGGCGCAGGCGGCGAGTTCGGGCGGGGTGAGGCCCTCCCATACCCGGTCACGAAGGCATTCGCTGGCCAGCAGATCGAGCTCGCCGTAGAGCCGGGCGAGGCGCTTGCCGTTCTCCGTGACCTCGTTGCCCCGGAGGTAGTCGAGCTCCGTGAGGAGCGCCACGATCCGGTCGAAGGTGCGGGCGATGGTGTTGGTGCGGCCCTCGATGCGCCGTTCCAGCTGCTGGGTGTCGCGCTGGAGCCGGTGGTAGCGCTCGGCCCAGCGTGCGTGGTCCTCGCGCTCGGCGCAGCCGTGGCAGGGGTGGGCGCGGATCTCGGTGCGCAGTCGGGCGATCTCTCGGTCGTCGGCGGCTGCGGCGCGCTGCTTGTGGTGCCGTCCGGGGTCGATGTGTCCGGCCTTGCTCCGCAGGGTGGAGGCGAGGTCGCGGCGGGACTGCGGGGAGCGCGGGTTGAAGGACTTGGGGATCCTCATCCGCTCCAGGGGCTCGACCGGGACGGGGAAGTCGATGGAGGCGAGCCTCTTGACCTGCCGCTCGGCGGTGAGGACGAGGGGGCGCGGCCCGTCGTGGTGCTCGAAGCCCCGGTGTCCGTTGGTCCGTCCGGCCGGGATGCCGGGGTCGAGGACGAGGGCGAGGCCGGCGAACTTGCCGGTGGGGACGTGGATGATGTCGCCGGGCTTGAGCTTCTCCAGGGAACCCGCGGCCTGGGCGCGGCGCTGGGCGACGCCCTGCCGGGCCAGTTCGGTCTCGCGGTCCTTGAGGTCGCGGCGGAGCCGCGCGTACTCCTCGAAGTCTCCGAGGTGGCAGGTCATGCCTTCGCGGTAGCCCTCGATCCCTTCCTCGTTGCGCTGGACCTGGCGGGAGATGCCGACGACGGAGCGGTCGGCCTGGAACTGGGCGAAGGAGGTTTCGAGGAGTTCGCGGGAGCGGTGCCTGCCGAACTGGTCGACGAGGTTGACCGCCATGTTGTACGAGGGCTTGAAGCTGGAGCGCAGGGGGTAGGTGCGGGTGCCCGCGAGTCCGGCGAGGTGCTCGGGGTCGAGTCCGCGCTGCCAGAGGACGACGGCGTGGCCCTCGACGTCGATGCCCCGGCGTCCCGCGCGGCCGGTGAGCTGGGTGTATTCGCCGGGGGTGATGTCGGCGTGCTGCTCGCCGTTCCACTTGACGAGCTTCTCCAGGATGACGGTCCGCGCGGGCATGTTGATGCCGAGGGCGAGCGTCTCGGTGGCGAAGACGGCCTTGACGAGGCCGCGGACGAAGAGGTCCTCGACGACTTCCTTGAAGGTCGGGAGCATCCCCGCGTGGTGGGCGGCGATGCCGCGTTCCAGCGCTTCGAGCCATTCGAAGTAGCCGAGGACGTGCAGGTCCTCGTCGGGGATGGCGGCGGTGCGCTCCTCGACGATCTCCCGGACGCGGCGGCGGCCCTCGTCGTCGTTGAGCCGGAGTCCGGCGTAGAGGCACTGCTGGACGGCGGCCTCGCAGCCCGCGCGGCTGAAGATGAAGGTGATGGCGGGCAGGAGCCCTTCGGCGTCGAGGCGCTCGATGACCTCGGGACGGCCGGGGGTCCAGATGCGGGAGCGCTGGCGGCGCTCGCGCTCGCGGTCGGCTTCGCGGACCATCTTGCCGCGGCGGCGGTCGCGCGGGTTGTACGTGCGCGTGTTCTCGGTGCGGGCGAGGCGGAGGAGGTCGGAGTTGACCTCGCGGCGGGAGGCGCCCCGGCCGCCGTGGTCGGTCTCCTCCTCGAAGAGGTCGTACATCCGGCGTCCGGCGAGGACGTGCTGCCAGAGGGGTACGGGGCGGCTCTCGGAGACGATGACCTCGGTGTCGCCGCGGACGGTGTCGAGCCAGTCGCCGAACTCCTCCGCGTTGGAGACGGTCGCGGAGAGCGAGACGAGCGTGACGGACGCGGGGAGGTGGATGATCACTTCCTCCCAGACGGCGCCGCGGAACCGGTCGGAGAGGTAGTGGACCTCGTCCATCACGACGTAGCCGAGGCCGGAGAGCGTCTGGGAGCCCGCGTACAGCATGTTGCGGAGGACCTCGGTGGTCATGACCACGATCGGCGCGTCGCCGTTCACGCTGTTGTCGCCGGTGAGCAGGCCGACCTTGTCGTTGCCGTACCGCTTGACGAGGTCGGCGTACTTCTGGTTCGACAGCGCCTTGATGGGGGTCGTGTAGAAGCACTTGCGGCCCTGGGTGAGGGCGAGGTGGACGGCGAACTCGCCGACGATCGTCTTGCCGGATCCCGTGGGCGCGGCGACGAGTACGCCCTTGCCCGCTTCCAGGGCCTGGCAGGCCTCGATCTGGAAGGGGTCCAGACCGAATTCGTACATCTCGCGGAACGGGGCCAGTGCGGTGGCCTGCTCGGCGTTGCGGGCGCGGGCGGCCGCGTACGCCTGGGCGGGTGTGAGGTCCTCTGTCATCTTGTCTTCGAGCCTACCCGCCCCCTCCGACAGTGACGCGATCTTTATCGACGGGAAGCGGAGGGGGTGGTTCGGGGGTGCTGTTCCTCGGGCGGGGCGAGGAGGCGGAGGGCGCCGGGGACGCAGGTCACGGCGAGGGGCAGTGGTCCGAGGGGCTCGCCGTCGGCGTATCCGGTGGTGTCGGGGGCGTCGAGGGTGAGGGAGCGGACCCGGTGGGTGGTGACCTTGGGGTGGCTGAGATGCGTGCCCTTGTAGACGCGGGGGAAGACCTTGATCAGGGTCGTGCGGTCGCAGTCGCCGACGACGGTGACGTCGAGGAGTCCGTCGTCGGTGCGGGCGTCGGCGCAGATCCTCATGCCGCCGCCGTAGGAGGTGCTGTTGCCGACGGCGACGAGGGTGGCCTCGGTCTCGACGACGCGCCCGTCGTCGAGGGTGAGGCGGTACGGGACGGGCCGGAAGGCGGCGAGTTCGGCGAGGATCGCGAGGTCGTACGTGAAGCGTCCGGCGGGTATGCGCATCCGGTTGCCCCGGTCGTTGACGCGGGAGTCGAAGCCGGAGGCGAGGACGGTGCCGTACCAGCGGGCGGGGGCGGCCGGTCCCCGGTCGATCAGACCGAGGTCGACGGCCCGGCCGCCGGTGGTCGTGAGGGTCCGGCCGGCGGCGCGGGCGGCGGCGGCCGGGTCGCCGAGGGGCAGTCCGAGGCTGCGGGCGAAGTCGTTGCCGGTGCCCGCGGCGATGATCCCGAGGGGCGTCCCGGTCCCGGCGACGGCCTGGAGCGCGAGGGAGATCATGCCGTCGCCGCCGACGGCGACGAGGGCGCCGGTGCCCGCGGAGACGGCTTCGCGGGCGCGTCGCAGGGCGTCGTCGGCGTCGTGCCCGAGGACGGTGCGGACCGGGTGTCCGGCCTCTCTGAGGGCCCTGGCGGCCGGTCCGGCGGCGCGGGCGCCGCGTCCCCGCCCCGCGGTCGGGTTGACGAAGAGCGTGATGTCGCTGGTCATTGGAGGTCCCCCCGGACGGAGTCTGGGGGGACCCTACAAGATCAGGTGATGTCGTCGTAACCGTTCACGTGGTGGGCGGTGCTCCCGCCGTGCCGGCCGGTGGACTGCTCGGGCAGGGCCCGGGGCGCGCCGACGGGTTCGATGGATCCGACGGCCTCGGGGGTGAGGTCCAGGGCGGAGGCCTCGTCGTCGTCGAGTTCGGCGTCGGGGTTGCCGCGCCTGCGTCGCCGGTCGTTGAGGAGGGAGAAGCCCACGGCGCCGAAGTAGAGGATCGTGATGGGTCCGGCGAGGGCGATCATGCCGACGGGGTCGGTGGTGGGGGTGATGACGGCGCCGAAGACGAAGACGCCCATGATCACGCCGCGCCACCAGCCGGCCATGCGGCGGCCGCTGAGCACTCCGGTCAGGTTCAGCATCACGAGGACGAGCGGCAGCTCGAAGGCGAGACCGAAGACGAGGACCATGCGCAGGGTGAAGTCGAGGACGTCACCGAGCGAGAGGATGTTCGCGGACCCTTCGGGCGTGAGGCTGATGAGCACCTTCACGCTGATGGGGAGGATGAGGTACGCGAGGTAGGCGCCCGCGGAGAAGAGCGGTACGGCGGCGGCGACGAAGGCGTACGTGTACTTCTTCTCGTTCTTGTGCAGGCCCGGCGCGACGAAGGCCCACAGCTGGTAGAGCCAGACCGGGCTGGCGACGACGAGACCGGTCGTCAGGGACAGCTGGATCGTCGTGCTGAAGGGGGCCATCAGCGTGTTGAAGGAGACGATCGCGCAGTTTCCGCCGTTGCTGGTGACGCCCTCCGCGCATTTGGGCACGGTTTTCGTCAGGAACTGCATCAGCTCCTCGCTGTACACGAGGGCGACGATCGTCACCGCTGCGATGGCGAGGAGACCCTTCGCCAGTCGGTTGCGGAGTTCGCGCAGGTGCTCCACGAGGGGCATCCGGCCCTCGGGATCCTTCTCCTGCTTGCGGGCAGACTTGAGCAACCCACGTCCTCATCTCGTGCGGCAGCCGCCGCACGGTGCGGCGGCCGCGGCGGACCGGGTCAGCGCTTGGTGGTGTCCGAGGGCTCGGCCACGGGACGTGCGCTGGTCACGTCGCCGGGGGCGGCCTGGATGGTGCGCGGGGCGCTCTGGTCCTGGGCGGGGGCGGTCGTCCCGGTCGCGGCCTGCGACGGGTCGGCGGGGGCGCTCTGCTGGTCGTCCGACTTCATGGCCTTGGCCTCGCTCTTGAGGATGCGGGCCGACTTGCCCAGCGAGCGGGCCATGTCAGGAAGCTTCTTGGCGCCGAACAGCAGGATGACGACGACGAGGATGAGAATGATCTCGGTGGGGCCGAGCCTACCCATAGCTGTTTACCTTCTTCACCGAGGCGACATGGAGTTGCGGGGCCCGGCGGATCGGACATGCGTCCGGCCACCGCGCTGCCTGCGATCGTAACCCGCAGGAGTAAACGCGAGGCAATGCCCGTGCATACTCCCGATTGCGGCCCGCGAGCCCGGTGCGGGGCTTCTTCGTGCAGCGTACGGCACGGGCTCAGCGCAGGGATTCGCCGGTTCGGGCGAGTCCGGCGGCGGCGGTTTCGAGTTCTTCGGCGGCCCGGGTGATCCGTTCCGTGGTGTGCGCCACTTGGCGGCCGAGGCGCTGGACCTCCAGGAAGACCCGGACGGCGAGGACCCCGAGGACGACGAGGCCGAGGAACCCGAGGGCGATGGCGAGCATGGGCCAGAACATGTGACGAGCCTAGACGTCTGGCGGTACGGCCGAAGGACCGGCCCGGTGCGGGGTACGGGGCCCGGCGGACCAGGCGGGGGCGGTACGAGCCCGGCTGACCTGACCGGCGTGGGGTACGGCCCGGCTCGCGGGGACGGTACGGCCCGGCGGACCCGCCCCCCGGCGCGGCGCTCAGACTCCGGTGTGGAGGCGCAGGGTGCGGACTCCGCCGCCGGTGAGGAGTTCGACGATGCGCTCCCCGGCCGGTTTGCGGACCGGGCTGCCGCACTCGGGGCAGGTGAAGGAGTAGAAGGTGGTGCGGCGGCTCGCGCCGATGGCGAGCCGGATGGCGCTCGCGGCGAGCTCGAAGCGGGAGCGGCAGTCGGGGCAGGCGGCCTTGAAGAGGACCGGGCCCACTGTCGCCGTCAGACCGTGCGTCATGGACGTCTCCCTCGTCTCTCGACCACCGCGCTCACGCACCGCGCGCGTGCGTCGTTCCGGTTCACAGGTGCGTGTGTCGTTCCGGTTCACAGGTGCGTGTGTCGTGCCGGTTCACAGGTGTGTGTCGTGCCGGTTCACGCCTGTGCGCGTCGGGCCGGTTCACGCGCGCGCGTGCTTCCGGTTTCGCGCACCGCGTAGGTGCGTTCCCGGGTTCACGCACCCCGTGCGTGAACTCCCGTCACGTCGGTTACTGCGTCTCCCGGGCCGGGAACGTCACTCGTTCCCGTACGCGGCGAGCGCGGCCGATGCCGCCGAGCGGGCGCTTTCGGCCAGCTCCGGCGGGGCGACGATCCGGCCGTCGCTGCCCAGCCGGAGCGCGAGCCTGCGCAGCGAGGCCGGGTCGGGCGTCCGCAGGGTGACCCGCATTCCGCCGTCGGGCAGTTCCTCGGACAGGTCGTGCGGGTAGTACTCGGCGACCCAGCGTCCACCGGGACCGACCTCGACGACGACCTCGGGGTCGTCGGGCGACGGCTGGACGAGAGCGGCGGACAGGTCCCGCAGTTCCAGCTCCGGCGGCGCCGCGTGCTCGTCGAGGATGCGGATCTCGGCCACCCGGTCGAGACGGAAGGTGCGGCGCGCCTCGGAGAGCCTGCACCACGCCTCCATGTAGGTGTGGCCGACGGCGAAGAGCCGGATCGGGTCGACCTCGCGCTCGGTGAGTTCGTCGCGGGCGGGCGAGTAGTAGCGCACCCAGAGGCGGCGGCGCTCGGAGATCGCCCGGTCCACCTCGGCGAAGACCCCGCCCTCGGACTCGAAGGTCACCGAGAGCCGGGAGCTGGCCCCGGCGGCCTCGCCCGCGGCGGTCTCCAGCTTGGCGGTGGCGCGCAGCAGGGCCTCCCGGTCGCTCTCGCGGAGCCCCGGCAGGGTGGCGACGGCGCGGGCGGCGACCAGGAGGGCGGTCGCCTCGTCGGCGGCGAGCCGCAGGGGCGCGGCGACGTCGTCCGGGTTGTGCCACCAGATCCGGTCGCCGTCGGTGTCGATGTCGAGGAGGTCCCCGCCGCGGAAGCTGGTGCCGCACATGGGCAGCACGTCCAGGTCGGAGATGAGCTCGTCCTCGGTGATCCCGAAGGCGCGGGCGACGTCGGCGACGTGCGCCCCGGGGCGCTCGCGGAGATAGGTGACGAGCGAGAGCATCCGCCTCGTCTGGTCGATCGCGTTGGCAGCCATGCGGTACGTCTTCCCCTCAGCCCTTGGCCACGGCGCGCAGCCGGTCCACCACGTCGGCCCGCAGGTCGGCCGGTTCCAGTACGACGACGTCGGGACCGAACTCGACGAGCCAGGCGTCGAGGCCGTGTCCGTACGGGATCTCCAGTTCGTCCCAGCCGTCGGTGCCCTCGTGGAGGGACTGGGCGCGGGCGCGCAGCGGATAGCCGCAGCCGGTGCGGAGCCGGATGCGGGCCGAGCGGGTGGCGGTCTCGCCCGCCCAGCTCTCCACGGTCTCGCGGACGGTGACGACGTCGGGCACCGGCGCGGTGAAGGCACCGGCCCGGGAGCGGACCTTGCCGGTGATGCGGGAGAGGCGGAAGACGCGCTCGGCGCGGCGCTCGCGGTCCCAGCCGGCCAGGTACCAGTGGCCGCGCCAGCATTCGAGGGTCCAGGGTTCGACCTGGCGGCTCTCGGGGCGGGCGGAGTTGGCCTTGTGGTAGTCGAAGACGACGGGGCGTCGGTCGCGGCAGGCCAGCATGAGCGGTTCGAAGGCCGTCTCGTGGACCGGGATGCGCGGTTCGAGGGCGCTGGGCTGGGTGTCGTAGGAGTCCTCGGCCTCGGGCATTCCCGCGGCGCGGAGCTTCTGGAGGGCGCCGCTGGCGGCTCCGGCGAGGCGGGCCTGCTGCCAGACCTTGGCGGCGAGGCCGAGCGCGGCGGCCTCCTCGGCGTCGAGGGTGATGGGCGGCAGCCGGTTGGAGTCCCGGCGGGCGAGGTAGCCGGTCTCGCCCTCCAGGTTCTCGACGGTCTCGATGACGAGGCCGAGCTCGCGGAGGTCGTCCTTGTCACGCTCGAACATGCGGTTGAAGGCTTCGTCGCCGCTCGCTTCGAGGTAGGCCTCGATGGAGCCGCGGAGCTCCCGCTTGCTGAGGGGGCGGCGCGTCCCGAGCAGACACAGCGCGAGATTCATCAGCCGCTCGGACTTGGCAATCGCCATCGAAGCCCTGCACCTCTTCCGCCCGATCCCGTTCCGACGTCCGACCGTACCGCCCCGGGGTGTCGGGCACCAAAGCCGAGGGCCCCCGCCGGTCGCGGCGGGGGCCCTCGGAGGACCGTGACGGGCCGGTACGGTGCCCGGCCCGGCGTCGGGTCAGCGCTTGGTGACGCCCACGAGGTCGCAGACGAAGATCAGCGTCTCGCCCGGGGCGATCTTGGCGCCCGCGCCGCGGTCGCCGTAGGCGAGGTGCGCGGGGATGACCAGCTGGCGGCGGCCGCCGACCCGCATACCCTGCACGCCCTTGTCCCAGCCCTGGATGACCTGGCCGGCGCCGAGGTTGAAGTCGAGCGGGACGCCCCGGTTCCAGGAGGCGTCGAACTCCTCGCCGGAGTCGAAGGAGACACCGACGTAGTGGACCTTGACGAAGTCGCCGGCCTCGGCGAGTTCGCCGTCGCCCTCCCAGAGGTCCTTGATCTCCAGGTCCTTCGGCGGCTCGCCGCCCGGGAAGTCGATCTCGGGCTTCTCGATGCTCACTGAACTGCTCCTCATACTGATGAACTACGCGATCGGGACAGTCTTACATCTTCGTCAGGATGTCCACGGCGAACACCAGCGTGGAGTTCTTCGGAATGCCCTGCTTCTCCTCGTTGGCGAAGGCCTCGGACGGCGGGGCGACGATGAGGACGCGGCTGCCGATCTTCTTGCCGACGAGACCGTCCTTGAGGCCCTTCAGCGTGAGCTGCGGGAGCGGGAAGTTCGCGGGCTTGCCCGCGGTGTAGGTGGAGTCGAAGACCTTGCCGTCCTTCCAGAGGGAGGCGACGTAGTTGACCACGACGGTGTCGGTGGCCTTCACGGCCTCACCGCTGGACTCGATGACGTAGTTCGAGACGAGCTTGGTGGGCGGGTCGGTCTTGGGGACGGTCACCGTGGGGGCCTTGCCGTCGGTGTTGGTGCCGACCTTGGGCAGGTTCTTGTCGTCCTGGGCGACCGGGGTGCCGGAGGCGGACTTCGGGATGGTGACGGCCTTCAGGATGTCCACGACGAAGACGAGGGTGGCGTTGGGCTTGATCTCGCCCTGGCCCTGGGCTCCGTAGCCGAGCTCCGGCGGGATGCCGATCTCGACGCGGCTGCCGACCTTCTGGCCTTCGAGGCCCTGGTCCCAGCCCTTGATGACCTGGCCGGCGCCGAGGGTCACGTCGAAGGGCTGGCCCCGGTCGAAGCTGTTGTCGAAGGGCTTGGTGGAGTCCCAGGACTGGCCCAGGTAGTTCACCTGGAGCGCGTCGCCCTTCTTCGTCACCGGACCCTTGCCCTCGCTGATGACCTCGACCTTGAGTTCCTTGGGCGGGTCTCCCTCGCCCTTGGCGAGGGTGGGCTTCTCCCCGAACTTCTGCCCCGCGGTGATGGCGGGCAGTCCGTTCTTCATCGAAGCGGAATCGGAGCCCTTGTCGTCGCTGCCGCAGGCCGCTGTCGAGAGCAGCAGCAGCGGGACGACGAGAAGGCCGGCAAGTCGGCGCACGTGTTCCTCAGATCTCAGACGGCACAGTAGTTGTGCCGACACTCTAGGGGACCGTGTGGACGCGGCGAGGGCCCCGCACGCCGATCGCGCGGGGCCCGGCCGGACGTACGAGGTGCCTACATTCCGGCGATCAGCTTTTCGACCCGGTCGTCGACGGAGCGGAACGGGTCCTTGCAGAGCACGGTGCGCTGTGCCTGGTCGTTGAGCTTGAGGTGGACCCAGTCGACGGTGAAGTCCCTTCGCTGCTCCTGGGCGCGGCGGATGAAGTCGCCGCGGAGCCGGGCCCGGGTGGTCTGCGGGGGCACCGACTTGCCCTCGAAGATCTTCATGTCGTTGCAGATGCGGGCCGCCTGCCCGTTCTTCTGCAGCAGGTAGTACAGCCCGCGGCGGCGGTGGATGTCGTGGTACGCGAGGTCTATCTGGGCGACCCTCGGGTTCGACATGGTCATGTTGTGCTTGGCCCGGTAGCGCTCGATGAGCCGGTGCTTCATGACCCAGTCGATCTCGGTCTCGATCCTGTCGAGCCGCTCGCTCTCGATCGCGTCGAGCGTACGGCCCCACAGTTCCAGGACCTGGGCGACGGTGCCGGAGCGGATGCCCCGGCGGTCCACGAAGTCGACGGCCTTGTCGTAGTACTCGCGCTGGACCTCCAGGGCGGAGGCCTCCCGGCCGCTGGCGAGCCTGACCTTGCGCTGTCCGGTGATGTCGTGGCTGACCTCACGGATGGCCCGGATCGGGTTCTCCAGGGTCAGGTCGCGCATCACGGTGCCCGCCTCGATCATGCGCAGCACCAGGTCGGTGGCGCCGACCTTGAGCAGCATGGTCGTCTCGGACATGTTCGAGTCGCCGACGATGACGTGCAGCCTGCGGTAGCGCTCGGCGTCGGCGTGCGGCTCGTCCCGCGTGTTGATGATGGGCCGTGAGCGGGTGGTGGCGGAGCTGACGCCCTCCCAGATGTGCTCGGCACGCTGGGAGACGCAGAACACCGCGCCACGGGGGGTCTGGAGGACCTTTCCCGCGCCGCAGATCAGCTGCCGGGTGACGAGGAACGGAATGAGGATGTCCGCGAGCCGGGAGAACTCCCCGTGGCGGGCGACGAGATAGTTCTCGTGGCAGCCGTAGGAGTTTCCGGCCGAGTCGGTGTTGTTCTTGAAGAGGTAGACGTCGCCCGCGATTCCCTCCTCGTGCAGGCGGCGTTCGGCGTCGACGAGCAGACCCTCGAGAATGCGCTCGCCCGCCTTGTCGTGGGTGACCAGTTCGGTCACGTCGTCGCATTCCGGCGTTGCGTATTCCGGATGCGATCCCACGTCCAGGTACAGGCGGGCGCCGTTCCGCAGGAAGACATTGCTGCTGCGGCCCCATGACACGACACGGCGGAAGAGGTAGCGCGCCACTTCGTCAGGAGACAGTCGGCGCTGTCCCCTGAACGTGCACGTGACGCCGTACTCGTTCTCCAGCCCGAAAATGCGGCGGTCCATGTCTGAACATTACGCCTGAGGACGTGTGCTGAAACCGGGTTGGAGGTTCCCGTTTCGATCATTTTCTGATCAGTGCGTGTTCTTTTCGGTGTGTACGGAGGTGGGGGCGCCCGCCGTCACGGCGTGTCGTCCCTCGTCCCCGGGGGTGTCGGCGGTGACCGGGGGTGCCGTGGCCGCGCCGAGGACCCGGCCGGTGGCGAGGAGGACCAGGAGGGCGGCCAGCCCGCCCGCTCCGGCGACGGCGAACCCGCTCGCCGTTCCGGCGAGTTCGACGACGGGTCCGGCCGCGGCGGAGCCCAGGGCCGAGCCGACGCCGAAGGTGGTGACGAGCCAGGAGAAGGCCTCGGTGACGGTGCCGCGCGGGGCGTGCCGGTCGACGACGATGAACGCGCAGGCCAGCACCGGGGCCAGGAAGACGCCGGAGAGCACCGAGAGGCCCGCCATGGCGACCGGGCCCGGGGTGAGTGCCAGCGGCAGGTAGCAGACCGCCAGGAGCAGGACGAGGACGCGCAGCCGCCGCTCGGGCGCCCCGGCCCACTGGCGGGCGCCGTAGGCGACGCCGCCGAGGAGCGCCCCGAGGCCGAGGGCGGCCATCAGCCAGCCGTAGACGGACGGGGTGCCGCGGTCGTCCGCGTAGGCGACGGCGGAGACGGTGATGGAGCCGAGGGCGAGGCCGACGAAGAAGAAGGAGCCGAGGAGGGCCAGCAGCCCCGGGGAGCGCAGGGCGCCCAGCCAGTGGGCCTCGCGGGTCCCGGAGCGCCAGGTCCTGGAGGGCTCAGAGAGGACCACGACGAGGGCGCCGAGGACGCCCAGGACGTTCACGACGAGGAGGGCGGCGGCGGGCGACCACAGGGAGACCAGCAGGGTCAGGAGCAGCGGGCCGACGGTGAACATGACCTCCTGGGCGACCGCGTCGAGGGCGTACGCCCGGTGGATCCGGTCCTCTCGGCCCAGGACGCTCGGCCACAGGGCGCGCAGTCCGCCCTCCAGGGGCGGGGTGAAGAGCCCTGCGACGACGACGACGGCGTAGGCGAGGGGCAGGTTCCCGATGCCGGTGAGGGCGAGCAGGACCATGCCGAGGGCGGACAGGACGGCGGCGGGCAGTTGCACCCGGGGCTGGCCCTTGAGGTCGACGGCGCGGCCGAGGAGGGGCTGGCCGACGGCGGTGGCGACGCCGTAGGCGGCGATGAGGCCGCCGGCCAGGGTGTAGCTGCCGCCCTGGTCGCGGACGAAGAGCGTGAGGGCGATGGGGCCGACGCCGTTGGGCAGGCGTCCCACGAGCGTGCCGGTCAGCAGCCGGACCGCGTGGGGCGCCCGGAGTATGTCGAGATAGCCGCCCCGTGGCGTGGCCTCGGTGGCCATGTGGTCTCCCCTCGCCCCGGATCCCTCCGAGGTTTTACGTATAACTTCCGACGTCATACGTACCATGTCGGCTGTACGGGGGTCCATCCCGCGACCGGGCCGGGTTCTCCCGGGACCCCGCACGTCCGACGCGGAGGCTTGTGTGCAGATCCCGGAGCCGCAGACCCCGGAGCCGTTCGGCGGCGCCCGCCCCACCAGCCGGGACGTGGCACGGACCGCGGGCGTCTCGCAGGCCACCGTCTCCCTGGTGCTCGGCGACAAGTGGCGCGGCCGGGTCTCGGAGCGCACCGCCGGGTCGGTGCGGGAGGCCGCCAGGGCCCTCGGCTACCGGCCCAACCTCGCCGCCCGCAATCTGCGGCTCGGCCACACGCGTACGGCCCTGCTGGTGGTCCCGGCCCTCACCAACGAGTTCTTCGCCCGGGTCTACACCGGCGCCGCGACCGTCGCCGCCCGGCACGGCTTCGGCGTGGTCCTGTACCCCTCCCCCGACGGCGTCGGCCCCGCCAGGGACCCCTTCGCCTCGGCCCGTGCCGCCCTCGACGGCGTCATCGCCTCGTCCATGGCCACGGACGCCCTCAAGGCCTTCCGGGGCACCGACCTGCCCCTGGTGATGCTCGACAGCGACCCGGCGGACGCCGCTGCCGCCGCCCACGTCAACCTGGACGTCGCCGACGGGATGCGCCAGGTCACCGCGCATCTGCTGGCCCTCGGCCACCGGCGCTTCACCCACCTCGCCTCGGCCGTGCCGTCGTGGACCTTCGACGTCCGCGCCGCCGCGCTCGCCGAGTGCCTCGCGGACGTGTCGGTGCGGACCGTCCGCGCCCCGCTGGACGTGCACGGCGCGATGGCCGCCGTGGAGCGCGCCTTCGACGGTCCCGGGCCCCGGCCCACCGCCCTGGTCTGTGACGACGACATCCTGGCCGCCGGAGCCTGCAAGGCCCTGCGGCGGCTCGGGCTGCGCGTCCCCGAGGACGTCTCGGTCACCGGCTTCGACGATCTGGCGCTGGCCACCGCCGTCGAGCCCGAGCTGACCACCGTGGGACTGCCCGCCGAGCACATCGGGGAACGGGGCATGGCGGCCCTCCTCGCCGTCCTGGCGGGCGAACCGGCCCGTCCCGACCTCCTGCCGGTCTCCCTGGTCCCGCGCGGTTCCTCGGGGCCCGCACCGGGGATCTGAAGCACCTCGGGCACGGGCGGGCGAGCGGGGTCCCGGCGGCCGGAAGGAGCCCGGCGCGGCACGGCGCTCTCGGGACGGCCGCGCACGCCGGAGGGGCCCCGGTCCGCACACGCGCACCGGGGCCCCTCCGAAAGGGAGCGTCTACTCCTCGGGAGCCTCGTCCGAGGGCTCGTCCGTCTTCGCCGCCGCCGCGTTGTCCGCCTCCAGGAGACGGGACAGCTGACGGCCGACGATCCGCTTGAACTTGCGCTGCTGCGGGCGCGTACGGTCCAGGACCGCCACCTCCAGGCGCTCGGCGGGGATCTCCCGCTCCGTGCCGTTGGTGTCGCGGGACAGCGCCTGCACGGCCAGCTTCAGGGCCTCGGCCAGCGACATCCCGTCCCGGTGCCGCTGGTCCAGGAAGGTGCCGATCTGCTCCGCGTTGCCACCGACGGCGACCGAGCCGTGCTCGTCCACGATCGAGCCGTCGTGCGGGAGCCGGTAGATCTGGTCCCCGGCCGGCTCGGCGCCGACCTCGGCGACGACCAGCTCCACCTCGTACGGCTTCTCCCCCGCGCTGGAGAAGATCGTCCCCAGCGTCTGGGCGTAGACGTTGGCAAGGCCGCGCGCGGTCACGTCGCCCCGGTCGTAGGTGTAGCCCCGCAGGTCGGCGTAGCGGACGCCGCCGATCCGGAGGTTCTCGTACTCGTTGTACTTGCCGGCGGCCGCGAAGCCGATCCGGTCGTAGATCTCGCTGAACTTGTGCAGCGCGCGCGACGGGTTCTCGCCGACGAAGACGATCCCGTCGGTGTACTGGAGGACGACCAGGCTGCGGCCTCGGGCGATGCCCTTGCGGGCGTACTCCGCCCGGTCGGCCATGGCCTGCTGGGGTGAGACGTAGAACGGAGTGGACACCGGCGGTCCGTCCCTTTCTTCTGGGCTGCTGTCGGGCGGCGGGTGGTCAGAGCAGGGCGGCGCGCGGCCCGTCGGGCTGCTCCAGGCGCCGCTCGGTGACCGACCGGGCCAGTGCCGAGGACTCCGGCTCGGTGAGCCTGCGGTAGCCGTCCTCCGTGATGACCGTGACGATGGGGAAGATCCCGCGCGCGAGATCGGGACCGCCGGTCGCCGAGTCGTCGTCCGCCGCGTCGTAGAGCGCCTGCACGACCAGGGTGGTGGCCTGCTCCGCGGTCAGTTCGGGGCGGTAGAGCTTCTTCATCGACCCGCGAGCGAAGATCGAGCCGGAACCGGTCGCGGCGTACCCGTGCTCCTCGGAACGGCCGCCGGTGACGTCGTAGGAGAAGATCCGGCCCTTCTCCTTCACCTCGTCCCAGCCCGCGAAGAGCGGGACGACGGCGAGCCCCTGCATGGCCATGCCCAGATTGCCCCGGATCATGGTGGAGAGACGGTTCGCCTTGCCCTCCAGGGAGAGCGTGACGCCCTCCACCTTCTCGAAGTGCTCCAGCTCCAGCTGGAACAGCTTGACCATCTCCACGGCGAGACCGGCGGTGCCGGCGATGCCGACGGCGGAGAACTCGTCGGCCGGGAACACCTTCTCGATGTCCCGCTGCGCGATCATGTTGCCCATGGTGGCCCGGCGGTCACCGGCGAGCACCACACCACCGGCGAACGTGGCGGCCACGATGGTCGTCCCGTGCGGGGCCTCGACGATCCCCTCCGGGAGCTTCCTGCCGCCCGGCAGCGACTGCGGCGAGTGGTCCGCCAGAAAATCGATGAACGAGGACGAGCCCGGCGTCAGGAAGGCCGCCGGCAGACGCCCGGTGCTACGAGGGTTGGCTTCCACGCGATTCCTTCCGGGTGGGAGAGTCGGCCCGCCGTGGGAGTGCGCCGGCCGATCTTGATTGCTGTGCACGGACATTACCCGTGCCACCGCTTGTCATCCGTCCCCGGAGCCACGGCTTTCACCGGGGCTCCGGGGACGGAGGACCACAAGGCGCGTGGAGCGGCTACTCGCCGCCCTTCTGCACGAAGCTCCGGACGAAGTCCTCGGCGTTCTCCTCGAGGACGTCGTCGATCTCGTCCAGTACGGAGTCCACGTCGTCGCTGAGCTTCTCCTGGCGCTCCTGGAGGTCGGAGCTCACCTCCGTGGTGGTCTCCTCGACCTCCTCCGTGGAACGCGTCGCCTTCTGCTGTCCGCCGCCGGTGTCCTTGGTCGCCATATCCCTCACCCCGCTCGAATCGGCCCGCTCGGTCGAGTCCTTCAAGATCAGACCCTATAGGGCGGGTCCGACATCGGCCCCGCAGTTTCCACAACGTCCGGGCACTGCTTCCATGATTCCCAGCAGCGGGTCCTTTCAGGCCCGATTCCGGCTCCCGATCATCCGCCCGACAGCACGCGGACCAGTTCCTCAGCGGTCCGGCAGCGGTCCAGGAGCGATTTCACATGGGCCTTGGTGCCGCGCAGCGGCTCCAGGGTCGGCACGCGCTGGAGCGAGTCCCGGCCGGGCAGGTCGAAGATCACCGAGTCCCAGGAGGCCGCGGCGACGTCGTCGGCGTACTGCGCCAGGCAGCGGCCCCGGAAGTAGGCCCTGGTGTCCTCCGGAGGCGCCGTCTCGGCCCGCTCCACCTCGGTCTCGTCCAGGAGGCGCTTCATCCGCCCCCGGGCCGCCAGACGGTTGTACAGGCCCTTCTCGGGACGCACGTCCGCGTACTGGAGGTCGACCAGATGCAGCCGGGCCGCGTCCCAGTCCAGGCCGTCCCGGCGCCGGTAGCCCTCCATGAGCTCCCGCTTGGCGATCCAGTCCAGCTCGCCCGCCAGGCTCATCGGGTCGTTCTCCAGCCGGTTGAGCGTGTCCTCCCAGCGGGTCAGGACGTCCTTGGTCTGCTCGTCGGCGTCCGAGCCGTACCGCTCGTCCACGTACTTCCTGGCCAGCTCGAAGTACTCCATCTGGAGCTGTACGGCGGTGAGCGTCCGGCCGCTGCGGAGCGTGACCAGGTACTGGAGCGTCGGATCGTGCGACACCTGGTGGAGGGTGCGTACGGGCTGGTCGACGGCGAGGTCCACGGTGATGAACCCGTCCTCGATCATCGACAGGACCAGCGCGGTGGTGCCGAGCTTCAGGTACGTCGAGATCTCCGAGAGGTTCGCGTCGCCGATGATCACGTGCAGGCGGCGGTACCTCTCCGCGTCGGCGTGCGGCTCGTCCCGGGTGTTGATGATGGGCCGCTTCAGGGTGGTCTCCAGACCCACCTCGACCTCGAAGTAGTCGGCGCGCTGGCTGATCTGGAAGCCGTCCTCCCGGCCGTCCTGGCCGATGCCGACCCGGCCCGCGCCGGTCACCACCTGACGGGAGACGAAGAACGGCGTGAGGTGGCGCACGATGTCCGAGAAGGGGGTCTCCCGCTTCATCAGGTAGTTCTCGTGCGTGCCGTACGAGGCGCCCTTGTTGTCGGTGTTGTTCTTGTAGAGGTGGATCGGCTGGGCGCCGGGGAGCTGCGCGGCGCGCTCGGCGGCCTCGGCCATGATCCGCTCGCCCGCCTTGTCCCAGAGGACGGCGTCGCGCGGGTTGGTGACCTCGGGCGAGCTGTACTCGGGGTGGGCGTGGTCGACGTAGAGCCGGGCCCCGTTGGTGAGGATCACATTGGCCAGACCGATGTCCTCGTCGGTGAGCTGGCTGGAGTCGGCCACCTCGCGGGCGAGGTCGAAGCCGCGGGCGTCCCGCAGCGGGTTCTCCTCCTCGAAGTCCCAGCGGGCGCGCCGCGCCCGGTGCATCGCCGCCGCGTAGGCGTTGACGATCTGGGACGAGGTGAGCATGGCATTGGCGTTCGGGTGTCCCGGGACGGAGATCCCGTACTCCGTCTCGATGCCCATCACTCGCCGTACGGTCATGCGGCCCTCCTTGCCCGGCGGCGCTCACTGTGCGCGACTCGGCTTTACCGAAGAGCCTAGAACGGCTCCGCGCCTGTGTGGAGATCACTTGCGGTGTTTTCCGGACCGGCGGGAATTGCCGGAGGGGAAATGCGACGGCTGCGGATGCCCGGTTTCCGGACATCCGCAGCCGGTGGGCGTTCTACAGGTACTGGCCGGTATTGGCCACCGTGTCGATGGAGCGTCCGGTGTCCGCGCCCTGCTTTCCGGTGACGAGAGTGCGGATGTACACGATCCGCTCTCCCTTCTTTCCGGAGATCCGGGCCCAGTCGTCGGGGTTGGTGGTGTTGGGCAGGTCCTCGTTCTCCTTGAACTCGTCCACGCACGCCTGGAGGAGGTGGGAGACCCGGATGCCCTTCTGGTTGTGGTCGAGGAAGGCCTTGATGGCCATCTTCTTGGCCCGGTCGACGATGTTCTGGATCATCGCGCCGGAGTTGAAGTCCTTGAAGTACAGGACTTCCTTGTCGCCGTTGGCGTACGTGACTTCGAGGAAGCGGTTCTCCTCGGATTCCGCGTACATCTGCTCGACGACGGACTGGATCATTCCGTGGGCGGCGGCCGCCTTCGAGCCGCTGTGCTCGGAGATGTCGTCCGGGTGGAGCGGCAGGGAGGCGGTCAGGTATTTGGCGAAGATGTCCTTCGCCGCCTCCGCGTCCGGACGCTCGATCTTGATCTTGACGTCGAGACGGCCGGGCCGCAGGATCGCGGGGTCGATCATGTCCTCGCGGTTGGAGGCGCCGATGACGATGACGTTCTCCAGGCCCTCCACGCCGTCGATCTCGGCGAGCAGCTGCGGGACGATGGTGTTCTCCACGTCCGAGCTGACGCCGGAGCCACGGGTCCGGAAGAGCGATTCCATCTCGTCGAAGAAGACGATGACGGGGGTGCCCTCGCTCGCCTTCTCCCGGGCACGCTGGAAGACGAGGCGGATGTGCCGCTCGGTCTCACCGACGTACTTGTTGAGGAGCTCGGGTCCCTTGATGTTGAGGAAGTACGACTTCCCCGCGGGCTGTCCGGTCACCTCGGCGACCTTCTTGGCCAGGGAGTTGGCCACGGCCTTCGCGATCAGCGTCTTGCCGCAGCCGGGCGGCCCGTAGAGCAGGATGCCCTTGGGCGGCCGCAGTTCGTGCTCCTTGAAGAGGTCCGGGTGGAGGTAGGGCAGCTCGACCGCGTCGCGGATCAGCTCGATCTGGTTGCCCAGACCGCCGATCTTCTCGTAGTCGACGTCCGGGACCTCTTCCAGGACGAGCTCTTCGACCTCGCTCTTGGGGACCACCTCGTAGACGTAGCCGGACCTGGAGTCGAGCAGCAGGGCGTCGCCGGGGCGGATGGTGACGTCCAGCAGAGGCTCGGCGAGCCTCACCACCCGCTCCTCGTCGGTGTGCCCGACCACCAGGGCCCGCTCGCCGTCCTCAAGGACTTCCTTGAGGGTGACGATGTCCCCGGCGCGCTCGAACTGCATGGCCTCGACCACGTTGAGCGCCTCGTTGAGCATGACTTCCTGGCCGCGCCTGAGCTCATCGAGCTCGATGCTCGGGCTGACGTTCACCCGGAGCTTGCGGCCCCCGGTGAAGATGTCGCACGTGCCGTCCTCGTTGGCCTGCAGGAAGACACCGAAGCCGGCCGGCGGCTGCGCGAGCCGGTCGACCTCCTCCTTGAGGGCCACGATCTGGTCGCGGGCCTCACGAAGCGTGTTCGCGAGTCGTTCGTTCTGCGCGGACACGCCGGCCAGATTCGTCTGCAGCTCGACGATCCGCTCTTCGAGAATCCTCGTATGACGCGGAGAGTCGGCGAGCTTGCGGCGCAGGACGGCGATTTCCTGCTCGAGATAGGCAACCTGGCCGGCGGGGTCCTCAGACCCCCGCCCCGGCCGGATGCCGCGGTTGATGTCGTCGTCGTGGGCTGCCACGGTCCTCACCTCCTCCAAGGGGAGCTGGACGCTTCCTGACCCTACCTGCGTGGGTGGTGATTGAAACCCCTAGATCAAAAAGACTCCGGGGAGTGTCCGATCTTCACCCTTGCGCTTCCCCTCTCGCCAGGGGAATACCCACCCTTCGCGGCTTGAAAGCGGGCGGTTGTATCGTCGTCCTGGGCCAACACCCTTCCGGGTCGGCCCGACTTACCCGCGAGAAGCAGAACGTGAAGCAGAAACGGCAGGAGATATGACCGTGCAGCACGAGGTTCCGTCCACGGGCGCCGAGGAGGCGCTGGAGGTCTGGATCGACCAGGACCTGTGCACCGGGGACGGGATCTGCGCGCAGTACGCTCCCGAGGTCTTCGAACTGGACATCGACGGGCTCGCTTATGTGAAGAGCGCCGACGACGAACTGCTCCAGGACGTGGGTGCCACCACCCCGGTGCCGCTGACCCTGCTCCAGGACGTGGTGGACTCCGCGAAGGAGTGTCCCGGCGACTGCATCCATGTGCGCCGGGTCACGGACCGGGTCGAGGTGTACGGCCCCGACGCGGAGTGAGGGTCAGGCGCCGTACGCGTCGGCCGGTCCGGAGCGTATGAAGGCGCCGCCCTTCCAGCGCCAGCTGACCTGCTCCTTCTCGTCGGGGCAGCAGCTGGGGACGTCGAGGGACGAGTATCCGAGCAGGGTGGCGAGGACCGCCCCGTCGCGTACCGCGAGCCGGGCGACGCTCTTGTGCAGTTCGGGCGCGACGAGCGTGGCCACCACGCGCGCGGGTGCTCCCGTCCCCTTTCCCCGGGTGAGGACGTAGACGCCGCTCGGCGGGGTGCCGGAGCCCGCTTCGCAGTGCACGACCGCAACGGTCTCGGGGTCGCCGTCCCCGTCGAGGTCCCCGGAAGCCTGCCGGGCGACGGTGTGCGGGGCGCCCCGGCACTCCAGCGGGTAGGAGACTCCGGCGGCCTGGGGCGCGGGCGCCGGGCGCGGGGCCGCGGGGGCCGCGCCCGCTCCGGCGGAGTCGGGCTGGAGCAGTCCGGCGAGGGCGACGACCGCGGCGGTCACGGTCGCGGTGGCCAGCCAGTGGGCCGGCCGGGCGCGGGTGTGGGCGAGGTCCGCGAGGTCCGGGGCGGCGGAGGGCTGCACGCGAGACGTCTCCTGTAAGGGGTGTGCGGCGGTTTCCGGCATCGTGCCATACGTCACAGGGGGACGGAACATCCGGGGGTGGGGCCCGGCGGGGACGGTTTCCCGCTCGGCGGGGACCGTTCCCCCCTCGGCGGCAGGGACCGTTCCCCGCGGGGGCGCGGAACGTGAGGACGCCGCCGCCGGGTCTCCGCGCGCGGGGCGGGGACTCGACGGCGGCGTGCCGTGGATGTCGGGACGTCAGCCCTTGTTGGGGCCCTCGTAGTCCTCGCCGTAGGCGCCCTTGGCGGGGCGGCGGCGGCGCATCGGGGGCTCGACCCCGTCCGCGAGGCGACGGGCGGTGACGAGGAAGCCGGTGTGGCCGATCATGCGGTGATCGGGGCGGACGGCCAGGCCCTCGACGTGCCAGTTGCGGATCATGGATTCCCAGGGCTGCGGCTCGGCGTAGCAGCCGAACTCGCGGATGGACTCCACGGTGCGGGCGAGCTGGGTGGTGGTCGCCACGTAGCAGCAGAGGATGCCGCCGGGGACGAGCGCCTTGGAGACGGCCTCCAGGCACTCCCAGGGAGCGAGCATGTCCAGGATGACGCGGTCGACCTCGGTGTCGGACAGATTGTCCTGGAGGTCGCCGACGGTCAGCTGCCACGCGGGGTGCGGGCCGCCGAAGTAGCGCTCGACGTTGCCCTTCGCGATCTCGGCGAAGTCCTCGCGGCGCTCGTAGGAGTGCAGCATTCCACTGTCTCCGATGGCGCGGAGCAGGAAGCTGCTGAGCGATCCGGAGCCCACGCCCGCCTCGACGACGCGCGCGCCGGGGAAGATGTCGGCGAAGGCGAGGATCTGTCCCGCGTCCTTCGGATAGACCACGGCGGCGCCGCGGGGCATGGACAGGACGTAGTCGGGGAGCAGGGGGCGCAGCGCGAGGTAGGCGACGTTTCCCGTGGTACGGACAACACTGCCCTCGGGAGCACCGATCAGCTCGTCGTGGGGGAAGGAACCCTTGTGGGTGTGGAAGTTCTTCCCGGCCTCGAGCGTGAACGTGTAGTGGCGTCCCTTGGGGTCGGTGAGCTGGACCTGGTCCCCGACCTTGAAGGGGCCGCGACGGCGGGCGGCACCGGTCGGTTCAGACATTCGACCAGAGTACCGGTGTTAGGAGGAGGGTCGCGCCATGGCCTGCACGAAGGCCCGCTCGACGTCGGTGGTGGAGAGGACTCCGTAGATCTCGCCGGTCTCCTCGACGACGAGGTATTCGGTGGCGGGGCTGGCGCGGAGGTGGTCGAGGAGGGGCTGGCCGGTGAGTTCGGCGGGGACCCTCATGCCGTCGGCGAGGTCCTGGGTGAGGGTGCTGACGGCGACCCAGGGGCGGCGGTGCTCGGGGACGGCGGCGATGGCGGTCTCGCGGACGATGCCGGTGGGGTCGCCGTGGCCGTCGACGACGACGAGGGCGCGGGCGCCGGACTCGTTGGCGCGGCGGAGGGCCTCGGAGAGCGGGGTGGCGGGTTCGACGGGGATGGCGCGGCGGGTGAGGCTGCGGGCGCGGAGCTCGGGGAGGTGTTCGCGCAGCCGGGCCATGCGGAGGCTGTTGCCCGCGCCGGTCCAGATGATCGCGGCGAGGATCGCGGCGAGCAGGGCGTCGGTGACGGTCTCGAAGCCGCCGATGTCGGCGGTGGAGTTGCCGAGGAGGCCGGTGCGGGTGAGCAGCGGCAGCCCGATGAGGACGAGGACGGCGAGGGCGCGGCCGACCCAGGCGGCGGCGACGGTGCCGGTCATGGCGTTGCCGGTGATCTTCCAGATGACGGCGCGGAGCATCCGGCCGCCGTCCAGGGGCAGGCCGGGGAGCAGGTTGAAGACCGCGACGATCAGGTTGGAGATCATCAGTCCGGCGACGAGGACGCCGGGGACGGTGCCGGGCTCGACGGCGTAGAGGGAGAGGTAGAACACACCGGCGAGGACGAGGGAGAGGAGGGGGCCGACGAAGGCGAGGACGAACTCGCGGCCGGGGGTCTCGGTCTCCTTCTCGATCTCGGAGACGCCGCCGAAGAACTGGAGCTGGATGCGGCGCACGGGGAGCTTGAAGCGGAGCGCGGCGACGGTGTGGGCGAGTTCGTGGACGAGCACGGAGGCGTAGAAGGCGACGGCGAAGAAGAGGGAGACGAGGTAGCGCGCGGCGCCGAGTTCGGGCAGGACGCGCTGGATCTGGTCGCCGAACACCCAGGTGATGAGGGCGGCGACGAGGAACCAGCTGGGGGCGACGTAGACGGGCACGCCGAAGGGGCGGCCCATGAGGATGCCTCCGCCGGGCTCTCCGGTCCGCTGCGGCTTGGGCTCGTCCTGGTTCACGGGTTCCTTTCGTCGCATGGTGTGACCACGTCGGTGCGTCACGGTTCGATCATGCAGTGCCACGGGGTCCCAGGTCGATGGTATGCCGCCGGTTGTCGGTGGCGGGTCGTAGGGTCTTCGTCATGAGTACGAGCGAGCAGGTGACCCCGGAGCCCCGGGCACCCATGTCGTTGTCGCCGTCGCGGGCGAGCGATTTCATGCAGTGTCCGCTGCTGTACCGGTTCCGGGTGATCGACCGGCTGCCGGAGAGGCCCAGCGAGGCGGCGACCCGGGGGACGCTGGTGCACGCCGTGCTGGAGCGGCTCTTCGACGATCCGGCGGTGGACCGGACGGCGCCGAGGGCTCGGGCGATGGTGCCGGGGCAGTGGGACCGGCTCCTGGAGGCCAGGCCCGAGCTGGGCGAGCTGTTCGCGGAGGATCTGGGCGGGACGCGGCTCGCGGAGTGGCTGGGTGAGGCGGAGCGGCTGGTCGAGCGGTGGTTCACGCTGGAGGACCCGACGCGTCTCGAGCCCGCCGAGCGCGAGCTGTTCGTGGAGACGGAGCTGGATTCGGGGCTGCGGCTGCGCGGGGTGATCGACCGGATCGACGTGGCGCCCTCGGGTGAGGTGCGGATCGTCGACTACAAGACGGGGAAGGCGCCCCGGCCGGAGTACCGGGACGGCGCGCTGTTCCAGATGACGTTCTACGCGCTGGTGGTGTGGCGGCTTCGGGGGGTGATCCCGCGCCGGTTGCAGCTGGTGTACCTGGGCAGTGGCGAGGTGCTCACGTACGACCCGGTGGAGGCGGATCTGCGTCGGGTGGAGCGGAAGGTGCTGGCGCTGTGGGAGGCGATCTCCTCGGCGACGGAGTCGGGTGACTGGCGGGCGCGTCCGACGAAGCTGTGCGGCTGGTGCGATCACCGGGCGGTGTGTCCGGAGTTCGGTGGGACTCCCCCGGTCTATCCGTTGAAGATCGTTTCTGCGCGCCCGGCGGAGTCGGGCGAATCGGGGCAGGGCAGAATGGACCCGGCCCCGCCGGTGGTGTAGCGCCCCGGCGTCCTTGTGAGCAGAGTCCCCTGAAGGAGCCCTTGTGACGATCCGCGTCCTCTTGGTCGACGATCAGCCGCTGCTGCGCACCGGCTTCCGGATGATTCTGGAGGCGGAGCAGGACATCGCGGTGGTGGGTGAGGCCGGGGACGGTCTCCAGGCGCAGGACCAGGTGCGGGCGCTCCAGCCGGACGTGGTGCTCATGGACATCCGGATGCCCCGGATGGACGGGGTGGAGGCGACCCGGCAGATCACCGGTCCGGGGCGGGACGGTCCGGCGAAGGTGCTGGTCCTGACGACCTTCGACCTGGACGAGTACGTGGTGGAGGCGCTGCGGGCGGGGGCGAGCGGTTTCCTCCTGAAGGACGCTCCGGCGAACGAGCTGGTGCAGGCGATCCGGGTGGTGGCGGCGGGTGAGGCGATGCTGGCGCCGTCGATCACGCGTCGGCTCCTGGACAAGTACTCGGCGCATCTGCCGACGGGCGAGGAGCAGGTCCCGGACACGCTGAACACCTTGACGGACCGTGAGGTGGAGGTCCTGAAGCTGGTGGCGCGGGGCTTGTCGAACGCGGAGATCGCGGCGGATCTGTTCGTCAGCGAGACGACGGTGAAGACGCACGTGGGCCATGTGCTGACGAAGCTGGGGCTGCGGGACCGGGTGCAGGCGGCGGTGTACGCGTACGAGAGCGGTCTGGTGCGGCCCGGCGCGAACGGCCAGTAGCGGGTGGTGGCGGAGGGGGGTCCGGCGGGTGCCGGACCCCCCTTCGTCGTACCGGCCGCGGACCGGGTGGGGCGCCCTGTCGGACCGGGTCAGACGGTGCCGCGGCCGAGCTCCCAGAGCAGCAGGTCGGAGGAGGTGCTGAGGGAGTACTCGACTCCGTTGAGGTCGTCGCGGGCGGCGACGTACTGCTTGCCCTGCCAGAGCGGCAGGACGGGGACGTCCTCGGCGACGATCTTCTGGATCCGCTGGTAGACCGCGGTCGCGGCGGGGCGGTCGGCCTCGCGGCGCGAGCGCGGGATGAGCTGGTCGCGGACGACCTTGTTGACGTACGGGGTGTTGAGGAAGTTGTCGTGGCCGAGGAACGGGGCGATGTAGTTGTCCGGGTCCGGGTAGTCCGGGAACCAGCCGAGGCCGTAGACGGCGTAGTCGCCGCGCTTCTGGGCGGGGCGGAAGGTGGACCACTCGGTGCCCTTGACGGTGGCGTCGAAGAGTTCGCTGGCGACGAGCTGCTTCCTGAGCGTCTGGAACTCCTGGGCGGTCTCGGCGCCGTAGTGGTCGGTGGTGTAGTTCAGGGTGATCTTCACCGGGGTCTTCACGTCCGCGTCCTTGAGGATCTCGGCGGCGCGGTCGCGGTCGGGCTCGCCGTACTTGTCGTAGAAGGGGGTGGCGTGGCCGGTGATGCTGGAGGGGATCAGCGAGTAGAGCGGTTCGGCGGTGGGGCCGTAGACCAGGTTGACGAGGGCGCCCCGGTCGATGACGGCGGCCATGGCCTGGCGGACGGCCTTCTCCTGGACGGAGGGGGCCTTGGTGTTGAAGCCGAGGTAGCGGATCTCCAGGCTGGGGACCTCGACCATCTCGATGCCTTCCCGGGGCTTCTCGGTGAGGTCCTTGATCTGCTGCTGGGAGAGGGAGCGGGCCATCATGTCGATGCCCTTGCTCTCCAGGGCCTTGCCCATGGCGCCCGCGTCGGTGAAGGAGCGCAGTTCGACCTTGTCGTTGCGCGGGGTGATGTCGCCCTTGTAGGCGGGGTTCCTGGTGAAGACGAAGCGGGTGGCCTTCCCGCCGTCGCGCTCGGCCTTCACGGTGTACGGGCCGGAGCCGTCGACGTCGAAGCCCTCGCGGAGCTTGCCCTCGGCGTACTTGTCCTTGCTGAGGATGCCCGCGACCGGGGTGGAGAGCTTGTACGGGAAGGTGGCGTCGGGCGCCTTGAGGTGGAAGACGACCTGGTCGGAGCCCTGGGTCTCGACGGTGTCGATGTTCGAGAGGAGGGCGGCCGTGCCGTTGTCCGACTTGATCTTCAGGACGCGGTCGACGGAGAACTTCACGTCCTCGGCGGTGAGGGGCGTGCCGTCGGCGAAGGTGAGGCCGGGGCGGAGCTTGCAGCGGTAGCTCTCGCTGGCCCTGTCGGAGAATCCGCAGCTCTCGGCGGCCTCGGGGACGGGCTCGCCGCCGCCGCGGGGCACGTGCAGCAGGGTCTGGACGGTCTGGCGCAGGATGTTCCAGGCGCCGGTGTCGTAGGCGAAGGCCGGGTCGAGCGGGGCGGGCGAGTTCTCCGTGGCGATGAACTGGTCCGTGGTGCCGACGACGATCGCGCCCTGTTCCTCCGTGCCGCCGCAGGCGGTGAGGAGGGGGACGAGCATTCCGGCCACGGCCGGCAGCACCAGGGTCTTGCGGTTCATCAGGGACGGTCTCCTCATCCGGCACGGGGTGCGGCGGTCGGGCTTCGCCGGGGGTCGCCCGGTCGGGGCGGGAGCGATCGGCTCGGTGTCACGATCGGTCCTGCGCGCAGGGCGGCTCGGGTGTGCGCCGGTGCGCGCGGTGATGCGGCGAAGTACTCGCGAAAGATTAGTGGGCGGCGTCGCCATTTCCGTACGGGGAGCGGTTCGGGGCCTGACGGAGGGGTAATCGCAGAGTGATGATGAATGCGTGGGATTCGATAGTCATGCGTCGACGGATGCGGACAGCAGTGATCGAATCGGGACACATGAGGGCACCGATATCGGGGTGTTCCGGGTACCGGACAGGAAGGAGGCCATCCACCGACGGGCACTCTGGGTGACCAAGGTCACCCGGGTGGCTTTTCGGCGAATGGCCTGTTCGCTTTCCCCGACGGAAAAGGCATTCCTCCGGGATGGCTCAGGAAATCCTCGGACTCCGGTGATCAGATCCTGGTGATCAATGTGCGCAGGAACGGCACGTCGACCTCTTCGAGGGAGCGGACGACGACCCGGCCGGGAGAGGAGGCGATCGGGGCGACGGAGGGCACCGCCACGACCCGGCAGCCCGCCGCCTCGGCCGCCGCCACACCGGTCGCGGTGTCCTCCACGACGGCGCAGAGCGCCGGGTCCGCGCCCACTCCCCTGGCGGCCGTCAGATACGGCTCGGGGTGCGGCTTGGTCCGGGTGACCTCGTCCCCGGCAACGGTGAGCGTGAAGCGGTCGTGGCCGAGGGAGTGCAGGACCCGGTCGATGATCCGCCGGTGCGAGGCGGAGACCAGGGCGGTCGGGATGGAGTGCCGGGCCAGCTCGGCGAGCAGCCGCTCGGCGCCGGGCATCAGCGGGACACCCCCTGTGATGCGCTGCTCGAACTTCTCGTTGAGCAGGACCGTCAGCTCGTCGAGGGTGATGTCGGCGCCGGTGGACTCGATGAGGTAGCCCGCGCTGCGGGTCATCGGACCGCCGACGACGATGTCCCGCCAGGCCTCGTCCAGCCGGTGCCCGAGGTCGGCGAAGACCTCGACCTCCGCGTCCCACCAGAAGCCCTCGGTGTCGACGAGGGTCCCGTCCATGTCGAGGAAGACCGCCTGCAGGGCGGAGCTGCCGTCGGTACGGACAAGGGAAGCGGGGACCGTACTGGTCATCCGGCACACCTCCATGGGGGGCGAGAAGGCCGGCCCCTCTTCCCCGGTACGGGGAGGGGGACCGGCCTGCACTGGACCGACCAGTGTACGTCCGGATCACCGAAGGCGCGCGGATTTGATTCCGGCCGGGACCGGCGGTCACCGTCCGGCCGGTACGGGCGGTCACCGTCCGGCCGGTACGGGCGGGTCCGTCCGGCCGGTATCCGTACGTCCGGCCGGGGTCGGTGGACGTGCCCGCGGCCGGGTTCGGCGCGCGGACGCACGTCCCGTGCCGGTACGTACGCACCCGGCCGGATCCGGCGCGTGTACGTCCGGCCCGGGATCGGCGTACGTACACCTGGCCCGGCCCCGGATCGGCCCACGTACGCCCGTCCGGAGTCGGCGCGCGTGCCTCCGTCGGAGTCCGCGCGCCCCCTCGACCCCCTGTCAGCGGGCGTTGAAGTACTTCGCCTCGGGGTGGTGGATGACGATGGCGTCGGTGGACTGCTCCGGGTGGAGCTGGAACTCCTCCGAGAGGTGCACGCCGATCCGCTCGGGACGGAGCAGCTCCGCGATCTTCGCGCGGTCCTCCAGGTCGGGGCAGGCGCCGTAGCCGAGGGAGAAGCGGGCGCCCCGGTACTTCAGGTCGAACATGTCCCGGACGTCGGCCGGGTCCTCGCCCGCGAAGCCCAGCTCGGCGCGGACGCGCGCGTGCCAGTACTCGGCGAGGGCCTCGGCCAGCTGCACGGAGAGGCCGTGGAGTTCGAGGTAGTCGCGGTAGGAGTCGGAGGCGAAGAGCTCGGCGGTGGCCCCGCCGATCCTCGATCCGACGGTGACGACCTGGAGGCCGACGACATCGGTCTCGCCGGACTCCTCCGGGCGGAAGAAGTCCGCGAGGCAGAGGCGGCGGCCCCGGCGCTGGCGGGGGAAGGTGAAGCGGGTCCGCTCGTTGCCCGCCTCGTCCAGGAGGATCAGGTCGTCGCCCTTGGAGACACAGGGGAAGTACCCGTGGACGACGGCCGCTTCCAGGAGGTTCTCCGTGTGCAGGCGCTCCAGCCAGCCGCGCAGCCGGGGGCGACCCTCCGTCTCGACCAGTTCCTCGTAGCTGGGGCCGTCACCGGCCCGGTTCTGCTTGAGGCCCCACTGCCCCTTGAAGAGGGCGGCCTCGTCGAGCCAGGAGGCGTAGTCCTTCAGCGGGATGCCCTTGACGACCCGGGTGCCCCAGAACGGCGGGGTGGGCACGGGATTGTCGACGGAGACGTCCGAGCGGCCGCCGGGCTCGGGCTCGGCGACCTGGAGGACGGCCGTGTCCCGCTTGGCGACCCGGCGCGGCTTGAGTTCCGGGAGTACCGCGCCGGGGACACCGCGCTTGACGGCGATCAGGGCGTCCATGAGGCGCAGGCCCTCGAAGGCGTCACGGGCGTAGCGGACCTCGCCCTGGTAGATCTCGTGGAGGTCCTGTTCGACGTAGGCGCGGGTGAGGGCGGCGCCGCCGAGGATCACCGGGTACCGGGCGGCCAGCTCGCGCTGGTTCAGTTCCTGCAGGTTCTCCTTCATGATGACGGTGGATTTGACCAGGAGGCCGGACATTCCGATGACGTCGGCGCGGTGTTCCTCGGCGGCTTCGAGGATCGCGG
>NZ_JBIUZD010000010.1:0-52843 GCF_044744885.1 Streptomyces sp. NPDC087215
CGCCCACATGCACAACCTCGCCATGGCAGCATGACCAGACCAGCCCGAAACCGGCCCTGACCTGCCCAGACACAACCTTCTGCAACACGCTTTAGAGCGGGCCCGTCAGGTCGAGCCGCCAGTCGTTGCAGCGCATCAGGTGGCCCGGCGGGTACTCGAAGTCCCGCTCACCGAGCAGCTCGAACCCGGCCTTGCGGCACACCGCGTTCGACGGCGCGTTCCCCGTCGAGGGGTACGCGTGCAGGAAGCGGTGCAGGCCCGCGCGCTTGGCCTCGACGGCCACCGCGCGCGTGGCGGCCGTCGCCACGCCCCGGCCCTGGAAGCCCGGCAGCACGCTCCACCCGGTCTCGTACACCGGCTCGCCCTCCCCGCCGCGCACCCAGAAACCGATGCTGCCCGCCACGGTCCCCTCCGGCTCCAGTGCGATCCGGAACATCCGCCCCGCGCCCGTGCCGTCCGCGCTCAGGCCCACATAGCGACGGTGGCGCCGGACGAGCTGCTCCTCGGTCTCCGGGCCGCCGAGATGCTCCGTCAGTTCCGGTGCGTTCAGGGCGCGCAGCAGCTCGGCGTCGTCCTCGGACCAGGCTTCGAGACGTACTGATGAGATGGCGTTCTCCATGTTCGTACGGTAGGTCAGGGGTCTGACAGCCCCCGGGCGTACGCGGTCGGCGGCACCCCGACCGTCGCCGTGAAGTCCCGTACGAGAGGGGCCTGGTCGCTGTAGCCCAGTTCCGCCGCGATCCCCGCCCAGTCCGGCCCTTCCGGAGCCCGCGCCGCCCCGGCGCGTTCCAGGGCCTCATGGACGCGGTACCGGAGGATCACCCACTTCGGCCCCACGCCCACGTGGGACGCGAACAGCCGCTGGAGCGAGCGCGCCGACAGGCCCGACGGGGCCGCCAGCCGGGAGACCCTGCGGACCGTCCGGTCCGTGCGGATCAGATCGACCAGTTCCATGGCCCGGTCGGCGGCCGGATCGGGGACGGGACCATGGGTCAGCAGGAACGCGGCGAGTGCCGCCACGCGCGCGTGGTCCGCGTCGGGGGGAGAGGATCCGGGACAGGGGGTCCGGCGAGCCCGGCCCCTGCGGGAACACCTCGGCCGACGGGACCCGGCGGCCGGTCCACGCCGACACCGGCCACGCGGGCGCGAACGGCCGGAAGCCGCCGGGCCGGAACTGCGCCCCGCGGACCCGGCCGGACCCCGCCAGTTCCTGGGCGAACAGGCCGCGCCCGATGCCCGACACATCGGCGGACGCGTGCGCCGAGGCCGTGGGGGCGCCGATCGGACCGTACCGCTGGAAGACGACGTTCACCGACGGGTGCGGGACGAGATGGCTGACGTACGGCTGGTCGAGATCCCAGTCGATCAGCCAGTAGTGCTCCAGATAGGGGCGCGGTTCCGGCGCCGGGGTGTGCCGCCGGAAACGGACCCGGGCGAGCAGTTCGGCGGGGTCGACGATGCCCCCGTGTGTCCCGGCGAGGAGCGGAATCAGCCATCCTTCGATGCCAGGCGCGTCCCCGAGGCCGCGCCCGAGCCTCGCGGCGCCTCCGCCTCCGCCTCCGCCTCCGCCTCCGCCTCCGCCTCCGCCTCCGCCTCCGCCTCCGCCTCCGCCTCCGTTCCCGCCCCTGCCCCCGCTCCACGTCCTACCTCCCCGTCCCCCTCCGTACTGGGCCGTGCGCGGGACAAGTTTCGGTCTGGCGCGTTTCTTCAAGACGGCCGTGGGCATGTTCTCGGAACGTCGGTCTCATGACGAACAACGACCCGCCCCGCGTCGGCGCCCTCCTCCGTACCGCCGCCGCGCACGCCGTGCCCCTCGTCAGGGACACCCCCGACACGGCTCTGGGCGCGCCCACGCCGTGTGCCGAGTACGACGTCCGCGCCCTCCTGAACCACCTCTTCGACGTCGTGGTGAACTTCCGGGCCCTCGCCGCCAAGCGGTCCGCCGACTTCTCCGGCGCCCCGGACCGGCTCGCCGACGCCGACTGGCGCGACCGCTTCGAGGACGAGACCGGGAAGCTGGTGGACGCCTGGTCGGCGCCCGGCGCCGACGAGGGCACCACCGGGTCCCTCGGCCTGCCCGCGCGGACCGTCGGCTGCATGGTGCTGCTCGACCTCACCGTGCACGCCTGGGACCTCGCCCGCGCCACCGGGCGCCGCTTCGAGCCCGATCCGGCCGTGGTCGAGGGACTCGCCGAGGAGGTGGAGGGGATGGCGCCGATGGCCCGGAAGGCCGGTGTCTTCGGGGAGGCGGTCGAGCCGCCCGCCGACGCCACCGCCTTCGAACGGCTGCTCGCGACGACCGGCCGCGCCCCGCGACCCGCCGCGACCCACGATCCGCGCCCGTCCGGGACCCGCGCCTCCGCGACGACTGAGAGCGACTGAGAACGACCGAGGGGGATCAGGGAGTGACCAGGCAGTGACCAGGGAGTGCTGATGGAGCACGGAGAGCAGGACCGGGGACGTCTGAGCGCCGCCGGAAATCTGGCCGCCCGGTCGGCGCTCCTCCGGGATCCGGTCGCGTTCACGGTCCCCCCGGGCACCCGGCGTCGGTCCTGCTCCCGGACCGGCTTCGGTACCCGCCCCCGAAGTCAGCGGAGGCGGCCCGCCCGGCCCGGGGCGAGCCGGGAGACGACCTGGCCGAAGGCGTGTTCCTCCGCAGGCGTCAGGGCCGTCGACTCCAGCGGGTGCCACACCCGCTCCAGCGGGATGCCCGCCCGGTCGCGGCGGGCGCGGGAGCGCAGACCGAGCGACAGCCACACCACCGTCGAGACGGCGAGCAGGCCGAACAGGGTGAGGACACGGGGGTCGGAGAACTGGCCGGGCAAGGACATGGCTCACTCCAGAGCGAGAGGCCGCCCGCGCGTGGCGCGCCCCGGCAGGTGGCGCGCGGGCACGGAGGCACGAACGATTCCTACTGCTTCCTCCCGACCTGTTCAGTTAACACCACAGGGGAGGACTTTCGGCAGGGGGTCCCGGGACCTTGGTCCCGGGCCGGATGTCCACCACCGGACGACAGGCCCTCTTGTGCGGGCCGGGCAGCCGTTCCAAGGTGGCGGAAGAGGCACGTTCCGGCCGGGGAGGGAGTAGCCGCATGTCCGGTACTCAGACATGGGGATTCACGGACGACAGGGGTACGGAGCTGGGGGCGGCCCGCGTCCCGCGACGGGTGGTGGCGTACGTACGGGCCGGGGCGGCCCTCTGCGATCTGGGGGTGACACCGGTCGCCGTGTACGGCTCCGGGCACGACGGGGAGGTCCTCGACCCCGCGAAGGAGGGCGGGCTCGGGGCGGCGGCCGTGACGTACCTCGGGCCGGGCCGGACCCTGGACGAGGAGCGGTTGCGGTCGCTGCGGCCGGACGTGCTCGTCGACGTGACCTATGACGGGAA
Source organism: Streptomyces sp. NPDC087215 (assembly GCF_044744885.1). NCBI lineage: Bacteria > Bacillati > Actinomycetota > Actinomycetes > Kitasatosporales > Streptomycetaceae > Streptomyces > Streptomyces sp. NPDC087215. The sequence continues at coordinate 3,388 of NZ_JBIUZD010000010.1, forward strand.
GAGCCCGTACGCGCTCGACGAGGCCGTCGCCGAGCGGCTCGGGGTACCGCTCGTGGCGCTCTCCGTCGGCGGCGAGCTCACCCTCGGGGCGATCCTCGACCGGTTCGCGGCGCTCGCCACCGGTCTGGGCGCTCGACCGGATCCCGGCGGAAGGAGCGGCGGGGCGGAACCCACCCCCGCCCCGCCCGTCACCCCCGCCACCACCGCCCCGCCCGCAGCCACCCCGTCCGCCACCGCCCTGCCCGCCGCCGAACGGGCGCTGCGGGAGGCCGCCGGGCGGGGCGGGGTCACCGTGCTCGCGCTCTCCGGCGCCGGTCCCGAGCAGGTGCACCTGGCCCGCCCGGACGCCTGGCCCGAGCTGGCGCGCCTCGCCGAGCTGGGCGTACGGCTGCTCGACCCGGGGCCGGGCCCCGGGGCCAACTGGCTCACCGCCGACTGGGCCCGCGCCGCCGAGCTCCGGCCCGGCCTGGTCCTCTTCGACAGCCGGGCCCACGCCACTCCGCCCGACGGGCCCCTCTCGGACGTCCCGCGCACCGCCTGGAACCCCGAGACCCCGCCCAGCCCCGCCGCCTACGCGCGCTTCTTCCACGAGCTGGCCCGGACGCTCACCCGCTGACCGGCCGGACCCCGGTCAGACCGGTACCGCCGTGAGACGGGTGCGGCGGAGCGAGTCGGCGAACTCCTCGGCGCGGCCCAACTGCGCCCGCAGTTCGGCGACCCGCTCCGCCGCGGCCCGCTCGTACCGCCGGACGCGGGCCAGGAGCGCGGCCCGCTCCTCCGGTTCCAGCTCCGTGTCCGTGCCCGCGCGCTCGGCGGTCAGCCGGTCCACTGCGGCCAGCAGCTCACGGGTCTCGTCGAGGGTGAAGCCGAGCGGCTTCATCCGGCGGACCACCATGAGCCGGTCCACATCGGCGTCCGTATAGAGCGGGAACCCGCCCGGCGAGGCGGCGGACGGCACGACCAGACCGCTGTCCTCGTACTGACGGATGGTGCGCAGGGGGAGTTCGGTCCGGGTGGCGACCTCCCCGATCTGCAGGGGCGCGCCGGACGACCGCGCGTCCCGGGGCCCCCGTACTCCCCGGGACTCCCGGGCTTCCCGGGTCTCTGCTGCTCCGCTCACGGCCAGTTCCTTCCTCGTGCGGGCGTCCCCGAGGCGTACGGGGTTCCCAGGGCGCGGCTTCCGCGCATTACATACCATTCGTCCTAACTTCATCACTTATGAGAGCTGGAAGTGCGGCGAAACGCCTGCTGGTCGGTCGTCCGTTGGACAGCGGCCGGCTCGGGGAGACCCTGCTGCCGAAGCGGGTCGCGCTGCCGGTCTTCTGCAGCGACCCGCTCTCCTCCGTCGCGTACGCCACCGAGGAGATCCTGCTGATCCTCGCGCTCGGCGGCCTCGCGGTGCTCCATCTCGCCTGGTACGCGGCGACCGGCATCGTCGTCCTGCTCCTGGTCGTCGTCGCCTCCTACCGGCAGACCTGCTACGCCTATCCGGGCGGGGGCGGCGCCTATGTCGTCTCCTCCGAGAACCTCGGGCGGACCGCCGCGCTCACCGCCGCGTCCGCGCTGCTCATCGACTACGTGATGACCGTCGCCGTCTCCGTCGTCTCGGGGGTCGCCGCGATCACCTCGGCGGTCCCCTCGCTCGACGGGCACGCCGTGGCCCTCTCGGTCTTCTTCGTCGCCGTCCTGGCCTGGATGAACCTGCGCGGGGTACGGGAGTCGGGGCGCTGGTTCGCGCTCCCCACGTACGCCTTCATCGGGGTCGTCCATCTGATGTTCGTGGTGGCCGCGGTCCGTACGGCGACCGGTACGGCGATCCGTGCCGAGTCCGCCCGGCTGCCCGTCGAGGCGGTCTCCACCTACTCCGGGGTCGCGCTGGTGCTGCTCGCGCTGCGCGCCTTCGCCTCCGGCTGCACCGCGCTCACCGGGGTCGAGGCCGTCAGCAACGGCGTACCCGCGTTCGCCAGGCCGAAGAGCCGCAACGCGGCCATGACGCTCGCGATCATGGGCGGGCTCTCCGTGACCATGTTCTTCGGGATCACGGTGCTCGCCATGGTCTACGAGGTCCATGTCGCCGAGGACCCCACGGAACTCGGGCTCGCCCCCGGCACTCCGATGTCCACCGCGCTCGCCCAGATCGGACGGGCCACCTTCGGCGACTGGCACGTCCTCTTCTATCTGCTCCAGGCCGTCACCGCGGGCGTCCTGGTCCTGGCGGCCAACACCGCCTTCAACGGCTTCCCGATGCTCGCGTCCGTCCTCGCCCGCGACCGCTACGCGCCCCGGCAGCTCGTCCACCGCGGCGACCGGCTCGTCTACTCCAACGGCGTCGTCCTCCTCGCGCTCGCCGCGATCGTCCTGATCGTCGCCTTCGACGCGGAGCTGACCCGCCTCATCCAGCTCTACATCCTCGGCGTCTTCGTCTCCTTCACCCTTTCCCAGGCGGGCATGGTCAAGCACTGGCGGCGGGAACTCGCCACGCCCGCCGGGGCCGCGGACCGTCACAACATCCGGCGCCGCCTCACCGTCAACGCCTTCGGCGCCTGTCTGACGGCGGTGGTCCTCGTGATCGTCCTCATCACCAAGTTCACCCACGGTGCCTGGATCGTCGTCCTCGCGATGCCGCTGCTCTTCGCGGGGATGAAGGGGGTGCGGCGGCACTACGACGCCGTCGCCGCCGAGGTCGCCGTGGAGGCCGGCGCCCGGCCCCGCGCCCTCGCCGAGAACCACGTCCTGGTCCTGGTCGCCTCGGTCAACGCGCCCAGCCTCCGGGCGCTGTCCTACGCCCTGACCCTGCGTCCCGCGTCGCTCACCGCCGTCACCGTGGCGGAGGACCCGGCGGAGGCGGAGGCGCTCCGGGCGAGCTGGGACGCGCACGGCATCGGCGTACCGCTGCGGGTGCTCAGCTCCCCGTACCGCTCGATCGTCCAGCCGGTGCTGCGGCACGTCAGGGAGGCGCCCGAGCGCACGGGGGACGCGGTGCTCTCGGTGGTCATCCCCGAGTACGTGGTGGGGCGCTGGTGGGAGCAGCCGCTGCACAACCAGAGCGCGCTGCGGCTCAAGGCCCGGCTGCTGTTCATGAAGAACGTCGTCACGATCGACGTGCCGTACCGGCTGGCCTCGGCCCGTGAGCTGGCCGCCGAGCGGGCGAAGGCGGCGCGGGAGGCGGAGGGCCGTGTCTGAGACGACCGGACCCGCGAGGGTCGGAGAGGGCCGGGCACAGGGTCCGGGACACGCCGGACCCGCCCGGGTCAGGGACGGCCGGACCTACCCGGGGCCGGGACGCCCCGGCCCGGGGTCGGAGACGCGCGGCACCCGCCCGGGTCAGGGACGGCCGGGCGCACCCGGGTCCGAGCCGCCCGGGACCCCGGGTCCGGGACGTCCCGGGCTCATGGTCCCGGCGCGCCGGACCGGGCCCCGCCCGGACACCGGTCCCGCACCGGCCGGGCCCGCCCGTCCGCCGTCAGGGCCACACCAGGCAGTACGGCTGGTGGCCCGCCTCGTGGAGGCGGACCGAGAAGTCCTGCCACTCGTGGAGCAACTGGTAGACGTCGAACGCGTCGCGCGGGCCGCCCCGGTCCGGGACCGTGGACCAGATGAAGGCCGCGGCGCCCACCGACTCCTCGCCGATCCCGCGCAGCGGGTCGACCACGGTCATCGGCAGTCTCACCACCGCGTAGTCCGGGTGCAGCACCACCAGTTCCAGGGGCGGCACCTTGTGCAGGGGCATTCCCTGGATGCCGGTGAGGACCATCGCGGCTATGGTCTCCGGTTTGATCTTGCTGAACATGCCGCCCATGCCCAGCTCGTCGCCGCCGAGCTCCTCGGGCCGCATGGAGATCGGGACGCGGGCCGCCGTGGCGCCGTTGGGCGCGCCGAAGTACTTGTAGGTCACTCCCAACCGGCCGCTCCTGCTTCGGGGGGCCGGCTCGCCAGGGGCGCCCGCGGCGCCCCCCTGCCCGCCCGCCGTCGGGTCCTCGGTCCGCCGGCGCCGGTGTCTCCCCCGCCGGGCAGACTCCGGACCCAGATCGTCCGTCCCCTCGCCCGGTCCGCCACCGCGATGCATATCTCCACCCGACTGCTTCTTCTCGGCAACACGACCCCGCCGCGCGACCCGATCATCGTGTCAGTGACCTCCCCCGCGTTCGTACGGTGAAACACCTGTCCGCAAGAACGCCGTGGCCTCTGACACCATGGATTCCGTGAGTCATCCCCATGTCGCCCCAGTTTCGCAGACGCGGAGGGCGAACGCCCCGGCGTGATACCGGGGGTGTCCGCACCGTCCGTCCGTTCCCGATGTCGTGCCCTCAGTCGTTCTCGCAGGTCAGGATCACAGTGCCGTATTCATACGAAGCCCCAGTCTCACAGACGCTTTTCGACCGCGCGTCCCTCGTGACGCCCGGCGGCGTGAACTCACCGGTGCGTGCCTTCCGGGCCGTGGGCGGAACGCCCCGGTTCATGGTGTCCGGTTCCGGTCCCTACCTCACCGACGCGGACGGGCGGGAGTACGTCGACCTCGTCTGCTCGTGGGGTCCGATGATCCTCGGCCACGCGCATCCCGAGGTCACGGCGGCGGTGCGGGAGGCCGTGGGCCGGGGGACCTCCTTCGGGACGCCCGGCGAGGGCGAGGTGGCGCTCGCCGAGGAGATCGTCGCGCGGGTCGAGCCGGTCGAGCAGGTGCGTCTGGTCTCCTCCGGCACGGAGGCGACGATGTCCGCGATCCGGCTGGCCCGCGGGTTCACCGGGCGCGCGAAGGTCGTCAAGTTCGCGGGCTGCTACCACGGACATGTCGACGCGCTGCTGGCCTCGGCCGGTTCCGGGGTGGCCACCCTGGGGCTGCCCGACACCCCGGGCGTGACCGGGGCGCAGGCCGGGGACACGATCGTGCTCCCCTACAACGACCTGGAGGCCGTGCGGGCCGCGTTCGCCGCGCACCCGGGCGAGATCGCCTGTGTCATCACGGAGGCCTCGCCCGGCAACATGGGTGTGGTGCCGCCGCTGCCCGGTTTCAACCAGGGGCTCGCGGACCTGTGCCGGGAGAACGGCGCGCTGTACGTCTCCGACGAGGTGATGACCGGTTTCCGCACCTCGCGGGCGGGCTGGTACGGCGTGGACGGTGTCAAGGCCGACCTGCTGACCTTCGGCAAGGTCATGGGCGGTGGCTTCCCGGCCGCCGCGTTCGGCGGGCGGGCCGACGTCATGGGCCATCTGGCCCCGGCCGGTCCGGTCTACCAGGCGGGCACGCTCTCCGGGAACCCGGTCGCGACGGCCGCCGGTCTCGCGCAGCTGCGGCTGCTCGACGACCCGGCGTACGCGCGGGTGAACGCGGTCTCGGCGGAGATCCAGGGCCTGGTCACGAGCGCTCTGGCGAAGGAGGGCGTGGCGCACCGGCTGCAGACCGCGTCCAACATGTTCTCGGTGTTCTTCACCGCCGACGAGGTGCGGAACTACGACGAGGCGAAGCGGCAGGAAGCCTTCCGTTTCAATGCCTTCTTCCACTCGATGCTGGCCGACGGGGTGTACCTGCCGCCGTCCGCGTTCGAGTCCTGGTTCGTGTCGGCCTCCCACGACGAGCGGGCGATCGAGCGGATCGCCGCCGCGCTGCCCGCCGCCGCCCGCGCCGCCGCGGAGGCGACGGCATGAGCGAGCGCGCGCGGACCGAAGAGGAGCGGGAGGGCGCTCCGGTGAAGGAGACCCCGAAGGGCGCCGAGGACATCACCGTCGTCCATCTGATGCGGCACGGCGAGGTGCACAACCCGGAGGGTGTCCTCTACGGGCGCCGCCCCGGCTACCACCTGTCGGAGCTGGGCCGGAAGATGGCGGACCGGGTCGCCGAGTCGCTGGCGGACCGGGACATCACGTACGTCGTCGCCTCCCCGCTGGAGCGGGCGCGGGAGACGGCGGCGCCGGTGGCGAAGACGCACGGCCTGGACCTGGCGAGCGACGAGCGGCTGATCGAGGCGGCGAACGTCTTCGAGGGCAAGACCTTCGGCGTCGGTGACGGGGCCCTGCGCAAGCCGGGGAACTGGAAGCACCTCACCAATCCGTTCCAGCCGTCCTGGGGCGAGCCGTACGTCGAGCAGGTCGTCCGCATGATGGGCGCGCTGGACGCGGCGAAGGACGCGGCCCGGGGCCACGAGGCGGTCTGCGTCAGCCATCAGCTGCCGATCTGGATCGTCCGCAGCTTCGTGGAGAAGCGGCGGCTGTGGCACGACCCGCGGCGGCGGCAGTGCACGCTGGCCTCGCTGACCTCGTTCACGTACCGGGGCGACAAGATCGTCTCGGTCGGTTACAGCGAGCCCGCCCGGGACCTCGTACCGGCGCATCTGCTGGCGGGGGCGAAGCCGGTGAAGGGGAAGTCGAAGGCGTTCGGGGCGTAGTACGTCCGGATGTTCCGGGGCGCGGAGCGGCCCCGCTGGACAGTGTGGAGCGCGCGGTCCAGAGTGCTGGGGCGGTCGTTTGGTGTTCATGCCAATCGACCGCCCTAAAATTTTTGTGCTATTTCCCGGAACCTCCGTGTTCCTCCCGGCATCTCACTCATTGTCGGTTTGGATGACGTTCATCTCGTACGTCAGCTCGAATGGGGATGCCATGCGCGGGAACAGCGGGATCAGTCGAAGGGGGCTGCTCGGAGCGGGCGCCGGTGCCGCTGCGGCGATGGGACTGGCCGCGTGCAGTACGGGCGGCCAGGACAAGTCGCCGCGATCCGGACCGGGCAAGGGGGGCGACGCCTCGACCGGACCGGGCAAGCCCGCCCCCGGCAAGGACGACGTCAAGCTCATCGGCGACGGTTCCACCGCCGACACCGGCAAGCAGCCGCACCAGCCCGACGCCCCCGTCCCCCTCGAACCCGGCCAGACCCCGCCCCAGTTCGTGATCTTCTCCTGGGACGGCGCGGGCGAGGTCGGCAACGGCCTCTTCCCCCGCTTCCTCGAACTCGCCAAGAGCCACGACGCGGCGATGACCTTCTTCCTCTCCGGGATCTACCTCCTCCCCGAGTCCAAGAAGAACCTCTACCGCCCGCCGAACAACCGCGTCGGCGCCTCCGACATCGGCTACCTCACCGACGACCACATCAAGGACACCCTGAAGTACACCCGGCAGGCGTGGCTGGAGGGCCACGAGATCGGCACCCACTTCAACGGGCACTTCTGCGGCGGCTCCGGCTCCGTCGGCAACTGGACCCCGGCCCAGTGGCAGAGCGAGATCGACCAGGCGATGAAGTTCGTCACCGAGTGGAAGACCCACAGCGGCTGGACCGACCTCGACCCGCTGCCGTTCGACTACTCCAAGGAACTCGTCGGCGGCCGCACCCCCTGCCTCCTCGGCCAGGACAAGCTGCTCCCCACCGCCAAGCGGCTCGGCTGGCGCTACGACGCCAGCTCGCCCGGCGGCCGACAGGTCTGGCCCGAGAAGCGCCAGGGCATCTGGGACCTGCCCCTCCAGGCGGTGCCCTTCCCCGGGCGCTCCTTCGAAGTCCTCTCCATGGACTACAACATGCTCGCCAACCAGTCGAAGAACACGACGAAGGGGATGCCCTCGCGCTACAAGGGCTGGCGCGAGCAGGCCGCCGGAGCCTATCTGGCCGGATTCAACCGCGCGTACACCTCGAACCGCGCCCCCTTCTTCATCGGCAACCACTTCGAGCAGTGGAACGGCGGCATCTACATGGACGCCGTCGAGGAAGCCCTCAAGGGAATGGCCGGAAAGAAGGAGGTGCGTCTCGTCTCCTTCCGGCAGTTCACCGACTGGCTCGACGTCCAGGACCCGAAGATCCTCGCGAAACTGCGTACCCTGGACGTCGGACAGAAGCCGACCGGCGGCTGGAACGCCTTCCTGAGGCCCGCTCCGGCCACCCCGGCCACCCCTTCCTCCGCCCGGACGCCCGACTCGTCCACCCCCGCGGCTTAGGCGATCTTGACAAGGGGCTTTCCGGGCACGTAGGGGGGTGCCCAAGATCCCCCAAACGCCCATGCGAAACTTTTCACATGAGCCTTAGCCGTGCCCCTCGACGCACCCTGCTCGCCGTCGGAGTGCTGACCGCCGCCCTCACGCTCTCGGCCTGCGGCGGCGACAGCAACGGCAAGTCCGGCGGTGGTGGCAACACCAACTTCGTGACCAACGCGGGCGGCATCGCCACCGTCGCCAAGGGTGAACGCGCGGCCCCCGGAAAGCTCGCCGGCGAGACCCTCGAAGGCGAACGGCTCGACGTCGCCTCCCTCAAGGGCAAGATCGTCGTCCTCAACGTCTGGGGCTCCTGGTGCGCCCCCTGCCGGGCCGAGGCCCCGCACTTCGCCAAGGTCTCCAAGGACCTCAAGGCCCGGGGCGTCGAGTTCGTCGGCCTCAACACCCGCGACCCCAACAAGCAGCCCGCCCTCGCCTTCGAGGAGGACTACGGGGTCACCTACCCCAGCCTCTACGACCCGCAGGGCGAACTGATCCTCTTCGGCTTCCCCAAGGGCACGCTCAGCCCGCAGTCCATCCCCTCCACCGTCGTCCTCGACAAGGAGGGCAGGATCGCCGCCCGCTCCCTCATGGCGCTCAACGAGGAGAAGCTCCGCTCGATGATCGAGCCGCTCCTCAAGGAGAAGTGAGCCGGTGAACGAGACCGTCACCAGCGGAGCCCTGCTGCTCGCCCTGCCCCTCGCGGTCCTCGGCGGGCTGGTCTCCTTCTTCTCCCCGTGCGTGCTCCCGCTCGTCCCCGGCTACCTCTCCTACGTCACCGGGGTCACCGGCACCGACCTCGCCGAGCAGCGCCGCGGCCGGATGACCGCGGGCGCCCTCCTCTTCGTCCTCGGCTTCACCGCCGTGTTCGTCTCCGGCGGCGCGCTCTTCGGCTACTTCGGCTCCACCCTCCAGGAGTACCGGGGCACGCTCACCACGATCCTCGGCGTGCTCATGATCCTCATGGGCGTCTTCTTCCTCGGTCTGATGCCCTGGTTCACCCAGCGCGAGTTCCGCTTCCACAAGAAGCCCGTCGCCGGACTGCTCGGCGCGCCGCTGCTCGGCGCGCTCTTCGGCATCGGCTGGACCCCGTGCATCGGCCCGACCCTCGCCTCGGTCAACGCCCTCGCCCTCCAGGAGGCCAGCGCCGGACGCGGGGCGATACTCGCCTTCGCGTACTGCCTCGGACTCGGCGTGCCGTTCGTGCTCGCCGCCGTCGCCTTCCGCAAGGCGCTCGGCGCGTTCGGCTGGATGAAGAAGCACTATGTGTGGGTGATGCGCGTCGGCGGCGGCATGATGCTCCTCACCGGTGTCCTGCTCCTCACAGGTGTGTGGGACAGCATGGTCGCCACGATGCAGGGCTGGTCCAGCGGTTTCACGGTGGGGATCTGAGTTCCATGAGTACGACCGACACTTCCGGCACGACGGAGCGGCAGGAGGGCCTCGGCGACGCCGGGGAGCACCTCTCCACCGCCCCCACCGAGGACCGGGGCGACACCCCCGTCGGCGGCCCCGTCCTCGGGGTCATCGGCTGGATCCGCTGGTTCTGGCGGCAGCTGACCTCCATGCGGGTCGCGCTGATCCTGCTGTTCATGCTCTCCCTGGGCGCCGTCCCCGGCTCCCTCGTCCCGCAGAACAGCGCGGACGAGATGAAGGTGCAGGCCTTCAAGGAGGCCCACGAGACGCTCAGCCCGCTCTACGACAAGCTCCAGTTCTTCGACGTCTACAGCTCGGTGTGGTTCTCCGCGATCTACATACTGCTGTTCGTCTCCCTCATCGGCTGCATCGTGCCGCGCACCGGACAGTTCGTCGGCCAGCTCCGCAGCCGGCCGCCGGGCGCCCCCCGGCGCCTGGACCGGCTCCCCGCGTACACCACCTGGCGCACCGAGGCCGCTCCCGAGGAGGTCCGGACCGCCGCGCTCGCCCTCCTCAAGGGCCGCCGGTTCCGCTCCCACCCCGCGGGGGACGCGGTCGCCGCCGAGAAGGGCTATCTGCGCGAGGCCGGGAACCTGGCCTTCCACGTGGCCCTGATCGTGATGCTCGTCGCCTTCGCCTGGGGCCAGCTCTTCAAGTCCGAGGGCGGCAAGCTGATCGTCGAGGGCGACGGCTTCTCCAACACGCTCACCCAGTACGACGACTTCAAGTCCGGCTCCCAGTTCGGCATCGGGGAACTGGAGCCGTTCAGCTTCAAGCTCGACGCCTTCGACGGCACCTACGAGAAGAACGGCCCCCAGCGCGGCACCCCGCGCACCTTCGAGGCGGCCGTCACCTACACGCGGGGCGGCGAGCCGACCAAGGCCGTCATCCGGGTCAACGAACCCCTCAAGGTCGGCGACTCCAAGGTCTATCTGATCGCCCACGGCTACGCCCCCGTCGTCACCGTCAGGGACGGCCGCGGCAAGATCGTCTACACCGCCGCCGTGCCGCTGCTGCCCATCGACAACAACGTCACGTCCACCGGCGCCATCAAGGTGATGGACGGCTACCGCGACAAGAACGGCGAGAAGGAGCAGCTGGGCTTCCAGGCGTTCTTCGTGCCGACCTTCGCGGGCGCGGGCCAGGGCACGATGTTCTCCCAGTTCCCCGCGCTGGACTTCCCCGTCATGGCGCTCACCGGCTACCACGGTGACCTGCGGGTCGACTCCGGGCTGCCGCAGAACGTCTACCAGCTCGACAAGTCCAAGATGAAGCAGTTCACGGACGCGTCCGGCGGCAAGCTCGCCAAGCGACTGCTGCCCGGCGAGACCCTGACGCTCCCCGACGGGGCCGGCTCGATCACCTTCGAGAAGGACATCAGGGAGTGGGCCAGCTTCCAGATCTCGCAGCAGCCCGGCAACGGGCTGGCGCTCGCGGGCGCCATCGCCGCCATCGCCGGTCTGACCGGCTCGCTCTTCATCCAGCGGCGCCGGGTCTGGGTCCGGGCCGTCCGGGGTGAGGACGGCGTCACCGTCGTCGAGATGGCCGGACTCGGCCGCAGCGAGTCCGCGAAGCTCCCCGAGGAACTGGGAGACCTCGCGCTCGCGCTCACCCAGGACGCGCCCCCCGCACCGGAACCCGCGGACGAACCCGCAGAAGACCCTGCCCCTTCTGGAGAGGCCGACAAGTGATCCTCGCCGCCACGACCAACGAGAGCCTGGCGCGGATGAGCGACGTGCTCATCTACTCCTCGATGGCCGTCTACACCCTGGCTTTCCTCGCCCACATCGCCGAGTGGGTCCTGGGCAGCCGCAGCAAGGTCGGCCGCACCGCCGCCGCCCTCACCCCGCGCGCCGCCACCGCCGCCCCCGCCGTGACCGTCCAGGTCAAGAAGGCGGGCGGCACCACCGTGCTCGACAAGCCGAAGGTCGTCACCCGCGCCGCGGCCGGCGCCCGTGACGTGCCGGACGGCCCCGGCGCGGCGGGCGGCACCGTCAAGGGCGATCTGTACGGCCGCATCGCCGTCTCGCTCACGGTCCTGGCCTTCCTGGTCGAGGCCTCCGGCGTGATCGCGCGGGCGTTCTCCGTGCAGCGGGCCCCCTGGGGCAACATGTACGAGTTCTCCACCACCTTCTCCACGGTGGCGGTCGGCGCGTACCTCGGCTTCCTCTTCGCCAAGAAGAACGTCCGCTGGATCGGTCTGCCGCTGGTCACCACGGTCCTGCTCGACCTGGGCGTGGCCACCACCTGGCTGAAGACCCCCAGCGACCAGCTCGTTCCGGCGCTCGACTCGTACTGGCTGTGGATCCACGTCTCCACCGCGATCTTCTGCGGCGCCGTCTTCTACCTCGGGGCCGTCGCCACCGTCCTCTACCTCTTCCGCGACTCGTACGAGAACAAGCTCGCCACCGGCGGGAACCCGGGCTCCTTCGCCCGCTCGGTCCTTGAGCGGCTGCCCTCGGCCGCCTCGCTCGACAAGTTCTCCTACCGGATCAACGCGGCCGTCTTCCCGCTGTGGACGTTCACGATCATCGCGGGCGCGATCTGGGCCGGGGACGCCTGGGGCCGCTACTGGGGCTGGGACGCCAAGGAGGTCTGGTCCTTCATCACCTGGGTCGGCTACGCCGCGTACCTCCACGCGCGGGCCACGGCGGGCTGGAAGGGCCGCAAGGCCGCGTACATCGCGCTCGTCGCCTTCGCCTGCTTCCTGTTCAACTACTACGGCGTGAACATCTTCGTGACCAGCAAGCACTCCTACGCCGGAGTCTGATCCGGCCCGCCGGAGTCCGCTCCGGCACCACCGCCGGACCACCGGCCCCCGGCCCGAAGGCCGGGGGCCGGTCCCGTTCCCCCGCCGTCACCCCCGCTTCGGCGGCAGGCACGTGTCCGTCGGCGGACGGCCCTCCGGCCACGCCATCTGGACGAAGCGCTGGGTGCCGTCCGGGGCGAGCTGCACGATCGGGACCGCCTTGTTGTACGGGTTGCCGTAGTTGTCCAGGCAGATCCAGCCGCTCGCGCCCGCCACCCGCAGCGAGCCCTTGACCTGCGGCCACTGGTTGCCCACGTCCTCCTTCGCCGGATAGGCCGCGCCGTCCGGGGTGGCCTGGCGGATCGCGTGCACCGCCGTCGTCAGGGCGTCGTAGGCGATGATCGCCTGCCCGTCGGCGAGCGCCACCGGCCGGTCCTTCGGCGTCACCTTCGAGATGTCCCGGACGAAGTCCTCGTACGCCCGGGGCGAGCCGCCCGTCGCGGGGACCTTCCGGCCGGGACCGGGCAGCCAGGCGTCGGGGTGGGCGAGCGCCGCGTACCGCACGGTCAGCCTCCCCTTGAGGGCGTTCTTGTCGAGCTTGGCGTCCGCGCCCAGGTACGAGCCCTCGTCACCGGTCAGGACCGTGAAGGCGCGGTCCACACAGCCCCGGTCGCCGAGCGCGTTGATGAACTGGCGCAGCTGGGTGTGGCGGCCCGCGAAGAACACCGTGTCGGTGCGGGTGTCGCAGATGATGTGGGTGATGTTGCGGAAGGTGTTGGCGGTGGTGCCCTCCTGGGTGGGATCGCTCGCGGCGGTGAACTCCAGCGGCTCCAGCGGCGCGTCCTTCAGCGACGTGGCGAAGGCCGCCTTCAGGGTGTCGACGTAGTGGTCGCCGCTCCGGGTGTCCTGGACGAGGAGCGCCTTGGCCGCCTCGACCCGGCCGAAGTGCGCCAGCGCCCTGGCCTCGTCGCTGTTGGTGGGGGAGACCCGGGCGAGCCCGGGGAACGGCTTGCCGCCGGGGCCGTTGGCGATGTCGTCGGCGGTGATCGTGGTCCCGACCACCGCGACCCTGGCCTTGGTGAGGACGGTCACCGCCTGCCGCATCTCGGTGGAGGAGGTGGCGATGCCGGAGACGGCCCGCAGCCGCTCCGGCCCCTCGGCCAGCGATATCACCTGATCGACCGTGGTGCGCCAGTGGGCGTTGCCCCGGCCGGTGTTGGCGAGCACCAGCCGGATCGTGGGCCGCTGCCCGTTGGACTCGTGGTTGGCCCGGAGCTGGGCGGCGTACGCGCCCTGCACCTCGTGCAGCACCTTGTTCCGCATCCCCCCGTCGGTGGAGGTCAGCGGCAGCAGGACGGCGACGGTGACGTACTCGCCGCTCTTGAGCGTGGCGTTCTCGGCGCGGACGGCCCCGGCCACCTCCCGCAGTTCGGCGACGCCGAAGTCATGGCCGTCGCCGTTGACGCCCACGCACTCGGAGCTGGCGACCGGGCGGGCCACCCCGGCGGCGCAGGAACGGTCCTCCGGAGTGGTGAGCCGGACCACGCCGTAGCCACCGGCCCCGAGGACGAAAGCGGCGGCGACGACCGAGGCGACGAGCTTCTGGCGAGGGGTGCGGACACGGCGGCGCAGGGGGTCGAGCAGTCGGTCGGGCATGACGTCAGACTCCGTCCTCGCGGCCCGGCGGCAGCGACAGCTCCCGCCGGGCACGGATGTCACGCGGCCAGTGGGTGGCCGCGTCCCAGAGGGAACCGCTGCCCGTCAGATGACGGCCGGACAGCCGGCGCAGCTCGTGCGCGAGCCGGTCGGCCACCTCCTCGTCGGGCAGCGCCAGCGGATCGGTCAGCAGCCACACGGCGTGCAGCAGCCGCCGTACGGCCAGGTGCAGTTCCACGCCGTCGGCGTCGAGCCCCGGCGGCAGCGGACCCGGCGGCCCCTGGCCGAGGGCCGCCGCCCGGCGCGGATCGGGCCCGGTGGCGCCCCGCTCGCGCGGATGGGGGGCGGAGCCGATGAACCGCAGCCGCCCCAGCCAGCCGAGGACGTCCGGGCCGGGAAAGGTCTCCCGCAGATGGCCGACGGCCTCGTCGGTGCGGCCCAGCGCGAGATCGTGGTGGAGCCGGTACGGGCCGGGCTGGGGCCCGTAGTGGCGGCGCAGGGTCTCGTGGACGGCGTGCCAGGCCGCGTACCGGGGGTGGTCGCCGTCCTCGAAGCGGAGCCGGTGCAGCAGCAGTGCCCGCAGCAGCGGGTCGGCGACGAAGTGCCGGGGGCTCTCGGGCCAGTCCTCGGCGCGCAGCAGATCGCGGACCCGCAGTGCCACGTCCCCGTCCAGGGACGCGCCCTGGAGCCGGGCGCGGGCCAGCATCCGGGCGGACTCCTCGTCGTGGGCGGCGGCGAGCACGGCGTACGGCCCCGGCCGCCGCACCGGCAGGAGATCGGCGAGCAGCGCGGGGGCCACCGGCACCGGCGGGGAGTCCTCGCGGAGCTCCACCGTCAGATCGAGCAGCAGCCCCGGGGTGAGGTGCGCCTTGAGGTGCGCCGGAGCCTCGCCCGCCGCCCTGCTGAGCCGCGCCACCCCGAGGGGCCGTCCGCCGGTCAGCCGGTGGACGGCGCGGGCGAGTTCGGCGGGGGTCCGGCCCGCCGGGTCCCGGTGGTCGAAGGCGGCCCGGGTCTGGGCGGGCGAGAGCGGGGTCAGTTCGACGGCGAGGATGCCGGAGCCGATGCTCGTCCCGCGCGGGCAGGGCGCCCGGTGCGCGGTCTCCGGCAGCCGGGTGCGGGTGGCCTGCCGCAGGCCCTCGTGGTCCCGGACGCGGGAGGTGGCGAGGACGACGGTCCGGTCGCGGCGGCCCTCGGCGCGGGCCCGCAGGACCGGCTCGACGAGCTGCCGCCCGAGGGGTTCGTGGGCGTTGTCGATGAGGAGCAGCGGACGGCCGACGCGGGCGCCGCGGGCGAGCCCGGTGTAGGAGCGGCGCAGGTCCTCGACGAGCGCGCCGACGAGGAAGTCCTCGGCCCCGCGCCGTCGGCGCCCGTCCTGCTCGAAGTCGATCGCGAGCTGCTGGAGCCCGGCCTTGCCGTTGCCGCCCGCGTTGCGGTAGCTCCCGTACCAGCTCTCGGAGGTCCGCTGGAGGCGTCCGAAGACCTCCTCCAGGACGGTCTCCACGGTCGCCTCGGCCAGCATCCCGGCGAGCGGCGCGGCGGCCTCGGCGAAGTTGGAGGCGAGTTTGGCGAGGACCTTGCCGACCCAGTTGGCGGCGGCGCCCCTGGTCGCGTCGACCGTCGAGAGCAGCGGTCCGAGCCGCAGCAGGTCGCGGCGGGCCCGCTCGTCGTCCTCCCGGGACCAGGCCAGGGAGGCGACGGCGACCAGGCCGAGGGAGAGCCGGGGGAACCGCACCGGCCGGGCGCCCAGGGCCTTCGGCGACAGCTGTACGGCGAGTTCGGCGAGCGCCCCGGTGACCGGGGTCCAGCCGGGGCCGTGGTCGGCGGGCGGCTCGACGTCCTCGCAGTCGAACAGGGCCAGCGGCGTGTACCCCTTGTAGCGGTCGCGGACCTCCTTCAGGAGGGCCGTCTTGCCCGTGCCCCGGCCGCCCGTGAAGACGGTGACCGGTGGATCGTCACCGTGCTCGAACGGCACCCGGGCGCCGCCCTCCCGGGTCAGACCGCTGAGGCGGGCCACCAGCCCGCCGTCCTCCAGGACCGCCTCGCGGCCGTACAGATCTCTTGCCACGATCCGTCACCCCCGTGTGCCCCCGTTACCCCCGTCACAGTCAACTTCAGGATATGGGCGGGGTGTTGGGAAAGCCTTGGCCTTTTCGACTCTGCTTTCGAGTCGTTGCGGGGGTGTGGTGCGGCTGTGGCGGTACGGGAGGTTTCGGCGGAGCCTCATGCCTCGCCGATGTCCTCGTTCCACAGGGCGGGGTGCCGGGCGGTGAACTCCCGCATCAGGGCGGCGCATTCGGGGTCGTCGAGCAGGACGACCTCGACGCCGTGCCGGGCCAGCCACTCGTGCCCGCCGTGGAAGGTCCCGGCCTCCCCGACGACCACCCGGGAGATCCCGAACTGCCGGACGAGCCCGGAGCAGTACCAGCAGGGCGAGAGGGTCGTCACCATCGTCGTCCCCCGGTACGAGCGCCGCCGTCCGGCCGCCCGGAACGCGGCGGTCTCCGCGTGCGCGGACGGGTCGCCGTCCTGCACCCGGCGGTTGTGGCCGCGTCCGAGCAGCGTCCCGTCCGGTCCGTACAGGGCGGCGCCGATCGGGACGCCTCCCTCGGCGCGTCCGGCGCGGGCCTCGTCGAGGGCGACGGCGAGCCGCGCGCGGTCCTGTTCCCGGTCCATGGGGTGAGCCTTCCCCGGAGGGCCCTCCGTGTCACGTGCCCGGAGGGTCCGCCCGGGGCGCCGGGTCAGGCGACGGCCCCGGCGGTCTCCTCGTAGGGGAAGCGGGCGAGCGGCGCGGGGCGGTCGAAGAAGGTCCGGGCGGCGGTCAGCGCCCGCTCGTCGGCGCGGATGCGGCCGGGCCGGGAGGCCGTCCCGGTCAGGACGCCGCCGAACCGCATCCGCAGATAGGCCGCCGAGTGGCTGAGGGAGGTGGTCAGACCGTCGGCGACGACATGGTCGTCGTCGGCCATGGCCGTCACCCCCCACAGGGTGCCGCCCGCCATGCGCTCCTTGAAGTCGGAATCCGGCATGTTCAGCCAGCCCGACCAGTAGTCGAGGTAGCGCTTGGTCTGCGCGGAGAAGCTGTACCAGTAGAGCGGCGAGACGATCACGACGTCGGTCGCCTCCTCGGTGGCCCGCAGCAGCAGCCGCTCGTCCTCGCCGGTCGGCGGGCCGGACACCTCGTGGCGGCCGTCCTGGAAGTCGGGCAGCGTCAGCCGGTTCAGGTCCACCCAGCGCCGGGGCACCCCGGCGGGCAGGTGCGCGGCGGCCTCGCGGGCCAGGATCTCGGAGTTGCCGTCGGCCCGGGAACTGCCGAGCACGAAGAGGAACGAGCGGTCCGCGCCAGGGGTGGCGTCGAAGGTCATGTCAGCTCCGGTGTCATGGGGTAACCGTTGCCAACTCGCCTTCTGCCAAAGGTATTCCACCCCTCCGGCGCACCCACCGGACCTGCGACGACCGGGTCCGCCGGACCTGCGACGACCTGCTTCGCCGGGCCCGCGACGACCGGGCTCGGGGCCCGCGACGACCTGCTCCGCCGGGCCCGCGGCGGACCGTTCGGCCCGGACTTCCGGCGCCGGTCCCGCCGTGCCTGCGAGTCGCGTGCCCGCGTCCCGCCGTGCCCGCGACTCGCCGGGCATCCGGCGGCTCGTCCCGCCGGGACTTCGGCGGACCGCGCTCCCAGGACCGACGGCGTCCGGTCCGCCGGGTCCGTGTCCGCCCGGGTCCGTGTCCGCCCGGACCGGACACCGAGCGGGTCTCCGCGGGTCCGCGTCCCGCCGGGACTTCAGTGGACCGGGCTCCGCCCGGGTCTGCGGCGGCCCGTCCGCCGGGGCCCTGGCGCCTGCCGGACTTCCCGGCCCGCCGGGCTCCGGCGGGCCGGGATTACGGGCCGTCGCCGGGCCCCCGCGTCGGTCAGGGGTCTGCCCTGGGGCGGGCCTGCGGCCTGCCGGGCCTCCGGTGGATCGTTCTGCCGGGGCGCTGCCGGGGCGCCGCCGGGCACGCCGTACCGGCGGGACTGCTCTCGCGGGTCCGTTCCGCCGGGGTCCGTGACCTGTCGGTCGGCCCGTGGGGGCCGCGTTCCGCCGGGCCTCCGGCAGTCCGTCCGGCCGGGTCCGTGGCCCGGCCGGGCCTCCGGCGGATCTCCCGGCCCGGCCCCGGGGGCCGTCAGCTCTCCGGGTCCCCGTCGCGCTCGCGGCGCTTCAGTTCTTCCTCGCGGCGGCGCAGGTCGGCCTCCCAGTCCTCCAGGCGGTCCTCGTCCCGCTGCGGGGCGGCGGCCTCCGGGGCCTCGTCGCGGGGCTTCTCCTCCCGCAGCGATTTCAGGAACTCGGGGTTGTCGTCGGGCGCCACCCAGCCGCCCGGGGCGCCCCGGCCGCGCGGCTTGCGCTGCTTGCCCGCGACGATCCAGCCGATCGCCCCGACGAAGGAGAACAGCAGCACGACGATGGCCCAGACCGGCTTGGGAAGGTGCTTGACCTCTTCCTCCGGAGTGTTCAGGCAGTCGATGAAGGCGTAGATCATCAGAGCCAGCGGCAGGATGAACAGCAGCGCTCTGAGCATGTGGGACAGCCCCCCGGAAGCGGTGGCGGGGGCGCGATTCGGCGCCCCGGTGACAGGTCAAGGGTAGCCGGTGACCGATACTTGCCCCTATGGCTTACGACGATCTCCGCTCGCTGCTCAGGGCTCTGGAACGTGAAGGCGACCTCAAGCGCATCAAGGCCGAAGTCGACCCGTACCTGGAGGTCGGGGAGATCGTCGACCGGGTGAACAAGGCCGGGGGCCCGGCGCTCCTCTTCGAGAACGTCAAGGGCTCCGACATGCCCCTGGCGATGAACGTCTTCGGCACCGACCGCCGTCTCCTCAAGGCCCTGGGCCTGAAGTCGTACGCGGAGATCGGCGAGAAGATCGGCGGACTGCTCAAGCCCGAGCTGCCGCACGGCTTCGTCGGTGTCCGTGAGGCCTTCGGCAAGCTGGGCTCGATGGTCCACGTGCCGCCGAAGAAGGTGAAGTCCGAGGCGGCCCCCGTGCAGGAGGTCGTGCTCACCGGCGACGACGTCGACCTGGACCGGCTGCCCGCGCTCTTCACCTGGCCGAAGGACGGCGGCTCCTTCTTCAACCTGGGTCTCACCCACACCAAGCACCCCGAGACGGGCGTGCGGAACCTGGGCCTCTACCGCCTCCAGCGCCACGACAAGCGCACCATCGGGATGCACTGGCAGATCCACAAGGACAGCCGGAACCACTACGCGGTCGCGGCGGCGAAGGGCGAGCGGCTGCCGGTCGCCATCGCCTTCGGCTGCCCCCCGGCGGTGACGTACGCCTCGACGGCTCCGCTGCCGGGCGACATCGACGAGTACCTGTTCGCCGGTTTCGTGCAGGGCAAGCGGATCGAGATGGTCGACTGCAAGACCGTCCCGCTCCAGGTCCCGGCACAGGCCGAGGTCGTCATCGAGGGCTGGCTGGAGCCGGGCGAGATGCTCCCGGAGGGCCCCTTCGGCGACCACACCGGCTTCTACACCCCGCAGGAGCCCTTCCCCGCGCTGACGATCGACTGCGTCACCATGCGCAGGCGCCCGCTGATCCAGTCGATCGTGGTCGGCCGCCCGCCGACCGAGGACGGTCCGCTGGGCCGCGCGACCGAGCGGTTCTTCCTGCCGCTCCTCAAGATCATCGTGCCGGACATCGTCGACTACCACCTGCCGGAGTCGGGCGGCTTCCACAACTGCGCGATCGTCTCGATCGACAAGAAGTACCCGAAGCACGCGCAGAAGGTGATGCACGCCATCTGGGGCGCGCACATGATGTCGCTGACCAAGCTGATCATCGTGGTCGACAAGGACTGCGACGTCCACGATCTGCACGAGGTCTCCTGGCGCGCCCTCGGCAACACCGACTACGCCCGGGACCTCACGGTCGTCGAGGGCCCGGTCGACCATCTCGACCACGCCTCCTACCAGCAGTTCTGGGGCGGCAAGGCGGGCATCGACGCCACGAAGAAGCTGCCCGAGGAGGGCTACACCCGGGACGGCGGCTGGCCGGACATGGTGGAGTCGGACCCGGCGACGGCGGCCATGGTGGACCGCAGGTGGAAGGAGTACGGGCTGTGACCACCGCCGCCGTACCCGGAGCGCAGCCGGGCCGTACGCGGTCCTTCCTGCGTCTCGTGATGATCGAGCACTCGGTCTTCGCGCTGCCCTTCGCGTACATCGCCTCGCTCACCGCGATGTACCGGCTGGACCGGAGCATCCACTGGTGGACGCTGTTCCTGGTCACCGTCTGCATGGTGGGCCTGCGGACCTTCGCCATGGCCTGCAACCGGATCATCGACCGCGAGATCGACGCGCGCAATCCGCGCACGGCGGGCCGTGAGCTGGTGACCGGCGCGGTGTCCGTGCGGTCGGCGTGGACCGGGGCGGGGATCGCGGTCGTCGTCTTCCTCGGCGCCGCCGCCCTGCTGAACCCGCTCTGTCTGGCGCTGGCGCCGCTCGCGGTCGTCCCGATGGTCGTCTATCCGTACGGGAAGCGGTTCACGAACTTCCCGCACGCGATCCTCGGCCTCGCGCAGGCCATGGGGCCGGTCGGAGCCTGGCTCGCGGTGACCGGCGAATGGTCCTGGGACGCGGTGGTCCTGGGCCTCGCGGTGGGCGTCTGGATCGGCGGCTTCGACCTGATCTTCGCCTGCCAGGACGTGCAGGCGGACCGGGCGCACGGCGTGATGTCGGTGCCCGCCCGCTTCGGCGTCCCGGCGGCGCTGTGGGGCGCCCGCGTCTCGGCGGTCCTCACCACCGGTCTGCTCGTCTGGTACGCGCTGGCGACCGGCGCCGGGCTGTTCTTCTGGACCGGTCTGGTGATCGTGGCGGCGGCCTTCTGCTACGAGCACTCGATCGTGAAGCCGCACGACCTGTCCCGGCTGAACCGGGCGTTCTTCACGACCAACGGCTTCATCGGGATCACCCTGTTCGTGTGCGCCCTGCTGGACCTGCTGGTCCGCGGCCTGACGCCGTAGCTCACGGTCCGATGGCGGATAGGCTCGACGGCATGAACGACGTCAAGCGCACACCGTGGGTCGTGGGGGTTTCCGGGGCGTCGGGCACGCCGTACGCCGCCGCCGTGCTGCGGGGGCTCCTCGCGGCGGGGGAGAGCGTCGACCTGGTCGTGTCGCGGGCATCGCGGCTCACGCTGCTCGACGAGACGGGGCTCCCCTTCCGGGACGCGCACTGGCGCGAGGACCTGGCGGCGTGGCTGGCGCGGGGCGCCGACGGGAAGCCGGACGCGTTCGGCCCGGGTGTCCCCGGCGCGCTGGACGACGTGCGGTACTGGGCGGCCGGAGACCTGGCGGCGGGGCCGTCCTCGGGTTCGTACCCGGCGAAGGGGATGCTGGTGGTGCCCGCCTCGACCGCCGCGGTGGCGGGAGTGGCACTGGGGCTCTCGAAGGACCTGCTGCAGCGGGTCGCGAGCGTGACGCTGAAGGAGCGGCGCCCGTTGGTCGTCGCGGTGCGGGAGACCCCGCTGAACGGACAGACGCTCAGGCACATGGTGACACTGGACGAGGCGGGCGCGGTCGTGCTGCCCGCCTCTCCGGCGTTCTACGCGGGGGCGACGCACATCCAGGACCTGGTGGACTTCGTCGCCGGGCGGGTGCTGGACGCGGCAGGGGTGCCGCACCGGCTGTACCGCCGTTGGGAGGGTGAACTCGGTGGCGCCACCCCCCGGGGATGATCAGCGCTTCTTGGCGGACTTCCGCTCGGCGCGCTTCGGGGCGGCGGACCGCTGGTGGGCACGCGAGCGGTTGGCCATCTCCTGCAGCTCGCGCATACGGGCGTAGGCCATCTCGATCGTGTACACGGTGACACACTCCTGAAAGATCGTCGTTGATCTATTGAAAGATTCACAGGGCTTCTTCCCTGTGTACCTTAGATTCTACACCTAAACTCGCGGTATCGCTGGACAATGGAAGGTTCTTCCCTATGGACGCCGTGGACAGGCAGCTCATCCAGGCTCTGCGCGAGAACGGACGTGCCTCGTACGCCGAGCTCGGCCGGCTCGTCGGGCTCTCCGGCCCCTCCGTCACCGACCGCATCAACCGCCTCGAAGCGGCCGGGGTCATCACCGGCTACCGCGCCACCGTCGCCGCCGCCTCGCTCGGCCTCGGCGTCACCGCCCTCATCGGCATCTCCCTCTCCGACGCCGCCGACCACGAGGACGTGGCCCGCCGTCTGAAGGACCTCGCCGAGATCGAGGACTGCTGGTTCATCGCGGGCGACGACTCCTTCATGCTCAAGGTGCGCGTCAGTGACGTCGACGGACTGGAGAAGACGATCCGCAGGCTCAGCGGCACCAAGGGCGTCTCCCGCACCCGCACCACGATCGTGCTGTCCACGAAGTGGGAGAACCGGGTCGGAGAGCTGCCCGAAGAGGGCTGAGAGTACGGTGAACGACCGAGTCTGATTTCAGGAGAAGAGGGAGGCGGCCGCAGATGGACGCTGGGCTCAAGCGCGAGCTGGAGCAGAAGGTCCGGGACGGTGAGCGGCTGAGCCGTGAGGACGGCATCGCCCTGTACGAGTCCGACGACCTCGCCTGGCTCGGCGGGCTGGCCCACGAGGTCCGGACCCGCAAGAACGGCGACGTGGTCCACTTCAATGTCAACCGGCATCTGAACATGACCAACGTCTGCACCGCCTCCTGCGCCTACTGCTCCTTCCAGCGCAAGCCGGGCGAGAAGGACGCGTACACCATGCGCATCGAAGAGGCCGTGCGTCTCGCGAAGGCGATGGAGAACGAGAACCTCACCGAGCTGCACATCGTCAACGGGCTGCACCCCAACCTGCCCTGGCGGTACTACCCGCGCTCGCTCTCCGAGCTGAAGAAGGCCCTGCCGAACGTCTCCCTCAAGGCCTTCACCGCCACCGAGATCCACCACTTCGAGACGATCTCCGGGATGTCCGCCTCCGACATCCTCGACGAGCTGATCGAGGCCGGTCTGGAGTCGCTGACCGGCGGTGGCGCCGAGATCTTCGACTGGGAGGTCCGGCAGCACATCGTGGACCACCGCACCCACTGGGAGGACTGGTCCCGGATCCACCGCCTCGCCCACGAGAAGGGGCTCAAGACCCCCTCGACCATGCTGTACGGGCACATCGAGGAGCCCCGGCACCGGGTGGACCACGTGCTGCGGCTGCGGGAGCTCCAGGACGAGACCGGCGGCTTCCAGGTCTTCATCCCGCTGCGCTACCAGCACGACTTCGTGGACATGCGGGACGGCAAGATCCGCAACAGGCTCCAGGCGCGCACCACGATGGCGACCGGCGCCGAGGCGCTGAAGACCTTCGCGGTCTCCCGGCTGCTCTTCGACAACGTGCCGCACGTCAAGGTCTTCTGGGTGATGCACGGCGTGCAGACGGCGCAGCTCGCGCTCCAGCACGGCGCCGACGACATGGACGGCTCGGTCGTCGAGTACAAGATCACCCACGATGCCGACAACTACGGCACGCCGAACAAGCTGGGCCGCGAGGACCTGCTGGAGCTGATCCGGGACGCGGGCTTCCGGCCGGTCGAGCGGAACACCCGGTACGAGATCATCCGCGAGTACCCGGGCCCGGACGCGGACCGGCGCGAGTCGCCGCAGGCGATGCGGGTCTGAGGCGCGGCGCGGGGGACCGGGAGGACCGGCGGCGCGCGGGGCCCGGGTAAGGGCCGTGCGGGGAGCCGGGAGGACCGGCGCGGTGGGCCCGGGAAGGGCCGACGTGCGGGACCGGGTCGCCCCGGGCGATCGGGGAAGGGCCGGTGGGAGTGATCCCGCCGGCCCTTCCGCGTGTCCTGCGCCGGGTGTGGGGTGTGGGGCGGTGGGGGGTCAGTGCAGCGGGAGCAGCATGATGATGTCGTCGCGGTCGTCGCCGGGGGCCACCCGGATCGCGCCGGGGACGCGGCCGACCTCCTTGTAGCCGCACCTGGCGTAGAAGCTGTCGACGCCGGTGCCGCCCCGGCAGGTCAGCCGGATCGCCTCTATCGCCTCGAAGCCCTCGGCGGTCCCCGCGGTGTGCTCGACGGCGGCCATGAGGTCACGGCCGTACCCCTTGCCCTGGTGCCGGGGGTGGACCATCACGGTGTAGAGCCACACCCAGTGGGTCATCAGGGGGTGGGTGTTGAAGGAGAAGAAGGCGGTGGCGGCGATCTCGCCGTCCTCGTCGCGGCCGACGAGCAGCCGGGTGCCGCCCTCGGTCATGGCGACCAGGTGCCTGATCAGGGCGGGGCGGATCTCGTCGGGGGTGACGGGGGCCACGAAGCCGACGGCTCCGCCCGCGTTGGAGACGTCGGCCCAGAGGGAGAGCAGGCCGTCGCGCACGGTGGGGTCGACCGCCGGGTCCACCTCGAAAGTAAGGGTCATATTGGCATCCTATCTATTACTTGGTTGACTCCTCAAGAGCTCTTGACCTTGGGCCGTCCGATTCGGGACCTTCGGCGGTGGAGCGGTGACCGGCGACGGGAGTAGCTTGTGAATGTATTCACAAGCACCTGAGACGTGAAGCTGGAAGAAGGTCCGTCATGGCTGTCCACGCGCCGCAGCGCCCCACCCGCCGCGCCCACCTCCCGGGCAGCCAGGACGACGTCCTGGTCCGCTCGGCCCCCGCCCGCAAGGTTCTCGCGGCGGCCCGGGTCCTCGTCGGCTTCTACTTCCTCTGGCCCTTCCTGGACAAGGCCTTCGGTCTCGGCAGGGCCACCCCGTCGGCCGGGGCGTGGATCAACGGCGGGCACCCCACCGAGGGCTTCCTGCTGCACGGCACCAGCGGCCCCTTCGCCCACGTGTTCGACTCGGTCGCGGGTGCCTGGTGGCTCGACACCCTCTTCATGCTCGGTCTGCTCGGTGTCGGCCTCGCCATGATCCTCGGCATCGGGATGCGCGTCGCCGCCGTCTCGGGCTCGCTCATGATGGGCTTCATGTGGCTCGTCACCCTCTGGCCCGGCGCCAACCCCTTCCTGGACGACCACTGGATGATCGCCCTGGTCCTCCTGATCACCGCCGCGACCGGCGCCGGGAGCTACTACGGCCTCGGCGGACGCTGGGCACGGCTCCGGCTGGTCCGCGAGCACCGCTGGCTGATCTGAACCCGGCCCGGGACCCCCTCCCGGCGAGCGCCCCTCCCCGTGCTTCACTGGAGGGGCGCTCGTCCCCATATGGGACCCCGGGCGCGTCTCGGAAACCCGGAAACGTCGGAACGGATGAGTGGACTGACATGCTCCGCTACACGCTGATGCGGCTCGGCATCTTCGCCGGATGCTTCCTCGCCCTGTGGGGCCTCGTCACCGTCGGCGTGCTGCCGCGCGGGCTCGGCGACTCGAACCTGCTCTGGGTCCTGGTGCTCTCCATCGTCATCTCCGCCCCGCTGAGCTTCGTCCTCCTGCGCAAGGTGCGGGACCAGGCCAGCGTCGAGGTCGTCGCCAGGGTGGACCGCGCCAAGGGCCGGCTCGCGGCCAACCGGTCCCAGGAGGACGCGCTCTAGGACCGGTCGGGGCGCGCGCCGGGCGGGATCCGTTCCGCCTCCGAGCGGGGTCCGCCCCGTAAAGGCCACGTAAGGTTCGTCACAGACACGTACGCCCCCGGACACCCCGGGCAGGAGCTTCGCAGGCTCCCGCCTGGGGTGTTCTGCGTTTCCGAGGCGGGCGGAGGCTCTGATTCCCCCAAAGAAGGGCTTTGAGGTTCTCAAAGTTCAAGTGTTAACGTGTTCGACATGACGACAGCAGTGCGACTTCCTCATGCCCCGGGCATCCCGCTCGTGGCGCGCCTGCACGTCGATCTGTGCCGCTGTATGTCCGCGGTCTGTTGCCGCGAGCTCTGACCCGGCATCATGCGGCGGCCCGCGCGAGAGCGTCTGTGCCGCACCCCCGTCCCCGTATCGCCCCGCATACGCACCTGTGGAGTGTGCCCGTGTCCGCGTCCGCGACCACGCCCGAGACGAAGTCCCCGACTTCCTCCCGTATACCGAAGGTCCCCTTCTGGGCCCAGATCATCGCCGGTCTGGTCCTCGGCGTCCTGCTCGGCTGGCTGGCCCGCAGCCAGGACGTCTCCTGGCTCAAGGAGACGCTCGGCCAGATCGGCGACATCTTCGTCCAGCTGCTCAAGCTGGCCGTCGCCCCGCTCGTCTTCTTCGCGATCCTGGTCTCGATCACCAACCTGCGGAAGGTGAACAACGCCGCCAGGCTCGCCACCCGCACCCTGCTCTGGTTCATGATCACCTCGCTGATCGCGGTGGCCATCGGCCTCGCCATCGGTCTGATCACCAACCCGGGCGCGGGCACCGGCCTCACCCCGCAGGACGGCAAGCTGCCCAAGCGCGAGGGCTCCTGGATCGACTTCCTGACGGGCATCATCCCGACGGACGTCATCACCCCGTTCACCGAGCTGAACGTGCTCCAGATCGTCTTCATGGCCGCCGTCGCGGGCATCGCCGCCCTCAAGCTGGGCGACCGCGCCAAGCCGATCCTCACCCTCTCCGAGTCGATCCTCGAACTGCTGCAGAAGGCCCTGTGGTGGGTCATCCGGCTCGCCCCGCTCGGCACCGTCGGCCTCATCGGCTTCGCCATCGCCGACTACGGCTGGGAGCTGATCGGCAAGTACGCGACCTTCACCGCCGACGTCTACATCGGCTGCGCCCTGGTCCTCTTCGGCGTCTACCCGCTGCTGCTCGCGACGGTCGCCAAGGTCAATCCGCTGCACTTCTTCAAGGGCGCCTGGCCCGCCATCCAGCTGGCCTTCGTCTCGCGCTCCTCGGTCGGCACCATGCCGGTCACCCAGAAGGTCACCGAGCGCCTCGGCGTCCCGAAGGAGTACGCCTCCTTCGCCGTCCCGTTCGGCGCCACCACCAAGATGGACGGCTGCGCCGCGATCTACCCGGCGCTCGCCGCGATCTTCATCGCGCAGATCTTCGACGTGCAGCTCGGCATCGGCGACTACCTGCTGATCGCCTTCGTCTCCGTGATCGGCTCGGCGGCCACCGCCGGTCTGACCGGCGCCACGGTCATGCTGACCCTGACCCTCTCCACCCTGGGCCTCCCGCTGGAGGGCGTCGGCCTGCTCATGGCGATCGACCCGATCCTCGACATGATGCGGACCGCCACCAACGTCGCCGGCCAGGCGCTCGTCCCGGTGATCGTCTCCGCCCGCGAGAAGATCCTCGACCACACGGCGTACGAGAACGCCTCGGCGTCCCCGATCGACGAGCTGGTCGACGTCCGCGAGGCCGAGCAGAAGGTCGCGGTCCCGGCCACCGCCTGACCCCGGGAACCCCGCCGGGCCCTCCGCCCGGCGCGGCCCCGCACCCGCGTGCCCCCCGCCCCCTGTCCGGGCGGGGGGCACGCGGGTTTTCGCGGGGGCTCACGGCCACAGGAGTTCGCGGGTCCAGCCGTCGGGGGTGCGGCGGTAGCGCAGCCGGAGGTGGCGGCGTCGGGCGTCGCCCTGGAAGAACTCGACCTCGGACGGTTCGACGACGTAGAGGGTCCAGGTCGGGACGGCGGCGGACGGGTCCGTCTCCGCCCGCCGCCAGGCGGCCCCGCTCGCCGCCGCGAGGGCCTCCGGGGAGTCCAGTACCTCGCTCTGCCTGCCCACCAGGGCCGCCGCGAGGGCGCCGGTGGTACGGGCGTGCAGATCCGCGTACGCCTCCTCGGGGGTACCGGTGACGACCCGGCCCCTGACCCGGACCTGGCGGCCCTGGACCGGCCAGTAGAAGCCGAGCGCGGCCTCGGGGCGGGCGGCGAGCTGGCGGCCCTTGGCGCTGGTGGCGTGCGAGGCGAAGTGCCAGCCGCGCGCGTCGGCGTCGTGCAGCATCACCGTACGGACGTCGGGCGCGCCGCCCTCGTCCACGGTGGCCAGGGAGAGCGTGTGCGGCTCGGTCTGACCGGCCGTGACCGCCGCCGTGAACCAGGCGTGGAAGAGGGGCAGCGGCTCCACCGGGGCGTCCGCCGGTTCGAAGGAGGGCAGCGTGGTGTCCCAGACCTTCAGGGAGTGCAGGGCCCGGTGGAAATCGGAGTCGGTCATGGGGCCACCGTAGGCCGTGGGACGGGCGTCGGCAGCGGGGCCGGGTGCGGCCGGGAGCGGGGCCGGGTGCGGCCGGGAGCGGGGCCGGGTGCGCGTTCGGCGCCGGTGGTGCCGCGTCGCCGCCCCGTCAGCCGCGGCCCAGGACCACCGTGCCCGAGGAGCAGAACCAGCCCCCCGTCCCCGAGGCCACCGCCAGCTCCGGCAGGGAGCCGTCCGGCCGCCGCACCTGGAGTCCCGGCGCCTCCCCGCGCAACTGCCGTACCGCCTCCACCAGCAGGAACAGCCCGCGCATCCCCGGGTGGCAGGCCGAGAGCCCGCCGCCGTCCGTGTTCACCGGCAGTCGGTCCTTCTCCTGGACGAACGGCCCGCCCTCGCCCTTCGCGCAGAAGCCCAGGTCCTCCAGGGTCACCAGGGTCATGTAGGTGAAGGCGTCGTAGACCTCGGCGAGGTCGATGTCCGCCGGGGTCACGCCCGCCCGCTCGAAGGCGAGCCGCCCGCTGACCGCCGCGGGGGAGACCGTGAAGTCCTCCCACTCCGACATCGTGGTGTGCGAGACGTGCTCGCCCGTCCCCAGGACCCAGACCGGGGCGGTACGGCAGTCCCGGACGTACTCCTCGGCGACCAGCAGCACCGCGCAGCCGCCGTCGCTGCGCAGACAGCAGTGCAGCTTGGTGAACGGGTCCGCGATCATCGGCCCGGACAGCACGTCGTCGACGGTGATCGGCTCGCGGAACATCGCCTCCGGGTTGAGCACCGCGTTCGCCCGGGTCCGTACGGCGACCTCGGCCAGCTGTTCCAGGGTGGTCCCGTACTGGTGCATATGGCGGCGCGCGGCCATCGCGTACTTGGCGATCAGGGTGTGCCCGTAGGGGACCTCGAACTGGAGCGGTCCGCGCGCCCCGAACGAGAGGTTCGAGGTGCGCCGCCGGGCCCGGATGTCGGCGCGCGCGGTGGAGCCGTACACGAGCAGTACCGCGTTGGCGTGCCCGGCGGCGATGGCGTCGGCGGCGTGCGCGGCCATCACCTCCCAGGTGGCGCCGCCCACCGAGGTCGAGTCCACCCAGCGGGGCCGCAGCCCCAGGTACTCGGCGACCTCGACCGGCGCGAGGGTGCCGAGCCCCGCCGAGGCCAGGCCGTCGATCAGCGAGCGGTCGAGCCCGCTGTCCGCGAGGGCCCGGCGGGCGGCCTGGGCGTGCAGCGCGTACGGGGTGGCCTCGTCGACCCGGCCGCCGTCGGAGAGGGCGACGCCGACGACGGCCACGCGGCGGGCGCTGTGCGTGAGGGAGGACATGAATCTGACGGTACATCAGATTCTCTCGATCGGGACCGGCGCATCTCTGGCAACCCGCCCCCCACCGGCCTAGCATGACGCACCGTCAGAATCGGAGGGAGCCCTATGGACGCCGCCGACAGCGCAGCGCCCGCCGCCGGAACCACCTCGCCCGCCGCCCCGCTCACCGAGGAGCAGCAGGAGATCCGGCGCACCCTGCGGGACCTGCTCGCCGAACGGGCCGGACCGCGGGAGAACCGCGCGGCCACCGCCACCCCCCAGGGGTACGACCCCGGGCTCTGGGCCCGGATGGCCCGGACCCTCGGCCTCGCCGGGCTCGCCCTCCCCGAGGAGTACGGCGGCGTCGGCTGCGGCCCCGCCGAACTCGCCCTCGCCTGCGAGGAGACCGGCCGGGCCCTCGCCCCCTCCCCGCTCCTCGCCACCAGCGTCCTCGCCGCCCCCCTGCTCACCGCGCTGGGCACCCCCGCCCAGCGCGCCGCGCTCCTTCCGCGCCTCGCCGACGGCAGCCTGACCTGCGCCCTCGCCGTCCCCGGCGCGGCCCTCGCGCTCGCCCTCGGCCTGACCGGCGACAACACCGCCGAGAGCTGGTCCGGCGGCGGGCGCGCGGGCGGTGTCCAGGCCCGGCCGGTCACCGCCTCCGACACGGAGGACGGCGGCGGAGGCGGCGGAGGCGACGGCGGGGGCGGTGCGGGGCGCGGCTGGCGGCTGTACGGCGAGGCCGCCCAGGTCGTCGACGGCCACAGCGCGGGACTGCTCCTCGTCGCCGCCCACACCGGCGGCTTCGCCCGCAGCCGCACCCTGCTCCTCCTCGTACGGGACGAGCCCGACGCGCCCGCCCCAGGGCTGGTCAGGACCCGTATGCCCACCCTGGACCTCACCCGCACCCAGGCCACCGTGCAGTTCCGGGACACCCCCGCCGAACTCCTCGGCGAGGAACCGGCCGACGTCCTCGGCGCCCTCGCCGCCACCGGCCGGACCGCCGCCGTGATGATCGCCGCCGAAGCCGTCGGCGCCGCCCGCGAGGCCCTCGACCGGACCGTCGCCCATGTCGGCGCCCGCGAACAGTTCGGGCGGCCCGTCGGCTCCTTCCAGGCCGTCAAGCACCGCCTCGCCGACCTGTACGTGCAGATCGAGGCCGCCCGTTCGCTCACCCACTGCGCCGCCCGCGAGCCGGGACCCGGGCCCGAGAGCGGACCGCTCGCCCTCGCCCACGCCCTGGAGGCGCTGCGGGCCACCGCCGGGGAGTCCCTCCAGCTGCACGGCGGCATCGGCTTCACCTGGGAGCACGAGGCGCACCTCTACTTCAAACGGGCCGCTTCCGACGAACTGCTCTTCGGGCCCGTGCGACGGCTGCGCGCGCGGGCGGCGGAACGGACCGGACTCTTCGGGGAGGCGGCGTAGATGCCCGTCGGACGCGGCATCATGCAGAAGGTGTCGTCGACCCGGGCCTTCGCCCGGATCGGCCCGCACGTCGTGCCCGCGATGGACAAGGCCGTGCACCGGCTGACCCGGGGGAAGGTGCTGCTCAGCGCGCGGATGCTGCCCGGGGTCGTGCTCACCGCCCGGGGCGCCCGCAGCGGGCTGCCCCGGGTCACCCCGCTCGCCTGCGTGCCCGAGCCGGACGGGCGCTGGCTGCTCGTGGGCTCCAACTTCGGGCGCCCGGGGCACCCGTCGTGGACGGCCAATCTGCTCGCCCACCCGGACGTCGAGGTGAACTGGCGGGGCGAGGACGTGTCCGTCCGCGCGGAGATCCTGACGGGGGAGGAGCGGGCGGCGGCCTGGCGGGCGGCCCTGGACTTCTGGCCGCCGTACGCCACCTACCAGGCCCGGGTCGAACGCGAGATCAGGCTCTTCCGGCTGACCCGGCGAACACCGGGCGCCTGACGGGGCGTCCGGCGGGATGCCTGGGGGATGCCCGGGGGGATGTCCGGCGGCGGCCGGGTGTCCGTGTCCGTCGCGGGGCGGGCGGCCGGGTCCGGCCTGGTCCGGTCTGCCCGGGGCCGGTCCGGCCGGGTCCGGTCCGGCCGGGGCCGCCCGGGTGACCGGCCGGGGCGGTCGCGCGGGTCGGTCGTGCGGGTCGTGCCGGGCCTCAGGCCGAGGCCGCCGAGGAGACGGGAGCGCCGGGGGAGGCCGGGGCTCCTGAGGGATGCGGGGCTCCCGAGCCGTCCGGTGTCTCCTCGGCTTCCTCGGCTTCCTCGGTCTCCTCGGCTTCCTCGGGCCCCGGGGCGTCCGGGGACCGGGGGAGGTCCGTCGTCGAAGCCGGGGACGGTTTCGCGTGGAGGATGTCGCGGGCCTGTTCCGCCGCGCGGGCGATGCTCTCCGAGACGAAGTCGAGGAAGCGGGCGATGTTCTCCAGCCGGGCGCCCGCCGGGGTGCCGGGTCCGAAGACCCCGGCGCCCTCCCGCGCGGTCCCGGAGATGTGCGCGGTCGAGCGGGCGCTGGCCATCATCGACCGGTACCAGACGTCGTCGTCCACGACGTACCGCTCGCGGCGGCGCTCGTCGCGCTGCCGGGTGACGAACCCCTGGGAGTCCAGGAACGTGATGGCCTTGGAGACGGACGCGGGGCTGACCCCGAGGTGCTGGACCAGCTCGGACGCGGTGAGGCTGCCGCTGTCGGCGAGGCAGATGGCGGCCATCACCCGGGCGGTCATCTGCGGCATTCCCGACTGCATGAGGACGGTCGTGAACGCCTCCTCGTACGCGCGCACCGCCCCGGCGTCCCGCCCGTGCGGCTGGGGCGCCGGGGCGGTCGGCCGGGACGCGGTCCGCCCGCTCCGGTGGGCGCGCTGCTCGGTGGCGCGGTGGGCGAGGTCGGCGCGGTATCCGGCGGGTCCGCCGTTGCGCATGACCTCGCGGGTGACCGTCGAGGTGGGACGGTCGAGCCGCCGGGCGATCTCCGCGTAGGGGAGGCCGTCGGCGAGGCCGAGGGCGATCCGCTGACGTTCCTGCTGGGTGAGCCTGCCGCCCGGCATCCTGTCTCCTTCGTGTGCGTGATGTGCGCTCGGTGGTGTGTGCCGCGTGATGCCCCCAGCCTAGCGTTCACCTCCAATCCATTGCAACGAATGGGGGGAGGAGTGTTGCGTTAGATTCTGGTTCGTTGCAACGATTTATCGCAACTGACCTGCTGGAATGGTGAATGACTGCAACAGAAGTGTTGCTGGATTCGTGAACGCAACGTAGCTTTCTCTCATCGGAAACAAAATCCCAAGGGAGAGCGTCATGCAGAAGTTCCTCACCCCGGCCGCCGTCACCGCCGTCCTCGA
Source organism: Streptomyces sp. NPDC087215 (assembly GCF_044744885.1). Lineage (NCBI taxonomy): Bacteria > Bacillati > Actinomycetota > Actinomycetes > Kitasatosporales > Streptomycetaceae > Streptomyces > Streptomyces sp. NPDC087215. The sequence goes on from NZ_JBIUZD010000010.1 coordinate 35,729, forward strand.
CGTCCCCGCCGGGCGCATCCGCCTCATCGCCGCCGACCGGACCGACACCACGGTCGAGGTCCGCCCCGCGAACGCCGCCGAGAGCCGCGACGTGAAGGCCGCCGAGCGGGCCGAGGTCGGCTACGCGGACGGCGTCCTGCGGATCGTCGTCCCGGAGGGCGGGCGCCGGGTCCTCGGTGCCTCCGGCTCCGTCGAGGTCACCGTCCAGCTCCCGGCCGGTTCCCATGTCGAGGCCAGGACCGCCGCCGCCGACCTCCGGGGCGTGGGACGGCTCGGGGACGTCACCTTCGAGGGCGCGCAGGGCACCGTCAAGCTCGACGAGGCGGGGGAGGCGCGGCTCGTCCTCCAGGCCGGTGACATCACGGTCGGCCGTCTCGGCGGCTCCGCCGAGATCCGTACGAGCAAGGGCGACCTCCGGGTCGCCGCCGCCGAGCGGGGCGCGGTCGTGCTGGACACCGCGTACGGCGAGATCGAGATCGGCGCGGCCCGGGGCGTCTCCGCCATCCTGGACGCCGGTACCGCCCACGGCCGGGTCCACAACGCGCTCCGCAACGCCGGTGGCGCCGCCGACCTCGCCGTCCGCGCCACCACCTCCTACGGCGACATCACCGCCCGCAGCCTGTAGGCGCCCGGTGTGCCCGGCGCGGTCCGGAGACGGCGACGCCGACGGCGGTCCGTGGGGGCGGGCCGCCGTCGGCGTCGACGACAGGACGGGGGAGGAGGGGAGGGGCCGGGTCTATCTGGTCGGCTTCTTGCCGGTGATGCCCAGATGGACCAACAGGGCGAGGTTCGGCTTGAGTTCGGCCTGCTTCACGCCCCAGGTGGTGAAGCCCTTCTGGTGGCCCGCGACCGCGGCGAGCATGGCGACCAGGGAGCCCGCCATGGCGGCGGGACTGACTTCCTTGTCGACCTTGCCCTTGGCCTGGAGTTCCTTCACCGAGTCCGTCAGGGAGTTGGTGACCGAGTTCAGGATCTTCATGCGGATCTTGTAGAACCGCTTGTCGCCCTCGGCGGCGCCGAGGTCGACGACCCGGAGGATCGCGTCGTGCCTGCGCCAGAAGTCCAGGAAGCCCTCGACGAGGTCCTCGGAGGTCTGCCAGGCGGCCTTGCCGACCCAGGAGCGGCCGGAGACCAGCTCGGTCAACCCGGCTCCCTCCTTGGCCATTTCCTCCGCGATCTCGAGGACCGCGCCCTCGACGTCCGGGAAGTACTGGTAGAACGTCGCGGGTGAAGTGCCCGCCTTCCGGGCCACATCGATGACCTTGACGTCCCGGTACGGCGAGGAGCTGAGCATCTCGCCGAGGCAGTCGAGCAGCTTCTGCCGCGTCGCCTGGCCGCGTCGTCCGGCCACGCGGCCGTCGACGGTGCGTACTTGTCCTGTCATGCCGTCAGCTTACCGAGGGGGTGTCGGCGCGCGATTCGGCCGACTGCAAATGGGGTGCACCCCTGCGGCGTCCGTGTTCTACGAGGTCGGCGCGGGTGTCCGGACGGGGCCCCCGGCGGCGCGGAGGGGCGGGATCTGGCCAGTCGGGCACGGCGCACGGGCGGAGTACGGGCGGAGCGCGGACGGCGTACGGGTGGCGTGCGGGCGATGCGCGGCCGGAGTCCGGCCCCCGGCTCCGGGGCGGGCCCGCCCCGGGCTCCGGGTGCGCGGGGAGGACGGCCGCGGGAACCCCGTACCCGAACAGGCTTATGAACAGGCTGTGGAAAACTTCGGTGGACAACTCAAGCGCCCCAAGGGTTGTACGCCAGGAAATCGCTACTTTGTTCGCATTTCGAGAGGTGCGGGACCGTTCCCACGGCCCTAGCGTGACCCCATGGCCGTACGCACCGAGGGCACCCCCTGCTGGGTGGACGCACAGCTCCCCGACCTGGAAGCGGGCAAACGCTTCTACGGCGCGCTGTTCGGCTGGACCTTCGACCCCGGCCGGGGCGAGGCCCTCCTCGACGGGCGCCCGGTCGCCGGGCTCCTCCCCAAGCGCGACGGCCGGATGCCCACCACCTGGACCCTCTACCTCGCCACCCCGGACGCGGGAGCCCTCGCCACCCGGATCAGGGCGGCGGGCGGACGGATGGTCATGGAGCCCTACCCGGTGGGCCCCTTCGGTGTCCTCGCGCTGGCCGCCGACCCCGGCGGCGCCGTCTTCGGCCTCCGCCAGCAGGGCGACGACGACGGCTTCGGGGCCACCGGCGCCCCCGGCACCTTCCGCTGGATGGAGGTGTACACCCGCCTCCCCGACGCCGTCGACACCTTCTACGCCAGCGTCTTCGGCTACCTCGGCCGCCAGGCCGACGCCCGCGAGGAGGGCCGGGAACCCGGCTTCGACCACCGCGTCTGGTTCCCGCCCGGAGCCCGCTCCGACGACGGCGCCTTCGGCGGGCGGGCCGTCCTCACCGACGACTTCCCCGCCGAACTCCCCGGCCACGTCCTCGTCCACTTCGCCGTCCGCGACTGCGACGAGGCCTGCGCCACCACCGTCCGGCTCGGCGGCCGGGTCGCCGTCCCGCCCTTCGACACCCCGCACGGCCGCATCGCCGTCCTCCACGACGACCAGGGCGCCCGGTTCGCGGTCCTCGCCGAACCGCGCGAGCCGTCCGCTACGCCCTGACCCACCCGCTCCGCCCCCCGCGCTCCGCCCCGGAAGTCCCGCTCCGTCCCCCGCCGCCCGCCCCCGGCCACCCGGTCCGCCGCACGGCCGGTGACACCCGCCGCGACGCGTGACACCCCGATCCGCCCCCGGGTTCGCCACCGGGCCCTCGGACAGGAAGAATCAGGGCCACGGGGCCGTACCCTCATGGCCCGTACGGGGAGGTGGCAGGCAAGTGGACCAGCTGACGCAGCACGACCCGAGACGCATCGGGCCCTTCGAGGTGCTGGGCCGGCTCGGCGCGGGCGGAATGGGCCTGGTCTATCTCGCGCGCTCGGCCTCGGGCCGTCGCGTGGCGATCAAGACCGTGCGCACGGAGCTCGCGGAGGACCAGCTGTTCCGGGTCCGCTTCACCCGCGAGGTGGAGGCCGCGCGGGCGGTCTCCGGCTTCTACACGGCCGCCGTCGTCGACGCCGACCCGAGGGCCGCCGTGCCCTGGCTGGCGACCGCCTACGTCCCCGCGCCCTCCCTCGAAGAGATAGTGAACGAGTGCGGGCCGCTCCCGGCCCAGGCCGTGCGCTGGCTGGCGGCGGGAGTCGCCGAGGCCCTCCAGTCCATCCACGGCGCGGGGCTGGTCCACCGGGACCTCAAGCCCTCCAACGTCCTCGTCGTCGAGGACGGCCCCCGGGTGATCGACTTCGGCATCGCGTCCGGGGTCTCCAACACCCGGCTGACCATGACCAACGTCGCCGTCGGCACCCCCGCCTACATGTCGCCCGAGCAGGCCCGCGACTCGCGCAGCGTCACCGGCGCCAGCGATGTCTTCTCGCTGGGCTCGATGCTGGTCTTCGCCGCCACCGGCCACGCGCCCTACCACGGTGCCAATCCGGTCGAGACCGTCTTCATGCTGCTGCGCGAGGGCCCCGACCTGGAGGGCCTGCCCGAGGAGCTGCGCCCCCTCATCGAGTCCTGTATGCAGACGGACGTCACCCGCAGGCCCACCCCGGCCGACCTCCAGGCCCAGCTGGCCCCGCACCTCTTCGGACCCGGCAGCGACGACAGCGGCACCGCCTCGGCCTGGCTGCCGCACAGCGCCACCGCCATGATCGAGACCCGCAGGGGCGGGGGCCGGACGGCCCCCGCCGCGCCGCCGGTCCCGCGCCGGACGCCCCCGCCGCCGCCCCGCCCGCCGGGCGACCCCCGCTTCCCGGAGCCCGCGCCCGACGCGGGCCGCCGCCCGGGTCCCGCGCCCGTCGGCGGCGGACGGCACGCCGGACGCGCCGAGAGCACCGGCGGCCCGGTACGGCTGGGCGGCGCGACCGTGCCGATCGGACCCGGCCCCCGGGTCGCGGACACCCGGGCCGCGCTGGCCGTCGGCCGGAGCCCCGACGCGGGCCCGGCCACCGGCTGGATCCGCCCGCCGGGAGGCGGCCCGCACGGCGCGGACCACGGCTCGTACGCGGGGGAGCCCGGCCCGCCGCCCGGTGCCCGCCCGGTCGGCGTCCCCGCACAGGGCGCCGACCCGGCCCCGGCGGAGCCCGGCCACTGGCGGCCCTGGCGCTTCCGCATGTCGAACGACGTGTGGGGCACGCCGGTCGTCGACGGCGACCTGCTGTACGTGACCTCCTTCGAGGTGCACGCCCTGGACACCGGGAGCGGACGCCGCCAGTTCAAGACCCGGGACGTGGCCTGGTCGATGGCGGTGGCCTCGGGCCGCATCCACGCCTCCGACGGGCCCACCCTGTACGCCCTCGACGCCACCGACGGCGGCGAGCGCTGGCGGCTGCGCACGGACGCCTGGGTGTACTCGCTCCAGGTCGACCGGGGCACCGTCGTCACCGGTACGCGCGGTGGCGGGGTGCAGGGCTGGGAGGCGTCCAACGGCGCCAAGCTGTGGGAGATCACCGGGGCGCAGACCGACTTCGAGACCCCGGAGGCCGGGCCCGCCGTGCACGGCGACACCGTGTACGTGTGGCGGGACGCCCGGCTCCAGGCCCTCGACGCCCGGACCGGCGTGGAGCGCTGGTCGTACCCGATCGGTGACGCCGCCTCCTGCGCCAACGTGCCGGTCAGGTTCGCCCCGGCCGAGGACGGCCGGGTGTACGTGGCCGCCGGGACCCGGGTCCTGGCGATCGACATCGCCTCCGGTCACGTCCGCTGGCACTTCGAGGCGCCCGCCGTCTTCCTCTCGCCGCCCGCCTTCGCGCCGGGACCGGCGGTCACCGGCGGCGGGGTGTACCTCTCCGACCACCTCGGCACGGTGTACGCGATCGACGCGGCCACCGGCCAGGACCGCTGGCGGATCGCGACCGAGCCGCGCCAGTCGGCCGAGCCGGTGCTCGTCGCCGACGGCAACGTGCACGTCGGCAGCGGCAGCGCGCTCTACACGCTCGACGCGGTCACCGGCACGCCCCGCTGGCGGTTCGCGGCGGGCGGCGAACTGGTCGGCTCGCCGGTCGTCGCCGACGGCCGGGTGCACTTCGGCTCCGCCGACCACGTCCTCTACACCCTGGACGCGAGCGGCGGGCAGTTGCGCTGGAAGCTGGCGACCGGCGGCGAGATCACCGGCTCGCCGGTGGCCAGGGGCGGGGTCGTGTACGCGTGCAGCAAGGACCGCTGCGTGTACGCGCTCGACGCGGTCAAGGGCACGGCCACGGGCCGGGGACCCGGCGCGCGGTAGGGAAGAGCGATCGCGCGCGGTAGGTGAAGAGCGATCCGCGGACCCGTCGTCCGGGGAGCGGCCCCCCGGGGGTCAGCCCCTCGGGGGCGGGTCCTCGCGCGGGGGCTCCGGCGGCGGTACGTCGAAGGTGCGGGTCGCCGCGTACGGCGTCGAGGCCGTGGGGTGCTGGTCCGGCGTCCCCCCGGTGACGTCCGGCGGCGGTTCCGCAGGAGGTACGGGCTCCGGCGCGGGACCCCGGCGCGGTGCGGTGCGGCGGCGGGACCGGCCCGACATCACGAGCGCGCCGACCAGCAGCAGGACCCCGCCACCGAGGGCGTTCGCCACGCCTTGGCCGAGCCCCCGGCCGTCGCCCGAGATCACCAGGCTGCCCTCGGCCTGCCCGACCCGCACCATCCACAGGACCGTGAAGCCGAGGACGACGAGCCCGGCGACGGCCACCAGCGCCCGGGAGCGCAGGACCACGCCGAACACGGTGAGCAGGGCGGCGAAGGCGAACGGCAGCAGGATCGAGGCGAGCACGTCGGGCCTGCCGTCGGTGATGCCGCTGAACAGGTCACCGATCGCGTAGTCGCGCCCGTGACGGCCGTCGTACCAGGCACGGAAGGGGCTCCAGACGGCGGCCGTCGCTCCGGCGAGAGCCAGGACCGAGCCGATGACGTTGCGGACCATCGCTGCGGCCTCCTTCACGGGGACGGCTCTCGCTCCCGACGCTACGCCGGGTGGGTGAGGCCCGCCACGCGGCCCGTCCCCTAGGGTGGCGCGAACACGACAGCAACGGGGGAGCGGAATGGTACGCACACGGCTGAAGCTCGCGGCGACGCTCACGGTGGTGGTGCTCGCGCTGACCGGGTTCCAGACCAGCACCGGCGGGAGCGGCGGGAAGAGCGGGAAGAGCAGGAGCGGCGGTCACTCGTCGGGGGGCGGTTCGGACGACGACTCGGGCGGCGGCTGCTCCAGCGACGAGAAGCGCAACGACGACTACGGGGGCTCCGGCTCGGGCACCACGGCGCCGACTCCCACCCCGTCCCGGGCGACGGCGGAGGTCGTGGTCGTGGACTGCGTGAAGCCCGAGCGGCGGAAGGGCAAGGGGAGGACCGCCCGGCGCGCGGACACCACGGCGACCCTGGAGATCACCTCGAAGGAACGGGACACCGAGACCTTCCGGGTGACCCTGGAGTTCAAGGGCGCCTCGGGCTCGGCGGTGGACTCGGTGGAGACGCTGGTCACGGTCGAGGGCGGCCGGAAGAAGCGCTTCGAGGTCCCGATGAAGGACCCGAAGGCCGTCGACCGGGTGGAGAACTGCTGGGTGTACGACGTACGGGTGGAGCGGTAGGAGCGGGCTCCGCCGGGGCGGGGGCGGGCACGGAGGATCACGCCGGTCCGTGCCCTGCCGGGGCCGGGCGGAGCGGGGCCGGGCGACCGGTCCGGTTCGCGCCGGTCCGGCTCCGCCCGCCCGCCCCACCCGCCCCGCCCGGCCCTCCGCACTGCCCGCCCCGCCCGCCCCGCCCGGTCCACCCGCCCCCGGCCCCCGTCACCGGAGCCGGTGCCCGTCCGGCCTGCGGCCGAACAGCTCCGCCTGCCGTTCCGGTGGCAGGTTCCCCAGGGAGACCAGGTGCGGGGCGTGCGCCAGGGCCCGGGACCTGGCGCTCTCCTGTACGGACCACAGGGCCCGCACCGTGCCCTGGACGGCCTCCGTCGGATGGGCGGCGATGACGGCGGCGGCCCGCCGGGCGGCGTCGAGCGCCCCGCCGGGCGGGGTCAGTTCGGAGACGAGCCCGGTCTCGTACGCCCGCCGGGCCGAGATCCGTTCCGCCCCGCCCATCAGGGCCATCCGGGCGGCCTCCCCGTGCGGCATCCGCAGCGCCATGTGGACGGTCTCGAAGGCGCTGACCATCCCGTAGGTGGTGTGCGGGTCGAAGAAGGACGCGTCCTCCCCGGCGATCAGGAACTCGGCCTCGCCGAGCAGGTAGAAGGCCCCGCCGCAGGCCATCCCCTCGACGGCGGCGACCACCGGTTTCCACAGGTCGTTCGCCTTGGGCCCGATCGTGAGGAGGGGGTCGTCGATCGTGTACGGGGAGGAGGGCTGGGGCACCTCCCCGGCGTCCGTCCGGTCGACGCCGGTGCTGAAGGCCCGCCCGCCGGCCCCGGTGACGACGATCGCGCGGACCTCGTCCTCGTACCGGAACGCCCGCCAGACAGCGGCGAGTTCACGGGCCATCCCCAGGGTGATCGCGTTGTGCCGGTCCGGCCGGTCGAGGGTGACGACCGCGACCCCGGTCCTCTCGTCCCGCTCGACGCGGACGCTCATCCGCGCTCCAGGAGCCAGCGGGGGACGGCGAGCCCGTCGAGCGGGGTGAAGGCCACCCGCACGGGCGCGCCGATGCGCAGCCGCGCCGGGTCGACCGAGTTCAGCGGGGCGTCGGGGGCGGCGACCACGTTCCCGACGAGCCGGACGCGGGGGGCGTCGGCCAGCTCCACGAGGACCGCGTTGTACGGGGCCTGGGCCGCGTACTCGGGCAGCAGGGGCGGGTGCGGCAGCACGTACGACCAGATCCGGCCGCGTCCGGACATCAGCCGCCACTCGCTCGCGAAGGACCGGCAGTGCGGGCAGCAGGGGCGGGGCGGGAAGCGCAGCTCGCCGCAGTCGGCGCAGGACTGGATCCGCAGCTCGCCCCGGGCGGCGTACTCCCAGAAGGGGGCGCCGTCCTCGTCGACGACAGGTGTCAGCATCTTCTCTCAGCTCCTCAGCAGGATCGCCGATGTGGGGACGCCCTCGCCCGCCGTGACCAGGCAGGTGGCGGCGTCCGGGACCTGGGCGGTGGAGACGCCCCTGAGCTGCTTCACGCCCTCGTTGATGAGGTTGAAGCCGTGCACGTACGCCTCGGAGAGGCCGCCGCCGCCGGTGTTCACGGGGAGCCGTCCGCCGATCTCCAGGGCGCCGCCCTCGGTGAAGGCCGCCCCCTCGCCGCGCCCGCAGAAGCCGTAGCCCTCCAGGGAGAGCGGGACGAGGGGGGTGAAGGCGTCGTAGATCTGGGCGACGTCCACGTCCTGGGGGCCGAAGTCGGCGTTCTTCCACAGGTGCCGGGCGGCGGTCCAGGCGGGGCCGGAGAGCGGGTCGTCGTTCCAGTAGTTGACCATGCCGTGGTGCTGGGCGGGCAGGCCCTGCGCGGCGGAGTGGACGTACACCGGCTTCTGGCGGCAGTCGCGGGCCCGTTCGGCGCCGACGATCACGCAGGCGAGGGCGCCGTCGGTCTCCAGGCAGTTGTCGAAGAGGCAGAGGGGCTCGCTGATCCAGCGGGAGGTCATGTACATCTCCCGGGTCAGCGGCCGTTCGTACATGATCGCGCCGGGGTTCTGGTTGGCGCGGTTGCGGCAGGCCAGGGCCACGTTGAAGAGGTGGTCGCGGGTGGCGCCGTACTCGTGCATGTAGCGGCGGGCCAGCATCCCGATCTCGTCGGCGGGGCGGAGCAGCCCGAAGGGGCGGGTCCACTGGCCGGGGGTGGGGAGCTGGACGGCGGTGTTCTTCCAGGGCCGGGGTCCGCTGCCCCGCTTCCGGGACCGCCAGGCCACGCCGACGCTCGCCTGCCCGGAGGCGATCGCGGCGGCGAGGTGGCCGACGGTGGCGCAGGAACCGCCGCCGCCGTAGCCGACCTTGGAGAAGAAGGTGACGTCCCCGGCGCCGATGGACTTGGCGACGTCCACCTCGTCGGTCTCCTCCATCGTGTACGAGGCGAAGGCGTCCACCTCGGAGGGATCGATCCCGGCGTCGTCGAGGGCCGCGAGGATCGCCCGGCAGGCGAGGGCCCGTTCCGTCTCGGGGAGCTGTTTCGCGAAGGCGGTCTGTCCGATCCCGACGATGGCCGTGGCGTCCTTGAGCAAGGCAACCTCCCCATGTGGCAGTGCTGCTGACAGCGCGTCAGGTTACAACTAATCTGACGAACAGTCAGCTCATGGGGAGGCGCTCATGGGAACGGTGCTCATGGGAACGGTGGAGGTGGAGATGCGCGGAGATCTGGAGTGGGGCACGATCCCCGGACTCGTCCGGGCGGCCGCGGAGCGGTACGGGACGCGGGAGGCCGTCGTCGACGGACGCGCCCGCGTCAGCTACGCCGAGCTGGGCGAACGGGTCGAGCGGGCCGCCGCCGCCTGCCTCGCCACCGGCATACGCACCGGGGACCGGGTCGCGGTCTGGGCCCCCAACACCCTGGACTGGATCGTCTCCGCACTCGGCGCGGTCACCGCCGGAGCCGTCCTCGTCCCCCTCAACACCCGCTTCAAGGGCACCGAGGCCGCCTCCGTCCTCCAGCGCTCGCGGGCCCGGCTGCTCTTCGTCACCGGCACCTTCCTCGGCACCTCCTACGTGGCCTCGCTGCGCCGCTCCGGCGTCGACCTGCCCGATCTGGAGCGGGTCGTCGTCCTCGGCGACAGCGCGCCCGAGGAGTGGACCACCTGGAAGGAGTTCCTCGCCGAGGGCGACGCCGTCCCGGCCGCCCGGGTCCACGAACGCATCGCCGCCATCGACCCGCAGGCCCCCTCCGACATCATCTACACCTCCGGCACCACCGGCCGCCCCAAGGGCGCGGTCATCAGCCACGCCCAGAGCCTGCGCTGCTACGCGATCTGGTCCGAACTCGCCGGACTCCGCGAGGGCGACCGCTACCTCGTGGTCAACCCCTTCTTCCACACCTTCGGCTACAAGGCGGGCGTCCTCGCCTGTCTGATGCGGGGCGCGGTGATCGTCCCGCAGTCCGTCTTCACCGTCGACACGGTCCTCGCCAACATCGCCACCGAACGCGTCACCGTCCTGCCGGGCCCGCCCACCCTGCACCAGTCCCTCCTGGACCACCCGGCCCGCGCCGCCCACGACCTGTCGTCGCTCCGGCTCGTCGTCACCGGCGCCGCCGTCGTCCCGCTCCTCCTCGTCGAACGGCTCCGCTCCGAGCTGGGCATCGCCACGGTCCTCACCGCGTACGGCCTCTCCGAGGCCAGCGGCATCGTCACCATGTGCCGCCGCGACGACCCGGACGAGACCGTCGCCACCACCTCGGGCCGACCCATCCCCGGCACCGAACTGCGGCTCTCCGAGACCGGCGAGATCCTCGTCAGGGGCCATCACGTGATGCGCGGCTACTTCGAGGACGAGGAGGCGACGGCGGCGGCGGTCGACGCGGAGGGCTGGCTGCGGACCGGGGACGTCGGGGTCCTCGACGAGGCGGGCAACCTGCGGATCACCGACCGCCTCAAGGACATGTACATCGTCGGCGGCTTCAACGCCTATCCGGCCGAGATAGAACAGCTCCTCGGCCTCCATCCCGACATCGCGGACGTCGCCGTCGTCGGCGTCCCCGACCCGAGGCTCGGCGAGGTCGGCAAGGCCTTCGCGGTCCGCCGCCCCGGCGCCCGGGTCACCGCCGACGACCTGATCGCCTGGTCCCGCCGCGAGATGGCGAACTACAAGGTCCCCAGGGAGGTCGAGTTCCTCCCCGAACTCCCGAGGAACGCCAGCGGCAAGGTCCTCAAGGGCGAACTGCGCGGCCGGGTCCGCTCCTGAACGGACCGGTCGGGGGCGGGAGCGCGTGCGGAAGGGGTCGGCCGAAGTCCGGGGCGCGCACGCGGGAGGGGCCGGGCTGCTGCCCGGCCCCTCCTGTGCGGTGGTCCGATCGCGTTGCGCACGGGCCCCGCCCGGACGGATCCCCCCTGGTTCCGTCCCGGGCGTCCCCCGGGCCCGTGCGCTCCCCCGTCGACCGGACCTCCCCGGTCGGCCCCGGCGGCTCCCCCGAAGTCGCCGCCGCGGCCATTCCCCGTCGGGAGTGGTCTAGTTGAGCGGCTTGACGGCGTGGTCGGCCGGGCCGGTCACCTTCTCGGCTATCGCGTCGAGCGCGGGCTCGGAGGTCGCGTGCATGTCCTTGGTGACGATCGGGTGCTCGTCCGGACCGGTGACCTTCTCGGTGATCGCGTCGAGCGCGGGCTCGGAGGTGGCGTGCATGTCCTTGGTGGCGATGATCGGGTCCTGCGTGATCGGGTCGGTCATGCTGGTCAACTCCTGCTTGTGATGTCCGAGAGATGAGGAGATTCGTCCGGCTGTTCCCCCGTTGGACGGCCGGACGAATCTCCGGGAGCCGATCACCCTAGTACCGGGTGTTCCGGCCCTCATCGGCGACCCGTCTGCCCCCCGACGCGGCGGATCGTCATGGGCAGAATCATGCCGGGTGGCGATAAACGAACGATGAACGCACAGGCCAAGCGGACGGGGGCCGCCCGGAGGCGGGCGGCACGCGGTCCGGGCGGGGGCCGTTGTCCGTACGGCCACCGGGCCCGCGCGCGGGCCTTCCCGGGCCGGTACGGGGAGCCTCCCGGGCCGTGGGAACCCCCCTCCGGGGGCGGCTGGAAACGAGCCACGGGACCGTACGGGGGCGGGGCTCGCGGCCGACCGCCGGGAGACGAGGGCGGGCTCGGGCGAGGCCCCGCCACGGACCGGCCGTACGGCCGTGGGAAACGTCCCGCGCCGGACCGGCCGTCACGGGCCGACCGGACCCATGACCGGACCCATGACCGGGGCCATGACCGCGCCCATGGCCGGGGCCACGACCGGGGCCCTGGGCGGTCCCGCCCCTCCGGCACGCCCGCTTCGGACCCGGCCCGGTCGGCCCCGCCCGGTCAGCCCGGCGCCCGGTCGCCCCTGCCGGACCGGACGGCCCGGCCGCCCGAGCCCGGCTCCGGGCGCGGGGACCACCGGGCCCGTGGGCGTCCGCCCCGGTACGTACGGCCCTGTGTCCGGACGGCGCGGCACCCGGTCTGCCCCGGCCCGCGCCTACGCGGCCCGCGCTTACGCGGCGTTCGCCTACGCGGCGTTCGCCGGGGACAGCAGGGCCCGGACCTCCGCCGCCTCCGGCGCGCCGAGTTCGTCGAAGATGCCGAGCGCCTCCCGCCAGCAGACCAGCGCCCGGCCGCTCTGCCCGATGCCGAAGAGCGCGCGCCCCAGCACCGTGAGGACGTTCCCGCGCCGCCATTCGCCGCCGATGCCGCGCAGCACCGTGAGCGCCATCTCGGCGTTGGCCGCCGCCGGGGCGTGCCGCTGCGCGGCGAGGTCCACCTCCGAGAGCCGGAAGAGGGTCATCCCCTCCCACAGCCGCTGCCTGCTGTCGGCGAAGACGGCCAGCGCCTCCCGGAGCTGCTCGCCCGCGGCGGCCAGCTGGTTGTCCTGGGTGAGAGCGAGCCCCAGCGCGTACCGCCCGTTGGCCCCGCGCAGCGCGTGCCCCATGGCGTCGTAGATCGCGGTGCCCTGCCGGGCCAGCGCTATGGCGCTCGACGTGCGGCCGGTGGCCAGGTGGATGCGGGAGAGGTTGCACAGCGCGCTCGCCTCGCCCGGCTGGTCGCCGATGCCCCGGAACCGTTCGATCGCCTCCGTGAAGTACTGCTCGCCCTCCGCGAAGCGGCTCTGGTAGAGCGCGATGATCCCGCGCGCGTTCGCCGACCAGCAGGCGGGCACCGGGTCCCCGGCCCGGTCGGCGTGCGGCAGGGCCAGTTCGGCGTCGGCGTCGGCCTCCTTGAAGCGGCCCGCCGTGTGGTGGACCCCGGCCAGGACCATGAACGCGCGGCCCGCCGCCCGGTCGTCCCCGAGGGCGCGGGCGGCGTCGCGCACCACGGCGCCCGTCGCCTCGAACTCCCGGGAGTTCGCCCCCGACTCGCCCAGGTCGAGCGCCGCCCACAGCAGGTCCACGGCCCGCCGCACGGTGTCCGGTGCCGCCGCGGACTGGCGGACGCAGGCCAGCAGGCAGTTCGCCTCCGCGTACAGCCAGTCCTGCGCCGCGTGCCGGTCGGTGAAGGTGAGCCCCTCGTGGACGGCGGGCTCCAGGTGGTCGACGAGCCGGTCGCCGGGGCGCTCGATCGCGTACACCCGGGCCGCCGTCGACAGGTAGAAGTCCAGCAGCCGGGAGAGCGCCGCCGTCTTCTCCGACGGGGGCTGCTCGTCGCGGTCGGCGCACGCACGCGCGTAGAGCCGGACCAGGTCGTGGTACCGGTACCGGCCGGGCGCCGCCGACTCCACCAGGGACGTGTCGACGAGGGCCTCCAGGAGGTCCTCGGTGTCCCACAGCGGCAGGTCGAGGACGGCCGCCGCCGCCGGGAGCGAGATGTCCGGGCCGTCCGCGAGACCCAGCAGCCGGAACGCGCGGGCCTGGGCGGGCTCCAGCTGGCCGTACCCCAGCTCGAACGTGGCCTTCACCGCCAGGTCGCCCGCCTGGAGTTCGTCGAGGCGCCGCCGCTCGTCCGCCAGCTTGGCCGCGAGCACGGACACCGTCCACGTCCGGCGGGCCGCGAGCCGGGAGGCCGCGATCCGGATGGCCAGCGGCAGGAACCCGCAGGCGCCGACCACGTCGAGGGCCGCCTCCCGCTCGGACTGGACCCGCTCCGCGCCGACGATCCGGGTGAACAGCTGGAGAGCCTCCTCCGGTGACATCACGTCCAGGTCCACCAGGTGCGCGCCCGCCAGGTCCACCATCCGGATGCGGCTGGTCACCAGGGCCGCGCAGCCCGCCGTGCCGGGCAGCAGCGGGCGGATCTGCGCCGCGTCCCTGGCGTTGTCCAGGAGGACCAGGACCCGGCGTCCGTCCAGCGTCGAGCGGTAGAGCGCCGCCCGGTCGTCGAGCGAGTCGGGGATGGCCGAGTCGGGGAGGCCGAGCGCGCGCAGGAACGAGCCGAGGACGGTCTCCGGCGCCGCCGCGCCCGAGCCCGCGCCCTGGAGGTCCACGTACAGCTGTCCGTCCGGGAAGTGCGGCCTGGCCTCGTGGGCGACGTGCACGGCCAGGGTCGTCTTGCCGACACCGCCGATGCCCGCGAGCGCCGACACGGCCATGACGTGGCCCTCGGCGGTGGCCAGCCGGGCGCCGAGTTCCCGTACGAAGGAGGCGCGGCCGGTGAAGTCGGGGACGGTCGCCGGGAGCTGCGCGGGCCGGGCGACGGGCGCCGCCGCCGGTGCGGGCTCCTCGACCGGGCGGGCCAGTTCGGCGTCGGCCTGGAGGATGCGCTGCTGGAGCCGGGAGAGCTCGGGGGCGGGGTCGACGCCGAGTTCGTCGGCGAGGAGCCGCCGGGTGTCGGCGTACACGGCGAGCGCCTCGGCCTGCCGTCCGCTGCGGTACAGGGCCAGCATCAGCAGTTCGCGGAGCCGTTCGCGCAGCGGGTGCCCGGCGGTGAGCGCGGTCAGCTCGGACACGGCCTCGGCGTGCGCGCCGAGCTCCAGGTCGACGTCGAGCCGGGTCTCCAGGAGGCTCAGCCGCCACTCCTCCAGGCGGGTCCGCTGGGTCTCGGCGTACGGCCCCGGTACGGAGGCCAGCGCCTCGCCGTACCAGAGGCCGAGGGCGGCGGCGAGCCGGTCCCGGGCGCCCGCCCGGTCCCCGGCGGTGCGCAGCTTCTCGGCCTCGGCGGCGAGTGCCTCGGCGGCGGTGACGTCGAGGGCGGCGGCGGAGGTGCGCAGGGCGTAGCCGCCGGACTCGCTGACCAGGACCTCGGGGCCGAGGGCCTTGCGGAGCCGGGAGGCGTACGTCCGGACGGCCGCGAGGGCCTGCGAGGGGGACTCCTCGCCCCAGAGCGCGTCGATCAGCTCGGCGGCGGTGGCGGTGCGTCCGCCGCGCAGCAGCAGGGCGGCGAGCAGGGCGCGCTGCTGCGGGGAGCCGGTGGGCACGGGCTCCTCCCCGCGCTGGGCCCGGACGGGCCCGAGCACGGCGAACCTGAGGACCCCGGGGGAGCCGCTCCCGGCCCCCGGGCCGCTCAGGACTCCGGTGCCGGTGGTCCGGGCGTCCGTGGGGGCGCCGGGTCCGGTGCCGGTGGTCCCCGTGTCCGTGGGCGCGCCGGGGCCGGTGCCGGTCCGGGCGTCCGCGTCGGCCCCGCCGCCGGGCTCCGTACGCGCGTTGCCGCCGGTCCGGGCCCCGCCGTCCGGGCCCGCGCCACGGTCCGCGCCGGGGCCGTCGTCCGTGCCCGTGCGCCGGTCCGCGCCGGGGCCGCCGTGCGTGCTCGCGCCGCCGGCCGTACCGGAGCCGTCGTCCGCGCCGGGCACGGCGTCCGCGCCGGAGCCGCCGGAGACCGCGTCCCCGTCGATGGTCATGTCCGTACTGGTGTCCCGCTCCGTCACCGGACCCCCGGTCGTCGCCGCGTCCGTGGTTCCGGCCGTGTCCGTGGCCGTACCCGCGTCGGCCGCCGCGCTCGTCCTCGGAGCCCGCTGCACCGGAACTCGCGGCCCGTTCTCACGGTCCATCGCTCCCCCTGCCGTACCGCAACCGCTGGTCTCGCCCCGCACAGTCTGCCTTGTCCGGAGGGGGTCCGTCAGCATCGGGTCGGTCTCGCCGGGGCCTCGATCGGGCCTCCGGAGGGCTCCGGGGCGGGCCGCCGGGGCGCCCCCGTCCGCCCCGATCTGCCGCACAATAGCTGACGGACCGTCAGATCGGCGCTACCGTGAAGCGCATGGAGACCTTCCCGAAGATCATCTCGGTGGACGACCACACCGTGGAGCCCCCGCACGTCTGGCGGGACCGCCTCCCGTCCCGCCACCACGACACCGGCCCCCGGATCGTCCGCGCCCCGCTGAAGGAAATGACCTTCCTCGGCGGCAAGTTCGCCCCGGTCATGGGGGCCAAGGGGGACGACGGGCCGGTCGGCGACTGGTGGGTCTACGAGGACCTGCACCGGCCGCTCACCCGCCTCGACACCGCCGTCGGCTACGACCGCGACGAGATACGCCTCGAAGTCATCACCTACGAGCAGATGCGGCCCGGCTCCCACTCCGTGCCCGAGCGCCTCGCCGACATGGACGTCAACCACGTCCAGTCCGCGCTCTGCTTCCCCACCTTCCCCCGTTTCTGCGGACAGACCTTCACCGAGGCGTCCGACCGCGAGCTGGGACTGCTCTGCGTCCGCGCCTACAACGACTGGATGGTGGAGGAGTGGTGCGGGCCCGAGGCCCGGGGGCGGCTCATCCCGCTCACCCTCATCCCGCTCTGGGACCCCGAACTGGCCGCCGCCGAGGTGCGCCGCAACGCCGCGCGCGGGGTGCGGGCCGTGGCCTTCTCCGAGATCCCCCCGCACCTCGGGCTGCCCTCGGTCCACACGGACCACTGGGACCCCTTCCTCCGTGCCTGCGACGAGACCGGCACGGTCATCGCCATGCACATCGGCTCCTCCAGCCGGATGCCGTCCACCTCCGCCGACGCCCCGCCCGCCGTCGGCTCCACCATCACCTTCGCCAACTGCTGCTTCTCGATGGTCGACTGGCTGATGAGCGGCAAGTTCGAGCGCTTCCCGAACCTGAGGATCATGTACGCGGAGGGACAGATCGGCTGGATCCCGTACATCCTGGAGCGCGCCGACGTCGTCTGGGAGGAGAACCGGGGCTGGGGCGGGGTCGCCGACAAGGTGCTGCGCCCGCCGTCCGAGCTGTTCGCCGGGCACGTCTACGGCTGCTTCTTCGACGACGCCTTCGGGCTGCGGAACCTCGACGCGATCGGCGCCGGGAACGTGCTCTACGAGACGGACTACCCGCACTCGGACTCCACCTGGCCCAAGTCCCGCGAGGTCGGCGAGGCGCAGATGGGCCATCTGCCCGGGGACGTGGTGGAGCGGATCGTCCGGGGCAACGCCATCGACCTCCTCGGCCTGACCCCGGAGGGACTCTGGCCGGGGGCGTGACGCCCCGGGCGGACGCAGGGGTGCGGTGTCGCGCGCCGGTGGGCGGTGGTGAGCGGTGAGCGGGTGGCCGTGGGGCGTACGGCACCGGCCCGGACGCCGGGGCGCACCACCCCTCCCGCCCCCGGTCACGGCCGGACCGCGCCGGTGCGGGCCGGTGCGGGCCTGCTCCGG